>SUYI01000054.1:13847-18047 GCA_015060485.1 Prevotella sp. | reverse complement strand
GTGGAACGTCGTACTCGAGGTGGTACGCGTCCTCGTGGCCGCCCTGTCAGGTGCAGGCGCCGCAACAATGTTGTAAATGTCTTTGTAAATAATTCTCATATTTTAAAATTCGTTTTGCAACGTTTTTTATGTTGAAAGCTCGTCGTGATGACGGGCTTTCAGTATTCTTTTCAATTTCACCAATAACGGCTACAAGGAGAGCCTCGCCATACATAACATCAAATGGCGCATCCGCACATTCTTCGGCATCAGGCTGGGAAAGAGATGAAATTTTTCAACCTGCAAATTTTACTTTCTTCTGTTTTACGGGTCATATATACAGAAACGATTAAAATAATGGCAGATGACAAAGAAATTATAGTGGCGATGCGGGAGAACCCCGAACGGGGATTCCGACTGCTGATGGCGAGCTACAGTCAGTCCATGGGATAGCGTACCCCCACCATGGCGTTGGTCACTTTTTCATGCACGTGCCATTTTATAGATAGCCTCCATATCCTCAGCTTTCAGCACCTTGAAGCATCCACAGGTGGCCTGATAGTCGCGACTGCACTTGCGAGTCATCTCCTTGATTTCATCGTCGGTAATATCACGACCGATAAGCTCCTTGATATTCGTGGGCATACCGATGGCGTGATAGAAGCGCTCCATGGCCTCGATGCCCTTCAAGGCGGTGCCCTCAGGGTCGGTAAAGTCGTTGGGTACATCCATCACGTTGACGGCAAAGCGGACAAAACGGCTCAGGTTCTCGTGCATCACGTAGCGCGCCCAACTGGGCCAGATGGCAGCCAGACCTGCACCATGCGTCACGTCGAACATTCCGCTGAGTTCGTGTTCCAGCTGGTGAGTAGCCCAGTCGTCGCTCATGCCACAACCGGTAAGGCCCCAGTGGGCCACGCTGCCACCCCACATAATCTGGGCGCGCTGGCGATAGTCTTCAGGATTCTTCAGCACCTCAAAGACGGCGGTCTTCATCCTGCGAAGAACGGCCTCAGCCAAGTCGGTGGTCAGGTCCATATCGTCGTCCTTGGTGAAATAGCGTTCCATGGTGTGCATCATCATATCGGTGACACCCGCAGCGGTCTGATAGGGAGGCAGGGTAAAGGTGCGACGGGGATTCATGATGGCAAACTTGGGGCGCGACATATCGTTAGAATAGCCCAGTTTCACATCGCCGTTCTCGTTAGTGATAACGCTGGCCTCGCTCATCTCGCTGCCAGCAGCAGGGATGGTCAGAACAGAGGCAACAGGAAGCATGGTGTGAGGCGCATCTGCCTTGCCCAGGTACAGGTCCCACACATCACCCTCCATACACACACCATAGGCGATGCACTTGGCCGAGTCGATGACGCTGCCGCCACCCACGGCAAGAATGAAGTCGACACCCTCCTGACGACACAGTTCAATACCTTTGTGAGCCAATGACAGTCTGGGATTAGGCACCACACCGCCAAGCTTGACGTATGCCACCCCACCCTCGTCGAGCAGTCTGCAAATCTTATCGAGCAGTCCGGAGCGCTCAGCACTCTTGCCGCCGTAATGCACCAGCACCTTCGTGCCACCGTACTTCCTGACCAAAGCAGCCACCTGCTCCTCACTCTTCTCTCCAAACACCACTTCTGTCGGTGCGTAGTAATTAAAGTCTTTCATATTCAATTATCAGTTATTTGTTATTGTCAGTTTAGATTTTGCTTCTTCTTGTGCTGCTATCACCCTGTCGCACCAAGCGTCAAACTCAGGGTCTTCCACTTGCAGTTCGGGGTGGGACAAAATGTGGTCGACGCAACGGCGGACACCCTCATCGAAACGCGTAGTACACTGGAAACCAGGGACGGCACGCTTCAGCTTCGTACAGTCGAAGCAGACGGTGACGCTCTTGTCGCCAAGGAGGTTGCCTTCGAAGTCCCATGTCTTAGGTGCAACGGCAGCGAGGAACTCGGAAGCCACATAACAGGACTTCATGGTTACATGGAGTGCAGTAGCCACGCACTCGTAAATCTGCGTCCACGACAGCTGTTCGTCGCTCATTATCTGGAACGCCTCGCCGATGGCCTTCGGATTGCCCAGCAGACCGATGAAGCCACGGGCGAAATCCTCGTTCCACGTCAGCGTCCACAGTGAAGAACCGTCACCCTGAATAATGACGGGTTTGCACTCCAGCATACGCTTCAGCACCTGCCAACTGCCCTTGAGTCCATGTACGCTGACCGGCACGCCACGCTCGCAGTAGGTATGGCTGGGACGGACGATAGTAACTGGGAAGCCGTTCTCGCGGTATTCCCTCATTAACAACTCCTCACAGGCAATCTTGTTGCGCGAGTACTGCCAGTGCGGGTTGGCCAACGTCGTACCTTCGGTAATAACATGACTGGCTGCGGGTTTGTTGTAGGCCGAGGCAGAAGAAATGTATACATACTGACGCGTGCGCCCCTTGAAGAGCCTGACATCACGCTCCACCTGAGCAGGTACGAAGCCGATGAACTCGCAGACGGCATCGAAGGTCTCGCTGCCTATTCCAGCGAGCACGCTGGCCTCGTCGTCGATGTCGGCGATGATTTGTTTCACATTTGCGGGCACCTCCTCTTTGCGGTTGCCGCGATTCAGCAGCCACAGGTCGTGCCCGCTCTCTGACAATTGTCGGGTAATGGCACTGCTAATGGTGCCCGTTCCACCAATCATTAGTATTTTCATAAGGCTATTTTAATCGTTTGGCACATAACACTCATTAAGAGCGTTAAAGTGAGGAATAGTTTGTGATTCATTATACAGATTGACGCTAAAGGAGCAGAAAAGTTTAAAATAGTAGATTACAATTCCACAAATATACTGTAGTTTCCTGAACGCATTGGTTTGTGTCGTTTCCGAAGGCTCGCTGTCGGTCACCTCGTAGCGGCAGACGATATGCAGCGAGCGACCGTCGTGACCGATGAAAATCGTACGACATATACAAACCTTTTGCAAAAAACATGTTGAAAGGTACACAATCCCCGCCTACCTCGGCACCACCGACCAACTGGCCATCGATGAAGCCTCCAAGCGGCTGTTGCCATTCACCGCTGCCAAGATTCCATATGTGGTCAACTTGGTAGGCTACGGTCGGATGTCAGATGCAGTCCTCGAGGGTCTAATCAAGATGTTTGGGTAATGTAGATGATGCGCTTTAGGAAATTCTTCATCAGTTGAGCAATCTCTGTATGATGGCTTTCGAGGGCGAAATGGCCGCTGGGAACGAAGTGGATTTCAGCATTGGGCAGGTCGCGCTTGAAAGCATTGGCTCCAGCAGGAATGAACGACGGGTCGTTCTCGCCCCAGACAGCCAACAAGGGGGGCTGGTTGTTGCGCAGGTACTTCTGGAACTCAGGATAGAGAGCCACGTTCGTGCGATAGTCGAGAATGAGGTCGTTCTGCATCTCGGCACGTCCGGGCAGGTTGACGTAATAGTAATCGAGGCTGTAGCCGTCGGGACCTACACTACCTTCAGGCGTGCCGAAGGTATATTGTCCGATGATGGTCTCAAGGGCAAAGGCTGATGAGAATTGCTGGCGCAACTCTGGCGTGGGGTTCTTCCAATAGTCCTTGCGGGCCTCCCACTTCTTGCCCAGACCTTCCTCGTACATATTACCATTCTGAGAGATGATGGCCGTGATACGCTCTGGATGCCACATGGCCAGACGGTAGCCGATGGGTGCACCGTAGTCGAAAACATACATCGCGAACTTCGTCAGGCCGACGGCCTCGGTGAACTTATCGACAATCTTTGCCAGATGATCGAAGGAGTACTCAAACTCTTCGCGACTGGGACTCTCTGTCTGTCCGAACGACGGGAAGTCTGGTGCAATCAGATGGTACTCATCTGCCAGTTCGGGCATCAGCTCGCGGAACATGTGGCTGCTGCTGGGGAATCCGTGCAACAGCAGGATGGCTGGTTTATCTTTCGAACCCGCCTCGCGGTAGAAGACGTTGCATTCCTCCACCTGCACTTTGTGATAGGTAATCTGTGTCATATCTTCCTTGTTTTCGATAGTTACTTCTTAGCCTTGCTAAGCGACATAGGTCAATGACTTCGATTATTTAGGCATTCAAAGATAGAATGCGAATTTCGATCCTTTTGCGCCGACGCCCTTGTAGTCGGCAGTAATTGAGAATTGGCAGCAGAGATTGCCGATGGCATCATCATCGAGGGTGACAGTCAATTCCAGT
>SUYI01000054.1:6738-13751 GCA_015060485.1 Prevotella sp. | reverse complement strand
TCGTAGTCAGTCATCTTACTATCTTTGCTTTTTGCAGGTTATCGAAGTCGTCCCAGAACTCAGCCTGCTCTTCATCACTAAAGGTGTTCGAAGCCATTTCTTTGAGGATTTCATCCAACAGTTGCATCTTCGTCACCTGCAGGTCTGGAGCTACGTCTATCTGGTAAGTCAGAATGTCACCCAAAGAGCCGACATGGACATTGGTAATGGCAACTTCACCATTCACCAACTTAACCTGAATATGCCTATTTGAGCCGTATTCGGGTTTTGTTTTGCGCAACTTTTGAAATAGCGGAGAATCGCTGTACTGCTCAGAATCTACAGAATTGATTAATTCTCGTAGTGTCATTATTTCACAATTTGATAACCAATGATGACAGCAATCAGCCCAATGGCAAGGCTGAGCAACGTATATAGCACAGCGGAGAGCATAGCTCTGTCACGGCCTAACAGCAAATTCTCGTTTATAAACGTAGAGAACGTTGTGAAGCCGCCACAAAAGCCTGTTACCAATACCAGCTTTTTAGTTGGTGAAATCTGTCCTCCAAGCGACAGTCCTGAAATCATGCCAATCAGGAAACAGCCAATGATATTGACAGCCATCGTTCCCCAAGGAAACGAGACGGCCACCCACGACTGTACGGCCTTTCCAACCAGATAGCGTGCACCACCTCCATAGAAGCTGCCGATGCAGACTAAGAGTAATTCTTTCATGTTTTAATCTCCAATAATTGTTACTACCAACTCTCTGGAACCGCCGTAGTTGCGGAATTCGCAGAAGTAGATGCCCTGCCAAGTGCCGAGGTTCAGACGGCCATCGGTGATGGGAATGGTGATGCTGACACAGCTAAGTGTTGATTTGGCGTGGGCAGGCATATCGTCAGCTCCCTCCAACGTATGCTCATACTCTGGACGATTCTCAGGAACCAGACGGTTGAAGATGGTTTCCATATCCACACGAACATCAGGATCAGCATTCTCATTGATGCTAAGTCCGCAACTGGTATGCTTCGTGAAGATGTTCACGATACCGGTCTTGGGCAGTTTCGGCAACTGGCTCAGAATCTCACTCGTCACCAAGTGGAAACCTCTGCGTTTCGGCTTCAGGATTATTTCAATTTGCTGTACCATAACGGGTGCAAAGGTACGAATAAAAATTGATATGAGGAGATTTCCCTACTTACAAATAGGGAAAAATCCCCTCCGAATTATGATTTTTCCTTTGTAAACCTCGCTAAAAGTTCCGAACTTTGCACCGAGAAAAAGAAATAAAAGTCTCACCATTTAAAGTATAGGAGATTAAGATATGAAGAAGATGATGATCCTGGCAGTGATGATGGTCATGACTATCTCGGCCAACGCAATGAGCTATAACGCAGCAAAGCACGAAGCCCTCTTCCTGAGCGACAAGATGGCTTACGAGCTGAACCTCACCGCTGCACAGTATGAGGCAGTCTATGAGATCAATCTCGACTACCTGATGAGCCTGAACGGACACGGTGATGTCTTCGGCATCTGGTGGGATCGCCGTAACGCAGACCTCCGCTATGTTCTGAACAGCTGGCAGTACGACAAGTATATGAACCTTGCACACTTCTATCGTCCTGTGGCATGGAAGGCCGGCAGCTGGACATTTGCAGTGTATTCTCACTACAACAGAGGGCATTTCTACAATGCACACCCGACGGTGTTCGTGACCTACAAAGGCGGCCACAACAGGATTCACGGCTCACACTATGCTCACATGCACAAGCCCGCAGTACATCACCACGCTCCAGCTGTGCACCATCATGCACCTGCTCCGCATCACCCAAAGACTCCTGTGAAAGTTGACAAGCGTTACGGTATTTCAAACCACACCTTGGCAAACAACACACCACGCCATGGACATAGCCGCTCGACCTCCGGTCGCTTGCTACCATAGGGACGCAAGAATGCAGGTCACTTTGGACGCAGATAAAGAGTACGTTTTGCCTCTACATATGCCTTTCAAAAGGACACGGGGAATTCTCAGGAATGGGAGTTCCCTTTTTACATATAAAACACGAACTTTGTTCCCTTCGAGCCTACACCATCATAGTCTGCTGGTACAGGGAACTGGTTGATAAGCTTATCAACCTCTTCCTCCTGCAAATACGTAGTCAACTCCAGTTCAATGGCCATCCGTCGATCATTATAGCTGAGATTCCAGATACATTCCCCCAGAACAGCATTGACCACCGTTCTAATCTGACTTTGTCGAGTTCTGTCACGACTCGGCAAAGCTCAAACAAGTTTGGCTTTGCTCTCGCTGCTCCATCACTTCGTCCTGAGTGCGCCAGATGGAATCAAAGTCTTTCATTATATTCGATTACCCTTCGTTTTCTTTCTCTTTCAGGATTTCCATCATTTTGGGACGGAAGTCGTTACCCCAATTTCGCAGTTGCTCAATAATGGGGATAAGAGTACGGCCAAGGGCTGTGAGGCTGTACTCAGAATGTTTACAGACGGGATCGATGACCTGCTTCTGGATGACACCGTACTCCACCAGTTCCTTCAGTTGCTGAGCCAACACACGCTCACTGGCTTCAGGCATACGACGCTGTATTTCACTCGGACGCTTGGGGCCGTCCAGCAGTTCATAGATGATATAGGGTTTCCACTTGCCGCCCATCACCTCGATGGCGATACGGAAACCGCAGTTGATGTCTATAGGTATCTTCTTGTTGTACATATCGGCTGCAAAGATACATCTTTTTTTTGAATATGCGATATACTGCGAAAATTATCAGTACTATACTGCGAAAATTATCAGCATCCATGCGTTTTGTGGATAGGATGATTTGCCGTACTTTTGCAGACGTTATGAAAGAGTTAAAGATTGAAACCAAAAGAGGTACGCTGCTCGACGGGGTGCTGTTCGGCACAGGAGTCAAAACTGATACGGTGCTGATTTGCATCACTGGCATACATGGCAACTTCTACAGCAATCCGTTCTATTACAATATCGGTGATACGTTGACAGCGGCTGGCATCGACTTCATCTATGCACAGACGAACGATGCTTTCGGGGCTATCCGCACCCAGAATGTACGGACGGGACAGGAAGAGATTATTGGTTCATGGAACGAACGATTTGCGCTTACCGACGAAGACATTGCTGCCTATCTGGATTATGCTGAGAGGCAAGGCTACAAGCATATCATACTGGCAGGGCATTCGCTGGGGGCAAACAAGGTGATTTATTATCTCTCGCGTCATCACGACACCAGAGTAGAGCATTTCCTGTTGCTCTCGCCTGCCAATCTCGATTATATGACCTCCAGCGTGACACCTCAACAACGTGAGATCATCCACCTACTCTATGAGCGCGGTGATGCAGAAAAGATGCTGCCCTTCCTGCTGATGGGCTGGGTAGAATGTACTGTGGGGACTGCCTACGACTGGGTATGGAGTGGACTGCTCAATAATGTGCATACACGACCCGACGGGGATTTTAGCCAAGTTTCCAGGATAACACATACAGGTGCTCTGCTTATCGGCACCTATGACAACTTTACCGATGGCGACCCGTCGGGCTTCCTAAGAAATATCAACTCTCACATGCCAACAGCAGACCAGAACCGCCTGCTCTTCATCGAGCGCACAGGACACACTTACCAGCAGAAGCAACAGGAGTTGGCCGACAAGATTCTACAATTGATTAAAGATTGGAAAAAAGAGTAATAAAATGCCATTCATCATTTCAAGAACCAACCGAAGTATCAGCCGCGAGCAGGAACGTCAGTTGAAAAACCGTCTTGGCAAAGCCATAGAGTTAGTGCCAGGCAAAAGCGAACAATATCTGATGTTAGGTTTCGAGGATAACTGCCACCTCTACCTACGAGGCGATGACAGCCAGCCGATGGTCTATATCGAAGCATCCATCTGGGGCAACGAGACTCATCTGGGCTACGACAAGTTTACCGCCGAGGTCACGCACATCTTCCACGACGTGCTGGGCATTGCGCCCGACTGCATCTATATCCGCTATAGCGACATTCCCGACTGGGGAGTGGCTGGGCATAACTTCGATAGGAATAAATATTTATAGGACATGAACAAGATAACACTGACAACATTTACCGACCCGATGATGGGATTGTCGTACGAGTGCGAACCCATCTTCCGAAAGTTGGAGACCCACTTTGCAGGGCAGATAGAGTTTAAGTACTCCATGGGCTTGCTCGTGCGCAATGTCTATGAACTATGTGACTGTAACGAGTTGGCCCAGAGTCCTGCTCTCGGACTTCACCGCTACAATGCCCGCCTTGCCAAAATCTATGAGAGCGAGGAAAGCATCAGCGGAATGCCAATAAACATGGACGGCTTCTGCCTTTTTTCTACGGAGGAGACATCGTCACTGCCCCTCAATCTCGCTTACAAGGCAGCACAGTTGACAGCACCTGAACTGGCAGATCGTTTTCTCTACAACCTGCGCTATGCCACCATCGTTGATACCCGTCCCACCACGAAACTTGAAGAAATCCTGAAAGTTGTCCGTCAGACAGGTATCAATGAGAAGCAGTTTCTTCTGCATTATCAGGACAGTAGTGCAGAAACAGCTCTGGACAGTGACCTCACCCGTATGCACGCTCTGGGCATCCATACGTTACCCGCATATCTGTTACAGTACGACGGAAAGCAGATGGTGATAAAACAACTCATCGGCTACGATACCTTTGTTGCAGCTATCCGGCAGATCTCCGAAGGCTGCATTTATCCCCAACCTGTCATGCAGTCATTGCAGTCCGTCAGTCAGTTGCAGGAGCAGCATCCCCTTATCTCCCCCATCGAAGTGCGCGAGGCCCTTGATTTCCACAGCATCGACGATGTGCGTCAATTCATTCAGCCCCTCATCGATAGTAGGGAAATTACCATTCGTGATGTGAAACGAGGCTGGTTTATTGAAAAAGTAAAAAACTGAATAGATGAAGACATTATTTGATACAACGATTTTGGGGCAGCGGACGCTGAAGAACCGCGTCTGGAGGTCTGCCACATGGCTTGCTCTTGCTGATGCAGAGGGAGACGTGACCGATGAGATTGTCCGCACTTACGAGGAACTTGCCAAGGGAGGTGCAGCCATGATTGTAACTGGACTAACCTCCATCGTAAGGCATGATGCGGAGATTGGCGGAGGAGTGAAATTCTATGATGACCATTTTATAGAAGGGCATAGGCGATTGACTGATGCCATCCATAAACATGGGGCATTGGTAATGATGCAGACGGCTATCGTAGATGGGCCAGTGGATGAGTTAACCACCGAGCAGGTAGAAGACATTGTGCGGCAGTTCGGTGATGCAGCCCATCGGGCTGAACTGGCTGGCTACGATGGCGTACAGATTCATGCCGCTCATTTCTTCTATCTGAGCAAGTTCATCAGTCCGCTCGTCAACCACCGCACAGACCGATATGGTTGTGACCAGCTTGGCCGTACTCGCATCCTCTATGAGATTCTGAAGGATATGCGACAGAAGACCAGCGCGGATTTTCTCATCACCATGAAGATCAACTCGACCGATGAATACCCAGGAGGCCTGTCGGTACAGGACTTTCTTGTGTCTTGCAAACTGATGGCAGATGCGGGCATCGATGCCATTGAGGTGAGCGGCAACGGCACGTCGCACACAGGTATCAAGGCCGGACGTAACGAAGGTTATTTCCGTGCTGCTGCCATGTCGTTGGCTGCACTCGTAGATGTGCCAGTCGTATTGGTAGGTGGTCTGCGATCCATCGAGAAAATCAATCAGTATCTTAATGAGACCAGGGTCGAGTATATAAGCCTGTCGCGGCCTCTTGTCCGTGAGCCGAACATGATTCAACGCTGGCTTGATGGTGACACACGACCTTCACTTTGCGTATCGTGCAACACCTGCTATCGTACACCCGGCCATCAGTGCATTTTTAATCTCAGAAAGAAATAATGTCGCAAGAATATAGAATATGGAACAGAAAACAATCAAGGCCTTGTTTGTCAATGGTGGGCCACGTAAGAACAAGAACACAGCACAGATGTTGGAGAGTGCCATGCAGGGCGCAAAGGATGCTGGTGCAGAAGTAGAACTGGTACATCTCTACGACCTCGACTACAAGGGTTGTAAGAGTTGCTTTGCCTGTCAGTTGAAGAATGCCAAGACCGACGGTGTATGTGCCATTCGCGATGGTCTGCGCCCTGTACTCGAAAAGGCACGCGAGGCAGATGTGATTGTCATTGGTTCGCCAGTCTATTTCAGCTATCCTACAGGTCAGACACGGTCATTCCTGGAAAGGCTGATCTTCCCTAACTTTACCTATGACTACGACGAACAGGGCAACCGCCGCCGTCCTATTCGTAAGAAGCAGACAGCTATGATCTTCACGATGAACATACCCGAGGAAGCGATGGAAGGGTGGAAATATCCCATATTGCTGGGCTCTTGTGAGAAACAACTACAGGAGAACTTCGGCCACAGTGAAACGCTCTATGCCTGCAACACTTACCAGTTCTCTGACTATTCGCGCTATACCATGACCGTCTTCAAGGAAGAAGACAAGCGTAAATATCGTGACGAGCATTTTGACACCGACCTGAAGAATGCCTATGAGCTGGGTAAACGACTGGTTGGCAAATGCCAGGAAGGATAGCAGCCGTAGTCGCCAAACATTTTCTTGGCGACTATATCACCAGCTTTTGAACATGAGAGTCGCTGTATTGTTCAGAATCCACTGATTGTATGAGTTCTCGTAAAGTCATTGACTGCCCCAATGTTAATCCGTTACCACTTCATTAAAATGCTCTTTGCCCCAGGCTATCAGAGCTGTAAGTGCTGGCATCAGCGATTTGCCTGTCTCTGTGAGGGAGTACTCCACTCGGGGAGGAACCTCCGGATAGACCTCACGATGTACCAGGTGACTCTGCTCCAGATTCTTCAGTGTCTGCGAGAGCATCTTCTGGGAACAGTCCGTCATCAGACGACGGATCTCATTAAAGCGCAATATACCCGTCTCGC
>SUYI01000054.1:0-6728 GCA_015060485.1 Prevotella sp. | reverse complement strand
GAAGCATATAGAGCACCAGCATAGACCACTTGTCACCGAAACGACTCACTACTTGCCTGATAGGACAGGCTAAATACTCAGCTTTGATATCTGCCATAATTCATGATTTTAGTGCAAAGGTAACCAATAGTTACCGAATTACCAAATTATACTTAGTTAATCTAAGTTAACGTCACTTTCGCAGAAGTCCGATAACATCACAATTCCTACTTTTTGGTAACTATGTCACCTAAAAGTGCCTTCTTGTGGGAATGAAAAACTTGCCGTACCTTTGCAGCGTCAAAACGAAAAAATAACATTTAAACGAATAAGAATTATGAAACAGATTGAGACAATTAAGAGTGGTAAGAACTTCAGCGCAGTAAGCGTAGGTAAGATGAGTGAGATTATCGAGCACGTGCTCCTCATGGGCCCCAACGTAACCATTCAGGGTAAGGTGTTCGCAGGTCAGGCAGTAGGAGCAACTGGTAGCGAACTGAGTTTCCAAACTCTCGTTCCTGGTCAGGACAGCGGTTTCCTGCACACCCACAAGACTCACGAGGAACTTTACATCATCCTGAAGGGCGAAGGTCAGTATCAGGTGGATGGTGAGATATTCCCTGTCAGCGAGGGTACTATCATCCGTGTCGCTCCCGATGGGAAGCGTGCACTGAAGAATACTGGCAGCGAGAACCTGACTATGCTCTGCATCCAGTACAAGGCCAATGCCTTCACTGAGGCTGACAGCCCCATGACTGATGGCACAATCCTGCAGGAAGAACTGAAATGGTAAGCACGATGCTGCAAGCATTAGATTTCCTTCGCGACCACAAAGAGATTGCCCTTGCAACCAGCGAGGGCAAACTTCCTAAGTTGCGCATCTTCCAGATCATGAAGCAGGAAGGGCATGTGCTCTACTTTGCCACTTCTGCCCAGAAGGCAGTCTATCGGGAGTTACGCCAGAATCCCAATGTTGAGATACTGGCCTACGCAGATAATATATCCGTCAGATGCTCAGGCATGGTAAACTTCAATGTAGAGGACGATGTGAAACGATGGATATACGATACCAATCCCGTATTGCCCCGTCTTTATTCGAGCTATGACCAAATGGAATACTTCTGTCTGCCAATAGCAGAGATGGACTATTATGATTTATCTCCAACACCGCCAGTATTCCAACATTTCGATCTCATCGCAGGCGAAATAGGCAACGGTCTTGTCGGAGATAGATTCTCAAAATGAAAGCCTTTCTTATATATAGTCTTTTGCCTTGCTATCAAGTTTTGAAAGACGATCAAGGGCAGCTTGCAATGTCTCGTCGCGCTTGGCAAAATGGAAACGGATAAGATGATGTACATCCTCTTTGAAGAAACAACTGCCAGGAACGGCTCCCACCCCGACATGCTCAGCAAGCCACTCACAGAAATGCAGGTCATTCTTTACACCATACTTCGAAACGTCAAGCATCACGTAATATGCACCTTCGGGATCAGTGAAGTCAAGTCCGAACTGTCTCAGCCCGTCACAGAACAGATGCTTCATGTGAGTATAATGTGCCTGCAAGCCTTCGTAATAGGAATCTGGAAAACATAGGCCAACTGTGGCAGCCTCCATCAATGGAGCCGCTGCACCGACAGTCAGGAAGTCATGCACCTTCTTCACCCGTTCGATGATGCGTTCCGGGGCAATGACATAGCCCAGTCGCCAGCCAGTGATGCTGTAGGTCTTGGAAAGCGAGCTGCATGAGATGGTGCGTTCCCACATGCCTGGAAGTGTGGAGATATAGACGTGCTTGTACAGCGCATAGACGATGTGCTCATAGACCTCATCGGTTATCACATAGCCGTCGTACCTTATTATAATATCTGCTATCGTCTGAAGTTCCTCACGTGTAAAGACCTTGCCGCAGGGGTTAGACGGATTACAGAGTACCAATGCCTTGGCACCCTGCCTGAAAGCATCCTCTATTAAGTTCGCATCGAAAGAGAAGGCTGCGATTGAGCGAGAGGAGATCGAAGCTTGCTTCGAGTCTTCCGAGCGTGAGCAGGCTCGGCCATAAGCCATCGTAGGCGGTACGAGTGGAATGTATATCGGCTCAGCACCGCTCAGAATAGTGTCTGCCGTATAGTTCTCATAGAACGGTGAAAAGATGGCTACTTTGTCGCCAGGATTCACAACGGTCATCATAGCAGCCATCATTGCCTCCGTTGATCCGCATGTCACCACGATGTTCTTATCAGGGTCAATGTCCAGACCAGTGAAGTGACTCTGTTTCTTAGCCAATGCCTCACGGAAGTTCTGTGTTCCCCATGTAATCGCATACTGGTGAGGGCCACGAGGGGCAATCTCAGCCAGACGGTCTGTGATCTCCTTTGGGGGGTCGAAGTCTGGAAATCCCTGAGAGAGATTGATGGCTCCGTACCTGTTTGATATCCTGGTCATCCTACGGATAATGGAATCCGTAAATCCTGCTGTTCTTGTTGATAACGGTCGCATATAATTTCCTATGATTTCCACCGCCAGGTTTTCCTGACGAGTGTTGTTATTGTATGTGTGATAGTACGCAGATGGAAACTCTTACCCATCACAATCAGCAATACAGCAGAAAGGATAAGCACGATTCCAACAGCAAGTCTGAACGTAAATAATTCACCAAAGACCAGCACGCCGATGGCTACAGCCGTCAATGGCTCCAAGGCTCCCATGATAGCCGTAGGTGTGGCTCCCACCTCATGAACGGCGATGGTCATGAATACCAGTGAGAGAACCGTTGGCACCAAACCCAGCCAGCAGGCAAAGAACCATGCTCGGGGAGATGGCGGTAACATCAGATATAAGTCAGGCGAAGTAAATGAATAAGCCAGCAGGCACGTCATGCAAATCAGTAACACATAGAACGTGAGTTTCAATGTCGACATACGGATGCTCGACTGGTTGACTATCACAATATAGACGGCATAGGTCAGCGACGAAACCATCACCAACAACACCCCCATCATACTGAGCGAAATACCTGCATCACCCTTGTATAGTAGACCGATACCGACCAAGGCAAGGATGATGGAAGTAATGGTTGTAGCCGTAACCTTCTCTCGGAAAAATGTGGCCATAATGACAGCCACCATCACAGGATAGACAAAAAGGATGGTAGAGGCAATACCTGCATCCATGAAGTGGAAACTCTGGTAATAGGTCAGGCTGGATGCAGCCATCAAGGCTCCGAGGCTGGCCATCCTCATTAATTCGGTCCTTGTCACTGCAAAACTTTTCCGATTAGCAATAAGGACAACACCCAGTATTACCGTAGCTATAGAAAAGCGAAAGAAAAGGACGGACGACGTATTCACACCCTCCGCATAGAGCGGCAAAGCTCCTAACGGATTGGTGCCATAACAGACAGCAGCCAGTATGCCGCAGATGATTCCCTTATGCTTCATTCTCCTATAATCGTTACCACCAACTCTCTGGAACCGCCGTAATTGCGGTACTCACAAAAGTAGATGCCCTGCCAAGTACCAAGATTCAAACGTCCGTCTGTAATGGGAATAGTAATGCTGACACCGCTCAACGTGGACTTGGCATGTGCAGGCATATCATCGGCACCCTCCAGTGTGTGCTCATACTCTGGACGGTTCTCAGGAACCAGTCGGTTGAAGATGGTCTCCATATCCACACGGACATCTGGATCTGCATTCTCATTGATGCTCAGTCCGCAACTGGTATGTTTTGTGAAAATGTTCACGATACCTGTTTTCGGCAGTTTCGGCAACTGGCTTAAGACCTCACTCGTCACCAAGTGGAAGCCTCTGCGTTTAGGTTTCAAGATTATCTCTATTTGCTGTACCATATCACTTAATTGTCATTGATATACGACTTCGTAGTCATGTCATAATACAACGCTTCTAATTCTGCTAACGTCAGCTTCTCAACAGAATGTTCGATGATGCGTATTAGTTCATCCCGGCGATAGTCGTCTGACTGTCCAAAACGTCCTGTATATGCCATATGTCTATAATTTTGACATGAATTTCTCTCTATCAACAATGAATCTCAGGTGTGTACCTTCGCCAAGAAGTACATCGCCCGAGTAGGCACTCACCTTGAACTCGATTTTCTTGCCATCCACTTTTGTTACCTCTGCTTCAGCCTTCACCACATCACCGATCTTCGACGGCTTTAAATGAGAAGACTCGATATGACCTCCAACAGTAGTACAACCTTCCGGCAATTCATCTTTGACGGCAAGCATAGCAGCATTCTCCATAAGTGCCATCATCATCGGTGTAGCCAGCACTGGCATATCACCAGAACCGACTTTTACAGCAGTAACGGCATCCGTAACCGTCAACTCGCTTGTATGTTTCAAACCTGTTTCTATCATAAACTATCCTAAATCTTGGAGCAGCGAGGGCAAAAAGATGCTTGCATCTACTCTGCCGAGTCGTGACAAGATTCAACTATTGTTAAATGTCTGTGCAAAAGTAGCGAAAATCCCCCAAATATCAGTATCTTTGCCCTCTGATTTAAGTGAATTTATGTATTACTAATATGGATTATCTGCCCAAAGACCCTGCCATACTCGTTTCGAGTGTCAACATGCTTCTGAGAGACGAAGAGTTTGACAGTCTCGAATCACTATGCTATGCCTTCAGCAGAGAAGCCAAGGAAATTAAGGACTATCTCATGAAGTACGGCTTCGTATGGAGTGAGCATCAGAAACAGTTCAGACCCATCGGCTACGACCAATGATTACAAAGGATAGCATAGAGACTGCATATAGCTTCCTACATCAGAAGCGGAATGTCTATATCCATTCTTCGCTCAACTGGCAGAAGGATGATATTGAGTATGCCATTGCGTCCTATGCAGATGACATGAGTCGGGATTTATATGATGCCATCAGTGGCGGCAGGGCTGACTTCCTCCGTGACCACAAACGGTTTACCGAGGATATTATACAAGCAGTAGAACGATTAGAAGAAATGCTATAGAAGAAATGCTATAGAAGAAATATGCTATTGCAGCTTTATGAATATCTGCTGCATAACATCAGGTTTTTTCTTCTGCTCTATCAACGGAAGAATCTCTTGTTCAAAGATACTACGCTCTACAATCCTGTAGTGAGGCCGGTAGGCTTCACGATATTCTGGAGAGTGACTGATGGCATATTTACCTACAGAAAGGACACTGTCGATGAATTGCCTGTCCTTGTAGTATTGGGGCAGGTTCAACTGCATCCCGTCAATCGTACCAATCATCTTGTGCCAGCGTTCGTTCCATTCATCCACAGATGGACGCCTGCAGGAATTGGCACTGCGGATAAAGGCATCCAACAGTAAATCCTCAGATATGACAGACTCCTTGATTGTCCTGATACTGACACGATAATAATTGCTGTCTATGCCGCAAGGCTCATAGTTCCAGGGCATCAGGTCATCAAGGCTGGTCGTTTGTAACTCCTCATCGAGATAAGCCTTCACACGCTGTCTGTCTGACACCAGATGCTCCGCTCCCATGTAGTCCTGAAAACACGATTTGTAAATGTCTAGCAGTCGCGACTTCGGATAGGTTTGCATCTGTTTAGTCACAAAACCTTGTATGTCCTGTGCTGATAGTGTATATGCATAAAGCATAGCTAAAACTACAAATATGGTTTTCTTCATTATCATCCCACGCAAATCCTAATAATACTCAAGTCTCGGAGCAGCGAGCGCCAACATGCTTGCATGATTGGCCGAGTCGTGACGAGACTCAACTTTTGTTAAAACTTGGCACAAAGGTAGCAATAATTTTTCAATTTTTCGTACCTTTGCAAATGAATTTAATATGTTTTGTGATATAATGGAAACAAAAACAAATGACGGTTTTATGTCAGCGAGTGTAAGTAAGAAATTCCAATCACAATTGGATTTGCTAAAGCATAAGTCTGATTGGAATGGAATGATAACTATGTTGAAAAGGTATGCGTCTAGATACCCTAATGAGTATTATATCTACCAGCAAATGGCATCAATATATTATATTGATAGGATTGGAAAATATCAATTAGCTTGTCAATGTGCTGAGTATGCATATAATATGGAGCCTGACGATGACCTCAATGTGTACACCTATGCATGTTCACTTTACTACGTTGGTCGCCTTGACGAGTCACTCAATTTATTCTTAAAGATTACTTCCAAGGATATTAATGCAATTGCATACGGAGAGCACGGGGAGGGTATCCTATATGCGAAAGCATTGATAAACGATTCAATTTACATGATGGGAGTCATTTGTCAGGACAAACACCAGTACAAAGAAGCGAAAGAACATTTTATGCAGCATCTTGCTAATAGAAGACGTGGACAATTTAGTGACTTTACAAAAAAGCAAGTTATGAGCCATCTTACAAGTATAACAAAAAAGCAAACAGAATGAGCGGGTAATCGAATATGGAAATTACTATAACATAAAAGCACAATGAAGAGTTTCAAATCAACTGCGTGACTTAACTGAGAACTTTAGCCAATTGAGATACGTATTAATCGGACATGTAGTTCGTAGGTTACGGACTCCGAGTCCGCTCCTTACGGACCAAGAGTCCGCAAGGGACGGACTAAAACTTTCTCCTAATTCCCTTGGTGATTTGCTCGTTTATTTATATCTTTGCAGCGTAATTGCAAATGAAGTTATGACAGAACAAGAGATTTTCAAGAAAGAGGCTGAGAACGGCTACACGGTATGTTTTGCAGAGCAGTGCCCTT
>SUYI01000053.1 GCA_015060485.1 Prevotella sp. | reverse complement strand
GACCCGAGCTTCGAGCAGTTCGTCAGCATGGAATACGGCATCCGTGCGGGATTCGTCCTTCTTCGCCGATACATTCGTCACTACAAGCGCACGACGCTCCCCGCCATCATCGAGGCATGGGCACCACGCACAGAAAACAACACAGTGCGTTACATCAGATTCGTCAGCGTATGGACAGGTATCAACCCCACGGAGGCTATCCGATACGAAGACAAGGATACCATGGTCAAGCTGGTCGACGCGATGATACGCGTGGAGTGCGGACAGCCCGTCGAGCGCAGAATTATAACCAAAGGATACGAAATGGCATGAAAAAGATTAATTGGTGGAACGTCGTACTCGAAGTGGTACGCGTCCTCGTGGCCGCCCTGTCAGGTGCAGGCGCCGCAACAATGATGTAAAAAAGGTCAGCGCCCCGCAAGGGCGCTACCTTTTTGGTTTGAGGTTTGAGGTTAGAAAGCGAAGACGCGTTTGACGTTTTCAGTGGTTTGGCGGCAGACGTATTCTTCGCTGACGCCGTAGGCTTCAGCCAAGCGGGTGATGACATGGGGGATGAAGGCCGACTCGTTGCGCTGTCCGCGCATGGGGACGGGGGCCATATAGGGGGCATCGGTTTCGAGGACGATGCGGTCGAGAGGCACAACGGCAGGAAGCACCTCGGGGAGATGGGATTTCTTGAAGGTAAGGACTCCGCCAATGCCCAGCACAAAACGGGGGAAGTCGAGCAGTTGGCGGGCCTCGTGCTCGTTGCCGGTAAAGCAATGGAAGACGCCACCGGGCAGGTCGTGCGCGTACCGCTTTAATATAGTGACGAGCTCGTTTTGTGCTTTGCGGCAGTGTATCATCAGGGGCAGCTGCAGCTCGACCGCCCAACGGACCTGCTCCTCGAAAGCCAGCAGCTGTTCCTGTTCGAACTCGCGGCTCCAATAGTAGTCGAGGCCGACTTCGCCTATAGCAAGGGGAGCCTCAGCCCCCGCCCTCTCCAAGGGTAGAGGGTGCTGAAGCAAAGAATGTATGGCGGCGAGCTGGTCGCGCCAGTCGGCACGGACCTCCTCGGGATGCAGTCCGAGCATAGGACGGCAGAAGTCAGGATAGCGGCTGCAGACGTCGAGAACGGTGTGGCACGACGCGAGGTCGATGGCGGGCAGGAAGATGGCCATGCAGCCTGCCTCGCGGGCACGCTGGACGACGGCGTCGCGATCGGGCGCGAACTCCTCGCCGTCGAGATGGCAGTGGGTGTCGATGTAGTTGACAGTTGACAATTGACAGTTGACAGTTGTGATTACTTATTCCTATGTAATAGTTCGTCCATGTAGGCGCTGAGGCACTGCTTGCGGTCGTCGGGGACGTTGACTTGGCTGAGGGTCTGACGAGCCTGCTCAAAATAGTAGTTGATTTTCTCCTCGCAGAGCTGACGGATGCCTATCTCGTCGTAGAGGCGCGTCACAGCGGCGACCTTCTCCGCACGGTCGAAGTCCTTGGCGAGAATCCAGTGTTCGAGTGCGGCGCGCTGCTGGTCGTCAGCACGGTTGACGGCATTGATGAGCATGTAGGTCTTTTTGTTTGACGTGATATCACCGCCAATGGCCTTGCCAAAGACTGCGGGGTTGCCGTAGACGTCGAGCAGGTCGTCCTGCAGCTGGAAGGCCAGTCCGACCTGTTCGCCCAGACGATAGAGGCGCTCGGCATCGGCCTGTGGAGCACCCGCCAGGATGGCACCTATCTTCAAGGCACACGCCAGCAGGACGGAGGTCTTCAGGCGGATCATCTCGATGTACTCATCCTCAGTGACGTCGTTGCGCATCTCGAAAGACATGTCGTACTCCTGGCCCTCGCCAATCTCGAGTGCTGTGATGGTGAAGAGGTCGAGCACCTGTTGCAGTTTATCGGCAGGCACCTGCGCCACACGCTGATAGGCCAACACGAGCATGGAGTCGCCCGAGAGGATGGCCTTGTTGGCATCCCAGCGGCGATGTACCGTCTGGTGACCACGACGGACATCGGCATTATCCATCAAATCGTCGTGCAGGAGCGTATAGTTATGATAGGTCTCGATACCACAGGCAGGCATGAGGATGTCCTCAGGCTGCTCGCGCCACAGGTTATAGCCCAGCAGCATGAGCACAGGGCGGATGCGCTTACCACCAAGCGAGAGAACATACTGGACAGGATCATAGAGCGAAGCAGGCTTCCTGTCGTAGGGCAGGTGATCAAGATAATCGTTAACCAACTGCAGGATTTCGTCGGATGAGAGTTGTTTCATATTTTTTATGATTAGTTTAGAGTTTGAAGACGACGGGGATGCATACCTTGGTGCGGCAGGGGCGGTCGTTCTGAATGCCCGGTTTCCATCGGGGCATCATCTTCAAGACGCGCACGACTTCACGGTCGCATTCCGGCGACAACGAGCGGGTGACAGCGACGCCCGAGACATGGCCGTCCTTCTCGACATAGAATACGGCAAGCACCTTGCCCTGCACCTTCTGCTGGCGGGCCTTACTGGGATAGCGCAGATGACGGGTGAGCCACTTCATGAATTCGACGGCGCCACCAGGAAACTGAGGCAGTTCCTCGGCCACATGGAAATTGAGCGGATTGTTGGGATCTACGCCCAGCGAGGCCAGCGCCTTATCGTCGTCCATCGACTCTTCCAGCTCCTTGAGCAGTGCCTCGTCGTCACCCTCCTGTTCGCCTTCGAGTTCTTCATCGTCGGGTTCGCTGATTTCCACATTATCGTCAACGACATTGAGCTGTTCGGCTTTCTCTATCTGCTTCTTCTCGGTCATTTGAGTCATCGTCTCCACATTCGACATGGGAATCAGATCGCTCTCGTGAACCATTTCGTCGATATCGAGCGGAATAAAACCATCGTTACCGGTAATAGCATTCCACTCCAGACACACGTAAAACAAAGCCAGCACAAAGGTCAGCCCAAGGAGGAATCCCGTGGTGCGACGCTGGTCAATATCTGCCCGTTGTGTCTTTTTTTGTTCCATCTGTTGGCAATAAAATGCGAAATAACACGTTAATTATTTGGCAAAGGTACAAATAATTTAAGAATTAATTGCTATCTTTGCAGCACATTTAGGGATTATTAGATGAAAAAAGGTCTTTTAGTCGTCATTTCGGTGCTTTTATCCGTCCTTGGGATACACGCACAGGAGAGCCAGGAGGTGTACAGCTTCCTGCGCCTGCCGGTCAGTGCCCACGTGGCAGCGCTGGGAGGCGACAACATTACGCTAACCGACGACGACGCCACACTGATATTCCATAATCCGGCACTGATAAGCGGTGTGAGCGACAAGAGCCTCAACCTGAACTTCATGACTTACATGGAGGGTGCGAAGACGGCCTCGGCATCGTTTGTGAAAGCCTACAAGGAGCGTGGCACATGGGGTGTCGCCGCACAATACATGGACTATGGGACGATGAAGCAGACGACGGTGGACAACGTAGAGACGGGCGATTTCTCGGCCCGCGACATTGCGCTGGCAGGAACGTTTGCCTATATGCTGTCCGACCGCATCAGCGGCGGTATTACGGGGCGTTTCGTCACGTCGCACATTGCCAGCTACAACTCGGCAGCCGTCGCAGTGGACCTGGGACTGAACTATGCGGACGAAGAACGCGGCTGGTCGCTGTCGGCTGTCGCCAAGAACCTGGGCGGACAGATTAAAGCCTACGAGGACGATTTCGAGCGCATCCCGCTGGACCTGCAGGTGGGTATCAGCAAACGGCTCATCGGCTCGCCACTGCGACTGTCGGCCACCCTGTCGCGACTGAACAACTGGGACCAGGGACTCATCAAACACGTGGCCGTTGGCGCCGATCTGCTGTTGGGTGAGAACATCTATGTGGCAGCCGGCTATAACTTCAGACGCTCCAGCGAGATGAAAATCAGCGACAATGACGGTGAGAGCAATCACGGTGCAGGACTTTCGCTGGGTGCCGGCCTGCAGTTGCAACGATTCAAGCTGCATGTGGCCTACGCCAAATACCACGTGTCGGCATCGTCGCTATTGATTAATGTCAGTTATTCGTTATGATATGAAAAAGATAACCATTGCTATTGACGGCCACAGTTCGTGCGGCAAGAGCACGATGGCCAAGGACCTGGCCCGTGAGGTAGGTTATGTGTATGTCGACACGGGTGCCATGTACCGCAGTGTAACGCTCTTTGCCCTGCGCAACGGGCTGTTTAAGAGCCTACCCCCTACCCCTCCCGAAGGGAAGGGAGCTGAGCAGTTGCAGATTGACGAGGAGGAGTTGCGCCGCCAGATGCCCAACATCCGGATTTCGTTTAAGTTCAATGCTGAGACGGGGCGTCCGGACACTTATCTGAACGGTGAACTCGTCGAGCAGGACATCCGCACGATGGAGGTGTCGAATCACGTCAGCCACATAGCCACACTGGGCTTTGTGCGCGAGGCTATGGTGGCCCAGCAACAGCAGATGGGCAAAGACAAGGGTGTGGTGATGGACGGCCGTGACATTGGCACCGTCGTATTCCCCGACGCTGAGCTGAAGGTGTTTGTCACCGCCTCTGCCGAGGTGCGTGCCCAGCGCCGTTACGACGAGCTGAAGGGCAAGGGCATGGAGGCTGACTACGACGAGATTCTGAAAAACGTGCAGGAGCGCGACTACATCGACTCGCATCGTGAGGTGTCGCCATTGAAGAAGGCTGACGACGCCATAGAGCTCGACAATTCGAACATGACCATTGCCGAACAGAAGCAATGGCTGCTGGACCGCTTCAACGAAGCCGTCAAATAAAGAAAGACATTATTCCATCCTGACGATGGCGTCGCGGCATTGTTCCATCAGCCACTTCGGTGTGCTGGTGGCACCGCAGATGCCCACCGTATTGATGTCGGCAAGCCACTGGCGGTCAATCTCGTCAGGTCCCTCGATGAGATGGCTGTTGGGATTGACGCGCAGGCACTCGTTGTAAAGCACCTTACCGTTAGAACTCTTCCTTCCGCAGACAAAGAGAATGAGGTCGTGGCGTGTGGCAAACTGCGAGATGTTAGGCATACGGTTGGCCACCGAACGGCAGATGGTGTCGAAGCTCTGGAATGTTGCCTCGGGCGAGATGTGCTGCTGGATGTACTCGATGATGCGGTGAAACTCGTCGAGCGACTTGGTGGTCTGTGAGTAGAGATAGATGTCGCGCGTGAAGTCCAGCTTTGTCACCTCGTCGACATTCTCAATGACAATCGCATTGGAATGTGTCTGCCCCACCAATCCCAACACCTCGGCATGGCCTTTCTTTCCGAAAATGACGATTTGAGGTTTGAGATTTGAGGTTTGAGATTTGTAATTATCGTCATATTGTTTCTTAATCCTTTTCTGTAGCTTTAGCACCACAGGGCAGGTGGCGTCGATGATCTCGATATGGTTGCGACGTGCCAGTTCGTAGGTCTCAGGGGGTTCGCCATGAGCCCGCAACAGCACCTTCACGTCGTGCAGCTCGCGAAGGTCGTCGTGGTTGATGGTGATGAGTCCCATTGCCCGCAGACGTTCACACTCCATACCATTGTGGACGATATCGCCCAGACAATAAAGCCGGTTTCCCTTGGACAGTTCCTCTTCGGCCTTCTGGATGGCTGTGGTCACACCGAAACAGAAGCCACTGCCGTTGTCGATTTCAATATTCAGCATGTTTATTATTCTTTAAGGTCCTTCAAGTCCTTAAGGTCGTTATAATAAAGGTCGAGCAGCTGTTGGGCCGCCATGAACGAGGTCTGCTCGCCACCAAGCACACTGCGCTCTGCGTCCTGCAGCGATTGCCGGATGAGCCGGTTGTTATAGAAACTAAGGCGCAGGTGTTCGTTGATGCTCTCGTACATCCAATATTTCGACTGTTCGTTACGACGATAATTGAAATAGCCGTTGGACTTGACGAAATCAATGTACTCGTAGATCATATCCCAGATTTCCTTGATGCCATAGCCATAGAATCCGCTGTAGCACAACACCTTAGGCAGCCACCCGCTCTCAGGCATGGGGAAGAAATGCAAGGCGTTGCGGAAGTTGGTAGCCGCCATGTGGCACTTGTCGACATTCTCGCCGTCGCACTTGTTGATGACGATACCGTCCGATATCTCCATAATACCTCGCTTGATACCCTGCAACTCGTCGCCTGTTCCTGCCAACTGGATGAGCAGGAAGAAGTCGACCATCGAGTGACAGGCCGTCTCGCTCTGCCCTACCCCCACCGTCTCGACGAAAATCTTGTCGAAACCAGCAGCTTCGCAGAGGATGATCGTCTCGCGCGTCTTGCGGGCCACACCACCCAGCGAACCTGCCGTAGGACTAGGGCGAATGAACGAATCGGGATGCACGCTGAGTTTCTCCATACGCGTCTTATCGCCCAGAATACTACCCTTCGAGCGCTCCGACGAGGGGTCGATGGCCAGCACGGCCAGCTTGCCGCCCTTCTCCTTCAACACATGGATGCCAAACTCGTCGATACTCGTCGACTTGCCGGCACCAGGTACACCACTGATGCCCACGCGGATACTGTTGCCGCTATAAGGCAGGCACTTGTTGATGACCTCCTGCGCTTTGGCCTGGTGGTCGGGGTTGACGCTCTCGACCAATGTCACAGCTTGCGAAAGGATGGTGACATCGCCTTTGACGATGCCCTCGACCATCTCTGCGGCAGAGAGCTCACGACGGGGGACGCGCTTGCGCTTCAGGTAGGGATTGATGATGGAAGGTTGCTCGACGCCACTGTTAACCTGCAAGCCTGCATATTCTGAACTGTTCTCGGGATGTTCCATGTGATGAATGAAGAATTTTGAATGATGAATGATGAATTGTCGCCTTCGGCGATGAAGAATTTACAATTAAGAATGATTTAACGGGCAGTAATGCTGATCACTATTTTGGCCTTGTCGGGGTCGTTGGTAATCATCAGGATTCGGGGACGCGTGCGCACTTTCTGCAAGTCGTCGCGCATGGCAGTAATCTTCAGTTTGGCACTCTCGCCAGGCATCAGACGGCTCTTGCTCAGCGAAATCTTCAGGCCGCCAGTAAACATCTGCAGCGACGATATCTTCAGTTCTGCCTGTCCTGTATTGACAATGTCGATGGCGTCCGTTTTCTTCTTTTTTCCATCAAACCGGATGTCCACCGATTCCTTCGACAACTGAATACGGGCAGGGTTTGTATTCTTCTCAGGGAACGAAGGCAGCAACACTGCAGACACCCCGATTTCATGGTCTGCACGGACTTTATCGCCCACATTGCCAGCCAGATAGACGAAAGTCTGGGTCAGTCCGTAGTCGTGCAACTTGGCAGAATTGAGTCTGACAGTCATCACGCCCTCCTCGCCAGGTTGCAGCTTCTCGGGCTGCATCAGAGCCGTCAGATAAGGAGGCAGGTGCAACAAGTTAGGCTGGTAGTCCTTGGAGCCATGATTATAAAGATGCAGCTCCTGCACGGGCTGATCGCCCCGATTCACATCGTCGAACTCAAGGTCCGTCTTATCAAGACGCAAGTCGCCCATCGCCACAGGATAATTGCCCGAGAGGTCGACGTAATGTTCCAACACGACACCCTTCATCGTCACATAAAGGGGTTTCTTCGTGCCGTTGCTGATTACTGCCGCCTGCTGGTTGAAATGTCCCAGCTGACGGGCATCGTACGTCATACGGATCTGGAATTTTTCGTTGCCGCCTATCTCGCCTTTGGGATAGTCCACTGAGACACAATAGCAGTCGGGCTTCACTGACTCAATCTTCAAGCGGCGACTACTTTTGTTGCGAAACTCAAAGACTGCCGTAATGGGTTTCTCGTATCCTGTACGCCCCACGTCGACAACAGTATTCTCTGCCACCAGTTTCTGCGCAGCAGCATTTAATGGTAAAAAGGTCAAAAGGCAAAAAGGTAAAAAACCTTTTACCGCCCCTCGTACCTTATTTATTATATAGATATTCATTGATTCTATTGTCGTTTTTTTACTCTTTTACTCTTTTACTTTTTTACTCTTTTACCTTTAACACCACCGACGGTGCTGTGGCGCGATACTCAGGAGCGTAGGCACACAGCACGGTGCACGTGCCACTCTCGTAGGTTCCACCACGGTCGATAAAATATTCCGTCTCTATCACGTGCTTGCCTTTCGACAGACCATAGTAATAGTAGTTCGTCGCATAGTCCTTAGGCGACACATAGGCACCGTTCTGATAGCCGGAGAGCTGCTTGACGGGTTCCATGCAAGCCGCACGACGGTCTGTCACCTGTACGAAGTCCAAATCGCGCGTGCAGTCAATGGTGAGGCGCACCTTGATGCGGTCGCCGACTTTCAACTCGCCTGTGGTCAACGGTTTTCCTGCTGACAACACCTCACGCTTCACGCTGATGCCGCTCTGCGACTGCTCGATGTCAGACGTCTTCTGGAAGAACTGCGCATAGACAGCACCCCACGACGTACCCTCTGAGGTCTTCGTAGCAGTGAAGGTCTGACCCTTCGGCTCCTGAATGGCCGTCTTCACATAGCCCAGTCCCGCAGTGGCCTTGGGCAGTTCGACGGGAGAGCCGTCAATGGCAAGGACTGACGGAGCGCCCTGCGTGTTCAGCGCATGCTGGTTATCGTTCAGGAAGGCATAGATGGCATTCACACTGCTGATAGGAGTATCCCACATCTGCGTACGTTTCTCCTGCAGGAGCCAGCGGCGCATCTCGTCGACGGTCTGCTGGTCGTTAGGCGCCACCATCTGGATGGCCTCTATGGCAGCCACCTCCGTAGGAATCTTGTAGTCGTACCAAGAATAGCCGGCACGCGGCGTGTCGTAGTAGCGGCCCATCTCCTCCGTATATACGGTATATTCCTTCAGGCTCTGCACGTATTCTGCGGCACGCTTCTTCTCGCCGTGCTGGGCAAGCACGATGGCCGTCAGCGCCTTCTCGTAGATGGTCTGCCGCTTGATATCCTTCTTCAGCAGGGCGATGAGGTATTCGTTAGCCGTCTTCACACTGCTCTCCAACTGACGGCCGTCGAGGGCACAGAGATAGAGCCAGCGCAGAGCGGTAAACGTGGGGAACGAGGGCTTGTAGCCTTTCTTCTCCTGTTTCTTCAACTCTTTCACCAGGTCGACCATCTCCTTCCCGATAAACTTGAAGGCCTTGTCCTGCATCTGCTTTGTATCGTTCTTCTGGCCAACCATGCGGTTCAGACGTATCAGCATCTCCTCGACAGCTACGGTGATATAGGTGCTGCCCTGCATGCCGGGATACCACGAGAACGAACCGTCAGGATTCTGTAATTTCTGCAGCTTCGCGACAGCCGTTTCCAGACGATTGTTAATGCCGTTCTCGTCGAAGAAGTCGGCCAGACGCTGCTTCTGTTCGCTTTCACGGTCAGCGTCACCCACCCATGGTGTCTCGGCCAGAATCAGATCCTTCAGTTCCTGGTTCTTCTCTAATTGAGAGGTCAGAGGTGAAAGGTCAGAGGTGAGAGACTCCTGCTTCCACAGCTCAAAGGTATTCTTCACCTGCGGACTCTGCTCCAACAGGTTCTTGGCCAACAGGTTGCTATAGTACGATGCAGCCTGGTCGATGGCACTATGCTCCCAAGGCTGTCCCAAAACGGGCAACGACTGCACCATCAGCCATGCAGGATTGTTCGTATATTCTATGGTAAGCTTCTGCTGGGTAGTACCCTGCGGGAAGAGTGTCGTCAGGTCGATGGTCTTCACACCGGGCTCGTGCTGGGTGTAAGGAACGGTCTTGGTGACGTATTCGCGGTTGGGCAATACAGGCAGATAATGTTGTTCTCCGTCAGAGAAACCTTCTCCCACTGCGCTGACCTTGCAGACAAGCAATGATCCATTGAACATTGAACATTGAACATTGAACATTACTGCGCCCGTCTTGCCGGCCTCCACGCTGAAGGGCTGTTCCTGCGTCAACACCACCTGCCCGGTCTCTGCATCCAGCAGTTGCAGCTTGGCCTTGCCGCTGACCGCCTTTTCACCGGAGTTGAAGATACGTGCCGAAATCTGAGCCTCATCACCCATACGGACAAAGCGGGGCACGTTAGGCTGAATCATCACGTCCTTCTTGGCCACCGCCTCAGCCTCCGTGCTGCCATAGAACATATCAGCAGTATTGGCCACACCCATGAACCGCCAAGTCGTCAGGCACTCGGGCAACGTGAACTTCATCACCACCCGCCCCTGCTCGTCAGTTGTCAGCTGGGGATAACAGAAGGCGGTCTCATCCAGATTCTCGCGCATCTGGACGTTGTCTTCCTGCTGGGGTTCTTCCGATACACCCTTCACGACAACCCCTTCGAGAACGGCTTCATCGTTCCCTACTACGTCAAATACCTTCGATTCTGCCATCGGTGCTGCTGTTGTCTCATACAGTACTCCGTCTTCCATGGGTGCTGCG
The DNA here is from genome assembly GCA_015060485.1 of Prevotella sp. Classification (GTDB taxonomy): domain Bacteria; phylum Bacteroidota; class Bacteroidia; order Bacteroidales; family Bacteroidaceae; genus Prevotella. The sequence goes on along the minus strand of SUYI01000053.1, from coordinate 9,588 downwards.
GCATTGGCTTTCATCAGCATCCGGCCTGCGCCACGTCCAATCATGCCGCGGAGATAGGCATGATACTCCGGATAAACGCTGTCGTCGAAATGGCTGAACACCAATCCCGTCACCTTCAGAGGCGACTGGTAGGCCTGTGCAGCATACCACCGTAACTGATTACTGCTGCGGAAAATCCAGTTAGTCGAGGGCTTCGGCAGATAGTTAGTAGGCGAGAATGCCCACTGGTGCGGTTTAATCTGATCAAGACTCTTGTCATAAAGCACTGCCATCAGCGAGGCGTCAGCGGGACTGCCGTCGGGATTGACGATGCGCAGGCGCCACTCCTCCTGTTGCCCGGGCGTCAGCCGGTCGCGGAAAGTCTCCCACGTCAGTCGCAGACGTTTGTCGGGCATCGGACGTCCGATGGTGTGCTGGTGCTGATGGAACTGTCCGTCCTTCACCCACGCATAGCTCACCAGCAGGCCGTTGCCGTATGCTTCCTTATACGTGAACTTCCTATTCAGCAGTTCGCCGTTCTTTTTCACCACACCGTGTTCTATCACCGAGTCGCCGGCATAGATGCCATAGACCATGTGGACGTCCGGGTCGCTCGATCCCACCTGAATGGTAACGGGCTTGCCGTCACGCGGGAATTGCGAGGCCGAAGCATAGAACCAGTCGCTGGTCTTCGTGGCGGGCTTCGTATCGTCCAGTCCGAACACCACGAAGGTCATGTCTATCGAGTCATTCTCGCACACAGCTTCCAAGCGGTGCTCGCCGCTCTTAAGTGAAGAGGGAAGAATGAAGAGGGAAGAATTTGCTGCCGCCTGCTTCCACTTGCCACCGTCCAAGCGGTATTTCACCTGTCCGTCAATGGGCTTTCCTGCGGCATTCCAACGGCTGAAGGTCACCTCGGGCAGCTCGTCGTTGCGCACCTTCTGGGGCACGTCACACGTCAAGGCCGTTGGTTTCGTTCCCAATGGCAACGTCTGCGAACCGTGATGCGTCTCACCGGCCACATCCGTCACGTCGGCTTCCACCACGAAATGGTAGTACATACGGGTGTTCTTTATGTCATCAGGCATTGTCAGTGGGACGTTGGCCAGGAACGTACCGTCGTCGTCCGTCGTCGCCTCGCCTTCGTTCACCACCTCTTCCTGCAGGCCGCTTCCGAAATAGCCCGACTGCCAGTACCACGAATAGCTCATCCACCAGTAGGCCACACGGCGCTTTACCGTATATTTCACCTTGGCGTCCTGTACGGGCACACCGGCATAGGTCGTCGCCTTGCCTTGCGTCCGGATGGTGTCGCCAGCCTGGTAAGCTTCCTTATACTCCTCAAACTCCACCTGGAACGTCGGACGCTTGTATTCCTCTACGCTGATAGACGTCGACTGGTTGTTGGCACGTACCGTAAAACGTCCGTTTAGCAGGCCTTTGGGCAGTGTGAATGTGGTGCTGCACTTGCCGTATCGGTCGGTCGTCAGCTGCGTCTCACCTACCACCTTGTAGTTGGCGTCGCGCAGTTCCAGCCTGACGAGTTTTCCCTCCACCGACACATTGTCCAGCTCCGATTGCTCTTTCCACACGATAGCCGTCACATGCACCGTCTGTCCCGGGCGGTAGATGCTGCGGTCGGTAAACACGTTGGTATGTTCCGAATGATATTCACGCCCGTAGTAGGTATAGCGGCCGTAGGAACTCACAGGGGGATTATAGACGTCACTCTTCGTGTAGCCGTACACTCTCCACGGCGAGCGCTCCGACACGTCGAGCATCACCTCACCCTGCCGGTCGCACGTCAGGTCGTCCGTCTTCTCAGGCTTCTTCCATCCTGCACGGTATTTTACGCGCAACATAGCCTGCGGAATGGGTTGTCCCGTGCGGGCATCAACCACCACGTAGCGCATCTGGCCCTGGGGCATGGCCTGTGCCATCACCCTGACACCCGACACAAAGTACAGCTGGCGCGACGTCTCCGTCTGGGGCGACGTGAACTCTATCAGATAGACGCCGGGCTCCAAACCAGCCAGCTGCAAGGAGTCCTCGAAAATCTCGTAGTCTGCATGGCCCGTAAACTGTAGCGTCTTCGTCAAGTCCATCCGCAACTTCATGTTCGACTTGATCTTCTTATAGTCTTTCTCATTGCTGGGATCCAGTTCCGTATCGCCTTTTAGCGACGTCTCGTAGACGCTCATCGTCAGCGACTGGATGTTACGTAGCGCCTCCAGCTTGACGGTCTGCGGCTGCTGGGGCATGGCAATGTGTTCAGGCATGTTGGCGTGAAACATCGGACGCGTCATCTCGTGCTCCTGGTTGCGCAGCCAGTTGGCACGCTGCCAGCCACCCCATTTCTTCAGCGACTCGCGCAGGTAACCGATGCGCTGGGCCACAGAGTAGTGCTCACTGTCCATCAAGTTAAAACGCTCGATGGCCAACTCACAGGCTTCCGGCAGATCGCCATAGACGGCAATGAGCGAGTCCAACCATTCCAGGTGCTCTCTGTCCTCTTTCCACTCTTCACTTTCCACGACATTCGCGCCCGTCAGGCAGGCGGCTCTGCGGTTGCCCACCTTAGAATAGTAGTCGTGCAGCCAACGCCACTCATCAAGTTCCCTGCCGATGATGTTCAGCAAGTCGTCGTCATAATATACCTTGCTGTCCTTGCCGTCGATGACAAACGGATGATACGCTTCGCCTTTCGCCCGAGCCAGCGCCTCGGGGTGTTCCAATGCCTGTTGGCGATAAGCCTCTGACTTGGCGGCAGCATCCTCGCCCAGATGAAGGGCGTTTTCCGCATACACCCTCGACAACACGGTGCAGTAAACAGCTTTCAGCGCCATGTCCTGCGTCTTTTCACACTCCTGTTCCAGTCGTTTCACGGCGGGCAGCAGCGAGTCGGGTGACACCTCGGCCTGCAGGCGCGACGTCAGCAGCGTGGCTTTCAACAGCTGTCCATAGTCGCCAGCCTTCTGCGCCTTCGTCTCAATCTTCTGCAGATGCTCTATAGCGGTCTTGGGCAGGTCCTTCTGCCGGGCCTGCTCCACCTGTTTCCACAACTCCTGATATGTCTGACTGAATACTCCCATGGGCACAAGCAGCATTGCTGCCATGATGATGAATAAAATCCGTTTAATCCGTTCACTCCGTTGTTTCTGTTTCATACTCGGGTATCGTATATTTAGGTACAAAAGTACATAATAATTATCAAATATCCATTAACAATTATCAATTATTAAGCATCTTTTCCTATATATAACGCTCTGCACGATGGCCGGAAGGGCGATTTTCAGTATCTGACGGTCTCTCTGATTCATTTTCTTTGCAAAAGTAGTAAATAATTCTTAATTATTAATTCCTAATTCTTAATTATTTTGTATCTTTGCCCAAAACTTTAAACTATTGCATAAAAAAGCATCGTAGCGGTATGATTAATCGCGAACTATTACAACCCGAAAGCATTGTCGTCATCGGTGGTTCCAACAACGTCCACAAGCCCGGTGGCGCCGTCGTACGTAACATTCTGCAGGGTGGCTACAAAGGCACGCTGCGCGTCGTCAATCCCAAGGAGGACGAAGTGCAAGGCATCAAGGTATTCCACGATGCCCGCGAGCTGCCGCCCACCGAACTGGCCATTCTCGTCATTCCCGCCAAGCTGTGCCCCGACAGCGTCGAGCTGCTGGCCAAGGAGAAAGGCACCAAGGCCTTCATCATCATCTCGGCAGGCTTTGGCGAAGAGACCAAGGCCGGTGCCGTGCTCGAACAGCGCATCCTCGACACCTGCCAGCAGTATGGTGCGGCGCTCATCGGACCGAACTGCATCGGCCTGCTAAACCGCCATCACCACAGCGTGTTCACCAAACCCATTCCTACGCTCAATCCCAAGGGCGTCGACTTTGTGTCGGGCTCTGGTGCCACAGCGGTGTTCATTCTCGAGAGTGCCGTCATCAAGGGCCTGCAGTTCAACAGCGTCTGGTCGATTGGCAACGGCAAGCAGATAGGTATCGAGGACGTGCTGCAATACATGGACGAGAACTTCAATGCCGATACCGACTCGCCCGTCAAGCTGCTTTACATCGAGAACATCTCCAACCCCGACAAGCTGCTGTTCCACGCCAGTTCGCTCATCCGCAAGGGCTGTCGCATTGCAGCCATCAAGGCAGGAGCATCGGAGAGTGGCTCGCGAGCTGCATCCAGTCATACGGGAGCCATCGCATCGTCCGACAGTGCCGTCGAAGCCTTGTTCCGCAAGGCAGGCATCGTGCGCTGTTTCTCGCGCGAAGAACTCACCACCGTGGGGTGTATCTTCACACTGCCGCCGCTCAACGGCCGCAACTTCGCCATCGTCACCCATGCCGGCGGGCCGGGCGTCATGCTCACCGACGCCCTGTCGAAGGGCGGACTGAACGTTCCCAAGATTGACGGTCCGCTGGCCGACGAACTGAAAGAGCAGCTACTTCCCGGTTCTGCCGTCGCCAACCCCATCGACATCCTGGCCACAGGAACAGCCAAGGAGCTGGGACTGGCCATTGACTACTGCGAACAGAAGTTCGACGACATCGACGCCATCGCCGTCATCTACGGCACACCCGGTCTTACTACGCTCTACGCGGCCTACGAGACACTGCATCAGAAGATTCTGGAGTGCAAGAAGCCGATATTCCCCATCCTGCCCAGCCTGCATACTGCAGGACCCGAGGTGGCCGAATTTCTGCAAAAGGGCCACGTCAATTTCTCCGACGAGGTTACACTGGCCACTGCCCTCTCGCAGATTATGAATACCCCGGCTCCGGCTCCCCCCGAGGTACAGCTGTATGGCATCGACATCCCCCGACTGAACAAGATTATCTTCCACGAAATCAATCGCATGGACGCTGAAGGCACGAAGAGCAGCTATCTGCCACCTGATACCGTACACGAAATACTGGAGTGTGCAGGCATCCCGATGGTGCCCGAGCTGGTGGCTTCCGACAAGGACGAACTCGTCAGCTTCGCCACCCGCGTGGGCTATCCCGTCGTGGCCAAGGTCGTCGGTCCCGTCCATAAGAGCGACGTGGGCGGCGTCACGCTCAACATCCGCACACCCGAACACCTCGCACTGGAATTCGAGCGAATGATGAAAATCAAAGGGGCCACAGGCGTCATGGTGCAGAAGATGCTCAAGGGCACCGAACTGTTCATCGGCGCCAAATACGAAGAGCGCTTCGGACATGTGGTGCTCTGCGGACTGGGCGGCATCTTCGTCGAGGTGCTGAAGGACGTGCGCTCTGGTCTCGCCCCGCTGTCATACGGCGAGGCGTACTCCATGATCCGCTCGCTGCGCGGCTATAAGATTCTGAAGGGTACGCGCGGACAGGCTGGCATCAACGAACAGAAGTATGCCGAAATCATCGTCCGACTCTCCACCCTGCTGCGCTTCGCCACGGATATCAAGGAGATGGACATCAACCCGCTGCTGGCCGACGAGCACGACGTCGTTGCCGTCGACGCCCGCATCCTCGTGGAGAAATAACCTCGTGAACTGATGAAAACAGAAAAGAAATACAACCGTTCGTTTGCAGCCCGCCTGTCACGCTGGGTCATGCTGGTGGTGCTTGTGATGATGGCCGGACTCGCCTACCTGCTCTTTGATACCGTGAAGACTTCGATAGTCGAAATTTCCGGCAACAACTTCCACAGCAGCATGCGGTCGTCCGACAGAGCCATCTGCGACGTGATGTCGGATGTCAGCGTGGCCGTACGCAACAACATCCACGACATCGAGTCCCACCTTGCACAGCCCGACTACATGCAGGACGTGGTGCACCGCATGGTCAGCGAGAACCCCCGCATCCGCAGCTGCGGCATCAGCTTCGTCGACAGCTATTACCCGCAGAAAGGGCGCTGGTTCTGTCCCTACGCCCTGCACAACGACAGCATGCAGGTCGAGGCGCGCCTGCTGGGCAGCACCGACAACGACTATCTGACGAACCAGTGGTTCCAGGAGGCGGTGGCCAAGGATTCCGCAGCGTGGTCGAAGCCGTTCTTCGACGGTGAGGACGCAAAGACGCCCCTGGTGGCCTACATGCACCCCGTGCACGACAGCAAGGGCCGCGTGGTAGCCATTGTGGGCGCCGACTTGTCGCTGGACTTCATGACGCGTATTCTGCTCGAGCAGGACAGCATCATCAACAATGAAGCGTGGCTGCTGTCGTCTCATGACAAATACCTCAGCTACGTCCTGTCTAACGACGGCACCTACATCACACATCCCGACGAGCGCCGCATCCAGAAGGGTAACTTCTATGTGCATATCAAGGACACCGATGAGCCCGGCAGAGCGGCAGAGACGGTCGCCAACATGCGGAAAGGCGAGAGAAGCTGGGAAGAGACAGCTCACCCGCTGCTGGTAAACCGTAAAGAGACCTATCTGTACTATACGCCCATGACGGGAACAGACTGGATTTTGACCGTTCCTGCCCCCAAGTCGTCATTGGACTCTTCAGGCGTCATCACCGGCATCGGCATCATCATTATCATCCTCTTCGTACTGATGGTGACCTACCTGGTCTGCTACATCACCATCCGGCAGACAGCGAAGCCGCTGAAACTGCTGGCCCAGACTGCCGACAGCGTGGCACAGGGACGTTTCGACACCCCGCTGCCCGTCATCAAGCACCGCGACGAAATCTGCCAGCTGCGCGACTCGTTCGAGAACATGCAGCAGTCGCTGACGAACTACGTCGAGGAACTGAAGAGCACGACGATGGCCAAGGCGTCGATAGAGAATGAGCTGAAGATTGCCCACAGCATTCAGATGAGCATGCTGCCGAAGACGTACCCTGCCTTCCCCGAACGCCACGACATCGACATCTACGGACAGGTGAAACCCGCCAAGGCCGTCGGTGGCGACCTCTACGACTTCTTCATCCGCGACGAGAAGCTGTTCTTCTGCATCGGCGACGTCAGCGGCAAAGGTGTCCCCGCCTCACTGGTCATGGCCGTCAGCCGCTCGCTGTTCCGCAACATCGCAGCCCACACCGTCGAGCCCCAGCAGATGGTAAAGGGCATCAACGAGTCGCTGAGCCAGCAGAACGACACCAACATGTTCGTCACGCTCTTCGTCGGCGTGCTCGACCTGCAGACCTTCACACTCGACTACTGCAATGCCGGACACGACAGCCCCGCGATGATTGCCGACGGCGAGGTCACCATGCTGCCCTGCGACTCGAACATCCCCGCAGGCGTCATGAGCGGATGGCAATTCACCCGCCAGCAGACGCAGATGCAGCCCGGCAGCACCATCTTCCTCTATACCGACGGACTGAACGAGGCCGAGGACAGCAGCCACCAGCAGTTTGGCATGACGCGCGTGGTAGAGACCGCCCAAGCGACAGAGAACACCCCCCAGCAGCTCATCGACAGCATGACCGAGGCCGTCCGGCAGTTCGTCGGACAGGCCGAACAGAGCGACGACCTGACCATGCTGGCTATCAAAGTAACTAACAAAAACGCATAAGATATGTTTTTTGGCTACGACAACAATTCCCCGATATGGATATCATTCTTCATCCTGTTCATCCTCATGGCATCGGTGGCGATACCCTATTACGGATACAAGAAAAAAAGATGGAAGGGACTGACCATAGGCTGCCTCCTGCAGCCTGTCATCAGCATCGTCTTCTTCTTTGCCGTCATTCTGGCTATCTACTCTTACGAATACTTCCGTCACAAAAAGCAGAAGGAGCAAGCCATGGTGACCGTCAAAACCCTCGAAAAGAAAGGCGACCGCGTCGACACGCTCTTCTGGTATATCAAGTCAGACGAAGAGTGCATTATGGAACGCGAGAAACAGGGACACGGCGATGAAAACGACGAAGACCGCGACAGTACCGACACGGAAAGAGACATTGAGTGGTTCGACGTCGTACCCATCGACAACTTCGCCCACGGCGTCAACGTCGAGGACAGAATCATGGTACGCTTCGACCTGACGAACCACAGCGTCGTAGCCACCGACTACGACGACCGAGCAGAAGTCACAAAGGTCGACTGGGAGCAAGTGCGAGCCTATTTCAATAAAAAATAGCCATTACTCTCCTCTTTCCACTTACCTCTCACTTAATAGTAATGGTATATTTCGCCATGAAGCTGGCCCCTGGTTGCAGATGATTCATCAGGGGCTTGTTCTTGAACTCACCCTCGAATCCACGCGGGTCTCCAATGCCATACCACGGCTCGATGCACACAAACGGAGCATGCTTGCCGAAGGGACTCCAGAAGGCACACACCGGCGTCTTGTAGTCCACCGTCACCGCCGGCTCACCATTGGTGTCCATCAGCATGGCACGGCGCGTCTGACTCTTGTGCACCTTCACGCTGTCGTTACGCCAGAAGTTCTCGTCGAAGTCGATGATGCCCATATCGGCCTCCAGCGGCACCTCCACCATGTCGTGCGAACCGTCGGCATAACTCTTCAGTGCGTCCATCGGCTCTTCGTTGTCCAGTTTGATCGTTCCCTCCGTCTTACCCCCGGGAATGTTGAATGCCGGGTGACCGCCAATCTGGAAGTGTATCTCGCGCGAGTCCGTATTCTCCACATGCCAGAAGACGTGAATCCGGTTACCCTCCAGGCGGTACGTGATGGCCAGATTAAACCGGTAGGGATACACCTCCAGCGTCTCCTCGCTCTCGTGCAGGGCCAGCGTCACCTTCTCCTCCGTCCGGCTCACCAGCGTAAAGTCCTTGTCGCGCGCAAAGCCGTGACGCGGCAGGTGGTACTCACGGCCGTCCACACGGTACGTGTCGTCGTTCACGCTGCACACCAGCGGGAACAGGATGGGCGAATGGCGCGGCCAGAACTGCGGATCAGCCTGCCACATATACTCCCTACCCTCGCTGTCTTTCACACTTTGGAGCTCAGCTCCCTTCTCAGCGACACGAATGGTCAGCTCGTCGTTCTTCAATTCTATCATAGCAGTAATCTTTAGTTATTCTGCTGCAAATATAAGCAAAAAAATCGGACTGACCAACCGCCAGCCCGACTTTTATTTTTTATTTCTTATTTTTTATTTAGGTTGCCTCGCAACCGCCTTTATTTTCCTTAATGACCTAATGACATGTATGACACCTATGACACATCAAGTTGCACTTTCCGGTAACGTCCTCTTTCTGTCTGTACAATGAGCCCCTGGATTTTCCAGTTCTTCAGCATCTGCTGAACCTGATTCCTCGTGACGCTGCTACCCTTCACGCTGATGCTGTGCTGCAAGGCGGCATCGAAACCGAAGTCTACATCCAGACGCTCATAGATAGAGTCGTTCATACCCAAGCGCTGGCGTGGTTTGCTGCCGCCAACATACTCGCGGCTGTTGAAGGCCATCTCGATGCGCTCGCGGAAGAAGTACAGCGCACAGTCCAGCAGGTAGTCGGCAATGACGTCGTACGCTTCCAGCAACTGCGGTGTCTGCTGTTTCTGCAACATCGCCAGCCACGTGTCGGGGTGTGTCTTCAGTTCCTTCTCGGCACCATTGTATCCGTGCTTCGAAACCAGCTGTTCGGCCACCTTGCAGAGCATCAGGCAACACACGATGCGCTGCGCCGTCACACAGATGCGGAAACGCTGGC
>SUYI01000052.1 GCA_015060485.1 Prevotella sp. | reverse complement strand
AATTTTATTAGTTATATATTGTTAATGTAACTCATTGATTTTCAAACGATTAAATGTATAATTAACTAAGTATTGTTGGTAACCGTATACCAACCAATTCCGAATGGAAGCATTTGTTCCGTTTGTTCAAACAAAGTATGCCTGTAGCTCATGCTATTATTGGCAAGGATGGCAAGTTATCCTATTTGGAAATGAAAACCTGTGTACTAACTTTGCTAAAGTTCAAAAACAGTGATATTGCCGTTTTGCTGGAAGAAAAGCCGCAACGTATTACCAATATGAAGTCACGAATCAACAAGAAATTGTTTGGTATGGAATCAGCTTCTACACTTCTGGATAATTTGAAACGTGTAATCGATACTGGCCTATTTGAGGGTTAATCCTAGCTCAACTATCTATAATACAATTATTTACAAGAATTCTTGGTTTAAAATTGGTTTAAAAATAACCTTTTAATCTTTTGTTACCCTCTGGGTTTATCTATAATTTTGCAGTTACAAATTTTTGAAACTGTAATATTATGAAGAAATTACTATTGTTTTTATTAAGTGCTTTCATTTTCAGCACCAATGTTTCAGCTCAGGAGTTGGTACCATTAACAGTTTGTATTGAAGATGACCAGCCTCTCGGTAATGGCTATCCAAGAACCCCAATGTTGGCACCGAAGGTGTACATCGAAGATTACACGCTGCTGTTTGAGGCCAATCATCCTGATTATGTTCTTAATATAAAGGATGAGGATGGTGATGTGGTCTACTCGACGGTGGTCTCTTCTACTCAGACGCAGGTTGTCCTGCCCTCTACCCTCTCTGGCAATTATCAGATTGAACTCGTCATGGGCAACTGGCTGTTCAAGGGCTGGATTAACTTATAAATGACAAGCTGATGAAACGATTAAGCCTTTTATTTGTTTCAGTATTTCTGTCTGCCCTTTGTCAGGCGCAACAGGTTTCCTATAGCTATGATGAAGCAGGAAATCGTGTCTCACGTCAGGCAGGTAATGGTTCACAGGCTCCTCGCAGGAGTTCTGTGAACCAACAACAGGCGAGTTTGGAAAATGCAATCTCCGTCGGTCCAAATCCAACAACAGGACCATTGGAAATATCTTTGTTGCGTTATAGTGAAAACGATGAGTGTCACCTGACCCTCACGAATACAGCAGGTCAGGTACTGATAAATAACTCTATGACCTCTGCAAAAACTACTCTCGACCTCAGTCCCTATGCTTATGGTTTCTATCTGCTCAAGATAGACCTGAACGGCGAACAAAAATCGTATAAGATAATCAAGAAATAAATATAGACCATTATGAAAAAGAACATCCATACAAGACTTGCCAGTCTGGTCTTTATGTCTATTATTCAGTTCACATATTGTATTGCTCAAGACAAGTTGAGCGGCACGTCATCAGTATCTCCTACAGGGGCTGCCGTTTATTCCGTGGCTTTTGAGGCTCCAAAGGGTGTTGGAGACCTCAAGCCATCTATTGGGATTTCATACAACAGCCAGACAGGCAATGGACTTGTTGGATGGGGATGTAATATCACTGGTTTTTCATCTATTACACGCGGAATGAAGGACTGGGCACACGACAATACTATTAAAGGTATTAGCTATGACACTGGCTGTGCGCTCTATCTTGACGGGAAACGACTTTTGCTTAAGTCCGGTACGGAAGGCACTGACGGTTGTATCTATTCACCCGAAGGTGAGCCTCAGACAAGCGTTACACTGCATTCTTCGTTGACTTCCTCCACTTGCTGGTTTGAGGTTGACACCAGTGACGGCATGGTTTATGAGTACGGGCACATTGATGGACGTCAGACTATAAGCAATCCGACAGCAGTAACAGCATGGTATGTTGATAAAGCCACCAATCCACTTGGGCAATACATCAGCTATACCTATCAAAACGTGAACCTTTTTCTCTATCCTGCTTCCATCACTTATGGAGGAAACAACAGCATCCTATTTGAATACGAGAACAGAACGGATACTATTCCGTTTGTACTGAGAGACAATGGCGGATATGTCGCCAAGCGCCTGAAGTCTGTCACTACTAAAGCAGGAAACGAAATATACCGTACTTATACGATGGCCTATACGTATGACGGTAACACAGAAACTCATTTTTCAAGGCTACAATCCGTCACAGAGAAGGGTGAAGATGGTTATTCCACACATGTGTTAAGTACGAGTTGGAATAATCTGTCAAGCTATTCTCCTTCGTACCAAGAAACATCGATTTCTGTCCCTTCGAGTTATTCATTGGCAGAATATGGCGAGAGGTTTCTGCTTGCAGGAGATATAAACAATGATGGTATCAGCGAATTTATACACATTTCCCCTGTAATTACATACAATTCCAGTGGAATGAATGAAAGATTCTTTTATATTGATGTTTATAATTCAGACATTGAAAATGGAGCAGTTTCCTATGACCATCGATCATTTTCCAGTTTCAGAGATCCATTTGATTTTCTTGATTGGTCGTATAGAAAAGGAGTGTCATCTATTGTTGACATGAATGGTGATGGCATTAATGACTTTATAATTCCATGTTGTGATAATGCGAACAATAACGGCACCTATACTTTCTATTTTAAGGTATTATTAGGAAGTGATACAAACTCATATAGCACTCGCAAATTATTTGCATTTACAAATATGGTTGTGGGGACTGATGTTCCATTATATCAGGTAATCGATTTAGATAATAATGGCAAAAACAATATTATCTTATTAGAAAAAAATGGGCAAAATGGAAGTTGTACTCTACATCTGTCTGAATCATCTGAGTTTTGTACATACTATCAAAAAAACCTTACCTTATCTTCTGCTCCCAAGCATCTGTATGCTTCAGATTTCAACCACGACGGGCTTGTTGACATTATGGTCGTTTGCAGTGACGGCTGTCGCATCTTCTACAACCAAGGCGGTTCCTCCTTGCAAAATGTCTTTGTAGACAGCAGTACATTAAATACAGGACTGACAAACCACGACCGAATGGAAATGGGCGATTTCAACGGTGACGGCATAGTTGACTTTATTTGGAACGACAACCTTAGCCAAAAACTCTACTTTGAGATGGGTAATGTCGATGGGACGTTTACTTGTCGGGAGGCTTATGATCTAGGATTTATAGTCCGATACAAGAACAGTGCAGATGGAACATGGAGTTGCATGGTGAACGACTTGGACCATGATGGTAAAAGTGACATTGTGCTGAACCTCGCAGAATACTACCCCACAGGAGATGACTTCAAAAAAAGTCATACCTACTGGCTTTTGTCCAATGGTTACATGCTTACAAAGAAAAAAGAAGCAACTTCAACAAGGTTTGACGATGCCAAAGCAGGCCATATCTTTGCCGGCGATTTCAAGGGGCAAGGATTCCTTGAAGTAGCAAACTACGGCTATGACTGCTATAATGGCAGCAATGCTAATACGGATCCAACTGTCAACGTCTATAGTTGCAGCAATCAGAACATCTCCAACGGAAAGATAGCTTCCTTTACTGATAGTCACGGCCGCAGCACAGCGTTCACCTACGCATCCTTAACATCTGATCTTGTCTATACCAAGGGGACATCAGCCGAATATCCACTGCTTGATGTCGTTGCTCCACTCTGCGTTACCTCACAAGTAAGCGAGACAGGAGGCTCACCCATATCTACAGAGACAAACTACACCTATGCAGGGTTGAGGGCACATCTTACAGGACGCGGGTTGCTCGGTTTCCGTGAGATGACGGCCAGCGAGACATATTCGGGTAAGACGATAACAACTACAACCAGTAATGACGCTCCTATTTACTTTGTCCCGAGGACAATCACGACAACAACGTCACAGGCAAATACGACTTCCACTTCTGTTAACAACATAACACTTCATATTTATGATGATGGCATTCAGAACAACTATGCGCTTTACCCTGTCTTGCAGACTACGACGGACATCTATGGAAATGTCACTACGGTCACAAAAGATTATAATGTGAACAAAGGGGTACTTGTAATAGAGCAGGAGAACAAGGACAACGGGAACTTCTATCAAAAAACCACGTATGGTTATGGTTCATCCAAAGTTGCCCGTGCCTGGCGTCCAGTCCTTATTACACAAGAACAAAAACACCCCGATGATACCAACTATTTTAGAAAATATATCTCTCTTAACTATGACAACTACGGTCAAAAAACCTCAGTAGTAGACTTTTTCGGTTCTTCTAAGCCGCTGACTACTGCGTATCAGTATGATGTCAATGGCAATGTAACCAGCGAGACCTTGTCTGGAAATGGCATTGGAAACGATGCAGTGACATATTATCAGTATAGCAACGACGGCAAATTCCTCACTCAGAAGTCGAATGTAGCAGGTACAATAGGGTATACTTATAATGCATTCGGAGAACTGACAGCAGAGACCAATCTCACAGATTCCTCCTACCCTCTGACAACATATTATTACCGCAATGGCTTCGGTATGCTGACAATGGAAGACAAACCGACTGGAGAACGGACAGAATGGGAGCGGGCAACAACATCCAACTATGACGGAGCCTATTATGTGATTTCCCACAAATACGGAAGTCCCGAGGTAACAACCGTTTATGATACCTTTGGTAATGAGCTCTACACTGAGACAGAAGGCATAGGCGAGGTCATCATCAGCACCGCCAATAGTTACAACAACTTCGGCAAGCTGTCGCAACAAGAACGGACACATGGCGAACTGGCTATTGTCGACAGCTATAGCTATGACAATCTGGGACGCTTGTTGAGTTTCTCATCGACCGACGGCACGGAAATAGATTACGAATATTATGACAGAATGATTGTTACCACTGAGAATGGAAAGGAATTCACCAAGTATTATGACGCCTGGGGCAATGTCACAGAATCGACAGATTCGTTGTCATCAGTCAGTTATACCTATTCTTCCAATGGCAAGCCTTCTGAAGTTGAATGCGAAAACAGTACGATTTCAATTCAGTACGACATCAAAGGTAATCAAATCAGCCTCAACGACCCTGATGCTGGAACTACTACCTACGGATATGACGCTATGAATCGTCTCATCCAGCAGACAGATGCACGCGACTATGTCACAAGCTTCACTTATGACGGGGCAGGTAGGATTACGGAGAAAACAGTAGGAGGAACCACCACCACCTATACTTATGGCACTTCAGGTGGTGCAGCCGGACAGCTCGTGGAAGAGCAGAATACGAATGGCACCATCAGCTATACCTATGATAACTGTGGCCGTCTTTCGCAAGAGACAAGAACCTTTGGCCTGCAAGAATTGACCTTTGGTTACAGTTACGACAGCAATGGACGACTTAGCAGAAGAACTTATCCGCAAAATGTTAATGTAGACTATGCCTACAATGACGATTATCTGGTAGCTACAGCCATCAACGGACGGAATATCAGTTATCTCAAATTAGACAACGGTCTGACCCAAGTCTATACTTATGGTGGAAAATTGATAAACAGGGGGGAGCCGTTAATAATAGACGACCCCATCTTCCCGAATTTGGGAGGTACGGCCCAGCCGATGGACTGGCCGCAGTTTCCGGTAACAGATTCTACCGATGTCGATCCCGGTTTGATTTACTACCCGGATTCCCTTGTCAACCAGCCCGACCCATGGGGGCAGGCACTCATAGATTATTACTATGTGCATGAAGGTCTCGGCACCAAGACAATCACTTATGATTCCCGCGGCTATCCGAGTTCGCTGAGTATGTATAGAGGGCAGTCGGCGCTTCGACACATGACCTTCAGCTTCGAGGATGGAACAGGTAATTTACTGTCCCGCACAGGAATGGGTTCACAAACAGAAGATTTCACATACGACTGTCTCGATCGTCTCACCAGTGTCAGCGGCTCAAACTACCAAACATTCACCTATGACCCCAATGGCAATCAGGATTACAAGTCGGGGGCGGGGTATCTCAGCTACGGCACTGCACATCCGCATGCCGTCATAGGAGCCACCAACGATGGCGACATTCCCTTAACACCGCAGTCAATTTCTTATACTCCGTTCGGAAAGATACTCTCAATCTCCGAAGGCAACTATACGATGGACTTTACCTATGGTCCCGACGAGGAACGATGGAAGACTGAACTGACGAATGGCAATTCCTTGGTGCGTACCACCATCTATGGTGACAACTACGAGCAGGTAACAGATGCTAATGGCCAGACACGCCACATATATTATCTGGACGGAGCCGTCTATGTCCTGGATGACGGAGCAACCAGCGGACGACTCTACTTTGCTTTCACCGACCATTTGGGCAGCATCACCCGTCTCTATAGCGAATACGGCAACGAAGTCTTTGCCGCAGAATACGATGCTTGGGGCAAGCAGACGGTCACTGTCGACAGCCTGGACTTCCGTCATGGATATACCGGACATGAGATGATGCCAGAGTTTGGGCTCATCAATATGAACGGCCGCCTCTACGACCCCGTCCTCGGCCGCTTCCTCTCGCCCGACAACTACGTCCAACTCCCCGACTTCAGCCAAAGTTTCAACCGTTATAGCTACTGCCTGAATAATCCGCTGAAATATACAGATCCAAACGGAGAGTTGTTTGGAATAGATGATATCATTTTCATTGCTGCTATGGCTTATATTGGTGGCACTCAAGCAAATTTAAGCCATTCTATAAATAATGGAACAAATCCATTCAATCCATTAGCATGGAATTGGAGAAGCTTTGGTACTTATCTTGGAATTGCAGAAGGAGCATTGAATGGTGCCGGTATGGTAGGAATGAAAGTCTTCTCAATGAATGTGCCAGGTATAGTTACAAATGGAGTGCTTCATGCTGCTGGTAATGTCGTCTTAAATGGGGTTACCAATTGGACGGAAGGTAACAACTTCTTTGATAACTGGGGATGGTCTGCACTCGCTGGATTTATAGAAGGTGCAATAGGAGGATATGCAGAGTCGAAAATAAAAGGAAAAAATTACTGGTGGGGTAATGAAATAAAGTATAACAGAACACAATGGTCTCTAATAAACACAGACAAACCTGATGAAATTATTGAGATGTTGTCTGTTAGTGGAGGATCAGAAAGACTTAATGATTGCGTCCCTACAACTCTTTATGAAATAGAACAAGTTAGAGGTGGAAATCGAACGTATGATTACTTTATAAATTCGGTTGATTATAATGATAATGGTGTGACATTATCAGCAAAAAGCTATAAATCGTTAATGGAGAATAATTTCAGTTCACATAATGTAGTAGATATAACCAAAAAAGCATCAAATATCTTTGATAGCCATTTTATGAAAAATGTAGCTTCAACAAATGGTGTTATAACAATTCAGTTTCATAATCCTGGCCATGCAGACAATGTGCGAGCATTAAAAGTTTTTAATAGAATGCCACAAATGAACACGTTAATTTTCAGACAAAAGTTATATAATGTTAATCAGTTGAATTTCCATACTCAAAATACTCCATTAAAAATACTTTGGATTAAATAATTTGTGTAAATTTGCAGAATGAAACAAGTTGTGACAATTATAATAATGATGCTGGGAGTAAGCTTTAATGGCTTCTCCCAACCCATTCCAGTAGACTCAATCGTTGCATTCTATAAGAATGTGGATGTTGAATGCTATAAGGAGAAAATAAACAAGGGGATGAAAGATTTTGATAAGTGGCTCACTGACACTTTTCCTCAACTCACCATATTACATTCTCCATACAGTCCATCAGACATAGATCTACGGGAACATAACGCAATCCCTATTGTGGCTCTTAAGTACTACAACATGAAAAATATCAGTGAGAATGAAGATATATATGACCATCTTATTATAGATAGTTCAAGATGCGTAATACTGATTCCACTTGATGAAAAGAACAAACCATTGGGAATTACAGATGTCATAGGTGATACATATTCATATTTAAGCTTTCAAAACAAAGAGAACATGCACTATTACCATGCTTGGGGTAAGTTGGTCAATAAATATTTAAAAAATTGTCGAAAGGTAGCCCCAGATGCTTATGTATATATAGATGATTTATATCCAAGGTTTGGATATGTATTAAATGGAAAAATTTTACTTGTTATGTATAAACAGAAACGTCCGATAGAACTAAGTGAATTCGTCAAAGAAATATATAAAAGACCTGGAGCCCATGATTTATTTAGAAAATCAGATAGGATACATGAATCTGAGAGAGAATATTGGAATACTGAGAGTTCAAAACAGAATAATCATAAGCTTACAGGGCATACTCCAAAGGAAAGATTAAGATTGTGTTTTGAGAAATTTGGGGACTGAAAGTGATCACGGGGTCGGTTCTAATGATCATTTTTTGAGTTAATAATTTTGTTGTTTAAGAAAATGTTACTATATTTGCACTGTCAATCAACAGAGCATCAATACATGCCGCGACAGGAAAGGACAAAGAGTGGTACTGGCATCTATCATGTCATGCTTCGAGGAATCAACAAGCAGGACATCTTTGAGGACGATGGAGATTATCTTCAGACGGAACTACATTCTCAAGTCAACGAAAGATTATGGTGCGGGAATACGCCAACTCTCTCGATTGACAGGTGTCTCTTACAAAGTACAGAAATTGCGGGAATTAATAGTGACAATTGCCAGCATTAATAGTAGCAATTGCGGGAATTATGAGTAAGATAACGGTCTCAGAATGCCGAAGCTTTCAACCTCAATCCTGCTGTTTCGTCAATGCCGAACATGATATTCATGTTCTGTACGGCCTGACCTACGGCGCCTTTCAGCAGATTGTCGATGGCAGAGGTGACGAGCAGCTTGTTGCCGTATTTCTCTACGTGTACCAGCGCTTTGTTGGTATTCACCACTTGCTTCAGGTCTATCGGCTTGTCGCTGTAGTGCGTGAAGGCAGCGTCGGCATAGAACTCCTTATAGCCCTCGATTACATCTTCCACGAGTGCAGGCGTCTTGATGACTGCCGTACAGAAAATGCCTCGGGCAAAGTCGCCACGATAGGGAATGAAGTCGATGTCGGCATCGAGATAGCCTTGTACCTGCTTCAGCGACTGACGGATCTCAGCGATATGCTGGTGCTGGAAGGGCTTGTAGATGCTCAGGTTGTTGTTGCGCCACGAGAAATGCGTCGTCGCGCCAGGCTTCTGGCCAGCGCCAGTAGAACCCGTGATGGCATTGACGGCCACGTCCTCCTTCAGCAGATTCAGATTGGCGGCAGGCAGCAAGGCCACCTGTATACACGTCGCAAAACAGCCGGGATTGGCCACATGTTGAGCCTGTGCAATCTCCTCTTTGTTAATCTCAGGCAAACCATAGACCCACTCCCCTCCCTTTGGGAGGGGCTGGGGGTGGGCTTTTATTCTGAAGTCCTGCGCGAGGTCGATGATTTTTACGTTGTCAGGAATTGTATGTTCCTTGAGGAACTGTTCGCTCTTGCCGTGACCGAAGCAGAAGAACAAGACATCGACATCCTCAAAGGGCATCTCGTCTGTGAACTTCAAATCTGTCTCGCCAATGAGACCCTCATGCACATCCGATACCAGATTCCCTGCATTGCTCTCGCTGTTGGCAAAGACAATCTCTGCCTCGGGATGGTTCAGCAGCACACGGATCAACTCTCCGCCTGTGTAGCCTGCTGCACCTAATATTCCAACTCGAAGCCTACCCCCAACCCCTCCCAAAAGGAGGGGAGTATTGTCGTTAGATACGTTTGTTGTATTATTCATATTACAATAATTGTTCTTTTATAATATATGTCTTGATAGCAGTGAGCACTTTTTCTGTGTCAGCTATGATTGCCTCATTTGTGAATCTTATTACGGTATAACCGTTGTTTTCCAACCACTCCGTCCGTTCTTGGTCGCTTGTCTGCTGTTCGGGAATCTGATGGTATTTTCCATCTAATTCGATAATGAGATGATGTGAAAGACAGATAAAGTCAGCTATGAATTGACCTATGATGTGTTGACGTCTGAAATGAACTCCCCAAAAGTTTCCTTTTAGATATTCCCATAAGATGCTTTCTGCTTCTGTTGGTTTCCTTCTGTTTTCTTTTGCATATTCTTTTAGTAAGTTATATGTCATGGGGTCAGCCATTTCATACCCATATGCTCTTTTGCCTTTCATTTCACCTCATCTTCAACTATAAGGTCTATCTAATAACCCTCTGCCTATGTCTATCTAATAATCCCCCCTCCCTTTGGGAGGGGTTGGGGGTGGGCTTCTTATCTCTTCTCGTCCTTATGTATTCCGTAATACACTCTCAGCGGCGTGCTCGAAACCTTGATGAATCCTTTCGCCTCGTCGGCCGTCCAGCCGGTCTGCGTCTCGCCGTATTCACCTAACTTGCTCTTCGTCAGGTCGTTGGCGGAATCAACACCCACCGTCTCGAAACCGTAGGGACGCAGCTTCAGGATGGCAGTACCCGTGACGTTACGCTGGCTGGAAGTCAGCATAGCCTCCATATCGGGCATGACGGGCTCCAGGTACTGGCTCTCGTGCAGGAACATGCCATACCAGTTGGCCACTTGGTCCTTCCAGTACTGCTGCCACTTCGAGAGCGTCGACTTCTCCAGCAGACGGTGAGCCTCGATAATCAGCTTGGGTGCTGCGGCCTCGAAACCTACACGGCCCTTGATGCCGATAATCGTATCGCCCACGTTGGCGTCACGGCCAATGGCATACGACGCACCGATTTCCTCAATCTTCTGGATGGCTTTTACCTTATCATCGAACTTTTCGCCATTCACGCCCACAATCTCACCCTTCTCGAACTGAATCTTCAGCAGCGATTCCTGCTCCTTGGCTGTCACGTGCTTCAGATAAGCGTCTTCGGGCAGACCCTGTGTGGGGTCGAGCAGCTCGCCGCCACAGATGCTGGTGCCCCAGATGCCTACATTATACGAGTATTTCAGCTTGGTGAAGTCGGCAAAGAATCCGTGTTCGTTCAGATAGTCCACCTCCTCCTTACGCGTCAGCTTCTTGTCGCGGGTCAGCGTGATAATCTCCACGCCGGGAGCCATCACCAGGAACGTCATGTCGAAGCGAATCTGGTCGTTGCCGGCACCTGTCGAGCCGTGGGCAATGGCGTCAGCACCTATCTCCTTGGCGTAGCGCGCAATGGCGATGGCCTGGAAGATACGCTCTGACGATACGCTGATGGGGTAACAGTTGTTACGCAGCACATTGCCGAAAATCATGTATTTCAGCGACTTCTCGTAATACTCCTGTGTCACGTCCAGCGTCACGTATGCCTTGGCGCCCAGCTTATAGGCGTTCTCTTCGTTCGTCTTCAGTTGCTCAGCCGAAAAACCGCCCGTATTGGCGCATGCTGCATATACATCCCAGCCGTCCTGAGTCAGTTTCATCACTGTGTACGAGGTATCCAAACCTCCCGAAAATGCTACTACTACTTTCTTATTCATAATAATAAGGAGCCTACCCCGACCCTCCCAAAGGGAAGGGGAGAGGACTCGTGTTTAATCATTTGTTATTAATATTCATTTTAATCTGTCGCTTATTATTCACTTTTTTCTCCCTCTCTTTGGGAGGGCTGGGGTGGGCTATCAAGCATCTTGATGCGCTCGATGACTTCCTCGGGAATCTTCGCGGGCAGATGCTCTTCCGGGTCGTACAACATCGCTGTGCAGATACAGTATTTCCTTCCCGTTCTGTGCAGCACATCCACATTCACGCACCCCTCGCATCCGCGCCAGAACGCCTCGTCGTCCGTCAGGTCGGCAAAGGTCACGGGCTGGTATCCCAGCTCCGTATTCATCTTCATCACCGCAGCACCGCTGGTCAGCGAGAATATCTTTGCATGTGGCCAGCGCGTACGGGCCAGCGAGAATGTCATGTCTTTGATTTTCTTCGCCACACCCAGTCCCCGGAAGTCCGGGTGTACAATCAGTCCGGAGGTCGTCACATATCGTTTGTTGCCCCACGTCTCAATATAACTGAATCCTGCAAAGCGGTCACCGCTCAGCGCAATGACTGCTTTGGCCTCCTTCATCTTTGTGGCCAAATACTCGTGGGTTCGCTTGGCAATACCCGTTCCACGAACCTTCGCAGCATCGGCTATCGTCTGCAGAATCGTGTCTACATACACCTCGTGCTCCGGCCCCGCTACAAAGATTTGGAGCCCACCCCCATCCCCTCCCGAGGGGAGGGGTGTCTTGGAGTTAGCATTGCCATTTGTTTTATCTAATTCTTCCATATCTTCAATTATTATTCCTTGTAGGCTCCCCCCCTACCTCATATTCGGCACCACCTCGCTCAGCGCATCAATCACCTCCTCCTTCGACACACCTTGTTTGATGACGATAAAGATGGTGTCGTCGCCGGCTATCGTACCCAGTATTTCGTTAATGTGGTTATTATCAATATTGTACGCGATGCTGCTGGCATACCCCGGGCGCGTCTTGATGACACCCATGTTGCCTGAGAAGTTGATGCTCAGGAATCCCGGCACCTGCATCATTTCGCGGGCAGTATGCGGCGTCGTCACTCGTTTATACATCGTGTCGTTGGGCAACACGTAGACGTAGTTGCCCCGCATCGAGGCTGCCTTCGCCACCTTCAGCTGCTTCAGGTCGCGGCTCAGCGTAGCCTGAGTCAGTTGGAAACCCTCTCTCTTCAGCGCCTCCAGCAGCTCGTCCTGACTGCCCAGCTCCTGGCTCGAGATAATCATCCGCAGCGCTTCCAAACGGTCGTTCTTTACTTTCATCGTCAGTATATTTATTCAAATCGGCTGCAAAATTATACAATTTCCTGCATATAACCAAACTTTCCAAGGAATATTTATCGAAAAAGATGTGAAAAGCCGTTTCCTACGACTTGTTAAGATAGTCCGAATGACTTAAAGGTGACTTGGCTCCTACAGTTTTGACGTTACTCCCGGAGAAAATTTAATTCCGTCCGATGGAATTTTTTTTTCGTCCGACGGAATTTTCGTTTCGTCCGACGGAATTTTCGTTTCGTCCGCCGCAATGCCTTCATAAAACAATCCGTTCAATCCGTTGTTTTTCTTCATCGCCTTCCACTCCTCGTAGCTCACCGCGCCAGCCTTGCTCTGCTCAATCTGACGTTCCAGCTCCGCGTTGGCTGCTTCACGCTGGGCGGCCACTTCCCGCTGCTGCTCAGCAACAGCCGCGTCATCATGCTCCTTGGCCTGACGCTTCTGTCGGCGTCTCATGCGTTCGGCGGCCTCGGCGTTGGCCAGTGTCTGACTGTTACGCGACCATTTCCGCAGCCGTGAGTCGAGATTCCAGTGCGTCCTCTTCTCGAACAGCATGACACCCTTTGTCCGGCTTTCCTCGCTCCAGTAGTCGAAGAAGTCCTGCAACATCTCGAGACCGTAGATGTCCTTGCGCTTCAAGAGTTCAGCCCAGAGGGCCTGCTTCCGCACTGCCAGGTCTCCATCACCGAAATTCAAAACGCCGTCGCCGAAACTTTCCCCCTCTATCTCTCTCTCCTTTTCTGCTTTATCTTTATAGGGGGTATGGGGGGAAGCTTTCTTTTTCTCTTTTCGCGAATGTTTTTTGATGTTTAATTTCGTCGAAAAGAAGTAGTCGAAATGCTTCTTGTCCTTAATCAACTCCTTCTTCTTCTCATCGCTCATGGTGTCCATGATGGCTGAAGCCATCAGCATGTGGAAAAGAGCTTTCCTAGACGTCTCCTTGTCACCCTCTCGTCCGATGGGTGAATTCTCGAGTAAATAGTTTACACGATTTTCAATAATAGATAGTTCCATAATTGTGACAAATAGTTTTATTTGCCAGCAAAGGTATGAATTCTCAAATTCTGAGCACGTTTTTGGGCATAATTCTCAGAATTATTTTCAGAATTCCCGTCACGCTTCTGCTTGTCGTATCATCCTGTCGACGTATTTCCTCAGGAACGGAATAATATCATCGAACGCCTTGCTCCGACGGCCGGAATGGCCTTTGTTGATATTGTTGACATGTGTGCCGTTGCCAAAAAGGTCGTTGCTGATTTCCGTTGGCGAACCAGCCATCAGGTTTTCTTCGGAAAAGAAGCCGGCAAGATTGGCCGGTACAATCTGCATCCTGTCTCCGCTGCCGCCTTCAACCAGCGCCCACATCTTTTCGCACAGGGGAATGTCTCCGGCATCCAATGACGAGGTGTCTCTGCCAAAGACAGCGTTCAAGAACCGTTCCATACGCTCCGCTGTTGCCGGTTGTTTCCAGTTCCCGTTTTTCGGTATCATAATCATCTCGTCCAGCTTTGACAGGCGGCCATTGCTCAACCCTTTTTCTTCGACTTCTTCAGCCACTTCTTCTTCTGACGAGTTAAGCCATTTGTCGTGTTGCGCCTTCAATTTGGCGTTCATTTCGCACTGGATGAGTTGGCGCCTCAGGATGATGTCATAGAACAACGGGAGGTTATCCGATGTCAACAGCCTGACAAAAGGCTGCTCGCTTTCTGCCTTTGCAAAGTCGAAAAGCTCGTCCGTGGTGCACATAGAGCCAATCAGCTCCATCAGTTTGCAATTCTCCGACATTTTCTCTTTCTTCTCTTCACCCCAGTGCTCTTGCTTTACATCATCGCATTTAAGCAGTTCACCCTTCGAAGCCATCCTTATAGCATTCTCGTCTGCCGTTAACATCTCGCCCCAAAGTTCCGTTGTATAGGGGTCCGTGCGACTTGCCTTGTAGTGCCTGTTCAGGTCTTCTTTCATTTCCCTGAGCGTTTTTTCCCCATAGTCGCGCGTCCATCCTTTCAAATCCTTGTTGAAGGCGTCTGTCAACTCTTCGTCAGTCGGCTTATGGCTTATAACAATATTCCACCCTCTGTTCATGATGGCCACCAAAACATGCTGGAGTACTGAAAGCACATTATATAAATTGGAACGGGCATCGACAGAGAGATTGTTCACTTTCCAAAGATAATCGGAAATATTAATTATAGCTAATTCTTGCCCGTAATTGTCAGCTGACAGTTTATTGATGGAATTTTGAGTGATACAGAGATCGCTCCGAAAGTGTTCATATTTTTTCAGTACGTTTATTAATTCTTCGTTATAATTCTCGTAAAGTCTTTGGTAGCTATATATAAAACTCAACTGAATGCAAAGATACTGTAGTCTGGTATTTGTACATTGCATCCTTTGCATCTCGTCTTGAGTGGGTGTCCAAAGGTCATTTTGTCCAAGCACATCAACCAGCTCCAACCATCTGTCAATGATGAAATAATTCTGAAAAAACAACGACCTGTCAGGAAAACGGTCTTTTTCTCTCATCTCCCTTTCAAGATATTCGAAGCATGATGGCGTAGTAGAGTTGGAATCTTCATCCTTGACATAGCATTTCAATCCGTTTTCAGTTATTTTGTATTTATACATATAGCCTTAGCGTTATCATATTTCATTTCAGCCTGCGAAGGTACGCAAAATTTCACAATCCACCAAAACTATTACAAAATTTTTACGGAAACATGGTTTTTAATGTGATTTATTGGATTGGTGAAGAAAACAATGGGGTCGGAGAATGTGACCATTTTCTCCGACCCCTCTTTGCATCAGTTTGATACATTTACGCCAGATGGTTCATCTCGTCCGACGGCTGGCCGGGGATATAGGCGCCTGGGTACGGCCACTGGTTGGGGTCTGTGGGACTGCCGCACAGTAACTGTGTGCACTTGATGTTGTACACCTGCATTGACGGTTTTATATATTTCTTCTTCATTGTGTTATTCTCCATTTACCTTACGATTACTTTTTTACCATTATTGATATACAATCCCTTCTTTGTGGGCTTGCCGCTGAGCTTGCGACCACCAAGGGTATACCAGCCGTCGGTGCTGAACTCGCCCGTTGCGGTGTCAATGGTGCCGATGGCTGTGGTCGAGCCGTCGGCATTGACGATGCGCACGATGATGTACTGCGGCAGGTCTTCGGATGCACGGCGGGGAGCCTTCAGGTGCGTGTCGCTGCCACTATAGATGAGGCGAGCGCGGAACGGGGCTAGTGAGGCGCCCTTCACGAAGCGGACAAACGTTCCGGCGGCGATGGTTGCGGAGGGTACATAGGTCGAGAAGCCATAGGTTGGCTCTGTAGGATCAGCACCGCTCCAGTCGAGTGCGGTATATGTGCCTTTGAATGTCCAAGCCTTGTCATCGCCGACTGTAGCAGTCACGGCTCCATTGCTCAGGTCCGTGTCGCCATAGCTGGCAGCCACATTGCTGATGGTGCCGCTGAAGGTAGCCTCCGTGCCTGTACATTTAAATATATAAGGTGTATGGGCGTTGAGCGTCATCGTCTCGCTGACAGTGGCCTCCCATTGATTGTTTGTCTCATTCCAGCCGATACCCGTGAAGGCATAGAACGTGCAGTTGTCAGGCTTCGTAAAGCCAAACGGCAGACACATCGTAGAATACGAATTGGCAGTTAGTCCGCTGCGGGTGAACGATACCTCCACCTGCTTGCCCTGCCATGTGCTCACGAGCGATGTCACTCCAGCGTCTTCCGTCAGTGTGCAAGTGTTCTTTGGCCATGTGGTGCTTATCGTTACATCGCTGGTGGGCATGGTGAATGCGCCGTTAGTGATGGTCACGTCGCTGCTTTCGTAGCTGCCGAATGTGTAGCCTGCGCGGTCGGTGTGGCTGAGGGTAACTTCGGTTCCAGCGGTGTAGTAGTCAGTGCCGCCGTAACTGGTGGCAACCGTCGCTGTAGCATCACAATAGCCATCGGTGGTGATGGTGAAGACCTGCGTGCCTTTGGTGCAGTTACCATTAGGTGAGCCGGATTTCGGATGGACGTAATAGCCATTCGTAACGGTCACATTATTGTCCGCGACGGCTGCCATCGGGTGAAAGTTGGTGACATTGGTATAGGTGCCTACCTCTAAACAATCAGTGATAGTTACCGTATTACCGCTTTGGGCTCTGTAACTACCTACCATACCTGCTGCATGGGTGCCTCCGTTGATGCTGCCGGCGAAAACACAATTTCTGATGGAATTAGTACAATTTCCAGTTGTTATTCCCACCAAACCACCGACGGACGTACTGGCGGCGGTGATGTCAGCCGTAACGATGATATTCTCCAGAGCACATGGAGCTCTGCCGCCACCAAAACATCCCACTACAGCGGCACAATAATTATTATAGTTATCGTTTCCACTATCAATGATGCTACCGGCAACGGTCAGGTTTTTAATGGTAATAGTATTATTATTCCATTGAGTACTTTGATTATTCCCAGTTGTACCGAATAATCCCTTTCCACTGACGTTATTCATCGTGATGGTATGGCTGTTTCCGTTGAACGTACCCTGGAAATATTTTTCATTCGAAATTCCCTGTGTAACAGTGATGTCACTTTCCAAGTCAATATATTGGTTAACAAAAGTGGTTCCACTGTTGACCTTGCTGACGAAGATATTCCACTCGTCGGTGCTGCCGATAAGGTAGGGTGCCTCACTGGTGCCGCTGCCTCGGAGTCCTTCCTGAACCACAAAGGTCTTCGTCAGTGACCCCGTATAGTTACTCTTGCCCGTAATCGTCAGCATATAGGTGCCGATAGCCGTGACGCTGGTGACTGCGGCATTGCTACTGTTCGTAATGACGGCATCGTAGTCGCTTGTGCTGTTGAGCTCCGTGCCGTCGGCTGATTCTACGCCGTAACTGATGTCGATGGCGTTTCCCCCGTCATAAAGATAAACATCTTTAAGCCCCGTAATCGTTCCGAAGTTGAGATTGTTTATGTTTTCGAACTGTGCACGTACGGTCACGTCATTGAGTGGCATCGCGAATCGGTATTTGCCTTCGTCGGAGCGGTTCACGGTGTGGTCGCTGCCATCGTTGTAGATAACCCTTTCTACGAATTTGTTCGTATTGGGTGTAACGGTCAGGGTAACGGTCTCACCATATTCGGCAGACTGCTTGTCACTGGCTACCGTACCGCCGTCTGTCTGCTGGATGCTGACGGTTTTCTTCTCGCCGGCCCTGAACACCGTTACCAATAGTTCATAGTCACTCCTATAAGTTGGATTTCCGAAACTCATTCCAGATGTTGCGTATTTCAATTTGAGGCTCTGTCCGCTGCTTGCCGTAGAGACTGGAGTACCGCTCATATTGTTTGATACAATTGCAAGTTGAGTGCTCTCCGAGGTTCCATCATAGACCTTGAATGTGCCTGTCGCCTTTACAGTACCCGTCACTTGGAGCCTGTAGCCTGTCGGGGCTGTGATCGTAAGGGCTGATGTGCCTGTTTCTTGTGTGCTGTATTCTGCATCCTTGCCAGCGGGGTCATAGACCTTGAATGTTCTGACATCGTCGGGGATGGAGATGGTCTTGCTATTCTTTACCTCTGGCATCTTCGGCTCGTTCATAGTGCCGGTACACGTCACGTTGGCTTCACCGATGAATGCATAAGAGTCGCCCACGTTATTGCTTGCGACAAATGCATTGCCAAAGCCGATATTTCCGTTTGCCTGTACGGTGCCATGCTCGATGGTAATAAGCGGACAGGTGAGTGTTCCGCTTCCTGAAGTGAAACCGTTATAGCCTGTGCCGATGGCAGCGGCATTGTCAGACCCACGCGTAACAATTACTTGACCACCCTTGATGCTGATGGCTTGCACCGTTCCAGCGGTACCACCGCCTATACCTGCAGCGCCAGCGCCACCCGTAGCGTTAATTGTGCCGCCATTGATGGTGATGCTACCCGTAATATTGTTGATATAGGTCGTACTGCCAAAAGACGCTGAGGTCGAGGCCCCACTGAATTCACTGCTGCCGATACCAGCCGCGCCTCCACCGGCATCGTAATACTGGTGCCAAGTGCCACCTTGGGCCGTGATAGTACCGCCATTGATTGTGATAGTGCCGCAACCCTGTGGGAAAAGCATGTTGCTGCCTTGATTTGTTTTATTGCTATTTCCTATGGAGCCGATGCCTGCGCCGCCACCCATCTCGTCGCCGCCCGTAGCGGTCAGCGAGCCCGTACTGGCTGCGGTAATCTCTAGCGTACAACCGTTAGGCACGGCAATGCCCGCACCGCCATAGCCGCCTTTCAGCGTGTTCGTGCCTTTCAGGGTAAGGTGGAGCGTCGCCCCATTCACCAGCGATATGCCCGATGCTCTCGTTGTCGCCGAGGTGTTAAATGCCGAGTAGTCGACCGTAAAGCCGTCGATGGACAGGTTCAGTTCGATGCCATCCACCACGATGGCACCCTGGGAAATAAAGTTGCCGTGCTGCCCTGTATAGGAACTCGACGGCACAGTGCCTGTGATACTCTTGTTGTTGTACGTACTCTTGTTGCTGCTGTTGATCACCACCGCCGTGTTCTGCGTAATGTCAGCAGCCCACGCCGTCGTGGTCGTAAGCAGTACAAGGATGATGGTTACAGCCCACCGTGCGCTACGGGCACAACTGGGGGCGGCAGGTTTTGCGTGCCGCAGCATCAGCGATGCCGCATGCAGGAGTCTTGTCTTGATTCTTAATAGTGTCATTGTTTACTTTATTTTATTTGTTTATATTTTGTTTATTCAATAATTATTCGTAACTTTGCCCCCATAAACCAAACATGTTAGGATTATGACAGCAATTGAGTTGAATGCGGAACTGTTCCGCCAGTTAAGCATCATCGCCGAGGATGAGACGCTGATGACGAAGATGCTGAAGTATGCCAAGAAGTTGACGGCCAAGAAGCAGATCATGGATGAGACGGAGTATCTGATGTCGTCGCCTACCATGGCAGAGATCATCCGCCAGGGACAGGAAGACATCAAGAACGGACGAGGCGAAGTGGTTAAAGTGGAAGACCTATGGAAGTAATCTTTACGCCCCACGCCCAGGAAGACCGTGAGTATTGGAATGTCTATGTTATCTCGCTGAGGTACCACTACTCGAAGTGATTCTTCACCATACCACGACATCATCCCTCGCATGGCTTCGCGCCCTGCGGGGGATGATTGTATATGATATGTCGTTGGTCTTGTCATCATCTCTTCTTGCGTCTTTGAATAGTTACCGTCGCCAGAGCCGCACCATCAGCACGACGAAGGCGATGAAGATGGCGGCATAGACGATGCCGAAAACAAGGAGGAACCACAGGGGCGTCCCGTCGATGAATCTTGAAAACTCTTCCATAAGCGGTTGAATAATGTGGTTGCAAAGGTAGTGCCTTTTTTCGAACTGACCAAATTTTTTTTCGAGTAGGTGTCCCAAAACGCCGTTTTGGGACTGTTTTAGGTGTCTCATTTTGCCATTTTGGGACACTTTTGACTGATCGAACGAAACCATTGCCGACCACTGCGGATTTACCCGTTCTAGTTTCTATCGTATCTTCAAGAGCGAGACAGGCATGACACCTGCACAGTACCAGGAGCAGCAGGGGAAAGGGTAGTAGCCAATGGCCGCTCGCATCTTTTCTATATATATTACTATATAATGTGTATAGAGGACTGATGCTTGATGTGGGTCAAGTCTTGTATTTTTTTTAAATTTTAAACACTTTTTTATCTCGAAAAGTTTGGTGGGTTGGAAAAATAGTCGTACCTTTGCACCCGCTTTCGCGCTAAAAATGGGTGCGGGGCATGTAGAAGAGAGTTCTTTGAAAGACTTACATAGACAGAGAAAGAAG
>SUYI01000051.1 GCA_015060485.1 Prevotella sp. | reverse complement strand
CTCAGCGTTTACAAATGGCGCGGTGAAGGTGTGCTTCTCCGTCTCGATGTAGTCGTTGTCCCCGAAACCATCCTTGGCCAACAACTCCTTTACTTTCTCGTGGGGGCGCGGGGTAATTTTGTCAATCATCGACCAGGGGAAGGTCACCTTCTTCTCGTCCTTCAGATAGCCGAGGAATGCCTCAGGCACCAGTCCGTCCTTCACCCAGCGCTCAGCGTATGCAAAGACGCCAGCCTTCACCTTGTCGCCGTTGTGTGAGCAATTGTCCATGCTCTGAACTGTGAGAGGCAGTTTGCCAGCCTTGAAACGTTCGAGCAGCAACGCGCAGACCTTACCCATGGCGAATACGGGCTTCAGTCCACGAGCCAAATCAGCCTCGTTGTATGTGTAACCCTTCTCAGTGATGGTGAATGAGATCATCTGCAGACTTGGGTTCTTGAAGATTTCAACCAGTCGGTTCCAGTCCTCGAACTGTGGGTCTGCCTTCAGTGCTTCGGTCACACTGGCTATGACCTTCTTCTCGATAGAACCATCAGAACAGAGGTTTACACAGAGCGACAGGTTGTTATAGGGTGCATAAGCCTTGTCGATGACTTCGAAGTCGAACGTCTCGGCCACAATGACACCACGGTCGTACTTGCCCGTGTTCAGTGCATCATTCAGGATGGCTGCGGGGAAGGCACGGAAGATGTTTCCGCCACCAAAGTGTACCCACGTAGGCTCCTTGGCTGTCTTCTCGCGTAATTTCGCAATATCAAATTTCGGGAGTTCATAACCCTTCTGCTCCCATTCTGCGGCATTGAACTGGCCGCTCAGTATTTCATTCAGTCTCATATTTTGTAGGATATTTTAATGTTTTCTGTTGCAAAGGTACGAATTAGCAATCAAAAATCCAAAAAAAATTAGACTTTTATGGTCCCTTTGTTTGGTGATGTCCTTTATTATTTGTACTTTTGCAGAAAGTTTTAAAAAATTACAAAAAAAATGATTTCATTTATTTTGAGCCTGATGGCTCTTGTATTGGGTTATCTACTTTACGGCCGTTTTGTGGAACGCATTTTTGGCCCAGATGATCGTGTAACACCTGCTGTGGCAAAAGCCGATGGTGTCGACTATTTGGTGCTTCCTTCCTGGAAGATTTTTATGATTCAGTTTCTGAACATTGCTGGTACGGGTCCTATTTTCGGTGCCATCATGGGTGCTATGTTCGGTCCTGCTGCTTATCTCTGGATTGTGTTGGGCTGTATCTTTGCCGGTTCAGTTCACGATTATTTCTCGGGCATGCTGTCCATGCGCCACGATGGTGCCAACCAGCCTGAGATTATCGGTAGCTATCTGGGTAATACCACCAAGCAGATTATGCTGGTGTTTACGGTATTCCTGCTGATGATGGTAGGTGCGGTGTTTGTGTTTAGTCCTGCCAAGATTCTGGGCGATATGTGGGAACCAGCTGCCGTCGTAGAGAGTGCAGGACAATACACCTTCTGGATTGTCGTCATCTTCATCTACTATATCACAGCTACGATGCTGCCCATCGATAAGATTATCGGTAAGATATATCCATTGTTTGCCTTCTCGCTGCTCTTCATGGCTGCCGCCCTGACGGTGGTTCTTTTTGTGAAGTGGCCCTCTATCCCTGAGGTTTGGGAGGGACTGAGCACTGAAGCCATGACACCGAAGAATATATTCCCATGTCTGTTCATCACGATTGCCTGTGGTGCTATCAGTGGTTTCCACGCTACGCAGAGCCCACTGATGGCCCGCTGTCTGAAGAGCGAGCGCATGGGACGCCCCATCTTCTATGGTGCTATGATTACCGAGGGTATCGTTGCACTGATCTGGGCTACGGTAGCCATGTATTTTTTCTATAACGATCCCACACCAGGCTATCAGTTAGTAGCTGGTGGACAGGCCGTTGTAAAGGATGCACCATCTATCGTCAACATCATCTGTAATGACTGGCTGGGTGTCTTCGGTGGCATACTAGCTTTGCTCGGAGTAGTTGCAGCTCCCATCACCAGTGGCGATACGGCTTTGCGCTCATGCCGTCTGATTATTGCTGACTTCGTGAAGCTGGAGCAGAAGTCTATCAGCAAGCGCCTGTATATCTGTATTCCCCTGTTCGCGGCCGTCATTGCCCTGCTCGTCTGGCAGATGTCCGACAAAGAGGGCTTCGGCAAGCTCTGGAGCTGGTTCGGTTGGAGCAACCAGACGCTTTCGGTATTCATGCTGTGGGCAGTAACGGTCTATCTGGTACGCCAAAAGAAGCCATATTACATCACGTTGATTCCTGCTATCTTTATGACGATAGTTTGCACCACGTTCCTGTTGAGCGAACAGATATTCAGCCTTGAGCTCTCGTATGCGCTGATTATCGCTGCTATTTCGGGTATTGTGGCCATTTTATGGTTCATGATGTGGTATCGTAAATTTAATCAATCTAACAAATAAATCATTATGAGAAAAATTGCATTTTTGGTCATTGCGCTGGTGATATCCGTTGCAGCCAACGCTCAGTTTGAACAGGGAAAGGGCTATATTGGCGCTTCAATGTCGGGTCTTGACATCAGCAACCAGACCAAAGAATTCCATTTCGGACTAGATGCCAAGTTGGGTTATATGTTCCAGGACAATCTGATGGCTCTCGGTGAAATTGGCTGGGACCATTGGGACAAGACTGGCGACAACTTCATGATTGGTGCGGCAGCTCGCTATTATATTGTTCAGAATGGTTTGTTTCTGGGCGCAGGCCTGAAGTATAAGCACGCTAAGAATTATAACGACCTGCTGCCCAATGTGCAGTTAGGCTATGCTTTCTTCTTAGGACGAACGGTGACGTTGGAACCCGAATTATATTTCGACATTTCGACCAAGAAGTTCGATTACACTTGCTATGGCCTTCGTGTTGGCATCGGCATTTATCTGTTTAAGGACCAATACAAGATTAAATAGTTTAAAGACAATTGGCTTATGTTAAGTATTGATTTCTACAGACCCAACTACGACATGGATGTCAAAGAACTTGTTGACAGACTGATTGATTTGTCGTTTGCCGAGGATATCGGTGATGGTGACCACACCACGTTGTGTTGTATTCCTGAGGACGCTATGGGCAAGAGTCATCTGCTCATCAAGGAAGATGGCATTCTGGCTGGCATAGAGGTTGCCAAGGAAGTGTTCCATCGTTTCGATCCTGAGATGCAGGTCGAGGTGTTGCTGGGCGACGGCAGCCGTGTGAAGAAGGGTGACATTGCGATGGTCGTAACGGGTAAGGTCCGTTCGCTGTTGCAGACCGAGCGCCTGATGCTGAACATCATGCAGCGTATGAGTGGTATTGCCACGATGACCGACCGTTATGTACAGCACCTGAAGGGCACCAAGACTCGTGTGCTTGATACCCGCAAGACGACTCCAGGTATGCGTATGCTGGAGAAGCAGGCTGTGAAGATTGGAGGCGGCTGCAACCATCGCATCGGACTCTTTGATATGATTCTGTTGAAGGACAATCATGTGGATTTCGCTGGTGGTATCGTCAATGCCATCGACCGTTGCCACAAGTATTTGAACGAGAAAGGGCTGGACTTGAAAATTGAAATCGAAGTGCGTTCGTTCGACGAGCTACAGCAGGTCTTGGATCATGGAGGTGTAGATCGTATCATGCTCGACAATTTCTCGGTGCCTGACACTAAGAAGGCTGTGGATATCATTGCCGGACGCTACGAAACAGAGTCTTCGGGTGGCATCACGTTCGATACCATCCGCGACTATGCTGAACAAGGTGTCGACTTCATCTCTGTGGGTGCGTTGACCCACTCGGTGAAGGGACTTGATATGAGCTTTAAGGCTGCGAGTTAATGAGCGCAAAGCCAAACTTGTTTGAGCTTTGCCGAATGAGAGCAGGCTCGACCAACGGGCAAGGCATGCTAAGACAAGCGCTCCTATCATGCTGTTTTCTATTACTGACAGGCTGTGGTCAAGAGACTGAGCCTGTCAGTACTCTAAACGTCGATTATTGCCCACCAGTAGATTATGACATTGTCTTGGCGGGTAATTTCGGAGAGCCTCGCCCTTGGCATTTTCATGGAGGATTGGATGTAAAGACAGGTAATGTTGAAGGAAAGCAGATTTTTTCGATTGCCGACGGTTATGTGAGTCGCCTGACAGTGAATATGTACGGATTTGGCAATGCCATCTACGTCAACCATCCCGATGGAATGACAAGCGTGTATTGTCATTTGAAGCGTTTTGCCGATAAGTATGAACATCAGCTACAGCGAACGGGCTTACGCGATACACTGTCGTTGGTTTTCCCTGCAGAACAGTTTCCTGTCAAAAGTGGCGATATCATAGCCATTAGTGGTAATACTGGCCATTCCACGGGTCCTCACCTGCATCTGGAACTTCACGACACCAAAACGTGGGTGATGGCGGATCCGATGGAGAAGCTGGCGCGCTTCATCCCTGACACGGTAGCACCGCAGGCACATTCCTTCATGGCTGTTCCTCAAGATGGCGAAGGCTTGTTTAATGGAGGATACACAAAACAGACATTCGGTTTTGGACAGCCCGATGTGAAGAAGCAACATACTACTTGGACACTCAGTCGTGAGTTTACCGCATGGGGCAGAGTAGGCTTCGCCCTATGGGCTGACGATTATTCGGAGGCCACTTATAACCACTATGGAGTGCGCTATACGCAACTGCTTGTCGATGGGCGCGAGGTGTTCCATTCCGATGTGTCAGGAATCCCCGTCAGTTGTCAGCCTGAAGTAAACCAATGGGGCGATTATGACCACTGGCGTCATACGCATATATGGTATATGAAATCGTATAGGGAACCAGGCATGCGCCTGCCTATTCTGCATACGGACTTCAGTCGGGGCATTGTGAATTTCAGCGAGGAACGGCCTTACCATCTGACCTATATCCTTCGCGACTATCAGGGCAACTGGTCGCAATATAACTTCACCGTTCTGGGCGTGCGTGATACTCGTATCAAGAACCCGCAGCCCCGTTGTCAGTTACTTAACAACTATCTGTTATTTGACCAATGCCTGTGGCCGCTTCATACTCGGAAGCGGATGTAAGAACGGTCGTCGAAGGAGTTGAAGTCAGGATGGAATCCCTTGGTGGCCTGGAATTCGGGACCAATATTTAGAGGATCATTTTCGCGCTGCTGTTGCAACAGTTGCTCGCTTTCTTCCAATGTTGGTCGCAGAAAGGGATAGCCGTCGGAAGCCAGCACCACTTCCCAAGGCTGGAAATCGAGTCCGATGGTCTTTACATGCTGGCGTGGAATGTGAAAACCGTCAATCACACTATACGAGATGTTCTGTTCCTTCATGGTCTGAATCATGTGTGGAATGATCATCGGGCGGGCCGTGTCGTTGCGTAGCAATTCCTCTTGTGTTGCGCCTTGTGCCAACAGTCGTTTCATTTCCTCTGCACGCTGGGCAGCCAATACGGCTTCGGCGGGTTTGGGGTTGTCGTAATACTGATTGCCTATCATACATTGACAGTCGCCCACGAGCCATATTTCGCGGGAGACACGGCTGAAAAGGACTGCCGAACAAGTCAGACGGTCTTCAGGATGTTCCTCCAACCGGGGCAGCATGGACTTCTTGTAATGTTTGCGGATATAGGCGGTAACACCACGAAGGAACATTTCGCAGGTGGTATTTGGGGGCATTGACTTGATATAGCGGCACACCAATTGCATGGCGTAGCGCCCATTGCTGCGGAACATGCTGTGACGATAATCCGACTTCGATGTGCTGCCGTCGACGACGGCTATGAAGTTATTTGCGACGACGATTCCGTCCTCGCTTTTCTTCTTTGGGTTCTTCGCGATGATGCTTTGCTCGATAATCTCCATGCTGTTGTTGCTTGTCTTTATACCAGAAGAAATACTCTCGCTGGGCCAGCTTTTCCTTCTGGGTCTTAGCTGTCACAACGGGTTCCAGTGTGTAGGGATCGTAACCCGTATAGAACATCTCGGTAGAGACGGTCATAGGCGTCGGGGTGAAGTCCTGAACCTGCTCCAGTTTATAGCCCATCTTTCGGGTCAGATTGGCCAATTCGGCCATATCGGCTTCAGTACAACCGGGGTGGCTACTGATAAAATAAGGGATGAGTTGTTGGCGCAGACCCTCTTCGCGGTTGATGCGGTCGAAGATGCGTTTGAACTCATAGAATTGCTGGAACGACGGTTTTCGCATCAGGTGCAAAACGCGGTCGCTAGTATGTTCCGGCGCCACCTTCAGTCGTCCGCTGACGTGACGGGTAATCAGTTCTCGCGTGTATTCCATCGCAGCACGATTGGCCTTTTCGTCCTTGCTCTTGTAGAGTAGCAGATCGTAGCGCACGCCACTACCGATGAAACTCTTCTTAATTTCTGGTAATGCATCGACAGCGTGATAGATGTTGAGCAGTTTCGAATGGTCCGTGTTCAGATTCGGACAAATCTGAGGCTGGATGCAACTTGGACGCTTGCATTTCTCGCAGGCATTGAGGTTGCGTCCGTGCATGCCGTACATGTTGGCAGAAGGTCCGCCAAGGTCGGAGAGATACCCTTTGAAGTCGTCCATCTGTGTCACCTGCTTCACTTCACGCAGGATGCTTTCCTTCGAGCGGCAGGTGATGAACTTACCCTGATGGGCCGAGATGGTACAGAACGAACAGCCTCCGAAACAGCCACGATGGATGTTCACTGAGTGACGAATCATGTCATAGGCGGGAATGCGCTTGCCTTTATATTTAAGATGAGGTACGCGCGTATAAGGAAGGTCGAACGATGCGTCCAACTCTTCAGTAGTCATCGGAGGGTAGGGCGGATTCACGGCTACAAAGCTACGCCCTGTTTTCTGCAACAATCGCTGAGCATGCATCATGTTCGACTGTTCTTCAATATGACGGAAGTTTTCAGCCTGTGAACGCTTGTCTTTCAGACAGTCCTCGTAAGAATGAAGGACAATATCATCAGCTGTGGGAGTGATGTCAGCGGAAAGATATACCGTCTGTGGAATGTCGTGAATCTGATGGATGTCTTCGCCGGCATCGATTCGGCGGGCCAACTCCAAAATAGGTTTCTCGCCCATGCCGTAAATGATGATATCTGCAGGAGCATCACACAGAATACTGGGTCGCAGACGGTCTTGCCAGTAGTCGTAATGTGCCAAACGGCGCAGTGACGCCTCAATGCCTCCCAGAATGATAGGCACGTCAGGATACAGCTCGCGCAGAATCTTAGAATAGACTATCGTCGGGTATTCCGGCCTTAAATCGTGACGTCCGTCGGGACTATAGGCATCCTCCGATCGCAGGCGACGATTGGCAGTATACTTGTTGACCATCGAGTCCATACAACCTGGCGAGATGCCAAAAAACAAGCGCGGCCTGCCCAGTTTCTTGAAATCGCGATAGTCTCCGTGCCAGTCTGGCTGAGGAACAATCGCCACGCGATAGCCTGCGGCCTCGAGGATACGCCCGATGACGGCAGCACCAAACGACGGATGGTCCACATAGGCATCACCCGAGAACAGGATAATATCCAATTCATCCCATCCCCGCAATTCCAACTCCTTTTTCGTCGTTGGTAGAAAATC
Source organism: Prevotella sp. (assembly GCA_015060485.1). Classification (GTDB taxonomy): domain Bacteria; phylum Bacteroidota; class Bacteroidia; order Bacteroidales; family Bacteroidaceae; genus Prevotella. Next base: position 14,781 of record SUYI01000051.1, on the reverse strand, counting down.
CGTCAGTCGATATTCCAACTCTTAACTCAATTAAACGGCGTCCCCTGGAAGGCACGTGTGGTCATTCCAAGATTGTCGTTGCCTCGATTCTTCCAATTGATGAACAGCAGCACCAACTGTTGCAGTCCGAATGCCTTCATGTTGGAATGATAGATGACATCCAGACAAAGATCCAACAGTTGTTTGTCCTTGCCGGCATCCGATTCCAACAGCGAACGAATGTTCAGCTTCAGTTTGTTTAATACTTCCTCATCGACATAGCCGCTGGAGTCAATCAAGTCGCGGAACAATTGGTATTTTTCGATGGTTTGCAGGTGTTCTTCTGCGATTTCAATGCTTCGCGTACCGCTGGAATTGGTTTGAATTTTGTACATAATACAGTAGTTTTTAAGTTATTTGATTAAATAGTTGATGATACCTCGCATAATGGAACTCCGTTTCTTTGCATCCGTAATGCACTCAAAGGGAAATCCCATCGTGATGGACCTGTAGTCGTTACCCTTGTAGGCGATGGCGGCATCTTGTCCGTCAGCATACTGCATAACGATGAAGCCAGAGCCAACGGGCATGATGACGTCTGTGGACACGGCCGCATAATGCGTCGCGTTTAGGCGGTTCCAATACTGAATGGCTGTACCTAATCCTGTGACGGTGTTATTCGCATCCGTGTAGTTTCCGGCATATTGGCATTTCAGTACGTTTGCTAGGAACTGCCGTTCGTCGTCGCTCTGCATGTCACTAGCCACATAGGCCCCACTCACCAACAGCGCTCCGCCTTGGGCTGTGTAGTGTTTCAACGTGTTGCGCATGGTGGTCGTGAACGTCTTATAGTAATTAAGACTGTGCATGTCGTCACGTTCCAGTCCCAAAACCAGGTCAACGACTGCATAGCGTGATAGCTGGGTCTGCATCGTTTCAAAAGCCTCGCTCGAACAACTCACAATGTTATATGCTCCGGCATTTTCTATGGCTTCAGCATGAGTCTTGACGTAGTTGAAGTCGTTGCCGGCAATGAGTCGTCCAGCCAGCTCTTCGCCACTGTCTCCCAGTCCGCCAACCTCTTTGCCCATCAGCTTACGATCGAAATTAATCTGACGTCCTACCCAGCCTAATGTCGGTCCATAGGTCACTCCCGGGTCTTCATCTAGGTCGAAGCCTTGTTCCGTGGGTGTATTGCGTATGGCTGGCGACGAGACTCTGTGGAAGCCGTTCACCACCATCACCGTATGTTTTGCCTTCGGGTTATACAATGCCGAGAGTACCTCTGTGGGGAAACTCTCTCCGCCACGATTGACAGCCGTCACTTTGAAGTGATAGAGCATGTTGGGCTCCAGCTCCAGTTCATAGGAATTCTTGGAACGGATATAGGTGCCGTTGTCGAAGTCGGCATCTCCGATGGCTGTATAGACAATGTATCCAGTTGGTTTCGAAGTCAGTTCCCGCGGGTCGTCCACAGCATCCCAAGTGAGTCTGAATGTTTCTTTGCCAACATGGTCGATACAAAAACTATTCGGTGCCAGGGGAGCCACCATAAACGATGTGCCGTGCTGGTCGTTCACGTAGCGAAGAATGGTTTTGTAGATGGAACGGGCCAATGTAAAGCGAAAATTAGGATCCTGTCCGTAGCGCATATCCGGGAAGTTCTGGTGTGACATGGTTTCCAAGATGGCACTAGGCACTTCTGGCAGACGGGTCTCAGAATAGTTGCGGTCGAACAGCTCCCTGCGGTTCCAGTCCTTATACTTATATTTTAGATCCAACACCTCGTTGGAAAGCAAAGCGTCGGCAAAGTCGCGTGAGGCCATTCGTGAAATACCGGAATTCAGCTTACCGTCATTGAACTTCGTGGTACAGATTGATAGGGAACCGATGAGTCCTTCTCCGTCTTTAGCATATCCTGCGTCGCTATGCACGGCGAGTGACAATTCGATAGGCACCTTGCGACCCTCGATGGCTGGCATATAGCATGATCCGCCTCCCAATAGGTTGGTCATCAGGGAACGCACATTGATGTCGTCGCCATAATCGTCGTTGCCATCCTTGCTGCTATAGACGTTGTAAGGCATGCCGGCCCATTGTCCGTAATAGCGTGCTCCTTCCAACGCCCTGGGCATGCCGCTGGTTTCGCCAAAACGCTCGATGTTTCCCATACCGCCACCAAAGCGCACTGCGTCCGTCGTCACCACACCATGTCGGTCGCTCTGGTTCGAAACGGTGACGCGGTTGTATTCACTGTATCCGGCGTCGAAATCGAAGGTACCCAGATAAACCCACGTTGATCCTCCCATCTGTTGGTTCACGTGGAATTGAGTGCGTTCGCCCTTGTGCCAAACGGTATATAAGGCGTCGTCTATGCTATTGGGGAGCGTTTGGTAACTGACATATACGGCATATCGACCGGCCTTTTTGAAGTCGGGCTGATAGGTTGCCAAAGAAAACCTTGACTTGCTGCTGGTCGTCTTCGTCATGCGCACGCTGCCTGCCTCGAAGGGATTCTCGCCGTCCGTATAGGTGCCGTTGTGCCAGGCGAAACCCGGAGTCGGAGTTGTCTGCCACTTCCCCTGTGCCGTTACCTCGTAGTAGTTACGCGAGGAACCGTCGTTGTCTACGATGATTTCTTCGGTTTGCCAATCACGTTCACGGGGTGTGAACACAATGGCACCGGCTTTCTCCAGCATGGGAATGAGGTAGGGTACTACGATGGTCTGTGTAAACAGGTCTTCTGTGGTACCAAACAACTTGGGACGTTGCCAGCGCCAGCATGCTTTCTTTTGGTCGTAGTACATGCCGTGACTGGCCCATAGCGATAAATGTCGCCCCTGTAGTCCATGAGTGGGATTGAAAGGTGTCGATATATTTTTGACCCACGGCTCTCCGTCGTAGTTGATGTCTCCCCACAATCGCGACTTGTCGGCATTTTGCGAAAGTCGGTTTGGAATCAGTTCGTCGATGGTCATTCCTAATGTGATGACCGTAATGTCATAGTCGCGGAATACTTTTGGAATGGCACTACGTATTTTCTTATAAATACGTTCCGTAATATCGGGGTTGAACTCCTGTGCCGCAAAGAATTCGTCTGCGGTGATGGTCAGCGTCTTGGCCTGATTGTCTAATTGGTAGTCAAGCATGCGCGGCTGTTGTCTCAGTCGCGTTCCTTTGGGTTTATAGTGCGAAAAATATTCCTTCAGGTTATCGGCCAGTTTCGCCTCTTCCTTAGCGGTCTGTGCCCCTGCGGACAATGCCGATAGCCATAAAAATATATATAAGAAGAATCGTTGCATTTTCTATACTTCACCAATTGTAAACTGATCCGGATTCTTTCCCTTGAAATCCTTGAAATAGAGTTTAATGTCGCGCATTTGGGCGTCTAAATCCCCATTGGGAATGATAGTCTTTGTACAGCTGATGAGCCGTTTCTCGTAATCCACACCATAAAGCAGAATGGGAATTCCCGCTTTCTGGGCGATAAAGTAGAAGCCTTTCTTCCATTCGGGATTGCGCGAGCGGGTTCCCTCTGGCGTGATGCAAAGCATGAAATGGTCTGCTTGGCGTGCAGCCTCTGCCAGACTGTCGGTCATGCTCATCTTCTTGGAACGGAATACGGGAATACCTCCCAGCTTGCGGAAAATGGGGCCCAGAGGCCAGAAGAACCATTCTTTCTTCATTAGAAAGTTGCTTTTCAAACCTTCTGCTCCGCTATACAGTTGTCCTAAGACAAAATCCCAATTGCTGGTGTGTGGTGCCAGACAGATGATAAACTTATCGGGGTGCTTTTCTGTCATTTCCAGCGTCCAGCCCATCTGTCGGTACAATAACCAGCGACAAAATGATTTCCACATGGTGCGTTTAATACATATTATTGATTTGGTCAATAATCTCACTGGCTTGTGCTGCAAAGTTCTCACGCAGAATCTTGAAATATTTCTTGGCGGGCATACCGGGTTCCGGATGTGATATCCGAGAGAGATAATCATCCTGCATCCGGACAATACTATAGAGCAAAGCCTCGATATTGTCATAACTCGACTGTTTTGCAGAAAGGGTAGTAGCTACACATTCAGTGAACATAGCCTCACAAATCTGAGTTATAGACTTCTTCAGAATTCTTTTATTTGTCATAAATAGTCCTCCTGTTTTGTTTTACTTTTTTGATTTCAAAGGTCAAAGATACGAAAATTTTTCTATAATGCAAGCCTTTCAACTAAAAAAAACATTAAAAAGGCTGAAATATTTCTCTTTTCTCCCGAAAAAGAAGTATTTTTGCATTCCGAAAGTTCAATCATTCATTATAATTCTTATTAATTTTATGGAAAAAAGTGCATTGCAGCTGGCGAGAGCCGCTTATCAGCCTAAGTTGCCTAAGGCACTTCAAGGTGCAGTGAAAGTGAAGGAGGGTGCAGCAACCCAGAGTGTTGGTGATCAGGAGGAAATCAAGAAACTCTTCCCCAATACTTATGGTATGCCTATCGTTGAGTTTGAGCCCGCTACCGAGGCTAACAACAAAAAGATGAACGTCGGCATCATCCTTTCAGGTGGTCAGGCTCCTGGTGGTCACAATGTCATCACCGGTCTCTTCGACCAGATTAAGAAGCTGAATCCCGAGAACCGTCTCTTCGGTTTCATCCTGGGTCCCGGTGGTCTTGTAGACCATAATTACATGGAACTCACAGCCGATATCATCGACGAGTATCGTAACACGGGTGGTTTTGACATGATTGGTTCTGGTCGTACCAAGCTCGAGAAGGTCGACCAGTTCGAGAAAGGTCTGGAGATTATCCGCGAGCTCGATATCAAGGCAATCGTCATCATCGGCGGCGACGACTCTAACACCAACGCCTGCGTGCTGGCCGAGTACTACGCTGCCAAGAACTATGGCGTTCAGGTTATCGGTTGTCCGAAGACCATTGACGGCGACCTGAAGAACTCTCAGATCGAAACATCTTTCGGTTTCGATACAGCTTGTAAGACCTACTCGGAACTCATCGGCAATATCGAGCGCGACTGTAACTCAGCCCGCAAGTACTGGCACTTTATCAAGGTGATGGGGCGCTCGGCTTCTCACATTGCATTGGAGTGCGCTCTGCAGACACAGCCTAACATCTGCCTCATCTCTGAGGAGGTTGAGGCCAAGGGTCAGAGTCTCGACGAGATTGTCGACTACATCGCCAATGCTGTTGCACAGCGTGCTGCTGACGGCAACAACTTCGGTACCGTCATCATCCCCGAGGGTGTTATCGAGTTCATTCCTGCCATCAAGAAGCTCATCGCCCAGCTCAACGACGTGCTCGCTCTGCCTGAGGCTAAGGAAATCAGCCGCGACGAACAGGTCGACTTCGCCAAGAGTCATCTCACTGCCGAGAATCTCGCCGTGTTCAACAGCCTGCCCGTCGGCGTGGCCCGTCAGCTGGCGCTCGACCGCGATCCTCACGGCAACGTACAGGTATCGCTTATCGAGACCGAGAAGTTACTCTCGACAATGGTAGCTCAGAAACTCGAGAAGATGAAGAAGGAAGGCAAGTACAGTGGCAAGTTCGGTACTCAGCATCACTTCTTCGGTTACGAGGGACGCTGCGCAGCGCCTTCTAACTTCGATGCCGACTACTGCTATGCTCTCGGTACCTCTGCCGCTCAGCTCATCGCCAATGGCAAGACAGGATACATGGCTATCGTGAAGAACACTACCGCTCCTGCTGATCAGTGGATTGCTGGTGGTGTGCCCATCACGATGATGATGAACATGGAGCGTCGTGCTGGCGAAATGAAGCCCGTTATCCGCAAGGCCCTTGTCGAGCTCGACGGTGCGCCCTTCAAGGAGTTCGCTGCTCATCGTGACGAATGGGCTCGCAAGACCGCTTATGTCTATCCTGGTCCTATCCAGTACTGGGGACCTACGGAAGTTTGCGACCAGCCAACACGCACGCTTGCTCTGGAACAAGCTAAGTAATCATTTTTCTTACTGCGAGTTTTACGATATTTTCGTGAAACTCGCAGTCTTTAATTATGTCGAAGAAAAAGAGGAAGGTTGTCACTTATAAGGGCGTCAACACCACCCGTACCTATCGCGGACCGGGTCATCATCGTCCTAACATCTTCATCCGTCTTTTGCAACACATGCCCGGCTGGGCGTGGTGGATGGGCGGAGCGGCAGTTCTGGCGGCTTACGTCTATTTCTTCTATTATTTCTTCGTCAGTCCGTTCGGTTTCCGTTTCCGTGCACTCTATGGTGACATCAGTTATCCTGAGGGTTATGAGATTCACGGCATCGACATCAGCCATCACCAAGGCGTCATTGACTGGCAGACTCTTAAGGACGAAGGCACTATCGACAAGTTCCCCGTGCGCTTCGTGATGATTAAAGCTACGGAGGGCGCCTCGCAGGTCGACGAGAACTTCACCGACAATTTTTTCCAGTCGCGTGAGTATGGATTTACCCGCGGTGCATACCATTTCTACAGCGTCCACTCGCCCGCCAAGGCGCAGGCCGAGTTTTTCATCAAGAATGTCAAACTGGAAAACGGCGATTTGCCCCCAGTGCTCGACGTCGAGCATAAGCCTAAAAATCAAACCGATGAAGAGTTCAAACAGAGCGTACATCTTTGGTTGAACATCGTCGAGCAACACTATGGCGTTAAGCCTATTATCTATACCTATTATAAGTTCAAGATGCGCTATCTCAGCGACCCTGTTTTCGACGCTTATCCCTATTGGATAGCCCATTACTATGTGGAAAAGGTAGAATACAAGGGCCAGTGGAAGTTCTGGCAGCACACCGATGTAGGTCGCCTGCCAGGCATCAAGGGCTATGTCGACTTCAACATCTATAACGGTTCCTTCTACGACTTGCGCAAGATGACCATTGGTGCCCGTGAGCAAATCGGCGAAGAAGCCTACAATGACGACTAACCCATAACTCTTAACTCCTAAGGTACGGATTATACGTCACCTCGTCGGCTATCGTTGTCTGCGGGCCGTGACCTGGCAATACCACTGCTTCCTTCGGCAGACGTGCTACGATGTAGTGCAGGCTTTGCTCCATCTCCTTCCAGCTGCCTTCAGGGAAATCCGTTCGTCCGATGCTCATGCGGAACAGCGTGTCGCCGGTAAACACCGTCTTTTCAGCTTCACAATAGAATAGGGCAGAACCATGCGAGTGTCCTGGAGTACGAATCACTTCAAACTGGTGTGTGCCGAACGTGATGGTATCGCCATCCTGCAATAAGCGTCCTATCGGGGGCTGCTCGTCTGTAATATCCATGCCAAACAGCTGTTGGGCATGCTGTGGCAGTTTCGCCAGCAATTCCTCGTCTTCAGCACAAATCTCTGCCTTCAGCCCATAGGTGCGGTAAATATATGCATTGCCGAAGTTATGGTCCAGGTGTCCGTGAGTTGCCAGCAGATGGACGGGCGTCAGCTCGTTCGTGCTGGTGTACTGATCGATGGCTTCACACTCCTCGTCGTAGTAGGCACCACAATCGATGATGACACACTCGTGGCTTTCGTCGCTCACCACGTAGCAGTTCTCCTGCAACGGGTTACATTCTATACATTGAACTTTGAACATTGAACTTTGAACATTGAACTTTTTTACATCGGCAGGTATATCACGTTCTTTTCCTGAAACCACTCTTCGCTGAACCACTGCGATAGTTCGGCGGTCTCTACAATCCTGCGGAACGGCTGCAACTCGCCCTCCAGATTGCCACCCTTCAGACACAGAATGCCGTTGGGCAGCGCATTGCGACTCTCTTTCGCTACGTTCTTGCGCACAATTTTCACAAGATCGGGTAAGGGCATCACAGCACGACTCACGATGAAGTCGTACTTTCCCTTCTCGTCCTCGCCGCGCAGGTGGCACGGCTCGCAGTTCTTTAGTCCGATGGCGTTACAGACCTCCTGCGCCACACGGATCTTCTTGCCCGTGCCGTCGATGAGCTTAAACTGACACTCGGGAAACAGAATGGCCAGTGGAACACCAGGGAATCCGCCTCCCGTGCCAAAGTCAAGAATGCGCGTTCCTGCCTTGAAACGTAGCATCTTTGCTATCGCCAGCGAGTGAAGCACATGGTGTTCGTAGAGGTTGTCGATGTCCTTACGCGAAATGACGTTTATCTTCGCGTTCCAGTCACGATACAGCGCATCCAACATTGCAAACTGCTCCTGCTGCTCGACCGTCAACTCCGGGAAGTATTTCTGAATGATTTCTGCTTTCATGTATTCTATCCGCTTCTGTATCTACTGGAAAGTGAAGTCAGTCTTCACCACGCCGTCGCCGTAGATGGTCTTGAAATCATTCTTCATGGAGATGACATGGTATCCGGCCTCGCGCCATTTCGCCTCACGCCGGGCTCCCTCAGCGAGGTCGGCATGATCGCGGGCATCATCGTCGGCCACGAGCATAAATGCGGCAGTCTTGTATGTCTTATTACCCATGCAGTAGTTATGCATGGCACAATCACCGCTGCTGTTGCCGAACGACAGCACCGGAACTTTGCCAATCTCCTGCGAGATCTGCAGCACCTTGTTCGTCTTCAGGTTTTTGATGATGAGCTCATCGGTACGCACGAGGTCTTCTTCCTTACCTATGGTATAGTCGACTCCCTCTTCAGTGCCTTGTTTTGAGGAAACGAGTTTGACGTCCATGCCGATGACACGGTTAGGCTCGATGCCGATGCTTTCCACCAGCGCACGGCAGATGAAACGGTCAGAGCCGCTGACAACATAGTAGGTAAAGCCATTGTCCTTCAGGTAGTCAAATACCTCGAGCATCGGCTTGTAGAAACTCTGTCCGTAGGTCATACCCGAAAAACCGTTGGCGGGCTTAGCGGCGTAGGCCTTGACGTAGGCGTCGAATTCGGCGAGTGTCATGCCGCTGTAAGCTTTCGCTGCTGCATAGGCATGTTTCATGTCGAAGTGGTCGGGCAGCTTCTTTCCGTTGCGCACGAAGTCGCGTATGTCCTGTGCCGTTTCCATCACGTCTTTTGGTGCCTTGTAGCTGGCGTCGTCCAGCGCACGGTACTCCAGCAGGTTATATTCGAAGTACGACGGGTAGAGTTCACCGACGAACGTACCATCCATGTCGAATGTAGCGATGCGGTCCTCCTCCCTGATATAGTTTGGACTATTCGGATTCGTCACGTCTTTTACATAGTCCTGCAGGACGGTCAATGCTTCACACTGGTTCCACAGCGTGAAGTACTCCTTGGTGATAGGCTGAACGATGGCTTTCTTGTCCTCTTCCTTGCTGCACGATGTCAGCACCGTTGCGCCGCAGATTGTCAAGATGGCGGCCACCATCCATAGTTTTGCTTGTTTCATAGGTCTATTTTATTATATAATCAGTTTCACGCGGAAGCCTCGCTTGGTGGGTTCCTCTATAACCTGACGGCAGAAAGGGGAGAGTTCGCTACGATGTGCATCCGTCAGTGGCGTGGTGGTCATCTTTTCCACCATGAAGTCGAGGGCAGTGATGCCCGACTGTTCGCTGTGAGTGATGCGGACGGTAATGGGACGATACTTGGCCATCACGCCGTCGAGCATCTGGTCTGTCAGTCGCTCTGCCGTCTCCAATTTCTCGGCGATGCCGTATTTGTGGCAGAAGGCACCCATGGCAGAATGCATGCCCAGGAAGTCGAAGTCGGGTCCTTCTATCTCGAACACCTCCTTGCGGATACGTTGTATGAAGGCCTTGGTGGCACTGTGGACAGGCGCCTCGAAGATTTGCTCGGGCGTGCCGTCTTCGTGGATGTAGCCGTCGTACATGAAGAAGATGCGCGTCGAGACATCGTGGGCAAATTTCATCTCGTGGGTGACGATGAGCATGGTCATACCCTCCTTGGCCAGCTGGCGGATGACGCTGAGCACTTCGCCCACCATCGTGGGGTCGAGGGCCGACGTGGGTTCGTCGAAAAGGATGACGTCAGGCTTCATGGCCAGGGCTCGGGCGATGGCCACACGCTGTTTCTGTCCGCCCGAGAGACTCGACGGATAGACGTCGGCCTTCTCAGCCAGTCCTACCTTGCGCAGCAATGCGAGTCCCTCCTTGCGTGCTTCTTCCTCGGGCACATGGCGCAACTGGCAGGGCGCAAAGATGACGTTTTCGAGCACCGTCTTGTGTTCGAAGAGGTTGAAGGATTGGAACACCATGCCCATCTTCTGGCGCAGCCTGTTGACGGGATAGCCCTTGGCAAGGATGTTCTCTCCGTCAACAATGATACTACCGCTGGTGGGCTGCTCCAGCAGGTTCAGACAGCGCAGGAAGGTACTTTTGCCCGTGCCTGAAGGACCGATGATGGAGATGACCTCGCCGCGATGCACTTCGGTCGTGATGTCGCGCAATACGTTGAAGTCGCCATAGCTCTTCTTTAGATGCGTGATGTGAAGGAGATCTGATGTCTGAGGTTTGGTGTCAGACGTTTCTGATTGCGTGCATGTGCTGCGTTTGCGGCGAATCAACAGCCACACACCGCCACCTATTATTATAATAATAAGGAGAGCCCAACAAGGCCACAGGTAATTACTTCCCTCGCCCTTTGTAGTGGGGTAGGGGGTGAGGCTGCCGGAGAGTATGTCGGCCTCGCCCTTTCGTGTCATCAGCACGATGTGCGAATCGATATATCCGTCGGAAAACAGCACCTGCTTCTGTCGTTCTTCGGTGATGCTGATGGCTCCCATGGCCATGTCGGCCTTGCCAGTCTGCACAGCAGGTATCTGTGCAGCGAAGTCCATAATGAGGTATTCCAGTTGCCAGTTACGCCGGTTGGCCCATTCCGTCAGCAGTTCCGGCTCCAGCCCCGAAGGTTTTCCGAAATTAATGAAATTGAACGGCGGCATGGCCGGATAGGTGGCCACGTGCAGCGTGCGCCCCGTACCGCGTTGTTGGGGAATATCCATGGCCGAGGGGTCGTCGGCATTGCTCCACCGGTCCAGAATCTGCTGGTAGGTGCCGTCTTGGCGGATTTCGGCCAGGAAACTGTTGAAGTCTGCTGCCAGTTCGGTATTGTCTTGTCTGAAGATGGCACCGATGGGAATAGACTCCAGCCCTGCACCCACGGAATCATACTTTTCAAGCAGTTCCTTATTGAACATCAGCGTCAGGCTTTCACCACCCGCCGCATCCACCTTGCCGTTCTCCAAGGCTGCCAGCAGGTCGGTCTGGCTGGTCATGCGCAGGATGTTGGCATCGGGAGCCATGTCGGTGACGGCAATGTCCTGTATGCTGCCGATAATCACAGCAACATTCTTGCCGTTAAGCGCCTGGAAGGCTGGGGGAACGTTCGAGGTTTGAGGTTGGAGGTTTGAGGTTGGAGATTGGAGGTGAGAATGGAGTTCAGGCGCGTAACTCAGCATGCCAAACAATGTCAGCACCACGGCTGCAATGATGGCTTTTACGCGATGGCGATGGACGAGGCTCTGCAGCAGCAGTCCGATGAGCCATGCCATGATGAAATAGACGATGGCCGTCACGATGAGGGGGAAGAATGCGTCGAATGTGCGCGAACGTATCAAATCGGAGGCGCGAGTCATGTCGGCTACAGCGATGTAACCCACGATGCTCGTGCCCTTCAGCAGACTCACCACCTCGCCCTGATAGACGGGCATCACTGCCTTGACCACCTGTGGCAGCACAACACGGAAGAACGTCTGCCGCGGTGTGAAACCTAAGGCCAATCCCGCCTCGGTCTGTCCGCGGTCTATGCCCTGAATGGTGGTGCGCAGCATCTCGCTGATATAGGCCGATGTGTTCATGGCGAAGGTGACGATAGCCACCACGATGCCCGTAGCATCCAGCGGTGCCATCACCACGTAGTACATCAGCATGAGCAGCACCAGCACGGGCGTGCCGCGCATCAACTCGATATACACTTTGGCCGTTTGCTGCAGCCACCGGCGGCGGCTCATGCGCATCCAGCATATCAGTCCGCCCAGAAGCGTGCCCAGCAGGGCGGCGCATAGCGTAATGAGTAGCGTCACCTGCAAACCGTCGAGTATCATCTTATAGCGATCCTCGGCTATCAGGTTGTCGTAAAAACTGTTGACTATGCTGTCCATCGTTTATTCCAACGGTATTCTGTGATTTTACTTGCTTGTGCGATTGATGTAGTCCATGATAATTTCTACAGCATCGTTTTCCGTCAGGTCATCCATTGAGATGACGAGCTGGTAGTTGCGGGTGTCATAGCGTGAGGTGTCCTCGTATTTCTTGATATATGCCTCACGGGTGGCATCCGTCTTCGCAATGATGTCGCGGGCTTCCTGCTCGCTGACGTCCTGACGCCGCATGACACGCTTAATACGGTGTTCCATCGAAGCCTGGATAAAGATGTTCAGATGGTTGGGCCATTCGCGGAACACCATGAAAGCCGCGCGGCCTGCCACGACACACGACGACTGTGTGGCCAGTTCCTGCAGGATGCGCTTCTCGGTCTCGAACATGGTGGCATTATCGAGTTTCACCTCGGCCTCCATAGGCTGACTGGCACTATTGACCAACGTATGGTAATAGTTGTTGATGTCGTTCCACCACGATTTCTTCTGAGCCTTGATTTCCTCGATGCGCTCTGGTGTGAGGCCGAACTTCTGGGTCAGTCCGTCGATGACGGCCTTGTCGCAGTACTTCACACATAACTTCTCGGCCAGCTTGCGGCCTACGGTACGTCCGCCACTTCCGACTTCGCGGTTGATGGTGATGACAAATTTCTCGTTTTTGTTCATAGCTTTTTATGATATTTGTTGTTTTTTATAACTTAGTATTTTAGTCAAATGCGATTTTCTGAGCCTGTTCGAACAGTTTCTTGGCAAGCGCCATGTTGTCAGGCTGGTTGCCGTTCAGCAAGTCGAATATCCGGCAGAGTCCTCCTGGACCGCCCCCCTGCTTCAGCACATAGACATAGCAGAGATTCTGGATGCCGATGTTCTCCGAGAGAATATCCAGGTCGGTGGCTCCAAGTTGTGAGACGGCCAGCCGATAGGCATCATCGCTATGCTCCTCGACGAGACGGTCTACTTCGCCGAGCGTTTCCATGCCCAGGTCCTGGAATACCCGCAGATAGGGCATGATCGGCACGGGATACAGCTCGGCCTGGTTGATGGCCGCTATGCGCTGGTTCAGTCGGTCGAAGGGGTGTGCCTCCAGATAGCGGCGGAAGGTCTCAGCGTTCAGGTCCACGCTGTCCAGCTGTCCGGAGGCTTCCAGTGCCAGCATCTGCCGGCGATAGTCCACCAGGACGTTACGCAGCCTGCTGAACTCCTCGTCCATCAGTTCCAGCATACCGGCCATGCGGTTGAACTGTCGCAGATACTCATGGGGAATCTTTACGTCACCCTTGTAGCCCGTGTCATGGTCGAGTGTGCTCCATACGTGCTGCAGGGCTGTGCGCATCTGTATCTCAAAGCGCACCTCGTTAAGCAGCGGCATGTCCGGATCGTCGACGATGGTTTTCGGCAATCGGCAGATGTAGTGCAGCGAATTATATCCGAAGCTGTCCAGACGATGCTGTCTGCGCTTATCGACCGAGTTCCGCCTGTCCACGATGAAGGCCTCGTTCACGATGGCGGCCACCTTGTCCACATCGGCACTATAGAACGTCACCACGCGCAATCCCACGATGTCGGTAACATCGTCGATGGTACGGTATTTACCGCCTTTCAGTTCCAGTTTCCCTGCAAGCGACGCTTCCGTCTTTATGCGGTGTTCCATGGCTGTCACTTTCACGTGCTGTGCTTCGAGGGCATTGCATAGCGCCTCGTCGGCCAGACGTGACAGACGCTCATAGACGGGCATCCGCTCCAGGTACTCCTGCATGAGCATTTTTCCGTGTATGTCAAGTTGATAGTTCATCTTTTTAATGAAGAATGAAGAATTTGCTACCGCGATCCGGCAGAGGGCTTAGGGGAAAACACTTGATCGATGAGTTGTACGAACTCCCTGTAGGCGAAGGTGTCGCGCAGTTCACTGAGCGCATCGGCCAGTCCACGGTAGTGCCACTCGTGGTCCTTGGGGTCCTTGGCATGAAAGAGATCCCAAAGCCGGTCGCCCTGCTGGGCATAGTCGCGGGCGATGGCACGCATGTTCGACAGTTTGTCGCCCAGGGCCACGATCTTGGCATCGTGCGAGGCACGGGCCAGACGGTCGATGGCGGCCTGCTTGCGGGCATGCCAGGATTCTTCTGCGGCAGAACCGCTGAACACGGTGTCGGTTTCCGAGTCCACCAGCGAGGCGATGCGGTCGCCGAACTCGCTACGTATCTGTTCTATCGTCACGTCGGTGTCCTCCACCGTGTCGTGCAGCGCTGCGGCGGCCAGCAGTTCCTGGTCGCGAGTCATCGTGGCGACGATTTCCACAGCCTCCATCGGGTGGACGATATAAGGAAAGCCCTTGCCTCGGCGCTCAGTCCCGGCATGAGCGCCGACAGCGAACACGATGGCGCGGTCCAGCAGTGTGGTGTCTAACGGTTTGTTTGCCATTATCTACTCCAAATATTTAAACATGATCCAATCACCAATAATTATTTTTACCGATGTCTTTATTTATTTTGCCTGCAAATTTACAACTTTTTTGCAGAATATCGTCCAAAATAGGAAGTATTAACATTTTTATGATTACTATTTCATTTCATAAACCTCAAATCTCAAATCTCAAATCTCCAACCTAAAAAGGTTGCGCCCGAAGGCGCTAACCTTTTTTAGCTTCCCATCTCGAAGCCGCCCGAGTTGTCGTCGCCGCTGTTAGACGAGCCGCTGTTCTGCGACCCGCTACTATCTTGGTTATCACTCCCCTCGCCC
>SUYI01000005.1 GCA_015060485.1 Prevotella sp. | reverse complement strand
TAACAGTTCCTGCCTCCACCAACGCCTGAGCCTCGCCCGTATAGGTCAAATCCTTGGCCGTTGGGGCTGCCGTAATCGTGGCGTTTGCTTTTGCAATAGTGAAATCAGCAGTAGCCTCGCCAGCAGCATATTTTCCTGAGGCAGCGACAGAAGCCTTCACCGTGTAGTCACCAACATTTGTCGGAACATCAGAGGTAAAAGAAGTACCGCCTTTGGGGGCGTATGTGAATGTCACAGCACCATTACCCGTATTGCCTTCCACCACTGGTTCATTGGGATCAGAACCATACGTCCATCCTTCTAGCGTCACTGTAGGCTCGATAGCTATCAAGCTTTGGAAGTCAACCGTCACCTCCACATCGCTACCATCTGCCGGCATAGTAAACTCATAAGTAGTTACACCAATGGGGTCGGTGTTTTCACCTGCATTACGAACTTCAATGGGTTCGTTGTCCAAATCGGGCGTTCTTCTTGGAGTCTGTGCCACATTTCCAGTCACCACAGAATAAACAGTGATGAAATCCTTGGTGACATAGTTGCCTTGTGCGGGTGTCACTGTCAGGGTACACGTGCCGTCGGCAATTGCCCGAGTTACTTCTCCTGGCGATGTGGTAGCAGCAATCGAACCATTCAACTTCTTGATGATTGTTACGGTTGGGTCTGCCCATGCGCCCTGTGTTAACAGGAGCATGAACACCAAAGAAATCACATACTTCAGATTGTGTTTCATAATTATACGCCCTCCTTATTTGTTGTTATTGATATAAACTTTCTTACCCTTAATAATATATAGACCCTTACGCTGGGGTTTGCCGTTCAGCTTGAGTCCGTCGATAGTGTACCAGCTGTCGTTACTGTCGTCAACAGCCAGCGTTTCTATTGCAGTGGTGTTGCCGTCAACAATAGTTAGATATTGTGGAGCACCTGCTGAAGCAATAGCAGCACCAAGAGCCAGATAGGCACGGCGTGCAGGAATCGTTCCACTGATAGCACGTTTGAACTTATCGTTGAAGAGCACATAAACAGGATTATTACCAAAGCTGCTAATGGCAGTAGTATTTATCGAGCCGCCCAACAAGTTAGAGACAGTTGCAGTAGTTCCTGTATATGCTACGGCTGTATAACCACTGGCAGCACCATCGTTGGCACGCTTCAGCAAAACAGCATTGTTAGCAGGAATATAGTCGACAGACGCTACGGTCACTGATCCAGTTTCTTCGTCGACGGCGTTGACTACGTATGCTGTCAGGCCATCAGGAACAGACAAAGTTTCTGTAGCGTAATACGAAGCCCACAAATTACTGCCTTCGAACGTGATGCCGAGAGCACTTGACACAACAAGCTCATAGCTGCCCGTCGCACTGTTATGGTTGGCGTCGCCAGCATAAGTAACAGTGATGGTCGTCGTACCGACACCAACAAGCGTAATCAGACCTTCTGATATCGTCGCCACACTCGTGTTCGATGATGTAGTTGGACTTACATCCCAATTATCTACAGTAGCAGGCGATGTGAATGTCTCACCCAGTGTAGCCGAATAGCTCGCCTCCACGAAGGTAATGATGGGAGTAGCCTTTTCGATGGTAAACGTTCCGGATGCCGAACCCGTGTAGTTGCCCTTACCAGTCACTGTCACCGTAGGAGCATTCGTCTCAGCATCTGCTGTTGCAGCATTCACGTTGTTTGTGTAGCTTACCGTATAGTCGTCAGTCGTCAGCGTTGTCAATACGTCATTCAAATACAGCGATACTGTCACATTGGGGTTGATTTCCGAACCCGTATAGGTATAAGTCTGACTGGCATCTACAGTAACCGTTGCGTTTTCCAGACTCATTGCTGTAATCGAGAACGTCAGCGTCTTGCTGCCCGTCAGGTTACCCTTACCGCTAACAATTACCGTGGGAGCACCCGTCGTTGCATCTGCAGAACCCACATTCACGTTGTTCGAATAAGACACCTCGTAGTCGTCAGAAGACAGGTCAACAGGTTCGTTATCCATCATAAAGACTACAGCAGGTTTGTGCTCAGTTCCATCATATACATAACTCGTCTCATCCAACGAAATGTCATAAAGGTCGGTAATGTCGGCTGCACCAATGGTGAATGTCGCCGTTTTAGAACCAGTATAGTTGCCTGTACCTGTCACTGATGCCGTAGCTGTACCGACAGCGACATTGTTCGAATAGGCTACGGTAAAGTCGGTATCCAACGTCAGGTCAACACCCCTGTCACTGTCCGTCACTTTCACTTCCGCCTTGACTTCCTCACCAGTATAGTCATAAGTATCCTGCGCCAGCGTCACCCAGTCGGCAACAATCGTCTTCGGGATAATGGTGAAGTCCACTTCCTTCGAGCCTTCATAGAGAGAGCCCTCTTTGGCGGTAATGACTATCGTGTAGTCGCCAGCATCAATCATTGACTCAACAGCAGCGTCGCCTTTCTTGTAGCTTACCGTATAGTCAGTGTCTAACGTCAAGGCTGTTCCACCTCCTGCAGGAGTAACCGTCAGCTCAGGAGTGTGGGCCGCGCCATTATAGGTCTGGTCATCATTGCCGGTAACCGTACAAGTGGCAATATCAATCAAATAAGTATAAGCCACAGAGACAGTGTCGCTATATACGGTACTCGTAATACCCCCCTTTGTAAAGGTGTACCCTACCCTTGCCGACAGGGTTCCTTCCTGGAATGCAACACCTTCATCCGCGTAATTACTCCATGCTGCAGCATTGTCACCAGTAATGTCATCCCACGTATAGCTGATGGCCATGCCGGCGACATTCTCCTTGGTCATCGTAATCGCGCCCTGATCCGACGGATAAGCACCAGCGGGCAAGCTAACGGTCGGAGTCTTTGGTGCGGCATCCACGTAGAAATCATAAGTATCCTCCGCGTATTTGCCACCTCCCGCGTAAGCGAGAGTAATTTTTGCATTACCATATCCCTCAGCAGTAATCACGCCGTTATTGTTAACTGATGCAACAGTCTCATCATCAGATTTCCAAGTCAAATCCGCCGCTGGGATGTCCTCAGGACAAACTACCTGATAATGCGCCTTGACGTCAAACGTATTGCCATTCGTCACTCTGAGTTTCGACAAGAAAGCCTCTCCGTCCTTGATAGAAAGATAGTTTTCGATGCCGTTAATAATAAACGTTTTCGTCTGCGTCAGCTCCGTTTTGAAGTTATTGCCCGTCGACGACAGTATCACCGTTGCCGTTCCGGGGTTCACATTGTTGCTGTATTCTGCCGTGTAGTCACTGGCATCGACAGTGATTGTTTTGTTGTTTGTATTCTTAAACGTCACCGTCAGCTCTGGTTCAATCGGCTCGCCAGTGGCAGTCTGCTCCGGAATATCAGCAATCTCAACGTTGAAGTCGGCCTGGGCGATGGTATAATACCTGATTACTTTACCTGTGAAGTTACCCTTACCAGTAATCTCGCATCTGGGACCACTTGCACCACCCACTTCAGTCTCCTTACCAATACCTGCATTGACGCTGTCAGGATACGCTAACCAATAGTCCACTTCGTTTACCAAATTGTGGTTATTATAGGATATTCCGCCCAACGCAGGCATGTGTTTTTCACCGTCATATTCAAAATTGGTAGCAGTCAATTCGCCAACAATTTCTTCCTCCGACAAATCCATCGGATTGATGGTGAACGTCTTTACGATAGACGTGGCACCATCACTGATGGTCGTGTAGATACCCTTACCGGTAATCGTTGCCTTAGCCGTACCGGCATTCACGGTGTCCGATAACTCAACGGTATAGTGTGTACCTTTTACCAGATCGTCGTTTCCGTCCTTAATTATCAATTCCGGTTCATGACCTTCCCAGTTGAAGATAAAATCGTCAATATCTTCAACCATATCCAGCGTCAGCAGCTTGCGCGACTGGAAGTTGACCGTCACCTCGACATCACTGCCGTCAGTAGGCAATGTGAGCGTATATTTCGTCTCGCCGCTGGGGTCAGCACTAGCATCCGACGCCGTAACCGCAATGGGATTATCTACCAATCCCGGATTGCGGCGAGGAGTCTGTGCCATATTACCATTCCACACTGCATATGCCGTGATAAAATCTTTGGTCACATAGCTTCCGGCGGGGGGTGTCACCGTCAGGGTGCACACACCTTCACTGATGCTTTTTGTCGCCGTTCCCGTCTCAGTAGCCGTACCGTTCAGCTGCTTCTTAATAGTCACGTCGGCAGCCCATGCTCCTGAGGTAAACAGAAGCATCAAGGCCATTGTCATTACTGATTTCATATATTGTTTCATCATCATGTCCTCCTATTACTTTTTGTTGATAATAACCTTCTTACCATTCTTGATATAGAGACCCTTCTGGGTAGGAGCCTGCTGCAGCTTCTGACCGTCCAGCGTGTACCACTCATCGTTGTCAGTTGCGACAGAATCGCAACCCACCATACCGATACCGGTGGTGTCGTCGCCAATGCTGATGCTCAGCTGCGGGGCGTTGCTGGACGTTGCAACCACCAGATAGCCGCGATTGGCAGGAATCGAACCACTCGTCGAACGCCTAAACATATTGTTAACCAATATATACACCGTTCCGCCTGTGATAGTGCTCACGTCAACAGCCGATGCAGTACCAATCAACTTATTGTTCTCAAACGTCGAGGTAGCACCCGTATACGCACTGGCAGCAATGTTAGACCATGTATTGTTGTTAGAAACATTCTGCAGCAGTACGGCAGTATTCGCGGGAATATAACCAATTTCCGATATCGTTACCGTTGCGCCTTCAACCGCCGTCACCTGATAAGCCTTCAAACCTTCAGGCGTTGACAGATTCTCAGTACCGCAATAGGTAGCCCACGTGTTCGAAGCACTGAAGCTGACGTTCAGCTGGCGGTTAACAGTCAGCGTACCCGTCTTATAGATGAAATCGTAGTTTTGAGCCACACCGCCACTGGCAGTAATCTCATAGCTGCCTGGTTTGGTGACATCAGCTGTACCATAGCTTGCAGAAGGCTGAGTTGTCAAAACGGTCTCAGTTTCACCATTCACGAAGCCCTCATAGCTGACAGTCAACGTAATATCGTCTCCTACGTTATACGTCTTATCGTCAGGCGTCACCGTCAGCTGGGCTTTGTTAATGGTAAACATCTTGTCGATAGAACCACTATAATTACCCTTACCAGTGATAGTCGCTTTGGCGGTCGTACCGACATTCTTGTTGTTCGAATAGGTCACTTCGTAGTGAGTATCTTCCTCTAAGGTCGTTTCACCATCCTTTACCGTCAATGCGGGCTTTAACTCTGTACCGTTATAGATCTGAGCTGCAATATCTGCAACCATTGAAGTAGTCAGCTCCTTGGCAACAATCGTAAACGTTGCCCCCTTCGTGCTCGTCGTCGAGAAGTTCTTGCCCTCCGACGTCAGCGTTACCGTACCTTCGCCAACATCGGTGTTCGTACCGTAACTAATGGTGTATTCATCCTCAGCGACTGCATTGCCGTTGAACGTCACCGTCACGGCAGGCTTAATCTGAGAACACGTATATGTCTGGTCTGCGATTTCAGCAATCGTTACATTACCGAGGTCAGCCTTATCAATGGTAAATGTACCTGTTGCCGTACCTGTGAAGTTACCCTTACCTGTTATAGTTATTGTAGGAGCATTCTCGCTGGTGGCCGTAGCGGCATTGGTGTTGTTCGCATAACCAGTGACGGTATAGTCCGTTCCTTCCGTCAAGGTTGTAATATTCTCTGCATTTTCCGTCAAATAGATGGAAACCGATACACTAGGTTTGATTTCTGAACCCGTATAGGTGTACGTCTGCGTAGCATCAACACTGACTGTTGCAGTACTAATGCTCATAGGAGATATGGTGAAGGTCTTCGTCGTAGAACCCCTATAATGAGTAACCTCCATGTGTGATTCCGAAAAATCATCATCTGTATAAGCTGTCACAGTAACCGTAGGAGCTCCTGTCTCAGCAGTAGCCGACGCAGCATTGGTATTGTTAGCATACTCTACCTTGTATTCATATAGGAGTGTTCCGTCTCCATTATCTTCTCCATACATTAAAACTTTATCGCCATCCTTTACAGTTACAGTAGGAGTCTTGGCTTGTCCATTGTAGGTTACATTAGCCACCTCAACAGTAATACTGCTATGCGACAGGTCCTTATAGACATTCAACGTATAAGATGCTTCACCTGCTTCATACTCACTTGTAGCTGTCGACGTTGCGGTAATCGTCGTATAACCGACACCTACGGGGGTCACTGTTCCGTCAGTAGCAACAGTCGCTACTCCTGTATTGGAACTGGCATACGTCACCGTCACGCCCTCAGGTTTCTGCAATGTAGGCAGCGTCGGATTGCTAGAGCCGCCAATAGTATAGTTCACATCTTCTTCCACAGGGTTATCTCCCACAACGAAGTCCAAACCAGGATCTTGGAGCAAGGTATAAGTAGCAGATACTATGTCACTAGACACAGGTGTATCGCCACCGTTATATACAACCCATGCCTTCAGTGTACCGGCTTGGAAAGGAATGCCTGTCTCAGGATAATCCTCTTCGTCGTCATCATCCCATTGGTATTTGATAGTCGTATTTGCCAATCCGTCACTTGTAACCGTAATCGCTTCGTGCGTGCTGGAGTAAGTTCCTTCAGCAAGTCCAATAGTCGGAGCAGGCGGAACGACATCGAAGCTCATGTTGAAATAATTATTCAGCAAGGTGGTCTGAATAGTCTCATCCTGATAACCCAAGGAAACAACGGCACCATGACTGCCAAGAGTTTCTGACGAAACCTTTCCTGTAGTAGAGCTATAGGTGACATTTGCCTCAATGCCATTAATTATAATGCCATCCCCTTCTTCAATAGCCGGAGCCAAGACGAAGTCAACAGGATCTGCACCATACACCAGTCGCATCGGATCTTCTGCAGGGCCAAAATACTTGGCTTTGAGATTAGAGCTATTCTTTGTCACACCATTCTGTACATACTCTGCATAGGCAGTCAACGTACAAGGACCAGAGATTGTCAACCCCTCGTTATCTTTGTAAAGTGTGGGTGTAGTAACGTCTTCACCATTTACATAATCTATTGTATAATATATCTTAACTCCATCAAGTTGATCATCCTCTTGACTGAGATAATACGTAGAACCATCTGGACTTATAGAAGGCGTAGACAGATTCTTCAAACACTGCCAGTCTGTACTTGTAGCCATCAACACTAAATTGCCATTATAAACTATATTTGAGAACCCGTTAAATGGAGCATAGGCATATTGGGAGGAACTAATGGTGCTATACAAACAGGCATCTTCCCTCAATGCAGTAAATGTAAGTACAGCATTGCTGTTGATGCTTTTTACGATGTAGTTGCCATATGCGCCACTAAAGTTGACATCACTGCGGGCGGCCTCAATATCATTACCATCGCCATCCAGCTGAATAGTTAAATTATCAAGTCCACTAACGATAGCAGGACCAGCATCGTCGCCTCCAACAACTGACAACTGAGCTTTTTTCAACAAAAGGACGTTTTCGGTACCAGGTGTAAACTTAACCGTTCCTTCGATGGTATTTAAAGTACTTTCTCCACTTTGGATTTCCTCACCAGTGATGCCATTCTTATTCGCTTCTGTTACTTGAACGCCATTAATCCACAGCTGATACACGGCATCTTTGGTAAGTGTCACCTTTTCTGCTATGTCATCATCATAATTACAAAGAATATGGTGGGTTTCACTCCAATGAATGCCTGGTACAGATGATTGCAGATTGAAATCTCCAAAGTCTACAGACGAGAAGCCATAAATGACACCATCACTATTCTCAAGAGTAAGTGTTCCGTCACCAGTGAAAGCCAAAGCTGTAGCGTTTCCAGTCGCGCTGATATATTTAACGCTGTTCGAGCCGGTTAAATCAATGGTCAATGTGCCTACATTACTAACTATTTCATTTTCTATCGTCGCACCATTCAGCGACAGTATTTGATTTGTCATATCGTAAGACACTTTGCCATCAAGAAACACATCTTCTGCATTAGCGCTTGTTACTTCTGTTTCTCCTATCCATAACTTCGTGTCAGGTTCATTCTCTGAAATCGTTACCGTTTTTGCCATTTTGCCAGTGGGACTGTAATATTCACCATTTTGGTAACTTAAGGTAGAAACAGGTTCGTTGTCATCGTCTATTCCCGATACATACAACCCTTCTCCCAATATAGATGAAGCAAAATTGGTGACAGGACCGTTACCATCTCCAATTCCTGAAACAGTTAACTCTGCAGTTTCTGCACCTGATTTTTTCTTAAAGGTAATCGTTCCGGCTTTACTACCATTCTCTTCATAAAAACCAAAGAATCTACCATAGACAGTATTTGTACCACTAATCTCAACATTCAAATTTTTGATAAATACATCTATATCTGTAACTGTTTCAGCCGGAGAACCAATCGTAACGCCACCAAGCGTCAAGGTGTTCGTCGCATCGTCAAATGAAACATTACTATAGCCTCCTATAGTGCTGGCTGTTCCTCTCACATACGTATTTCCAATCTGGAGTCGTGGCCAGTCAGTAGAAATCTTATTAGAATAATAGCCTAATCCGCTTGAATATACAAATGTCACTTCTCCCAAGAATGAAGGAGATGTTGTAAATTCAAGGCTGCCAGGCGTTGATTCTGAAGTTATGAATGTCAAAGTATTATTGCCAGTTAAGTAATGGAAACAATTCCCAAAAATACAGCTAGTGCCATCAAGATTAATAGTCAGCTCTTTCTTGCTTTCTCCAATGTAGAAAACATAGTTTCCATTAGTTTCCTTACAATTGAAACTATTCAGTGTTAATGTTGTTCCATTAAATGATACCGAACCACTATGATCATCGTCTGATACTGGAGAGAAAGGGGAACTTGTAGACGAATTTGCTGCAGTCAATTGAGTGTATTTTGTGCTTGAGCCGCTATTATATACCCAAATAGGATAGGTAACACTTGTAGAAACCGTTAAACTCTTTACCGAATTGTCGTCAGCATTTGTACTATTAGTATAATATCCATTATGACAATTAGGATTAGGTGAATCTGTTGCTATATAGAGGCCCTCATCCGTATTTACTGAAGAAACTCCATCAATCACACCATTTTCATCGTTTGATGCAATATTCAATGAACCACTTCCCGTAAATGTCAAATCACCAGGATACATTCGGTCTTCACTTTGGAATAAAATCTGACCATTCACGGTATTTGTTCCAACCAAATTGATAGTCAACTGATCACCTGCTTCATTAGCCGTCTTTACAATTGATCCAGTAATCGTTGCATTGTCCAGCGTCAAGGTGTTCGCTCCTGCATCAAATGTCACTGTTCCAGATGTAATAAATTCATGGGCTTCATCAATAAAGTTTCCGTCCGTATCTGGCGAAACGCCCGCAACAGTAATTGTCTGTGCCCACGCCCCTATCGGCATAAGCAGCATTGCAAACAAGACGGAAAGCAGTCTGAGCCTTCTCGTCAGGTTTTGTTGGTTGAAAAATCTTTTGTTCATAATGTTGTTATTGTTTTTAATTGTTATTATTTCTGCTTTATCAGTTTATGCTTGGTTTTGCAATCTACACTTTTCGGTTACAAAGTTACGAATAAGTGAGCAAAATGCAAAATAAATTAATATTTATTTTCATTTTCGAGCGAAAATAACTTCTCGCGTAGCGAAAGGGTACGAAGTTTTCGCGCCATAACCAAAGGTTATGGCGACTTTTTTCATCCCTGCATTATAGTGAAGGTTTCTGGCAGCTCTTCTTTGGCTGGTTCCATTGCTTTGCAAAACGCTTCGGCCATATTGTTCAGGTTCACGCAGTCGGCAGTATTCAGGAAAAGGCAGTAAAATCAGTAAATCAGATATCAGTTTTGTTGGGGCTGAAATCCTTAAATAGCAATATTTGTTGAAAATATCTATATTACTATATATATAGTAATAGATTTTATACATAAATAAACCTGCTCATAGAACAAACTGATTTTTGATTTATTGATTTAGAGGTGGGGCTCCTGAGAAAACTGTGCTCTGTGACACTTTAGCTTGGAAAAGCACCTTCAAAAGGCTGATTTTAATCCTCAACCGGTAGACGGGCGGTTTACTTCCCAACGACCGCCGGCCCGCTTCCCAACGATCGGCCGTTTAGTTCCGTTGGGCTGGAAATCAGCCAAAACAAAAAGCGAGCCCACCAAAAACGATGGGCCCGATTTCTTATTTGTCCGTTGGGATGTTAAATGGGCAGTTCGAGCACGAAGCGGGCTCCGGGACCAGCGTAGGTGGTGTCGAGCACGACGTCGCCACCCAGACGGCGGGCAATGTTGCGGGCAACGGTAAGTCCGATACCCTGTCCGTCGAAGAACTGGTTGAGCTTCACGTAAGGTTCGAAGATGCGCTCTGCATCCTCAGCGCCAATACCCGTTCCGGTATCCTCGACGCTGTAGATGGCCTGCATCTTGTCCATATCGACATTCACGGCGAGCGTTACCCCACCCTCGGTGGTGAACTTCAGGGCGTTGTCCAACAGATGCGTCAGTGCGCGGACAGCCTTCTTCAGGTTCGTCGACAGCATCGTAGCAGCTGCTGCGGGGTCTACGGTCTGTTCGAACTTGATGTACTGCACCTTGTCAGTGCCTGCCTGACGGGCAGCCTCTTCAGCCACCTGAGTCACCATCACGTTATCGGTACGCTCGAAGGGAGCCTGGTCGGCCTTCAGATCGTCTAAATCGGAAATCTTGCCAGCCAGCGCCGTCAGCTTTGCGTCGCCCGAAGCCTGCAGGGCGCTGATTACCTCCTGCATCACCTCAGCCTGCTTCTTGGCATCCTCCTGCAGCTGATTGTTCGTCTGCTGCAGGTTCATCACGGTCTGCTGCAGGGCCTCGTTGGCAGCACGGGCCTTGTCCTGCTCTTCGTTCATCTTGTCGAAAGCCAGCAGGGCCTGCTCGTAGCCTTCGCCAACATTGTCAAAATTCTTTTCCAGCGCACGATAGTCTTCCAACAGCTTCTGCTGCTCGTTGACACGCTGCTGGTAGTCATCCAGCAGTCGTTGCTGTTCCTCAGCCTGTCGGGAATTGTTCTTGCTCTGAGTATGCAGTGCAAACCCCAGCACAAGAGCAATGACGGCTAATACAACAATAGCGTAAATCATAAGGCTTGTTGTTTTTAGTTTTTACTTATGCCAACGGGTCGCCATCAGGCCTTCTTCTCCACTTTCATAAACTTGGTGAATCCGGTCATAGCCAGCACCTTGTAAATTTCGGGGCTTACGTTGGTCATCTTGAACTGACCCTTCTGCTGCATCACGGTACGCATAGTCTTCTGGATGATGCGCAGACCAGAAGAAGCCATGTAGGTGAGATCCGAGCAGTCCATCTCGAGTTCGACGCCTCCGTCGGCCAGAGCGGGCTGGATGTCTTGTTCAAACTGGGGTGCATTCATTGTGTCAATACGCTCACCGGTCTTAATGATGGTCTTACCACCTTCTTTGATAATCTGTGTCATAATTTTTTAGTTATTTAATTGTTATTACTCTTGATTCTTAACTATTATCTCCCTGAATGTCTTTCTTCATGGTGAGCAAGTTCTTGCCCTCCAGACGCTGATAAGTCACTTCGTTCATGATGTTCTTGACAATGAAAATACCCATACCACCCAGGTCGCGCTCAGCCGGATTGATGTCCATATCAGCGCTCTCCTTCATGGTTGGGTCGAATTCCTTGCCACGATCCGTCAGGACGAAGGTAAGTTCCTTTCCGTCCGACTCGGCCAGCAGCTCTATCTCTGCCGTCTTGCCTTCAGGATAAGCATAGGAAATGACGTTGACCACCATTTCCTCCATCACCAGATTGAGGTTCATCTGGAGCTCCATGTCAAGACCCAGTTCCTCGCTGATTTCCTCGACGAACTGGTTGACGCGCACCATCTCGCTCATCTGGTTTTTTAGTACTAGTTTCTTTCTCATAGTCCTATGGTTTAAGTTTAGCTGTTATTCTCTTCTTTAATGAATTTCACACACAGCATGGTAAGGTCGTCGTTCGGCTCTGCGCCGTCGCGGTGTTTCTCGACCTCCTCACGCAGCATTTCGATGGTCTGCTGGCTGCTCACGAATGGCACCTGCTCCATGATTTCCAGCAGTCGCTCGTCGGAGAACTGCTCCTTCTCGCGGTTCTCGGCCTCGTTCAGTCCGTCGGTATAGATAAACAGCGGACAGTTGGTGATGTCGGCAATCTCCTCGCCCTCGAAGTCGAGTTCGGGAATGATGCCCACAGGGGCGTTGGGAACCATTTCAATGAATTCCGGCTTTCCGTCGCGCAACAGCACGGGCGGATTATGTCCGGCATTACAGAAGTCGAGATGTCCCGTCCCAAGGTCGAGCAGACCGAGGAACATCGTTACGAACATGCCCGTCTCGTTGTCTTCGCCCGACAGGGCGTTGTTGATGCGGGTAGCAATCTCGGCAGGCATCATCTCCTGTGCTGCCAACGTGCAGAACAGTCGTGTGGCCTGTGCCATAAACAGTGATGCCGGTACGCCCTTGCCCGATACGTCGCCCAGACAGAAGTACAGCTTGTCGCTCTTGCCCTCTTCGGTGCTCTCTGCCAGATAGTATCCGTAGAGGTCGCCACCGACCTCCTTGGCAGGCGTCATCGAGCCGTAGAGGTCCAGGTCGGGACGTGCGGGGAAGCTACGGGGTACCATACCCATCTGGATGTTACGGGCAATACGCAGGTCGCTTTCGATACGCTCCTTGGCGGTCGTCGTCTCCTCCAGCTGGTCGTAGGCTGTCAGCAGTTCCTCGTGGGTAGCCTGCAGCTGGTCGTGGGCTTTCTTCAAGCGGCGTGCGGCTATCGTGCGGAACACGATGAATACCACCATTGCCACCAGAATCAGTCCGCCGATAATCAGCATGTTGCGGAACTGGGCACGCTCCTGCTCCATCTTCAGCTGTTCCTGTTCGCGCTCCAACTCGTCAACGTGGAACATCGTATTCATTTCCGTCAGCTGACTCTTCGTGTCGGCACTGTTCAACGAGTCCTTCAGGAAATACATCCTTCTATACAGCTTCGACAGTTCCTCGAAACGGTGCAGACCCTCCAAAATATCGGTCCGTTGCGCAGCAATTGAAAGAAAGACACCTTTGTCTTCGTCGGGATTCACCAATTCCATTCGACGGTTATTCAGATGCAAGGCCTCCATGAAACGTCCCTGCTTCAGTCGCAACTGGGCAGCAACTATCAGCCACGTGGTAGCCAGATAGTCATCTTCTGCATGAACGTACTGGTTAGCTTCGTCGAGCATGTTCTGAGCCCGTTCGTAGTCCCCCAGTCCTGTCGCAGCCTGCACGCAGGCGACATCATAAAGGAACCAAAGTGTTTCTGTATAGCTCTGAACCATTTCGGGGTTCTCCTCAATAAACTGCTCGATAAATTTCTTCCAACCTACCGTCAGTTCGTCCAATTCCTTGAAACGCTGCTGCTCGTTGAGCACGTCTCCGTAATAGGAGTAGAGTTCCTGGACGGCAGAGGGTAGCGGTTTGATATTCAACAGAATGGCAAGACCTTTCTTATAGGCATTGGCACTCTCTTCGAGGTTGTTCATATTCAGATAGACATTACCCATCGTATAATAGGCAATACCCATTCCGTTCTGGTTGTTACGTTTCTGAGCATCGGCATACATCGCCTGCACCTCACGCAACGCCATATTCTTACTGTTATTATAATATATTAAGGTATTAATCTTGCAGGTCCATATCTCGTAGTAGCGGTTCCATTGCTCCAGTTCTTCCAGTGTCTTCATATCTTCGGAGACATGGGCCAGGATAGAGTCACTCTGTCCATTGTTGTAGAATGTAGTGATCCGGCCGGCTATAAGCTTACCCAGGCGTTCATAATCATTATTCTTCTTTGCTATCGCAATCTCCTTGATGTAGTTGAGTTTTTTCTCTTTTGGAGCCGCACTGGCAGTGAGAGGCATCACGATGCTTCCCAACAGACAGATGGCTACGGTCAAAAACACTCTTCTCAACATACGCTTCAGACTATGATTCTCGTTTTATGGTAGTTCTCGCGGAATTCTGAGGGCGAGCAGCCTTTTTTCTTCTTGAAGATGCGGTTGAAGTTGCTCAGGTTGTTGAATCCGCTCTGGAAGCTGATTTCAGCAATGCTCTTGGCCGTATCGACCAGCATGCGGCTGGCATAGCCCAATCGCATCTCGATGATGTATTCGCTGAGGTTGCGCCCCGTATGGAGTTTGAAGAAGCGGCTGAAAGCCGATGGACTCATGCCGGCAATGTCGGCCAGCGTGTTCAGTCGGATTTCGTCCATATAGTTCTTCGAGATATAGTTCTTCACCTTCAGCACGCGTCGTGAGTCGCTCTCCACCTCGACCTTCGCATAGCTCGACGTCGCCAGTGTGCGGGTTCCCTCGCAGCGCGACAGTTCGTAGAGTATGGTCATAAACTGCATGACGGCATAGAATCCGTCCTTCACCGAGCTCAGCGTGTCGAGCTGCTGGTAGACTCGCATGATGGCCGACAGGGGGAACGCCAGTCCCTTGCGGGCTTCCTTCAGCATCTTGCGCATGCTGTAGAAGGGGTTGCGCGACAGGAATCCGTCGTCGCTCATGTCGAGATAGAACTGGATGGTAATCTCGCGGATGTCGTCGCTGGTGCACGTGTTCTGTTCCCAGACGTGCTCCAGGTCGGGACTGGTGATGAGCACCAGGTCGTAGTCACCGATGACCTCGTTGGAGTCGCCCACGATACGGCGCACACCCGCTGCGTGCTCCACGAAATTGAGCTCGAAGACCTCGTGGTTGTGAATGGGATAGGTGAACTCCTTCTTCCTGCGGTCGGCAATATAGAGGGCGTCCTTACCCATCAGCGGGGTGATTTCGTGTATGACTCTCGACTCTTCCATAGATTCTGAATACTCTGATTACTCCGAATAATCTGATTACTCTGAATTATATTTTCAACTCTTTCAATATCTCACTCATGCGCTGCACGTTCTTGACACGCATCGGCACCAGGGGCAGGCGCAGCACGTTCTCGATATAGCCCATCTCGCTGAGCATGGCCTTCACGCCGGCGGGGTTGCCGTCGACGAAGAGCAGCGAGAAGAGGTCGATGAAGCGGTGGTGAATCTTGCGGGCAGCATCGTACTCACCGCGCATCTGCAGGCGGATCATCTTCGAGAACTCCTTGGGCAGCGCGTTGCCGATGACGCTGATGACGCCTACTGCACCGCAGCTGACCATCGGGAACGTCAGTGCGTCGTCGCCGCTGATGACGTCGAAGCTGTCCGGCTTGTTCTTGATGATTTCGTCGACCTGCTCCAGATTGCCCGACGCCTCCTTGATGGCTACGATGTTCTTGCAGTCGGTGGCCAGACGGACCGTTGTGGCTGCCGTCATGTTGACGCCTGTACGACCGGGAACGTTATAGAGCACTACCGGCAGTTTCGTGGCGTTGGCAATGGCCTTGAAATGCTGGTAGAGTCCTTCCTGCGAAGGTTTGTTGTAATAGGGGCATACGCTCAGTATGCCGTCGATACCCTGAAAATCACGAGTCTGCAACTCTTCGATAATGGCCGCTGTGTTATTGCCTCCACATCCCATCAGGATGGGCACGCGTCCGCCAACCAGACTGACTATCAGTTCCTTGATGCGTTGCTTCTCGTCGGCGGTCAGTGTGGGCGTCTCACCCGTTGTCGCCAGAATGCAGAGGAAATCAGCTCCGTTGTCGAGCTGATATTCGACCAATCGGATGAGCGACTTGTAGTCCACCGATCCGTCCGCATTGAAGGGTGTGACCAGTGCAATACCAAGTCCTTTGAATATGTTACGTACCATAAAAAATAAAGAATTCTTATATTTCCGTGCAAAATTACTAATTTTTATTGTAAACTGACACTATTTTGCAAAAAAAATATCATTTTTGTCTGCAAATATGCATAAATAAACAATAAAACCCACCAAATTGGCGGGTTTTACTGTAATCTTATCACTTTTTAACTCCTAAAAGAGTTACTGCTTCCTCAGCACGACAGCCGAACGGGCAGGAATGTATAGCTTGAGCCACTCCTTGTGGTCCTGCACATACAGCGGGTCGTAGTTGGTGAGGTGCGTCACCGTGTCGTCGGCGAATCCGTTGCCGCCAAACTCCTTGGCGTCGGTGTTCAGCACCACCTCGTACGAGCCTGTCGGCACGAGGAAACCGTAATCGGTATACGAGCGCGTCGGCGAGAAGTTGAACACGAAGACGAGGTCGCCACGCATGTAGCACAGCACCTGGTCGCCGTCGTCGTGCCATATTTCCTGTACGGGGGTGTCCTGGAAGTTCTTCTGCGACTTGATGACCTCGAGCATCTTCTGGTCGAAGTCGCCGAGCCAGTGGTAGCACAGGTCCTTGTTGTCGACGAGGTTCCACTGACGGCGGGCATATTTGTACGACCAGCCGTTACCTTCGCGCGGGAAGTCAATCCATTCGGGATGTCCGAACTCGTTACCCATGAAGTTCAGGTAGCCGCCATTGATGGCTCCTGCGGTCACCAGACGGATCATCTTATGCAGGGCGATACCGCGCTGGGCGAGGTCGTTGACGTCCTTCTTGGCGAAGTGCCAGTACATGTCGGCGTCGATGAGCCGGAAGATAATGGTCTTGTCGCCCACCAGTGCCTGGTCGTGCGACTCGCAGTACGAGATGGTCTTCTCGTCGGGACGACGGTTTTTCACTTCCCAGAAGATGGAGCACACGTTGATGTCCTCGTCGCGCACCTCCTTGATGGTCTTGATCCAGTAGTCGGGGATGTTCATCGCCATGCGGTAGTCGAAGCCGTAGCCGCCATCCTCGAACTTCGCAGCCAGTCCGGGCATGCCGCTGACCTCTTCGGCAATGGTGATGGCCTGCGGGTTCACCTCGTGAATCAGGCAGTTGGCCAGCGTCAGGTAGCAGATGGCGTTGTCGTCCTCGTGACCGTTGAAGTAGTCGCCATAGCCTCCGAAGGCCTCGCCCAAGCCGTGCGAGTAGTACAGCATCGACGTCACGCCGTCGAAGCGGAAGCCATCGAACTTAAACTCCTCGAGCCAGTATTTGCAGTTCGACAGCAGGAAGTGCAGCACGTCGTCCTTGCCGTAGTCGAAGCACAGCGAGTCCCATGCGGGATGCTCGTGGCGGTCGCCGGGATAGAAGAACTGGTTGGGGTCGCCACAGAGGTTGCCCAAGCCCTCGACCTCGTTCTTTACGGCGTGTGAGTGTACGATATCCATGATGACGGCGATGCCCAGCTTATGGGCGGTGTCAATCATCTCCTTCAGGTCCTCGGGGGTTCCGAAACGTGAGCTGGGGGCGAAGAACGACGACACATGATAGCCGAACGAGCCGTAGTACGGGTGTTCCTGGATGGCCATCACCTGAATGGCATTATAGCCGTCTTTCTTGACGCGCGGCAGCACGTTCTGGGTGAATTCCTTATAGGTACCCACCTTCTCGGCATCCTGACTCATACCCACGTGGCACTCGTAAATCAACAGGGGAGCCTTGTTGGGCTTGAAGGTCTTTTTCTTCCATACATAGGGCTTCTCGGGGTTCCACACCTGAGCAGAGAATATCTTCGTCTGGTCGTCCTGTACGACGCGGCGGCACCAGGCGGGAATGCGCTCGCCTTCGCCACCGTTCCACTTCACCTTCATCTTATACAGGTCGCCGTGCTTGATGGCCTTTTCCGAGAGTTTCAGCTCCCAGTTGCCGGTACCCTCGACACGCTTGCACTTGTACTTGTCGGACTCCTGCCAGTTGTTGAAGTCACCAATCAGGTAGATCTCGGTGGCGTTGGGTGCCCACTCGCGGAACACCCAGCCCTTGGCGAGCTTGTGCAGACCGAAATAGAGGTGACCCGAGGCAAACTGCGACAGCGTCGTCTTACCGTTACGGGTCAGCTGACCAATCTTCCATAATGCGTGGTCGTGACGGCCGCGAATGGCCTGCTCAAAGGGCTCCAGCCAGCCATCGTCGCGCACCAGTCCGATGTGCTGGGGCTCATTCGTTTGACGTTTGTCGGTTTTCGGAGCGGCCTTCTTCGCCGCTGTAGTCTTCTTTGCGGCGGGCTTTGCCGTCGTTGTTTTCTTTGTTGTTGCCATAAATTATAGGGTTGTTAGGGATGTTAGGGTAATTAGGGATGGTAGGGTCATTAAGCTTTCACTTTGAAAATGGCTTTTTTGATTTCGGGGATGCCGGCGATGCAGGGGGCGTGGCCGTCCTGTGGGAAGAAGATGGCCATCATGCCCGGCTGACAGGTGACGTAGCTGTCGGCAGCCAGGTCGGGAATCTTCGTGATGTCCTTCTCGGCATTGTATTCCGCCTTGGGCAGCAGGTCGCGCTGCGTATAGCCGAAGGTCTCCTCGGCCGACAGCGGAATCTGGATGTCGATCATCTTGTCGTGCGTCTCGATGACGGCCTCCTCGGGGGAACGGCCTTTGGCCATCTGGATGTTGACAAAGAGGTCCTTGCCTACAATCTCGTGCTTACCGAGTTCTAACTTGTCGAGGTCGTTCTGCTCGATAAATTCCACTACCTTCGGGAACAGCGGGTTCACCGAGGCGTAATTCTTCAGGTTCTCAATCTTGTCGATAATCATAACTGTCTTATTTTTAAGTAGTTGAACACTCGTTTACCTTTTTACTTTTTTTACCTTTCCACCTGTCGGCGGCCGCGCACGTATTTTCCCCGTGCGGTAACGTTGCCGTTGCGGTCTTTCTCGACGAAGTCGCCGTCACGCTTGTCGTCGACGTAGGTACCCTCGAAGCGTTTGCCGTCCTTGCCTTCCTCGATGGCCGGACCGTTGCGCTTGCCCTGTTTGAAATGGCCCTTGAACTTCGAGCCGTCGGCATAGCGGGCAATGCCCTCGCCGTGTATCTTGCCGTCACGGAACTGGCCTTCATAGACGTCGCCCGCCTTCGTGGTCAGCTTGCCGCGACCGTTGGGCTTGTCCTGCTTCCACTCGCCCTGATAGGTGTCGCCGTTTTTCCACACGAGCATGCCCTGACCCGACTTGTCGCCATTCAGGAACTGTCCGGTATACTTGTCGCCGTTGGCATAGCGGAACACGCCCTGTCCGGTACGCGAACCCTCGACGTAGTCGCCCTCGTAGGTGTCGCCATTCTGGAAGCGGTAGATGCCCTTGCCGTGCTGGATGTCGTTGACGAACTGACCGACATAGACGTCGCCATTGGCATACTGGTAGGTACCCTTGCCGTTCTGGTGGTCGTTCAGCCACTGACCGTCGTACACCGAGCCGTCGCCCCAGTCGAAGCGCCCTCGCCCACTCTTCTTGTCCTGACGCCACTCGCCGTCGTAGTGGGCACCGGCCTTGAACGTGTAGCGGCCCTGCCCGTGACGCATGTCGTCCTTCCAGTTGCCGTCGTACTTATCGCCGTTGAAGTAGTACATCACCCCGTGACCTTCGCGGTCGTCGCGGTACCACAGGCCGTCATACCTATTATTATTGGAATAGTAGTACGTGCCCTTGCCGTGCTGGTGGTCCTGCATCCATTCGCCCTCGTATTTCTCGCCGTCGGCAAAGGTGTAGGTACCGAAGCCCTGACGCTTGCCCTTGACGTATTCACCCTCGAAGACGTCGCCGTCCTTCCAAGCTGTACGGCCTTTGCCATGCGGCTTGCCGGCCTGCATCTCGCCCTGATAGCTGCCACCGTCCTTCATCTTGTAGGACCCCAGCGTGATGCGCTGCGCAGAGACCGTCACTGCGCACATAGTCATTATCGTGATGATGATATATCTTAGTCTTCTCATATCTATTGCGTAACCATTAAAACTTCACAAAGGTACGCAAATTTTTCGAGACCGCCAAATATTTTATGGAATCTTATCCGTTTTTTTATTTTTATTTTGTAATTTTGCAAGCACATTAAGAAATTCTGACGATATGAAGTTCATTGGCATCATCCCTGCGCGCTATGCTTCGACGCGCTTTCCCGGCAAACCGCTGGCCGTTCTGGGCGGCAAAACGGTCATCCAGCGAGTCTACGAACAGGCCTCTTCCGTACTTCCCGAGGCCTATGTGGCCACCGACGACGAGCGAATCCTCCATGCCGTCGAGGCTTTTGGCGGTCGTGCGGTGATGACGCGTGCCGACCATAAGAGCGGTACGGACCGCATTGAGGAAGCGGCCGAGAAAATCGGTACCGATGCCGACGTCATCATCAATGTTCAGGGCGACGAGCCATTCATTCAGCGGTCACAAATAGAAACTCTAATGCAACTATTTGAACACGCTGATACACAGATAGGTACACTCGGTAAGCGATTCGATACTATCGACGCTGCACTGAATCCCAACTCTCCGAAAATCGTCACCGACCTGCAGGGTTTTGCACTCTATTTCAGCCGTTCCGTCATTCCCTTCGTTCGCGGTCAGGAACAGGCCGTCTGGCTCGAGAAATATCCGTTTTTGAAACATTTAGGTCTCTATGCCTACCGTCGCGAAGTGCTCTGCGAGGTGACAAAACTACCCCAATCACCCCTCGAAATGGCCGAAAGTCTGGAACAATTACGCTGGTTGGAGAACGGTTTTCGCATCCGCGTGGGCCTCACCGACGTCGAAACGGTGGGTATCGACACCCCCGAAGACCTCCAACGCGCCGAGGAATTCCTCAAAGAAAGAATGTCAGTTTTGTAAAACTATTTCGTCATTCATAATATTCTGCCAAATCAACGGTTTTTATCGGTGTAAGCATTTTATTTTTGCGCTCTGGGCAGGGCGTAAATTTTTGCAGGCCTGAAAACAAATTCCCACTGCCCTGCGCGCCATTCACCATTTTTCTTTCAACACTAAAAATGTATAAAATTTTTATCGCATGGCAGTCGTTATCATGATTGTCATTGTCACGATTGTCATTGTCACGATTGTCATTAAGCATTCCGGATGCAATAATATTCACTAATATAATAAATATATATATTTATTATATTAGTGTTAAAAATCAACCACACAAAATCTCAAATCGTTAATGACAATCATGACAATGACAATGGTGACAATCAAAAATTCCGAGAAAACATTTGGCGGTTACAAATAAAATTTGTACCTTTGCAGTATGAAAAAATTTATTGTTGTATTAATAGTACTCATGAGCATGACCACCTTGATGGCCAAGTCGCCGAAGAGCGTCACGCTGCGCATCGTGGAGACCACCGACGTCCACGGAGCATTCTTTCCTTATGACTTCACCGAGCGCCGTCCCATGACCGGCACGATGGCCCGCGTGAGCAGTTATGTCAAACGCCAGCGCCAAGAGATGGGCGACCGGTTGATACTCGTCGACAACGGCGACATCCTGCAAGGGCAGCCTACCTGCTATTACACCAATTTCGTGGCCACCGACAAGCCCAACATCGCCGCCGAGGTGCTGAACTACATGAAATACGACGCTGAGGCCTTCGGCAACCACGACGTGGAGGTCGGCCATCAGGTGTACGACAAGTGGATCAAGGAGCTCGCCTGCCCTACCCTCGGTGCTAACATCATCGACCTGAAGTCGCAGAAACCCTACGTGGAGCCCTATCTCATGATAGAACGCGAGGGTGTGCGCATCGCCGTGCTCGGCATGCTGACACCGGCCATCCCCAACTGGCTGCACCAGAACCTGTGGTCGGGCATGCGCTTCGACGAGATCCTTGAGTCGACGCGCCGCTGGGTGAAAATCCTGCGTGAACAGGAGAAGGCCGACCTCATCGTCGGGCTCTACCACAGCGGTTGGGAGGGCGGCATCGTCACCCCCGAATACCACGAGGACGCCTCACGCATGGTCGCTGAGCAGATCGACGGCATGGACATCCTGCTGTTCGGTCACGACCACCGCGAGTTCAACCAGACCGTCAACGGCACGCTGTGTCTGAACCCCGCGGCAAATGCCAAGAAGGTGGCACAGGCTACCATCACCCTGGAGAAAACCAAGAAGGGCTGGACCGTCACCCGGAAGGATGGTGAGCTCATCGACGTCACCAAGGAGGCCATCGACGAGGACTTCATGCAGCACTTCCAGCCGCAGACGGATGCCATCAAGGCCTTTGTGGAGCGTAAAATCGGCAATTTCAGCGAGACGATGTTTTCGCGCGACGCCTTCTTCGGTTCGGCAGCCTTCGTAGACCTCATCCACGAGCTGCAGCTGGAGCATACCAAGGCCGACGTGTCGTTCACCGCCCCGCTGATCTACAACTCCCAGATTAATGCCGGACCGGTCTACCAGAGCGACATGTTCAAGCTCTACCGCTTCGAGAACGGCATCTACGTGCTGCGTATGACGGGCAAGGAGATTCGAGGGCATCTGGAGCTGTCGTACGACCAGTGGGTGAACACCATGCAAAGCGCTGACGACCATATCATGCTGCTGGCCCCGAAGGTGCCCGGCGACAACCAGCGCGAGGGATTCAAGAACTTCACGTTCAACTTCGACTCGGCAGCAGGCATTGACTATGT
Source organism: Prevotella sp. (assembly GCA_015060485.1). Taxonomy (GTDB): domain Bacteria; phylum Bacteroidota; class Bacteroidia; order Bacteroidales; family Bacteroidaceae; genus Prevotella. Next base: position 145,944 of record SUYI01000005.1, on the reverse strand, counting down.
CGTCGACGTCACCAAGCCCGACGGACAGAAGGTGCAGATACTGCAGTTCTCGGACGGTCGGCCGTTCGACGAGAACGCGTGGTACCGTGTGGTCATGAACAGCTATCGCGGCAATGGCGGCGGTGAGTTGCTGGTGCGCGGAGCAGGCATCCCGTGGGACTCTATTCCCCAGCGCATCGAATATATGAGCGAGCGCGACCAGCGTCACTATCTGACCGAGAAGATTGAGCGCGAAGGCACCATCACCCCACGGGCGCTGAACAACTGGCGCTTCGTGCCCGACGCATGGGCCAAGCCCGCCATTGAGCGCGACCGCAAGGCGCTGTTCGGAAAATAGTCCCTAACGCCCCTAACAACCCTACCCTCCCTAACAACCCTACAAATGAAATACTTCGTTTTCTGCCAGTCGGACCTCGTCCTCGAAAAAACCGGCGACACCTACCAGATACCCACTGAACAACCCACCGAGTTGAAGCCTTGGACGACGGTGATGGACATCGACGGCCATAAGGCCTACCGCATCGACCAGCCGCTGACGGGCTCCGAGCGTTACGAGATGTGCCCCCTGCGCCAGTCGTACTACAAGCTGCCCCAAGAGGACTATCTCGCTGCCGGCAAGTGCCACGAGCTGCTCTATTGGGACCAGAACACCAAGTTCTGCGGCGTCTGCGGAGGACCCATGCGCTTCGACACCGCCATCTCGAAGAAGTGCGAACACTGCGGCAAGGAGATATGGCCCCTGCTGGCTACCGCCGTCATCGTACTCGTCAGGCGTCAAGTCACAGCGGCTGACGGGAGCGTCGTCAGCGACGAGGTGCTGCTGGTACACGCCAACAACTTCCGCGACGACCACTACGGACTCGTGGCCGGCTTCGTCGAGACCGGCGAGACGCTGGAGGAGGCCGTCCACCGCGAGGTGCTCGAAGAGACGGGACTGCACATCACCAACCTGCGCTACTTCGGTTCACAGCCCTGGCCCTACCCCTGCGGACTGATGGTCGGCTTCACGGCCGACTACGACTCCGGCAAGATACACCTGCAACGTTCGGAAATCTCGAAGGGGTCGTGGTTCGACCGCAACCACCTGCCCCACATCCCCGAGAAACTCTCTATTGCTCGACAGCTGCTTGACTCATGGATAGAAGAAGAAAAACACTGATTCTGCTGACCGCGACCGCCGTCGTCGCACTGGGTCTGTTCTATGCCTGTAACACACAGCCTCCGCGCATTCCCGACAAGGTAGAAATACGCGTCTACCAGCGTGTCCAGAAAGACTCCCAGCAGTTGGCCGACCAGTTGCGCGAGATGGACTACTACATGCGTACCCACGACGTCACCGACGAAGGCTACAACCTCATTGCGCAGTATCATACCCTGCTGACCCGCATGGCCCGAACAGGCGGGAAATCCGGTAACTCCGAACAACCCGGAACCACCACCAAGACCGTCACCGTGCGCATTGCCGCCAAGGACCGTCTGCTGCCCGCCGTCAGGATAGCCGGCGGCTACTGGAAGGCAGGACACTTCCACCTCGGTCGCGTCAATGGTCCCGTCATCCTGCGCGACAGCCTCGGACGCATCGTCTGTGCAGAATATGATGCCGACACCATCGTCAAAGCCGTCAGAACCGACTCGCTGGGCACCTATCGCGGACAGATGAACCGCCGCTTGCAGGCCTGGGGACAAGGCACCTACGACGCCCTCGACGGTGCGCACTACGAAGGCTTCTGGGAGTACGACCAGCGCAGCGGGTTCGGCTTTGAGTCGTCGCCCCACTATCAGGTACGCATCGGTACCTGGAAGAAGGGGCGTTTCCTGGGCGAGAAGCTGCGCTATACCGCCGAACGCATCTACGGCATCGACATCTCGCGCCATCAGCACGAGAAAGGCCGCAAGCGCTTCGGCATCAACTGGAAACAGCTGCGCATCACATCGCTCGGTCACCGGCATCCCACCGACGGACAGACCTTCCCCGTGTCGTTCGTATACATCAAGAGCACCGAGGGTACCACCATCCGTAACCGTTACTTTATGAGCGACTACGCCAAAGCGAAAAAGCAGGGACTGCACGTCGGCGCCTACCACTTCTTCTCGCTGAAGACGCCCGCACTGGCACAGGCCACGTATTTCGTGAACAGCACGCTGTTCCGCGAGGGCGACTTCCCGCCGGTGCTCGACGTGGAACCCACCGACGCCCAGATCAATGCCATCGGCGGCGACGAGGTGCTGATGCAGCGCATACGGACCTTCATGGAGTATGTGGAACGGCGCACCCACATGCGACCCATCCTGTATGTCAACCAGATGTTTATCAACAAACACATGCAGCATGCCGCCGACATCAAGCAGAACTATAACGTGTGGATAGCCCGCTACGGCGAGTACAAGCCCGACGTGAAGCTGGTGTATTGGCAGCTGTCGCCCGAAGGACGCGTCAGCGGCATCAACGGTCCTGTGGATATCAATGTGTTCAACGGCTATCAGGGCCAGTGGGATGAATTCCTGAGGACGGGATTCCATCAATAAGTTTCGTTATAACGATATTACGTTATCCCGTTATAACGAAATGATTAAAGATAAAACTCCCTCGTCAGCAGCGTACACGTCTCGTCGCCGAGGGTCATTTCCGTCCGTTCGCAGGGACAGGGATGCTTGCGGAAAGCCAGCAGGAAACGCTTGGCGGGCTTGTGGGCTGCCGTGCGGACGGCACAGAGACGGCTGGGGAAGAACCCCACGAAGGTCGCTTCGTCCTCCATGCGCTGGCGGTAGTCGAACGGCACCACCACACTCAGTTCTCCCCCATCAGCCAACAGTCGCCAGGCAGCCTGCATCAGCTGGGCATAGGTCAGCGTCTCAGCGTGACGGGCCACCGTGCGCTGACGGTCGGGAGTCTGCAGGGAGTCGATAAAAAAAGGCGGATTGCTCACAATGGCATCATAAAGCCCATTGGCCCCATCACGCCCGTTACTCCCATCACGCCCATCAAACTCCTGCACACTGCACCGCAGCACCTCCACACGATCATTGAACGGCGACTGCGCCACATTCTGAATGGCCTGACGCACAGCGCCCTCGTCGATATCAATAGCCGTCACGCGGGCTTCGGGACAGCGCTGGGCCAGCATCAGGGCCATGATGCCCGTACCCGTGCCGACGTCAAGCACACGTGCTCCACCCGTCGCCCAGGAACCCAGCAGGACGCCGTCGGTACCCACCTTCATGGCGCACAATTCCTGCTCGATCACGAATTTTTTGAAACGAAACGCAGTCATTTAGAGTGCAAAAGTACGAAAAAAAGCACTATTCTGCAAGAAAGATATTAAAATATCTTATCATACATGCGGTTTTTCAATAAAAAGTTGTACCTTTGCGCCTCAAATGCGCGAAAAATATGAAAGATAATATAACAATGTACATGGATAACAAGAACAGGTCGTTCTCGATGATTGCCGACGTAGAAGGCGAGTACCACGACCTGACGGAATCAGAAATCCCCAATACGCTGCCCATTCTGGCCGTGCGTAACCTGGTGCTGTTTCCCGGTGTAGTATCCCCTATTCTCATCGGCCGCGAGGCCAGTATGACGCTCATCCGCAAGGCTGAGAAGAACAATATGCTCATCGGTGTCTTCACACAACGCGACCCCGATGTGGAAATGCCCATCCGTTCCGACCTCTACGACTACGGTGTCATCGGCAAAGTGCTGAAGACGCTGACACTGCCTAATGGCAACATCACGACCATCGTGCAGGCCCTGGGACGTATCAAGCTGGGGGATGTCGTCAAGTATCACCCTTATCTGGAGGGTCACGTGAGCCGTGCCCCCGAGGAGGAGCCTGAAAAGCGCGACGTAGAGTTCCATACCGCTATGGAAGACCTGCGTCAGTCGGTGAACCAATATGTCAACATGACGGAGGAGATTCCCGACGAGGCCACGTTTGCCCTGAAGAATGTGACCAACAATATCATGGCGCTGAACTTCGTCTGTTCGAATATGCCGTTCACGGTGAAGGAGAAGATGAAACTGCTGACGATGGACTCGCTGAAGGAGCGTCTGTTCAACACCATGCGTATCATCAACCGCGAGATCAACCTGCAGAACCTGAAGCTTGACATCCGCAACAAGACACGCGACGACATTGACGAGCAGCAGCGTAACTACTTCCTGCAGCAGCAGATCAAGAACCTGCAGGCCGAGATGGGTAACGAGAGTACCCCCGAGAAGAAGGAACTGCTGGAAAAGGCGCGCAAGAAGAACTGGCCCGAGGATATCGAGAAATACTTCTACAAGGAAGTGGAGCGGCTGGACCAGGTGAATCCCAATTCGCCCGACTTCAACGTACAGCTGACCTACCTGCAGACGCTGGTGGGACTGCCGTGGGGTGAATACACGAAAGATGACCTCGACCTGAAACGTGCCCAGAAAATTCTGGACCGCGACCACTACGGTATGGAAAAGGTCAAGGAGCGCATCCTGGAATATATCGCCGTACTGTCGCTGCGTGGTGACCTGAAGTCACCCATCCTGTGTCTCTACGGTCCTCCGGGAGTCGGCAAGACCTCGCTGGGCAAGTCGATTGCCGACGCCCTGAAGCGTAAGTACGTCCGTGTGTCGCTGGGCGGCCTGCACGACGAGGCTGAGATTCGCGGTCACCGCCGTACCTACATTGGCGCTATGCCCGGCCGCATCATCAAGAACATCCAGAAGGCCGGTTCCTCGAACCCCGTCTTCATTCTCGACGAGATTGACAAGGTGACGCAGAACACGCATAACGGCGACCCTGCCTCAGCCCTGCTGGAGGTGCTCGACCCCGAGCAGAACAACGCCTTCCACGACAACTATCTGGACGTGGACTACGACCTGTCGAAGGTGATGTTCATAGCCACCGCCAACAATCTGGGTACCATTCCCCGTCCGCTCCTGGACCGTATGGAGATCATCGAGGTCAGCGGCTACATCACCGAGGAGAAATACGAGATTGCCAAGCGCCACCTGGTGCCGAAGGAAAAGGAGAATACCGGTCTGAACGACAAGCGACTGACCTTCAACAAGGCTGCTATCGAGAAGATTATCGAGCAGTATACCCGTGAGAGCGGTGTGCGCCAGTTGGAGAAGCAGATCAACAAAGCCCTGCGCAAGATGGCCTTCAAGAAGGCCGAAAGCGGCGAGCTGCCCTACGAGAAGATTACGCCGACGGAGATTGAGGACCTGCTGGGCAAGCCCCCCTTCTACCGCGACATCTATCAGGGCAACAGCTATGCCGGCGTGGTGACCGGTCTGGCATGGACCAGCGTCGGCGGTGAGATTCTGTTCATCGAGACCTCGCTGTCGAAGGGCAAGGCCGGCAAGCTGACGCTGACGGGTAACCTCGGTGACGTGATGAAGGAGTCGGCCGTCATCGCACTGGAGTATGTCAAGGCACATGTCGACGTGCTGGGCATCGACCACCGCATCTTCGACCATTGGAACATCCACATCCACGTTCCCGAGGGTGCCACGCCGAAGGACGGTCCGTCGGCAGGTATCACCATCGCTACCTCGATAGCCTCAGCGCTGACCCAGCGCAAGGTTCGCAAGAATACGGCGATGACCGGTGAGATTACCCTGCGCGGCAAAGTACTGCCCGTCGGCGGCATCAAGGAGAAGATTCTGGCTGCCAAGCGTGCCGGCATTACCGACATCGTCATGTGTCAGGAAAACGAGAAGGACATCAACGAGATTCCCGAGATGTACCTGAAGGGCGTTCGTTTCCATTATGTGGAGAACGTGCAGGACGTATGGAAGTTCGCCCTGACGGACGAAGTCGTGGAGCATCCGCTGAACTTTGAAATCCCCGAAGAGAAAGAGGAGAAGAAAGACTGATGACCTTCGAAGTAGAACATACCGACCCGTACAGCAGCGCGCGTTCAGGACTGATTCAGACTGATCACGGCCCCATCAAGACACCCATCTTCATGCCGGTAGGCACGGTGGGTTCGGTGAAGGGCGTGCACTTTGCGGAGCTGCGTGAACAGGTGAAGGCACAGATTATTCTGGGCAACACCTATCATCTGTACCTTCGTCCGGGTCTCGACATTCTGCGTAAGGCAGGCGGTCTGCATAAGTTCAACACCTGGGACCGGCCTATCCTGACGGACTCCGGTGGTTTTCAGGTCTTTTCGCTGACAGGCATCCGTAAGCTGAAGGAGGAGGGGTGCGAGTTCCGCAGCCACATCGACGGTTCGAAACATATCTTCACCCCCGAGAACGTGATGGATACCGAGCGTGTGATCGGTGCCGACATCATGATGGCCTTCGACGAGTGTCCACCGGGACAGAGCGACTACCAATATGCGAAGAACTCGCTCAGACTGACCCAGCGCTGGCTGGAACGCTGCGTGAAGCGCTTCAACGAGACGGAACCGCTGTACGGTCACAACCAGACGCTGTTCCCCATTGTGCAGGGCTGTACGTACAAGGACCTGCGTCAGGATGCTGCCAAGCACGTCGTCGACACGCTGGGCAAGTTGAATGACGGCGGTGGTGCGTCGATTGGCGGACTGGCCGTCGGCGAGCCTACCGAGGTGATGTACGAGATGATTGAGGTGGTAAACGACATCCTGCCCAAGGACCGTCCCCGCTACCTGATGGGTGTCGGTACGCCGCAGAACATCCTCGAAGCCATTGAACGCGGTGTCGACATGTTCGACTGCGTGATGCCCACCCGCAACGGCCGCAACGCCATGCTGTTCACCTATGAGGGAACGATGAACATGCGCAATAAGAAGTGGGAGGACGACTTCTCGCCCATCGACCCCGACGGCTGTGACATTGACCGCATACACACGAAGGCCTATCTGCACCACCTGTTCAAGGCCCAGGAACTGCTGGCGCTACAGATTGCCTCGATACACAATTTGGCATTCTACCTGCGACTGGTCACCGATGCCCGCCAACACATCGAGCAGGGCGACTTCACGCAGTGGAAACGTTCAGTCATTGACAATTTAGGACGCAGAAGATGAAGATCAAGAAACAGGACTGGGGACTCTGGCAACGGAAGGTGTACCGGCTATGGCGGAAGGTGGTCCGACTGTGGCGGAGAATCCCCTGGCGCAAACTGGCATGGATGAAGAAGCTGAACGTGTTCCGTTTCCTGAAGCGCATGGACTGGTATATCATCAAGAAGTTCATCGGAACATACATCTACTCCATTCTGCTGATCATCTCGATATCCATTGTCTTCGACGTCAACGAGAACCTGGCGAAATTCACCAACTACCACGCACCGCTGCGCGCCATTGTCTTCGACTACTACGCCAATTTCGTGCCCTACTTCGCCAATCTGTTCTCACCGCTGTTCGTCTTCATTGCCGTCATCTTCTTCACGTCGAAGCTGGCGGGAAATTCGGAGATTATCGCCATGCTGGCCTGCGGCATGAGTTTCAAGCGACTGCTCCGTCCCTACCTCATCTCGGCAGCGCTCATCGCCACGCTGAACTTCTTCCTGGGCGCCTACATCATTCCCCGAGGAACGGTGGTGCGTCACGATTTCGAGTCGCTCTACAAGAACAACAAAAAGAACACGTCAGCGTCGAACATCCAGCTGATGGTGGACAAAGGCGTGGTGGCCTATCTGTCGCAATACGACGATATCCGCAAGACGGGCTACGGCTTCGCGTTGTATAAGTTCGAGAACAAGAAGATGGTCAGTCAGATGAATGCCAGCGTCATTCAATACGACACCATTGCCGAAGAGCGCTACCATTGGAAGGCCCGCAACTACAAGATCCGTACGCTGAAGGGTATGCGCGAACAGATTAAAAGCGGCAACGAGATAGACACGCTGATCCAGATGGAACCGATGGACCTGGTATTTTCGAGAGGTCAGCAGGAGACGTTCACCTCGCCGGAGCTGAAGCGTTACATCTCGAAACAGCAGGAGCGCGGCTCGTCGAATGTCGTGCAGTATGAGGTGGAATACCACAAGCGAATAGCATCATCGTTCGCGTCGTTCATCCTGACCATCATTGGTGTCTCGCTGTCGTCGCGCAAACGAAAGGGTGGCATGGGACTCTATCTGGGTATCGGTCTGGGACTGTCGTTCGCCTATATCCTGCTACAGACCATCAGCGCCACATTTGCCATCAATGCAGGCACACCACCGATGCTGGCAGCATGGATTCCTAACATCCTCTATGCTTTTATCGCCTATTTCTGTTATAGGCAAGCACCGAATTAAAGGTAAAAAGGTAAAAAAGTTAAAAGGTTAAAAAAGTGACATTTGAAGAAACATATTTAAACGATAATATACTGGATGCGCTCTACGACATGCACTTCGAGGAGATGACTCCCATTCAGGAGAAGTGCATTCCGGAGATTCTGGACGAGCGCGACCTCATAGGCATCGCACAGACTGGAACGGGAAAAACCGCCGCCTATCTGCTGCCGATACTGAGCATGCTCGACGACGGAGGATTCCCAAAGGATGCCGTCAACTGTATCGTGATGGCTCCGACCCGCGAGCTGGCCCAGCAAATCGACCAGGCCATGCAGGGATTCGGCTACTATCTGGACGGTGTCAGCAGTGTGGCCGTCTACGGAGGTAATGACGGCAGCCGCTTCGACGTTGAGACGAAGGGTCTGAAGATGGGCGCCGACGTCATCATCGCGACTCCCGGCAGACTGCTCTCACATATCCGCATGGGACACCTGGACTTGAGCCAACTGAGTTTCTTTGTGCTCGACGAAGCCGACCGCATGCTCGACATGGGGTTTTCCGACGACATCCTGTCAATAGCCAAACTGCTGCCCAAGAAGCATCAGACCGTCATGTTCTCGGCCACGATGCCGCAGAAGATCCAGCAGCTGGCGCATACGCTGCTCACCGACCCTGTGGAGGTGAAGATTGCCGTTTCGAAACCCGCCGAGAAGATTCAGCAGTCGGCCTACGTCTGCTACGAACCGCAGAAGCTGGGCATCATCCGTTCGCTGTTCAAGGCCGGCGAGCTGGAGCGTGTCATCATCTTCTCGGGCAAGAAGGACAAGGTGAAGGATATCACCCGCGAGCTGAAGCACATGAAGATCAACTGCGCCGCCATGCATTCCGACCTGTCGCAGGCCGAGCGCGACGACGTGATGTATCGCTTCAAAGCCGGACAAGTGAGTGTGCTGGTAGCCACCGATATTGTGGCGCGAGGTATCGACATTGACGACATTCTGTGTGTCATCAATTACGACGTGCCGCGTGATGCAGAAGACTATGTTCACCGCATCGGCCGTACGGCACGTGCCCAGCGCGACGGTGTGGCCATCACCCTTGTTTCCGACAGCGACATGCGTTATTTCGGTGATATTGAAAGGTTCCTGGAACGCGATATTCAGAAGAATCCACTACCCGAGGGACTTGGCGAAGGACCGGAATACAAGACTGCTGCCCCCCGTAAATCGTCGAGGGGACGAGGTGGAAGAAGTCGCAACGGAAAGAGTAAAGGAAATGGCAAAGGACGCAACAATCAGCACCATCATCACAAAAAGAAGCCATCTAATTCATGATTATATGCAATAAGAAGCGTTTTTTGTCGTTATAATAACGATGGACTTCAAAAGAAGCATATGGTCAGTGTTGTTCCTGCTGTCGGTTCTGACGACAGCAGCACAGCAGTTTACCCTCAGCGGAAAAGTCTCCGACGAGGAGGGTAACGCCATTGAGCTGGCCACCATTTCGTGTCTGGATCAGGGCGCGGTGACGATGGCGAATCTGAAAGGTGAGTTCTCGCTGAAGCTACATACGGCCGATTCGGTGGTGGTGAAGTTCTCGATGGTGGGCTATCAGACGAGAACCCGCGTGCTGCGCAAGCCGAAAGGCAACCAGAAACTGCTCATCACCCTGCACCCGATGAAAGAATTGGACGAGGTAGTGATTACCGAACGTCGCCGACAGACCACCGCGACAGCCGAGCTGGACACCAAGGACTTGCGGGTGACACCATCAACCAGCGGCAATGCCGTCGAGGAACTGGTGCAACAGCAGGCCGGCGTCAGCAGTCACAACGAACTGAGCAGCCAGTATAATGTTCGTGGCGGTTCGTTCGACGAGAATTCCGTATATATTAATAATGTGGAGGTCTATCGCCCGCTGCTCATCCGTAGCGGACAACAGGAGGGCCTGTCGGTCATCAACTCCGATATGGTCGAGAAGATTGCCTTCTCGTCGGGTGGCTTCGAGGCCAAATACGGCGACAAGATGTCGAGCGCCCTTGACATCCAATACCGGCGACCTACCCGCTGGGAGGGTAACGTGCAGGCTTCACTGCTCGGAGGCTCGGTATTTGTCGGCTATGGCAACAAGAAATTCTCGATGAGTCACGGTGTTCGCTATAAGACGAACCGTTACCTGCTGGGCTCGCTGGAAACCAAGGGAGAATACAAGCCGAACTTCCTGGACTATCAGACCTACATCACTTATCAGCCCAACGAACGGTGGAGCGTCGACTTCATCGGCAACATATCGGAAAACCACTATAATTTCAGTCCTTCAGACCGTGAGACGTCCTTCGGAACGATGCAGAACGTGAAGTCGTTCAAAGTCTATTTCGACGGTCAGGAGAAGGATATTTTCCGCACCTTGTTCGGTACGCTGCGACTGCAACGCCACTTCTCCAAGAACACGAGGGTGAGTCTGTTGGGATCGGCCTTCCACACAAAAGAACAGGAGACCTATGACATTATGGGGCAGTATTGGCTGGACGACGCCCAAACCCAAGAGCAGTTGGGTGTCGGAACCTATATGGAGCACGCCCGTAACTACCTGACAGCCAACGTGGCCAGCGTAAGACTGATGCTGAACCACAAGACTGCCAAGCACGATTGGGAAACGGGTGTCACTATGAAATGGGAGAAGATTGAGGAGAATGCCCGAGAGTACGAGATGCGCGACTCCAGCGGCTATTCCATTCCCCACAGTGCTGACCGACTGGACCTGATTTATTCGCTGCGCTCGAAAAACGACATCTCATCACGTCGCATAGAGGCCTATATCCAAGATACTTACCGCTGGCAGACGGGTGGCAGCGAAGAAAAGCAGCCCACGCTATGGACACTGAACTACGGTGTCCGTCTGGCCAACTGGAGTTGGAACAAAGAGACCATTGTGTCGCCGCGTGCTTCGCTGGCACTGATACCTTCGTGGAATCAGAATGTCACCTTCCGACTGGCTGCAGGACTCTATTATCAGGCGCCATTCTACAAAGAGTTTCGCGATACGATGACCATTAACGGACAGACGATAGTCCAACTGAACGAGAAGATCAAGAGTCAGCAAAGCATCCAGGTCGTCGGAGCCTTCGACTATAAGTTCCGGATGGCTGACCGCCCCTTCCGTTTCTCGGCGGAAGCATACTTCAAGCTGATGGACAATCTCGTCCCGTATAACGTACAGAACATGAAGGTCGTCTACTACGGTGAGAACATCGCCAAAGGACATGCCATCGGACTCGACCTGAAGCTCTATGGTGAGTTTGTGCCCGGTACCGACTCGTGGCTGACATTCAGTCTCATGTCGACGCGTCAAAAGATTAACGGCATCAGTGTGCCCATGCCTACCGACCAGCGCTGGGGAATCAATTTCCACTTCACCGACTATTTCCCGGGAACCGAGCGGTGGAAGATGACACTGAAACTGGCCTTTGCCGACGGACTGCCCTTCGGCGCACCCCACCGGGGACTGGAGTATCAGCAGTTCCGGGCACCAGCCTACAAACGTGCCGACATCGGACTGAGCTACCTGCTGATCGGCCAGCCGGGTGAGAAGTCAACGTTCAGAAAACCGCATATCTGGCTCGGTCTTGACGGCCTTAATATTTTCGGCATCAGCAACGTCAACAGCTACTATTGGGTGACCGATGTCACCAACCAGCAGTATGCAGTTCCTAACTATCTGACTGGCAGACAAATCAACGGAAAAGTGACCATCGAATTCTGATTTGATGCTTTTTGTGGTTAAATATTGTTAATTTCTAAAAAGTTATCAATATTTTCATCCAGTTTGTACTAAAAGTACAAGAAAAGTATGTACCTTTGCAAACGATATATCAGAACATTTAGTACTAAACTAAAAAAGCAAATATGAAGAAGAAGATCCTATTCATTGCAACGCTCGTTGGAATGTCTATGTTTACAAGTTGCCAAAGATTTGATTTTGAGGAGGCGCGCCAAGAAGCGATTCGTCAAAATGCAGAGAAGGTTTTTGGCGATATAGATCCCAATCAGACTTGGAGCTCGACTGTGTCGGGTACGGTCACCATCACGGCTGATGCCAGCCTGAAGGAGATTACACGTGTGCAAATCTTGACGGAGTCACCCTTTTTGAATCCCAATACCCGTATCGTAGCAGAAGCCAAAGTCCAGAAGGGCCAGACCGTTACACTGGACTATGACGTGCTCAACAGCTACAACCGCCTGATAGCAGCCTGTGTCGACAGCAAGGGACATTACCACATCAAGGGTTTTGACATCGGCGAGACCAACGTCAGCTTCAAGAGCGGTGCTACCACTCGTGCTGCCCGCAGAGCAGCATCCGACCTGCCCGACTTATCAGGAGTCAGTCTTGATTTCAACGAATCATTCAGATCGTACAATGCCCAGCGTACTTTAGATAATAAGAATAGCTGGAAAGACAAAGGATGGGAAAACGACCGATTGTGGTGGGCTGCCGGATCAGTAAGTTCCAACGGTTGGACCACATCCAATTCTACTTTCTATAAAGACGCAGCTGCTTTATCCGATGTTGAAGCAGCAACTCTTACAGATATATTTGATGCTTCGCTTGGTCGATATGATGGTAAAAACCCCAGAAACAATCTACAACTTATTAAAGAGAGTAGCGCCGTTCAGCTTTATGGTAACCATCTGGAGAGCACTGGTAAGGCTGCTCTCACACTGTGCCCTGTTCAGTTGGCTTCTACTGAGGCCCATTGGTGCGCCATTTATTACTATTATTACAAAACAGAAGACATTCCCGCAGGAACTTCAGAGGCAGACTATATCAAGACGTTACCAAAGTACAAGGCTATTGACCTGAATGATGAGAGGCAGGCATTCAGTGCTGTTACAGGAGTTGCAGTAGGTCAACCAGACGTGAACTTCTGCAGGCTGCACGAATATCTGCTACCTTTCTATGGTGATGCTTCAGAATTCACACCACAGCCATCTACACTAAACACGTTTGACTATACAACAAATGGAAAATTCTATCGCATCTACAACAATTCTGATGGAGCCGACCATTATATCACCAATGGTGGACCTGATGATGACTTGAAGAGTGCCTATACAGAGAACATTGAGGATCAGCTCTGGCAGATATTTGAAAACACTTCCGATGGTACTGTGATGTTCTACAACGTCGGATCAAAGAAGTTCCTTTGGTGTAACAACGGTCGTCCTGAAATTAAGGACATCAACGAAACGACTCTACAGAAATATACTTTCTTTATATCTGATGGCGACAAGAATCCGACAGAAAGCAGAACCAAAGTATATATTTACTCATTTAATAAGAGTAATAATCTGAAGTCAGATGCAGGTAAAAGGCTTGGAATCGGTGGATCAACGAAGAATCAGTATAGAGAATGGACTTTCGAGGAATATTCTTATTCCGGTTCTGCATCATCAATTACTGATTTTGAATTGTCGCTTGACTATTTCCCCGCAGGAAGTATTGCCCCACCAAGCGCAACACCTTCAACTATCATTCCTGAAGGCTACCTGATCGGATTTATGATTAGAAAAGATGGTGGTGAAAATACAGAAAAGACCTACACCGACAAACAAGGTTGCCTGTACGGATATGGTGAACTGAACAGAGAAATCAACACCTACGGACAGTTTAAGACTGCTGTTAACAACTACGGCATGGCAGTTAATGATCCCCGTATGGCTACATTTACAGCCAACGGCAAGACCTATCTCACTTTTGAGGAAGGTGCTGATGCCCAGTTCAGTGATGTCATCGTCGAGATGGGCGGTTATGATACTGATGTATACGAATCAGATCCTACCGGTAACAACGACAGCGGACATAGTGTTGCGACCACCATCCTATATGATGAGAATGAAATTACTGGCGCGACCTACATGCTCCTCTTCGAAGACCGGGCTACTTCCGCCGACTACGACATGAATGATGTCGTGCTTCGCTGTATTCGCCAAACTGGTGAAAACAGCGGAAGAGTAGAACTTAGTCTCGTAGCAGCTGGAGGTATGGATGATGTTGTGATTATGGGTATTCAAGGCACAAAGAAAAAGGGCTATGATCTTAACGAACAAGAGGTTCATGAAATCTTTGACGTAGAAAAAGCAACGGGATACAACCGATTTGTCAATACTGTGGAAGGGCAACAGACAAAGGATCCCTGCAAGGGTGTCTATGAGTTGCCAGAAGGAATGACTATTCCTCAGTTCCTGGCCAATATTTACATTGTCAATAAGACTACTGGCGATGAAATACATGTTCCAACAACCGGTGCAGAACCTTTGGCGATTATTATGCCGTTCGATTTCAAATATCCAAAAGAAAGGCAAATGATTACTGGGGCCTATAAGGAATTCTTAGACTGGGCTCAAAATGCTACGGGACACACTGATTGGTATAACCATATCGAAGAGAATACCGTTTATCCCATCGACAACATCATCTCTAAGTGATTTGATAAGAAATACTAAATATTTCGGGTTTTTGTTGATAATGTGCAAAGAATTACGTATCTTTGCACATTATTAATTATATACTCATTTAAAAAGTAACAATATGAAGATTTCCCACATTGAGCATCTGGGCATTGCCGTCCAGAGTATTGAGGAGAGCCTGCCGTTTTTCACTGACGTGCTGGGCTTGGAGTGTTATGCTACAGAAGTAGTAGAAGACCAGAAGGTGAAGACCGCCTTTCTGCGCTGCGGTGAGGTTAAGTTGGAGCTGCTGGAACCCACATCACCCGAGAGCACCATTCAGAAATGGCTCGACAAGGGTAACAAGGGTGTTCACCATGTAGCCTTCTGTGTGGAAGACGGTGTAGCCAAAGGACTTGCTGAGGTCAGCGAGAAGGGTGTGCGCCTCATCGACGAGAAGCCCCGTAAGGGCGCTGAGGGTCTGAACATTGCCTTCCTGCATCCGAAATCAACATGTGGAATTCTCACGGAGCTCTGCGAGCACCCTGAGTAAAAGTAAAAAAGTAAAAAGGTTAAAAATAAAATATAACAATGAGCAAGCAATTAGAAAAGATCAAACAGCTCATCGAGAAGCGCGAACAAGCTCGTCTCGGTGGTGGCGAGAAAGCCATACAGAAGCAGCACGAAAAGGGTAAATACACAGCCCGCGAGCGCATTGAGATGCTGCTCGACAAAGGCTCTTTCGAAGAGTATGACATGTTCAAGGAGCACCGTTGCCACAACTTCGGCATGGAGAAGAAGCAGTTTCTGGGCGACGGCGTGGTAGCCGGTTCTGGTACTATCGACGGTCGTCTGGTATTCATCTTCGCACAGGACTTTACCGTACATGCAGGTTCTCTTTCTGAGACCATGTCGCAGAAGATCTGTAAGGTGATGGATATGGCCATGAAGATGGGTGCCCCCGTCATTGGTATCAACGACTCGGGTGGTGCACGTATCCAGGAAGGTATCAACGCACTGGCCGGCTACGCAGAGATTTTCGAGCGTAACATCCTGGCATCAGGTGTGATTCCTCAGATCAGTGGTATCTTCGGTCCTTGCGCCGGTGGTGCCGTTTACTCCCCTGCCCTCACCGACTTCACGCTGATGATGGAAGGAACGTCGTATATGTTCCTCACTGGTCCGAAGGTGGTGAAGACCGTTACTGGCGAGGATATCGACCAGGAGCACCTCGGCGGTGCCTCTGTACACGCTTCGAAGTCGGGTGTGACCCACTTCACCGCCAAGACAGAGGAAGAGGCTGTAGAGATGCTGAAGACCCTGCTGAGCTACATTCCTTCCAACAACATGGAGCTGGCACCTCGCAAGAAGTGCACAGACCCCATCGACCGTCTGGAGGATTCGCTGAACGAAATCATCCCCGAGAATCCCAACGAGGCTTACGACATGTACAAGGTTATCTCGGCTATCACCGACGACAACGAGTTCTTCGAGGTACAGCCTAAGTTCGCCAAGAACATCATCGTCGGTTTTGCCCGCTTCAATGGTCAGAGCGTAGGTATCGTTGCCAACCAGCCTTCTTGCTATGCTGGTGTCCTCGACGTCAACGCCTCTCGTAAGGGTGCCCGTTTCGTACGTTTCTGCGACGCCTTCAATATTCCTATCGTGTCGCTCGTCGACGTTCCCGGATTCCTGCCTGGCACCGGTCAGGAGTACAATGCCGTCATCCTGCATGGTGCTCAGCTTCTGTACGCTTACGGCGAGGCTACCGTTCCCAAGATCACCGTTACCCTGCGTAAGTCGTACGGTGGTTCACACATCGTGATGGGCTCTAAGCAGCTGCATACCGACCTGAACTACGCATGGCCCTCTGCTGAGATTGCCGTGATGGGTGCCAGCGGTGCTGCTGCCGTGCTTTATGCTAAGGAAGCTAAGGCCAAGAAGGAAGCCGGTGAGGACGTGAAGGCCTTCATCGCTGAGAAGGAAGAGGAGTACAACGAGCTCTTCGCTAATCCTTATCAGGCTGCTAAGTATGGCTACATTGACGATGTGATTGAGCCGCGTAACACGCGTTTCCGCATCTGTCGTGCTCTGGCACAGCTCGCTACCAAGCGTGATGCTCTGCCCGCTAAGAAGCATGGTAACATTCCGATGTAATTGACAATTGATAATTGACAATTGATAATTGATAATTGAAAATTGACAATTATGAAGAACGAAGTTTATGCCGCCATTGCTATGGCACTTTACGAGTTCAAGGGCAATAACGTACACGACAAGGAGCCCGGCATCATTACGATTGCCGAGAAGCAGACTCAGTGGAACGGCTATGCGCTCACTATGACAGAACATCCTTAAAACAGACTGAGCATGAAGAAAGAATATAAGTACACCATCAATGGCAACAAGTATGAAGTAGCCATTGGGGATATCGTAGAGAACGAAGTGACCGTCACCGTCAATGGTGAAGAGTACAAGGTAGAGATGGAGCCGGAACCCGAAGAGGAGAAGAAAGTGGTGGTACGTCCTGCAGCACAGGCTGCAGCAGCTGCCGAGCCTTCAGAGGGTGCTTCTGCTAACGTCAACACCAACAATGCCATTAAGGCTCCGCTTCCCGGCGTCATCACCTCTATTGAGGTGGCTGTCGGCGACGAGGTGAAGGCCGGCGACACGCTGCTTATATTGGAGGCTATGAAGATGGCCAACAATATTGAGGCAGAGAAAGACGGTAAGGTAACTGCCATCTGTGTTCAGCCCGGACAGAGCGTAATGGAAGACGACGCACTGGTTGTGATTGAGTAAAACTCATCCATATGTCAACAATAAAGCCGCCCAGCAATGAGCGGCTTTATTGTTTTCTATGAGTAGGACGGTTTACACCTTGTTTCCTTCTTGTGGAAAGACCACTGTGGGTTTGAATGTCTTGGCCTCCTCAAAATCCATCAGGGCATAGGAGATGATGATAACCACATCGCCCACTTGTACCCTGCGAGCTGCAGCACCATTCAGACAAACACACCCCGAGCCGCGTTCACCTTTTATTATATAGGTCTCGAAACGCTCACCGTTATTATTGTCCAGAACCTGCACCTTCTCACCGGCTATCATGTTGGCAGCATCCATCAGATCCTCGTCGATAGTGATACTACCCATATAGTTCAGGTTGGCTTCTGTCACTGTCACACAGTGCAACTTCGACTTCATTACCTCTATCATCATACTGCTTTATATTTTATGTGGTCAATGAGTCGGATAGGTGTCTTACCGCAATACACGGTGATACAGCCCACAACATAAGGAGTATCATCCCAATTCTCAATATCCTGCAACGTATTACCGTCGACAATGCTGAAATACTCCACATCAAGGCCGTCGACAGCATTGATGTCGGCAACGACCTTGTCGTGAGTCTCCTTCACGGTATGCTTCTTGGCATACGTCAGACTGCTCTTCAGCGCCTTGTAGATGGTCGGGGCAATGGCGCGCTCCTCTTTCGACAGCAGGGTGTTTCGTGAACTGCGAGCCAATCCGTCCTTATCACGAACAATGTCACACTCAACGATTTGCACGTTGATGCCCAGATGACGGACCATCGCCTTGACGACAGCAATCTGCTGCCAGTCCTTCTCGCCGAAATACGCACGCTGTGGTTTCACAATATAGAACAGACGACTCACCACCTGACAGACACCATTGAAGTGTCCGGGACGGTGCGCACCCTCCATCACGGTCGATATGGGGGGATACTCAAACTGACGGGTGTCAGGTGTGGGATACATCTCCTCTACAGAAGGAGCCAGCACGTAGTCGGCACTACAAGCCTCCAACAGCTCACAGTCGGCCTCCAGCGTTCTGGGATAGTTCTTCAAGTCGTTCTTGTCATTAAACTGTGTAGGGTTCACAAACACCGATACTACGGTAACGGCATTCTCCTTCACACTACGGCGCACCAACGAGGCATGACCCTCATGAAGTGCCCCCATGGTCGGAACGAGTCCGATCTCTTTTCCTTGCTTGCGATCCTCAAAAAGCTGGTTCTGAAGATCCACAATTTTATAGAATACTTTCATAGTCTTTTCTATGCTTGTCTCTGAAATCGGGTGCAAAATAACAACATTTTTACCAAATAAGGAAAAAATAACGTAAAAATATGCCAAATTTGAGGCTAAAAATCCTTAAATGTGCACGTTTTTGCGGTTTTTGTGAATTATTTTTCGTAACTTTGCACTTAGTTTAAACTACATCGCATGGCAAAGAAGATATTATTCATCAACCAAGAGATTGTTCCTTATGTTCCCGACAGTGACTTGTCGCTGATGGGCAAGGCACTTCCTCAGGCTATTCTTGAGAAGGGTCACGAAATTCGTACGTTTATGCCCAAATGGGGCAACATTAACGAACGTCGCGGTCAGTTGCATGAGGTTATCCGTCTCTCAGGAATGAACCTGATTATCGATGATACCGACCACCCGCTGATTATTAAGGTGGCAACTATTGTCCAGACGCGCATCCAGGTTTATTTCATTGATAATGATGACTACTTCTCCAAGCGCCAGATGACACAAAACGAACAGGGAGAGGATTATGCCGACAATGGTGAGCGCGCCATTTTCTTTGCACGTGGTGTTCTTGAGACTGTCAAGAAGCTTCGTTGGGTGCCCGACATCATCCACGTTCAAGGTTGGATGGGTGCCGTCGTACCACTGTATATCAAGACAGCCTATCACGATGAG
The DNA here is from genome assembly GCA_015060485.1 of Prevotella sp. Lineage (GTDB taxonomy): Bacteria > Bacteroidota > Bacteroidia > Bacteroidales > Bacteroidaceae > Prevotella. The sequence goes on along the minus strand of SUYI01000005.1, from coordinate 126,564 downwards.
CCCTCATTTGCAAACACGAAGGTGGTGACGTCGCTCTTCCCGAACAACCTCAAGTCGAATCTCGGCAGCAATTTCAAGAATTGCATTGAGTTCCGCGAGGCTACAGCCGATCTGCTGACGAAATACAACGATGATTTTGACTATAACGAATTGTGCAAGTTAGCTATCGACTATAGTGACGGCGTGATTGCCGCCCACAAGAGTATTAATAAGGAATTGATAAAATATGCAAAGGCCAACAATGTCCCCACGCTGGCTTATCAGGGCGAGGACTTTGCCGATGCTTATGAAAACTTCTACGAGAAGATATAACATGATAAAGAAAATAGTATTGATGGGGATTGCAATGATTACAATTGCAATCTCTTCGTGTACAGAAGACACCTCGATGCTGGGTAACACACTCGTCAGCGAATCCGACCAGTTTACCATTGTGTCGGACACCTTCGACGTATCAACACGCTCTATTATTGCCGACTCCATACTGGCCCGCAGCTCTTACAGCTATTTGGGTAAGATCAAGGACCCGGAGACCGGCTCTTATATCACGGCAAACTTCATGACGCAGTTCTCTACATTGGAGAGCGAGGCATCAAACCTCTTCCCCCCCTTGTCTTTGCTGCGTGGTGAAGAGGATGATCATGCCGACAATGCGTTGGCTGACTCTTGTTTCCTCAACATCATTGTCGACAACTTTATGGGCGACTCGTTGGCAGCCATGAAGATGACCATCAGTGAGCTGGACAAGCCCGTCATGGAGAACCGCCAGTACTACACCAATTTCGATTTGGAGAAGAATGGTTTCCTGCGTGCCGACGGTCTCTACAAGAAAGCGCTCTATACGCTGTCTGACCTGACTCAGAGCGACAGCCTGCGCAATCTGAACCAGAACGGTACGAACTACTTCCGTATCAAAGTGCCCATCAACGATCCCTATACCGACAAGAGCGGACGGACCTGGAACAACTATGGTTCCTACGTGATGAACACATACTATGAACATCCCGAGTATTTCAAAAACTCGCAGACATTTGTACAGAAGGTTTGTCCCGGATTCTATTTTAAGACCACCGATGGTCTGGGCGTGATGACAGAAGTCTACCAGACGCAGCTTGTTATTCACATACACTATATGAATGACGGCAAAATCATCAATCGCCAGAAAGCGTTCATCGGCAATGAGGAGGTCTTGCAGACCACGAACTTCATCAGCGACAAGAACACTATCCAGCGACTGGCCGCAGACACCCGGTATACTTATATCAAGGCTCCCGACGGCATTTTCACCGAGGTGACCCTTCCCGTGGACGACATCAAGCGTGGACATGAGAACGACACCATCACCTCCGCCAAGATTGTGTTCCGCCGCATGAACGACAGTAGCAGCCTGACCGACGATTTATTGTCAGAACCGCAGTATCTGATGATTTTGGAGAAAGACAGCCTGTATTCATTCTTTGAACATAGAGACCTACCCAACAATGTGGCATCGTATCTGGCTGTATACAATAGCAACAAAAACACCTACACGTTCAACAACATCTCCGGACTCATCAACCGCATGTATGACAAGCGTAACGCTTCAGCTGACTGGAACAAGGCGGTTATCGTCCCTGTACAGGTCATCACATCCAGCTCGTCCAGTTCCACCTCCTCTGTTGCTGGTGTCAGCAACGAGCTCCGGGTGGTCAGCGTCCGTCTGGTGGGTGGCCGCGACAACCCATACGACCCGGTACGCATCAGTGTCGTATACAATCAAAACGAATAATGGCCGACAATTTTCTTGAGAAACATTACGAAGAATACGAAGCCCGAAAGGCTGCCTATCTTCGCAAGAAGAAACATCTTCCCAAAATAAAGCATCATCTTCCTGAACGTCCGGAAGATGATGCTCTTTAACATTTTATATTTTTAGTGGGACTCCACCCTATCCCACTATCGTATATTTCGCGAATTTCAGCAACAGCTGTTTGACACCGGCATTTTTAAACTCTACGGTAGCTTTGGTATTCTCGCCCGAGCCTTCTATCTTGATGACGGTACCCACACCGAAGCGCTGATGCTCAATGACATTACCCTCTTTCAATCCGATATTGCCAATGGCCGACTGCGGACGTGGCGTTTCGTGCCGTACTGGCACCAGCCGGGCCTTCGGGTCAGCCATAAACTGCGTGGCCACCGGACGGGGATTCTGCACAGGGCGTCTATAACTAGATGTATTAGTATGACTAGGGATACTCGTCGTACTAGCCCTATTGGAAAGCCCAGAAAGCCCAGCCAGTCCCGAATTCCCTTCCACCTTCAGCAGGCTGGGGTCGAAATCCTTAATGAATCGCGACGGTGTATCAAACTCCATACGTCCATATCGGAAACGGTTCTGTGCACAAGTCAAGATACAGTGTTTCTCTGCCCGGGTAATAGCCACATACAGCAGACGCCGTTCCTCTTCCAGTTCCCGCATCGTATTAACACACATCGGCGAAGGGAAGATGTTCTCTTCCAGACCGACAACGAAAACCGTTGGGAATTCCAGTCCTTTCGCCGCATGAATGGTCATCAGCACGACCTTTGGCAGCTCCTCATTATCATCACTATCCAGATCGGTCAGTAGTGCGACTTCCTGCAGGAAGTCGCTGAGTCCGGTCTCATTCTCCCGGTCTTCCTCTTTCCGTGTCTCTACAAAATCCTGCATACCTCCCAGGAATTCCTCCAGATTCTCCTGTCGCGACAGGTCCTCCGGATTCGACGAGCTATAGATATCCTTACTGATACCGCTTTCCATGATGATTGAATGTCCCAGCTCATAGGCATTCTCCTGTTCCACGCGCTCGGCCCACCCTTCTATCAGGGTCTTGAAGGCCGCCAGCTTCGTCAGCGTTCCCTTGGCCAGATTCAAGTCGAACACAATGGGTTGCTGAATGACCTGCCACAGGCTGACCTGATGCTTGTTAGCTGTCTCCACAATCTTACCCACCGTTGTATCGCCGATGCCACGTGCCGGATAGTTGATAATGCGTCTCAGCGCTTCTTCGTCATTGGGATTCACCACTACACGGAAATAGGCGATGACATCCTTGATTTCCTTGCGCTGATAGAAGCTCAGTCCTCCATAAATCCGATAAGGGATACCGTCTTTGCGCATCTGCTCTTCGAACGAACGGCTCTGAGCATTGGTACGATAGAGAATGGCAAAATCCGAGAACTCACAACGGTCCTGTCGGCGCAGGCGCTTGATGTCATTACAAACAATCATCGCCTCCTCTTTATCACTATAGGCAGGCTTCAGCGTCAACTGCTCACCGACCTCGTTCTTGCTGAACACTTCCTTACGGATCTGTCGTTCGTTCTTTTTGATCAGACTGTTTGCGGCTTGTACAATAAGTTGCGTCGACCGGTAATTCTGTTCCAGTTTAAACAACCTGGCACCTTGGTACTGTTTCTGGAAATTCAGGATATTGTCTATGTTGGCACCCCGGAAACTATAGATACTCTGGGCATCGTCGCCCACCACACAGACACGTCCATGACTATGCGCCAACAACAGGACGATTTCCTGCTGGGCATAGTTGGTGTCCTGATACTCATCGACCAGCACATATTGGAATCGTTCGATATACTTATTCCGGATGTCCTCATGGCCACGCAACAGCACAAAGGTCTTGACCAGCAAATCGTCGAAGTCCATCGCATTCGCCTGCCGACAGCGCTCCATGTAGCGGTTATATATCTGGCTCACCATAGGGCGCTTGTACTGCGCATCGTCAGCAGCCCACGAACTGGTAGCATACTGCTGGGGCAACAGCAGGTGGTTCTTGGCCATCGAGATGCGGTCGGCCACACTGTTGGGCTTATACGTCTTGTCGTCGAGCTGCATCTCTTTGATGATGCTCTTCACCAGCGACCGGGCATCAGCCTGGTCGTAGATGGTGTAATTAGAATTAAAGCCAATCCGCTCGGCTTCAGCTCTTAAGATACGGGCAAAAACCGAATGGAACGTACCCATCTGCAGATACATGGCCCTCTCCTGTCCTACCAACCGGCCGATACGTTCTTTCATCTCACGTGCCGCCTTGTTGGTAAAGGTCAGTGCCAAAATATTCCACGGGGCCATACCGCGTTCCAGCAGATAGGCTATCTTATAGGTCAGCACACGGGTTTTTCCCGATCCGGCACCGGCAATCACCAGTTGAGGTCCGTCGCAGTATTCCACCGCCTCACGCTGCCCTTCATTCAGTTCGTTCAAAAGATTCATACTCATCGGCTACAAAGGTACGAATAAGTGAGCAAATTGCCAAATTTTATCTAAGCATTTTCGAACGAGAGTGCTTTCAATGCAATTAAAGGTACATTTTTTTTGGTAGTATCAAAATATATTTGTATTTTTGCAGGAAATTATCAACTACAAGGAATGTTATGGCAAGAATAAACAACCATCTCGTCATTATGGCCGGCGGCGTAGGAAGCCGTTTCTGGCCCATGAGCACAGCCGACAAGCCCAAGCAGTTCATCGATGTCTTAGGTGTTGGGAAGTCGCTGCTCCAATTAACCGTTGAACGTTTCATTGGTATCGTCCCCGCAGAGAATGTATGGGTTGTCACCAATCAGAAATATGCCGACACCGTCAGCAGTCAGCTGCCCGACATGCCTGCCGACCATATTCTCTGTGAGCCCTGTCGCAGAAACACGGCACCGTGTATTGCCTACGTCTCGTGGCGCATCAAGTCTTCCGATCCGAAGGCCAATATCGTGGTATCCCCCAGCGACCATATCGTGATGGATACGACGGAGTTTCGCCGCGTCATCACCGAATGTCTGGTATTCACGTCTGACACCGATGCCATTGTGACGCTGGGCATGAAGCCGACACGTCCTGAGACCGGCTATGGCTACATTCAGGCCGACCTAACGAGTAAGTCGCTGCGCAACAAGGAGATATTCCGTGTAGACAGTTTCCGCGAGAAGCCCGATCTGGAGACTGCCCAACAATACATCAGCGAAAAGAATTACTATTGGAATGCGGGCATCTTCATTTGGAACGTGTCGACCATCGTCAATGCCTTCCGCATCTACCAGCCCGCAATGGCCAAGATTTTCGAATCCATGCTGCCGATATACGGTACTGATAAGGAACAAGAGGAAATCAACCGTCTGTTCCCCGAATGCGAGAACATCTCCGTCGACTATGCCATCATGGAGAAGGCCGAGGAGATCTTTGTCTGTCCTGCCGACTTTGGCTGGAGCGATCTAGGCACCTGGGGTTCTCTGTTGCAGCAAAGCAAGAAAGACCTCTACGGCAATGCCTGCATAGGTCCCGACATTACCCTCTTCGAATCCAACGACTGTATCATTCACACCACGCAGGAGAAGAAAGTGGTCGTTCAGGGTCTTAACGGATATATTGTCGCTGAAAACGACGACACCTTATTAATATGTAAGCTCTCCGAGGAACAGCGCATCAAGCAGTTCTCCGGACAGGACAAATAACAAACGAAACATCAACAAGAAATATGAGTAAAGTTGCTCTCATCACTGGTATTACCGGTCAGGACGGAAGCTATCTGGCTGAATTCCTTATTGAAAAAGGCTACGAGGTTCACGGCCTCATGCGCCGTTCATCGAGTTTCAATACGGGCCGTATCGAACATCTCTATCTCGACGAATGGGTCCGCGACATGAAGAAAAAGCGTCTGGTCAATCTGCACTGGGCCGATATGACCGACTCGTCATCGCTGATTCGTGTCATCTCCAAGATTCGTCCCGACGAGATCTATAACCTGGCTGCACAGAGTCACGTAAAAGTCTCGTTCGACGTACCTGAATATACCGCCGACACCGATGCCAATGGTGTGCTGCGCCTGCTGGAAGCCGTCCGCATCTGTGGACTGGAGAAGACCTGCCGCATCTATCAGGCTTCAACATCCGAATTGTATGGTAAGGTGCAGGAGGTTCCGCAGTCGGAAACAACACCATTCTATCCCCGTTCACCCTATGCAGTAGCCAAGCTCTATGGCTTCTGGATAATGAAGAACTACCGTGAGTCGTACAACATGTTCTGCTGCAATGGTATTCTCTTTAACCACGAGTCAGAGCGTCGCGGTGAGACCTTTGTCACCCGTAAGATTACACTGGCCGCCGCCCGTATCGCACAGGGTTATCAGGACAAGCTCTACTTGGGTAACCTGAACTCACTGCGCGACTGGGGCTATGCCAAAGACTATATCGAATGCATGTGGCTCATCCTGCAGCAGCCCGAACCCGACGACTTCGTCATTGCCACCGGCGAATACCATACCGTTCGCGAGTTTGCCACCCTCGCCTTCAAGGAGGTTGGTATAGAACTCGAATGGCGTGGTGACGGCGTCGACGAGAAGGGTTACGACAAGGCAACAGGCAAGTCGCTCGTCGAGGTCGATCCCAAGTACTTCCGTCCCGCCGAGGTCGACCAGCTGTTGGGCGACCCCTCGAAAGCCAAGAGCAAACTGGGATGGAACCCACAGAAGACCAGTTTCGAAGACCTCGTCAAGATCATGGTCCGTCACGATATGAAGTTCGTAAAAAAGCTTTTCCTCAAAGCACAGATGGAAAAAGAAGATGCAGAGTAATAGTAAGATCTATGTAGCAGGCCACCGGGGCATGGTGGGTTCTGCCATTGTCCGTGAGTTGCAGCGCCAAGGCTATAACAATATTATTACACGGACTCACAAAGAACTGGACTTGACCCGCCAGGATCAGGTGGAAGCTTTCTTTGTCGAGGAAAAGCCCGAGTACGTGTTCCTTGCTGCCGCCAAGGTGGGAGGCATCATTGCCAACCAAAGCGCCTTGGCCGACTTCATGTACGACAACATGATTCTGGAAATGAATGTGATTCATGCCGCCTGGAAAAACGGTTGCAAGAAACTCGAATTCCTGGGCAGTAGTTGCATCTATCCCCGTATGGCGCCACAGCCGATGCCGGAGAGTTGCCTGTTGACGTCGGAGTTGGAAAAGACCAACGAAGCTTATGCATTGGCGAAGATCAGCGGACTGAAGTACTGCGAATTTCTGAACCGCCAATATGGTACTGATTATATCTCTGTGATGCCAACCAACCTCTATGGCCCTAACGACAACTACCATCCGGAGCATAGTCATGTGCTGCCGGCACTGATTCGTCGTTTCCACGAGGCCAAGGAAGCCGGTCTGAAAGAAGTCACCTGCTGGGGCGATGGCAGTCCCTTAAGAGAATTCCTCTATGTCGACGACCTCGCCAACCTATGTGTGTTCCTGATGAATAACTACTCAGGAAACGAGACAGTGAATGCCGGCACTGGTAAGGAACTGACCATCAAAGCATTGACCGAGTTGGTGGCGAAAGTTGTTGGCTACGAGGGCGTCATCAAGTGGGATACTTCCCGGCCTAACGGCACACCCCGTAAGCTGCTGGATGTGAGTAAAGCAGCAAAGCTGGGCTGGACCTACAAGACAGAACTCGAGGACGGCATCCGACTGGCCTACGAAGATTTTCTTCACAATCCCATGCGGGCAGAACGATAACTATACAAAACCTCAACAAAACAATATAACTTAAAGACCTATGCAATCTATTAGAACTTTGAATGACATGATCGTTTTCCTGCAGGAGCGGGGCGATCGTAAACGTGTAGCTGTGGTCTGTGCCAACGATGCCAGTACCCGCTATGCAGTAGAGAAAGGCAAAGAGATGGGTTTCATCGAACCCATCTATGTCGATGGCGACGACAAGGACGAGTGTGCCCGCCGGGCTGTCGCACTTTGTAAGAATGGTGAGGCCGACATCCTGATGAAGGGTCTCATCAATACCGACGTCATCCTGCGTGCCATTCTGGACAAGGAGAAAGGCATCCTCCGTCCCGGCCATGTGCTGACCCATGTAGCGATGGCTGAAATTCCCAAGTACGAAAAGTTGCTGTTCTTCACCGATGCTGCCGTCATTCCCGTACCTACCACCGCCCAGCGCCGTCAGCAGATTCATTATATGAACTATGTGTGTCATGCCCTCGGCATTGAGGAACCCCGCATCTCGCTCATCCACTGTGCCGAAAAGGTCAGCGCTAAGGCATTTCCCTATACCACCGACTACCTCGACATCATTGCCGAGGCACAGACGGGTAAGTTCGGACGGTGCATCATCGACGGTCCCCTCGACCTGAAGACATCGCTCGATAGTGTTTCTTTGCGTGAAAAGGGCATCAAGAGTGTTATCGATGGTCAGGCCGACGCGCTGATTTTCCCCGATATCGTGGCCGGCAACGTGTTCTATAAGACCATCACGCTCTTCGGTTATGCCAAGACCGCTGGTGTCCTGCAGGGCACCCAGTGCTGTTGTGTGCTTCCGTCACGTGCCGACAGTCCCGACTCGAAGTATTACTCACTTGCTTTGGCGGCCATATGAAAATTCTTGTCATCAATCCCGGCTCCACCTCTACCAAGATGGCCGTCTACGAAGACGAGACCCCCATCTTGCTGCGTAACATCTCCCACACACCGGAAGAACTCGCTGGTTTCAGCGATGTCATCGAACAGCAGGACCTGCGTCGTCAGCTGGTCATCGACGAGTTGCGCGCTGCCGAAATCCCACTCGACTTCGATGCCGTCATCGGGCGTGGCGGTTTAGTTAAACCTATCAGTGGTGGTGTCTACGAAATTAACCGACGAATGTTGGACGACACCCTGCACGGTTGTGTGATGCACAACCATGCTTGTAATCTGGGCTGTCTCATTGCCTACGAAATAGCAGAGGAGATTAATCGCCAGCAGCCAAACGGCGACCAGCCCAGATGCCGCTCGTTCATCGCCGATCCAGGCGTCGTCGACGAGTTGTCTCCCCTGGCCCGCATCAGTGGTTCACCGCTCATGCCCCGCATCTGCATCTGGCACGCCCTGAACCAGCGCGCTATTGCCCGCCGCTTTGCCCGGGGCATCGGCAAGGAGTACGAAGACTTGAACCTGATTATCTGTCACCTGGGTGGCGGCATCAGTGTGGCAGCCCACGAACACGGCAAGGCCATCGATGCCAATAATGCACTCGACGGCGAAGGTCCCTTCTCGCCCGAACGTGCCGGTTCGTTGCCTGCTGCCGACCTGATTCGTCTCTGCTTCAGTGGCAAGTACAACGAGAAGCAGCTGTTGAAGCGCATTGCCGGTAAGGCCGGACTCAATGCCCACTTGGGCACCAACGACCTGCGTGAAATCCAGAAACGCATCAAAAATGGTGACGAACACGCCAAGCTCATCATCGACGCCATGATATATCATGTGGCTAAAAACATTGCCGCCGAGGCCGCCGTGCTGTGCGGCAACATCGATGCCATTCTCTTTACGGGCGGCATGGCCCATTCGGAGTATATCATCAGCGAGCTACGCCGTCGCATCGGTTTCCTCGCCCCCGTCTACACCTTCCCCGGTGAGGACGAGATGGAGGCCTTGGCCCTCAATGCCTTAGCCGTATTGACTGGCCGGCGCGAAGCCAAAGTTTACGATTAAACATAAAAATCGGGGTGGATTTCGAATCCGCCCCGATTTTTTTTTACATTTTTACTTTTTTACCTTTTTACTTTTTCAGAAGAACTTCCTTCCAGCGGGCATATGCAGCAGCATAAGCTTCACGGTCGGCAGCCTTGGGTTCAACCACCTGCAACTTCTCCAGCGATGCAAAAGCCTCGTCGGCATTCTTGTAGATGCCAGCACCGATACCGGCACCCTTGGCAGCACCTACGGAACCGTCGGTGTCGTACAGCTCGATGGTAGCACCGCTCACGCCAGCCAGCGTATCACGGAACAGCGGGCTCAGGAACATATTTGCCTTACCGGCATGAATTTTCTTGATATCCATACCCATCTGCTGCATGATTTCCATACCGTAGCAGAACGAGAAGACGATACCCTCCTGGGCAGCACGCACCAGATGGGCCTTCGAATGCTTGTTGAAGTTCAGTCCGTTAATCGAACAACCAATCTCACGGTTCTCCAACACACGCTCGGCACCATTACCGAAAGGAATCACCGTCACGCCCTCGCTGCCGATAGGAGCTGTGGCTGCCAGGTCATTCATCTCGGCATAGCCAATCTCCGGCGTGATGTTACGGTGTGTCCATGCATTCAGAATACCCGTACCATTGATACACAGCAGCACACCCAGACGGGTCTGGTCAGCAGAATGGTTCACATGAGCAAAAGTATTGACACGGCTCTTGGGATCGTAGTTCACATCACCCAGCACACCATAGACCACACCCGACGTACCGGCGGTAGCGGCAATCTCACCGGGATTCAGCACATTCAGCGACAGGGCGTTGTTCGGCTGGTCACCGCCACGATAGGTAATCGGCGTGCCGGCCTTCAGTCCCAGTTCGGCAGCAGCCTCGGCACTCACCACACTTTGTTCGGCGAATGTCGGTACGATATCGGCAATCAGCGAACTGTCAAAACCATAGTACTTCATCAGGAAGTCAGCCACCTGGTTGTTCTTGAAGTCCCAGAACATACCTTCTGACAGACCACTCACTGTCGTGTTGGCCACTCCGCTCAGTCGCATAGCGATATAATCACCCGGCAACATAATCTTATAAATCTGACTGTACAGCTCCGGTTCATTCTCCTTCACCCACGCCAGTTTGGCGGCAGTGAAGTTACCCGGTGAGTTCAGCAGGTGACTCAGACACTGTTCACCGCCCAGTTCCTTAAAGGCCTTCTCGCCATAGGGTACAGCACGTGAGTCGCACCAGATGATGGCAGGACGCAGCGCCTTCAGGTTTTTGTCCACACACACCAGACCGTGCATCTGATACGAGATACCGATGGCTTTGATTTCCTCGCCGGTAGCACCAGCCTCCTTCATAATCTTCTGAAGGCTCAACTTGGCATTGTCCCACCACATCTGCGGGTCCTGCTCAGCCCATCCGGCCTTCACGGCCGTAATCGGAGCCTCCTTCTCGGGGAAGAAAGCTGTTGCCACACACTTGCCACTGTCGGCGTTGACTAATGATGCCTTCACTGATGAGCTACCGACATCGAATCCTAATAGATATCTGTTTGCCATAATCTGAATAGTTATACTAATAATAATACGTTTTGCTCTACAAATTTCCCTAAAATACTTTTAAAAACCAAGATTTTTGCACTTTTTCATCATTTTTTTATCATTTATTGACTACAATTTAAAATTTTTTTTTACCTTTGCATCGAAAAGTGTTATATTTCTATTGACTAAAGCTTTATTTCATATATGAAAAAGAAAATACTAATACTTGATGACAAAGAGACCATCGCTAAGGTGCTCTCCATCTATTTGATGAGTGAATATGACGTTCAATGGCTTCCTGACGGACTCCAGGGAGTCAAGTGGCTTCAGGCAGGAAACACGCCGGACCTCATCATTTCCGACATCCGTATGCCGGGCATGCGTGGTGACGATTTCTTGGAGTGGATTAAGCAGAACGAGTTGTTCCGCCACATTCCTGTGATTATGTTGTCCAGTGAAGACTCTACCAGCGAGCGTATCCGTTTGTTGGAAATCGGTGCCGAGGACTACATCGTCAAGCCCTTTAACCCGATGGAGCTGAAGATTCGTGTCAAGAAGATCCTTCCTAATTAAAATAATATACATTATTATATTATATGATAGGTGTTGTATACTTAGGTAACAATCCTAAGACACAAGAACGTCTTCGGTACATCCCTGGTCAGCTGGTTCGAATGACCACGACCTATAAGGATGCCGCCCAAATATGTACTCCGCACGTCTCGAATGAGCATTTCATTGTCTTTTTCGAGCGGAATGTGCGTAATGAGGACATTACGGCCATCACCTATCTGCGCAAGAAGTGTCACAATGTCTACATCATCCTCATCACCAGCAACATGTCGGAAGAGGAGCGCAAGATTTACATGCAGTGTGGCATCAACGACACCATTGTGGCCGAGGCATCTGTCACGGAGTTGAACAAGAAGATCCAGTTCATTTCCGACCGCGAGAACGTCCTTTTCGACGACGAGGCACCAAAGTACCACATCCTGAAGTTCAAGATTCCCGTTTGGAAGCGTCTGTTCGACATTGTCTTCTCCGGCCTGGCCATCATCCTGCTATCGCCCGTCTTTATCATTACGGCTATTGCCATCCGTTTGGAGAGCCCGGGACCGGTGCTCTTCAAGTCCAAGCGTGTGGGTACCAACTACACCATCTTCGACTTCCTGAAGTTCCGCAGCATGTACATCGATGCCGAAGAGCGCCTGAAGGAGCTGAGCAAGGATCACAACCAGTATGCTGAGCATGAGGAAGAGTCAGAGGAGCACAAGACGACGGTAACGGCACCGTTGGGCGAAGAGGCCGAGCAAGACATGATGGATATGGGCATGGAGTCTATCATGATGATCGACGACGACGAGATTATGCTCGTTGGCGACGACTTCGTGATGGCAGAAAGCGACTATACCAAGAAGAAAGAGGAAGACATCAACAATGCCTTTGTCAAAATCGAAAACGACCCGCGCATCACGAAGGTGGGCCAGTTCATCCGCAAATACAGCATCGACGAGCTTCCTCAGCTCTTCAACATCCTCAAAGGCGATATGTCGATTGTCGGCAACCGTCCTCTCCCACTCTACGAGGCCGAGAAGCTCACTGCCGATGCCAATATCGACCGCTTCATGGCTCCTGCAGGCTTGACGGGTCTCTGGCAGGTCGAAGAGCGCGGCAAGGGCGGAAATATGAGTGCCGAGGAGCGCAAGCAGCTGGACATCAAGTATGGCCAGACTTACAATTTCGCCCTCGATATGAAGATTATCTTCCGCACGCTGACCGCCTTTAAACAGAAAGAAAACGTATAAGAAAAAAGATAGAAAGTAAAATATGAAAATCATTCGTAACAACATGGTAATCAAGTGTGCAAAGAGGTTTTTACCTTTTTACCTTTTTACTTTTTTACCTTTAGCGGCTTCTGCCCAATATAACAACAGTGGTATCAGCGCTGGTTTCTTCGATTCCAGTGAGGAAAGTACCATTAATTTTTCGAATTTCCACCTGCCACCTTTGGCAGTACTCTTTGAAAATGCCAAGCAAAATCCGAACATTCTGTCTTTGGAAAAGGCTCAGGAACTGGCAAAAGCGGAAGTCGCCAAACAAAAGCGCCATATCTTTTCCTATGTTACGGGCCATGCCAGTTATGCTTATGGTAAGACCGATATGTGGGGACAAAGTTCCAGTTCCTACAACATGGTACTCCAGCAATTCCAAGGCAGCGAGCAAAGTTATTGGAATGTGGGTGTCAATTTGGCGGTTCCTCTGGAAGACATTTTGGACTTGACAGCAGCTGTGAAGCGAAAAAAATTAGAAGCGGATATAGCTATGTACAGCAAAGATCAGGCCTATGATGAATTAAAAAGGCAGATTGCTACACTTTTTATTAAAATTACAAATGCGCTTGTCACTTTAAAGACTGCTGGTGAGGCCGCTGCTGCCTATCAAGGCGCTGGTGCACTGAATTTGGAAGACTTCCATCAAGGAAACATGAGCATCGAAGACTATGCGTGGGTCAAACAGCACGAAATGGGTAATGTTCAAGCCTATCAATCGATGCAAACCGATATTACTACAGATATAATTACTTTGGAATTGTTATCCCATACCCCCATTTTGACTAACACCACTACAGAAATTACTTTAGATAGCGGTGACCAAAAGACGGAAAAACAGATTCGCAAAGAAAACAAAGCTATTGACAAGCAGATTCGCAAGACTGCTAAGGCTGAGGAGAAGAGATATGCCGAAATGGAGAAAGCCGAGCAGAAGGCTCAGGAAAAGGCTGCCAAGTTAGCCAAGAAGGCTGAGAAAAAGAACAAGAAATAACTTATTAAACAGCATATTATGGATTTATTTAGATACATCGTCCGCTTCCTTTATAAAATACGTTGGTATTTGGTCATTCTACCCATGATTGCCCTCATTGTTGCATGGTTTTCAACTCGCCACATGGAGCGTGTCTACGATACGAATACCACCATTTATACCGGTATGATTACCGCATATAACTTAGAAGGAGGTGTTGGTGTTGCTGGTGGTAATTCCCAAACGAATATCAAAAACTTGATTCTGATTATTACGACAGACAACACCATCCATGAGGTGGCATTACGTCTGTTTGGTCGTTGTATGATGTATGGTAACCCCAACAAGGACAACAATTACATTTCTGCCGAGCATTTCCGACAACTCAATGCCATGGTTCCTGCTGATGTGAAAGCACTCATTAATCACAATAATGAGTCTCAGACCTATGCCAATTTAAAAGCGTACGAAAAACCCAACCAAAGTAATTATTTATTTGGTTTATTGAACTACCATCAGTATTTTGGCATCAATAGTATTACAGCAAGACTTAAAGTAATGCAATTAAATAATACTGATATTATTGATATTGGTTATTCAGCCAACGATGCTGGTATAGCGTATAATACGTTAGATATTCTCAACGAGGTGTTTGCCCGCCAATACCAGCAGATTCGCTTTGGTGAAACAAGTAATGTAATTAAATTCTTTGAAAAAGAAGTCGCTCGTCTATATAAAGTACTATCTAATGCAGAAGATGATTTGATTCGCTATAACATATCCAAGAAAATTATCAATTACGGCGAACAAACAAAAATGGTGGCTAATCTTGAAGCGCAGCAACAGAATTTCCGTAATGACCAATTATTGAATTATACACGTGCTAAACATTTACTTGATTGGTTAGAGCGTCAATTAGGAAATCGCGCACAGGTCATTCGTGCCAACCAGGAATTCACCAACCAAATTAAAGATATTTCCCGTATCCAGTCTCGTATTTCAAATCTACGTCTCATGAGCAGCGAAGGCGGTGGTCGCGACTCAGAGTCCCAAGAGGAATTAGCTAAAGCCCAACGGGATTTACAGGCAGTTACTGGTCGTGTGACTGAGTTAACAAAAGATATTGAAGCCTCTACCTACAGTACGGAAACCGGAGTTAAAGCTAATGACATGCTAAGTCGTTGGTTGGAACAGCTTCTCCTTTTAGAGAAGACAAAGGCCGAGATGACAGCTACTGACATAATGAAACAAAGCCTTGACAAGCAATACCTATTCTTTGCACCCATTGGTGCCACGTTGGATCGTAAAGCTCGTCATATAGGTTTCATTGAGGGCAACTATATGGAAATGCTGAAGGCACTCAATGCAGCTCGTCTTCGCCAGCGTAACTTGCAGATGAGCACTGCAGCCCTTCGTGTGCTCAATCCCCCCATGTTCCCATTGAATGCACAACCCACCAATCGTATGATGATTTTGCTGGGCGCTTTCTTGTTGACATTTATGTTGACAGCATTATGGTTCTTTATCATCGAGCTGTTGGATCGCACCCTTCGTGACCGTATGCGGTCTGAGCGTATCACCAAGGTTCCTGTCATGGGCTGTTACCCCAAAGAAAGCAATCTACGTTACCGCCGTTTCAACAAGACCATTGGTGACATGGCCATGAAACAACTCAGCAAGGCCCTTCTCCCCCATTTCCAGGAAGGCCAGCAGAATGTACTGAATTTGATATCTACCGACTCTGGCAATGGCAAGAGCTATTTAGCCCAAGAACTGGAGAACTATTGGATTTCCATTGGTTTGCAGGTTCGCCGTTTGACTTACGATGAGGACTTCTTGGCAGAAGACAGCCGCTTCATTCTGGCTAAAGACATTAAGGATTTATGCCCAGACATTTTGCCCGATGAAATTGCCATCATTGAATATCCTAATTTGAACGAAAACTCCATCTCTCCTGCCCTGCTCAATATGGGCACCGTGAATATGATGGTTACTCGCGCTAACCGTACATGGAAAGATGTCGACCAAAAGGCATTGAAGGAAGTACAGGCGATGTTGGACGAGAGCCACAAGGATTCACTCTTTATGTATCTCACAGAAGCCAGTCGCTATGCCGTTGAAGAATTTGTAGGCCAGTTGCCACCATATACGAAATTCAACAACTTTGTCTATCGTGTCTCACAACTAGGTCTGACTGCGACTGAGAATGAACACGGCAAGTAATGGCTAACTCCGTATTTAAGACATATGCACAAGAAAACGGGGGAAGAGTATTGCTACTCTTTCTCTTGTTTTCGTTAGCTCTTTACCAACTTGCTACATCGGGATTAGGAGGTTTTACTTTATTCTGTTCTATTCCTACCTTGGTTTTGTTCATTTATCTAGCATTTAAATACCGAATGTTAGTATTTTGGATACTATGTATAGTCAATTATATTATCTTTTTAAGAGGAATTCTTTTTTTACCCATACCAATGTCTCTATATAATGAGATATTAGAGATCATTTTATTAGCCATAGCTATCATAGATGTTAAAGATAGTCATTTCGAACGATGCGCTAATTTAATGCTTTTCATGTTGATTATTTGGTGTAGTTTTTGTACTTTACAACTTATAAACGATACCTGTGATGTTGGCATTCAATTTGCAGAATGGTATTCAGGTGCAAGAAAAATTGGATTTCAAATATTATATTGTTTTTTAGTTTATATAATATATATAAGTACTCCTAAAATTTTAATAAAATACTTAATCCTATGGACTATTTTATCTCTTTTTGCTGCATTTTGGGTATGGAAACAAAAAACATTTGGCTTTACGCCTTCTGAAAGTCAATTCATTGAAGCGCATCGTACTACTCACATTCTTCAAGGAGGGACACTAATTAGATATTTTTCCATATATAGCGATGCAGCTGCTTTTGGTGTCGGAATGGCAACAACAGCTGTTGCATTTCTGATTTTTTCATTAACGTCAAAAATCACTAAATATAGAATAGTATTTGGGATTACAGGAGTTATTAGCTTATGGGCCATGTTTCCATCTGGGACCAGAACGGCTATGGCATGTTTCTTTGCTGGGATTTTCGTTTTTATTTTCCTTTCTAAATCATTTAAAATAGCTATCCCCATAACCTTGGTTGGCATTTTGGCTTTTATTCTTATTGCTTTCACAAATATTGGACAAGGCAATCAAATGATTCGTAGAATGAGGACAGCATTTGATAGGAAAGACGCTTCTGCAAATGTGAGAACCATTAACCAGCAAGCTATGAAAAAATATCTACAAGATGCTCCGTGGGGTATCGGTATTGGCAACACATACCAAAATGTACCTGCTAACAATAAATTTCGAAAATTATCCGCCATTCCTCCAGACTCAGAATATGTTTGGATTTGGGTTCATACAGGTATTATTGGAATTACCATTTTCTTGATTACGACTTTTTTCATGTTTGCGGGGGCATGCTGGATTGTATTGTTCAGAATTACGAGTCCATCTTTGCGAGGGATTGGAGCCGGTTTTTGTTGTGCATTCGTTTCCATTCAGTTAGGAGGATATGGTAACCAGATTTTGATGCAGTTTCCGAATTGTGTTTTGTATTATGGTGGACTTAGTTTGGTATATGCATTACCTTATATGGAAAAAGAATGGATAGAGTGGGAATCTAAAGAACTTGCTATACAAGAAGAAAAGAAACGACTGAAGTTAGAGAAAAAGCGTGCATCGAGAGTGTGAATTATCGATAATAACAATCAATTATAACGGGCTAAAGGATACCTGTGAATTGATAGACACATTACCTTTAGAGGACGAGTCCATAGAGGTTATCGTGGTAGATAATGCTTCCAAAGAAGACGAAGCCACAGAAATTGAGCAACGCTATCCCCAAGTTAAAGTCATTCGCTCTCCCAAAAACTTGGGCTTTGCTGGCGGAAACAACCTCGGCATCCAAGCTGCCCAAGGCAAATTCCTTTTCTTCCTCAACAACGATACGCTACTGCGATGTAAGAAAGAAGATGTAAGAAGTAAGATGTTTCAGCCATTAATAGATCGACTGGAAAGTTCTCCAAAGATTGGTGTTGTTTGTCCAAAGATACGTTTTTCATGGGGCGATAACCTAATCCAGTATGCGGGCTACACCTCACTTTCTTCAATAACCATGCGCAATCGTGCTATTGGCTGTGGAGAAGCCGATAATAGCCAATACGACACAGCTCGCCCCACGCCATATGCTCACGGCGCAGCTATGATGGTCAAACAGGAAGTCATTGAGAAGGCCGGACTCATGCCTGAGTGCTATTTTTTGTATTACGAAGAATTAGATTGGTCTATGATGATTCACCGTGCTGGTTACGACATTTGGTACGAACCCGCCTGCACCATCTTTCACAAGGAAAGCCAAACCACCGGTCAAAACAGTCCCCTCCGAACCTACTACATGACTCGAAACCGGCTATTGTTTGCCAAACGCAATATCAATAGCCCTCAAAAATATCTATCTTATCTCTACCTGATAGGTATCGTTGCTCTTCGAGACGCCATCAAATATACTCTCCAACGCCGCCCCGATCTGGCCCAAGCCACTTTTAGAGGGATTAAAGATTTCTATAACTGTCAACTGTCATCTTTCAACTGTCAACTTGTTTAATTATGACTCTCTGGAACATTCTCACATATATTGATTGGATCCTATTTATTTGGATTTCTCTGACTGTTTTGTATTTGGGTATATTTGCTGTTACCTCTCTCTTTGCTAGACATAGCGAAACGCCCAAAGCGAGAACCATGAATCGTTTTATCATCTTGATTCCTACCCATCATAATGGGAAAAGTGTCATGATGACGATAAACTCCATCTTGGGACAATCCTATCCCATGCGTCAATTTGACGTGACAGTTATTGCTGATCAAGAGGATGAGATGACCTTATTCCATTTGGCTCAGCAACCCATTACCCTGCTGACACCCAATTTCGAAAAGAGTTCTCGTATCAAATCCCTTCAATTAGCCATTAACAACCTGCCCCAGTTTAAGATTTACGATGTTGCCATCATTTTAGAAGCAGGCGATGTGGTAGAGACTGACTTTCTGACACAAATTAATGATGCTTATGAGTCCGCAGGAACCAAGGCCATTCAGACACACAAATTGTCGCTAAACCGTGATACGGTAACCGCTCGCCTGAGTGCAGTCTTTGAAGAGATTAACAACTCCATCTTCCGCCGTGGCCATATCAGCGTAGGTCTTCCGACATCTATGCAAAGTTCTGGTAACGCTTTCGAATTCAATTGGTTGAAAGAGTACTTACAATATGCAAAACCATATTGGGCCGATAAAGAGTTGGAAGCAGCGTTAACCCGCCAGCATATCTATATAGATTATTTTGACAACATTTTCGTCTATGGTGAGAAGTCACGTGAAGCAGATGATTTTAATCGCCAGCACCGCAATTGGATATGGGAACAAGTCAAAACTTTCATCCGAAATGCCCGCTTTATTCCTATGGCAATTATGAATCGTCATTACTATCTATTAGACAAGCTTTTGCAATGGATGCTTATTCCGCGAATGATTCTCATGTTAATTATTATTGTCATGTGCGTTGTTGTCCCCTTCATTTATATGTCAGCAGCACTTAAATGGTGGGCATTATTTGCTATTGTGGTACTCATTTTTGCTATTGCCACACCTAATTACTTGGTCGATGAGAAGTGGGACCGTACCTTCTTCCTGGTTCCCATAGTTTTGCTGAGTTCAGTTCTTAACAAATTCTCTTTAGGCAGGATGATTCTCAAGAAAATTGACCTACAAAAATAAGTCGTACTATGATTTGGAAGCTCATTCATATCATCGATATCACGCTTTGGTTGTTCATGGCTGCATCTGTAGTATATGTTCTCTTTTTTGCTATGGTCTCAATATTATGGAAAAAGCGAGCTTCCAAACTAACAAGATACCTAACAGGACAGGTATTAGCAATGCGGAAAAAGGATTTCTTTTCCTACCTGATTCTTTATCCCGCCTATAACGAAGACCGGGTCATCGTCAATTCGGTTCAGAAATTCTTAGCACAGTATTATCCCTATAACAGTTTCCATGTGGCTGTCATTTCCGACCACATGCAGCCTGAGACTAACCAAAAGTTGAGCGAGCTCCCTATTACCCTACTCCAACCCGTATTTGAAAAGAGTAGCAAAGCCAAAGCCATGCAGTATGCGATGGATCAGATAAAGGAAGATTACGATTTTATCGTAATTTTGGATGCCGACAATGTCGTGGAGCCCCATTTCTTGGAACAGCTAAACACAGAATGTGCCAAGGGTTACAAAGCCATCCAGTGCCACCGGTGTGCAAAAAACAGCAATAACGATGTCGCCGTATTGGATGGTGTCAGCGAAGAGATTAATAACACTATTTTCCGTAAGGCCCATAACCGTATTGGCCTTTCAGCGGCCTTGATTGGTTCCGGCATGTGTTTCGATTATCAATTATTTAAAGAAAATGTTTATAATTTATCTTCAGTGGGAGAAGATAAAGAATTGGAAGCACATCTTTTGCTTCAGAAGGTTTTTATCAAGTATGAACCTGATATTCATGTTTTTGATGAGAAAGTATCCAACAAAGACAATTTCCAAAAACAGCGCCTTCGTTGGATGACCGCCCAGATTCAAAGTCTTTTCATGCAATTACCCCATCTGCCCTATGCCATTAGGACAGGTAATATCGATTACATCAACAAGACTATCCAACAAGCACTGATTCCTCGCTCCATGTTGGTGGTGGGTGCTTTCGTAGTGTGCATATTCATGACAATATTCTCACTTCTATTATCACTCTCATGGTATATCAAGTGGTGGTGTCTGTTTTTAGCCATCTGCATCTCTCTTTATTTAGCAATACCTAAACAACTTCGTAGCCAAACTGTATTTGGTAAGATATTATCAGTTCCTGCACTAGTATGGAAGATGGTACTAAATATCCCGAAAATAAGTCGCAGAAACACGGACTTCATCCATACTACTCACGACAAATAACCCATGGGAGAAAGAGTCCATAAAAGCTTGCTGAATGCGGAAGTAAACTTATTTTTTTATTTCCTTACACTCTTTCTGACTTTTTTTTCCCGTAAAATATTTCTTGATAATCTGGGAGCAGAGTTCATTGGATTAACCGGGACTCTCAGCAATATACTTGGCTATCTTAACCTTTCTGAGTTAGGTATTTCTGCATGTATTGGTTACTTCCTTTTTAAGCCACTTCAGACTAATAACAGAAAAGAGATTCAAGATATTCTCTCACTATTAGGTTATTTATACAACTGGATTGGTAGTATTATCTTTGTTGCAGCTGTTATTGTCAGCCTATTCTTCCCACTCATCTTCTCAAATGCAGGATTAGGATTAGGTATCATTTATTTCGCTTTCTACTCTTTCCTCGGATCATCACTCATAGGCTACTTTATTAACTATCGGCAAGTTCTCCTTTCAGCTGACCAAAAGAACTATCTGGTAGCCATCTATTACCAATCAGCCAATCTAGTAAAGTTGGGACTTCAGATATATCTAGCATATCACTACAAGAATTTATACTTATGGGTTGCTATCGAGTTTATATTTGGTATCATAGGATGTATCATTCTCAATTGGAAAATTAACAAAGAATATCCATGGCTCCATGTTGACAAAAAACAGGGGAAACAACTTCTTAAACAATACCCGGAAATAATTACAAAAACCAAACAGGTCTTTATTCATAAAATAAAGGATTTTGTATTGGTAAAGAGTGATGAACTATTCATCTTCTTATTTGTGTCATTAAAAATGGTTGCATACTATGGCAACTATATGATTATCGTTTCAAAACTGATTTCCATCTTCTCTGCAGTCACAGGTAGTGTAGGAGCTAGTGTGGGAAATTTAGTTGCAGAAGGAGATAAAGAACGTATGTTGAAGGTTTTTTGGGAATATACTACTATACAACACACTATAGCCGCCACACTCACGTTCTCACTATACGCCTTTTTGGAACCATTCATCTCTCATTGGTTAGGAAGCGAATATATCATGGATAACCGTATCCTCATTCTATTGGTTATCTATATTTATATCACTAATTCCCGCAATTCTGTAGATGCTTTCAACTATGCGCATGGCCTCTATGCCGATGTATGGTCTGCCTGGGCAGAACTCATCATTAATGTTGGGGGCACTGTCATTTGCGGACTCAAATGGGGCATTATTGGTATATTACTGGGCAAACTTGCCAGCCTAATCCCCATTGTTGTGATATGGAAACCTTACTATCTTTTTACAGCTGGTTTCAAGGAATCTATACGCACCTATTGGCAGAATATTATAAGAAATTATGCCATTTCAGCTTTTGCTATTGGCTCTTCACTATGTATAACACATTATATTCCTTTTAGTCCATATCGTACCATTGGGAATTGGATAGCCTATAGTGCCATTGGTATGATTATATTCCTCATTATTGACCTTTCAGCAACCATGTTATTTGCAAAAGGTGCTAAAGATTGTCTCTACCGGATTAAAAACATTAGAAAGCAATGAAGTATTCTATTATTACAATTAACTACAATAACAAAGAAGGGCTTAGAAAGACCATTGAAAGTGTAATCCACCAAACTTATCGTGACTTCGAATATATAGTTATTGATGGTGGCTCTACAGATGGCAGTGTAGAAGTTCTTAAAGAGTATGATGCCTACATTGACTATTGGGTTTCAGAACCCGACAGAGGTATATACAATGCCATGAATAAAGGTATCGCAAAAGCGACGGGTGATTATCTGAACTTCATGAACTCTGGAGATTGTTTTTATGCCTCTGATATCTTGGAGAAAGTGGCAAACTATCAATATGATACAGACTTTATCATCGGAAAAGACTACCACTTCAATACGGAAAAGCAACAAGGCCATGCCTCTGTCCAGCCTCCCCGAACAACCATGATTCACTTTTTTATGTCGACTTTAGACCACCAAAGTACATTTATCAAAAGAGAGTTGTTTGACAATTCGCCATACGACGAAAACTACAGGCTCGTATCAGATTGGATTTTTTTCACAGAGAAAATAGTCAAGGAAAACAAGCGAGTTCAATTCATCCCTGATATCATCTGCCGTAGAGAAGAGGGA
The DNA here is from genome assembly GCA_015060485.1 of Prevotella sp. GTDB lineage: Bacteria > Bacteroidota > Bacteroidia > Bacteroidales > Bacteroidaceae > Prevotella. The sequence goes on along the minus strand of SUYI01000005.1, from coordinate 103,562 downwards.
GGACTGTCAGAGCAACAACGAGAAAAGAACAGAAAGGAAATCAACGAATACCTCCACCAATTGCTGCCTGATGGTGTCTATCAAGACTTTGCGACAATTGCCAAACTCGACAAAACAACGGCTTATCGGCTGTTAGACATTTGTGAGGATAACAAGAAGCGTCGTATACTCACTATTTGCATTAAAGTCATATTTAAACTTATGAAGAAATAGAAACACATGCTATTCAACTCGATAGACTTCCTTATATTCCTGCCAATAGTATTTATCCTTTATTGGCTTATTTCAGCCTATCGCCGATGGCAGAATATCTTTTTAGTTGTTATCAGTTACATCTTTTATGGATGGTGGGACTGGAGATTTCTTTTTCTTATTGCTCTGACATCTCTTTGCAGTTTTTGCAGCGGCTTTTATATTGAAAAGTTTGAAAGAAGTCGAAAGATACAACAACTAATCAGCACCTTAAATATTGTTCTGAATTTATTAATATTGGGGATTTTCAAGTATTACAATTTTTTCATTGAAAACATACAAGCACTTTTTGATATAATTGGCTACAAACTGGACTGGGGCACTATCAATGTCATATTACCCGTTGGTATCAGTTTCTATACTTTTCAGGCACTTAGCTATACTATTGATGTCTATCAGAAAAAATTAAAAGCCACAAAAGATATCATTGAGTTTTTTGCCTTTATTAGTTTCTTCCCCCAATTGGTTGCTGGCCCTATAGAAAGGGCAACGAACCTATTACCACAATTTCAAAAGAAGCGCTGTCTTAATTATCCAGAAGCAGTGGACGGAGCACGTCAAATGCTTTGGGGATTTTTCAAAAAACTAGTAATCGCAGATAACTGTGCCGAGATTGTCAATTTATATTGGAATGGTTATGAGGGACTTCCCGGAGTGATGTTGGTTCTATTGGGCATTCTATTCACATTCCAGATTTACTGTGACTTCTCTGGTTACTCAGATATCGCCATCGGATGTGCCAAACTGTTCGGTTTTAATCTCATGAGAAATTTCAACTATCCCTATTTCTCTAGAAGCATTCCTGAGTTCTGGAGAAGATGGCATATCTCATTAACAACCTGGTTCCGGGATTATATTTATTTCCCTTTAGGTGGAAGCCGATGTAGTAAAGCCATATTCATACGTAATGTTTTCATTGTATGGGGTATTAGTGGCCTATGGCACGGAGCAAACTGGACATTCGTTTGCTGGGGTCTTTTCCACGCAACCTTATTAGCCATATACAATATAATTGGAATAAACACAAAATACAAAACTATCATTGCGTACGGAAGACTTTTCCCCAATATCAAGGAAGCCATACAATTATTACTCACCTTTACATTTGCCGTATTTGGATGGATAATATTCCGTGCAGAAAGTATGTCCCAGGCTTACGGCTTTGTCACATCGATATTCACCCATCCATTCCTCGAAGGACTTGTTGATGGAAAGAAATGGCTATTTGCCAGTCTCCTTTTGCTATTAGTTGAATGGTTTCAAAGAGATAAACAACATGCGCTGGATTTTCCACAAAACAAATTCTTCAGACATAGACTTGCCAGATGGCTTGTTTATTATATCCTCATCTGCATTATTATCAATTTTGCAGGATCAAGTCAGTCCTTTATATATTTTCAATTCTGAGATATGAAAAGTGTTATCAGATTCATACTAATAAACCTGCTATTTATTTCACCTATAGCCATCTACTATAGTGTAAAAACCGCATGGCTCCTCAAAGACGACAAATACAAGGAGAGCATCTATGGAAATGAAATATATCGCGCCATAGAAAAGAGCAGAAAGAAAACTTCCTACAAGAAACTCATTATGGGAGACAGCACAGCAAACCAGTTCTACAATTGCAAAGAAGAAGATCCTGATAGTGCCTATACACTATGCTGCAATCAGGCTATTGGCATGATCGGACAATATATACTTCTAAATAATTATATTAATGCCGGGAACCGCCCTGATAGCGTTTTCCTTGTATATACCCCTTTCAGTTTCTGGGATAACCTTGATCAGGTATATACTTATCACTACTTCTTGAAGCCTTTCTACTATGATGAATATAGACCACTCATGACGAATACTGTTATCAAACAAATACAAAAGATACCCAAATATTGGATATGTCATATACCATTTGTTCAAACAACAGGATGGGCACCAAATATAAAACAGGAGAAAAGAAACTATACATTTCTTTCTCCTATATGCAAAGAATACCTGTCTAAGATTGAGTCACTTAGTAAGGAATACAATTTCAGCTTTGAGATTATTCCGACATTTGTCGCAGAGCATTGGAGAGATAGCATTAGCCATTTCAACCGCCAAGAGTTTGCTCAACACGGTTATGCCAATAAACTAAACCATTATTTGAATCAAATTAGTTTTTTGGCAGACTCCTGCTTCGTGGACGAAGTGCATTTAAAGAATCCCCAACTATATAAGGCTCAGATAGACCGCCAGCTCAACATTTAAACTAAAGAGGTTTTCATATGACCTTGTAGCCACACGAAAACCTCTTTAGTTAATGCGATCAAGTTAATATGGAACACCTGTAAATATAGACAAGAACTTATTCTTTTCTATTATCCTTTGGGAATAATACATTATGAACATCATAAGAAGAGAAATAGCACATGAAACAACGTCTAATAGTCCCATAGAAGTAATATACCCAACTCGCCACATAACTTTAGACAACAAAGCATTCAAAACAAAAGACATCGTGTAAAAAACAAGCGTATATTTTCCGTATTTGACTATGTATTTCATCCACCGAAAATTGTGTAGTTCAATACCTATACGAATCCATGATAATATAGCAATGCTGCCAACTGTACCAATTAAAAATCTATAAACCCAAGAGAACAATGAGTTTATATTAACTTCACAAATATGAAAAGGTGATAAATAAATAGAATACCGAACATCCCAAAAATAATATAAGATGACATACAACAATGAAAAAAGACACGCCACATATATATTTATACGGTTTATTGAGTAACGAAGACCATAACCAACCCATAGAAAAGGTATCATATAGCAAATCTTTTCAAAACACTGAAAAGGAACCAATGAGAGAAATAATATTGAAAACAAGCATAAGCCGAGTTGAGAAGATAAAAAATAAGCCATAATTTTAATTGTCATCAAACAAACGAACAAAGAAGACAGATACCAATATGCCGACCAATAATCAATATGCTTGGGATATGTTATCGCAGATAATATCAAAAACCAAGCCGTCATTGGAACCAGCAAGCGTATCACTTTCGAAAAGAAAAACTCTACAAAAGGAGTCTCACGCATTTTAGATATGTTCATGACAAATCCACTCGATACCATAAAGACTGCCATATTGAAGGAAATAAAGGAATCTTTACTTATCAACAATACAGGAAAGGGATTTCCATTTAGCTGTTGTGCACAATGAGCCCATGTTACTAAAAACATAGCAAACACCTTACAAAAATCAATATATTCGAAGCGACGCGGAGGAATCAATTCCATTTTCAATTATTTATTACGACCTAATAAAATTGGGAAGAATAATTCTGCGATACGTATTATTGGTAAAAAACAGATTAATATAAGAGCTGAAAGCAACAGGTCTTCCCCCCACATACGATCGGGAAGTTCCATTAGTCTGCGAACGATAATTATATGTAAACCTATTATTAATATTGAACCCTTTGAAAGCGATAAAACCATCTGACGATATGGCAAATGACTCATCCACTGTGATACTACATATAGGAACAAAGAACCTGCCATTCCACCAACAAGATAAAGGAAATAGTTATTGCCATAGCCATTTTTATACATCCAGACATAACCATTAAGTTTTCCACATACAATAATTAAGCTTAAGGCAACAACAAACAAAGGTATTCCCATCCGATAGCTGTTCATTTTGTTTAATACCGATTTTGCTGGTTTCATAAATACTCCAATTAGGAAAAAAGGCATACATACCACCACGTTCACATTGGCGTTACTTACTTCAAAACCAATATAATGGAGATATATTGCGCCTGCAGAAAGAAGAATGAAAAGTGAAACATATGCCCATTTTTTTTCTGGAAGAGCCTGCATTATAAGCCTCATAACCATCAATGTATAAAAATACCAACATGGTCCCATGCACCATCGATGGCCTAGCAGAAGCCACTTGAAAAACCAAGGCCACGATACATCATAATTTGTCCCCAATGCCACACAACGAAAGAAAGCCTCCAAATGCATCAAGACACTCATGATAAGCGTAGGTACTAGTAACTGCCAAAAACACTTTTGAACACATGTTCGCCAATCTGCAGCACGCTTATACAAAAAGCCCGAAATAAAACAAAATACCTGTACGCTAAATACATATAAATATATATGGCCTTTAGAAAAAAAATGTCCCCAAATAATTGATAAAATAGCCAACACTTTCATCCAGTCAAGCCATTGTATTCTCTCTTTTATTTGTAATTCTGTCATTTTCTACTATTATTTGCTACAAAGTTAGTAAGTTTTTTTTTATATACAAAATAAAAATCAAAAAAAGTGGAAACAACTTGCATTTTAAAAAAAATAACTGTATCTTTGCAGAAAAATGTATTAGATGAGAGTTATTTGTGATGCTCCAGGGCAAACTTGTAATAGATTGTGGACTTATGTTACCAGTGTATCCCAATGTATTGCAGAGCACAAAGACATGGTGATTCTTTTCTATGACTGGACCATAGAAGACTTCCCACATTTGCTTCATGCTCCATTCATTCATTTTCCTCTATGGCATCCATGGTTTTTGAGACTACCCAGAGGATGGGGTTGGTATAAGCATTTAACATGGATAGTAACTCATAGTAAGAGTTGGGATAAAGTTTTTAATTTCCTTGGTTTTACTAAGGGTTGGTCTACTCGTACTGACATTCGTTATTTGAAAACAACACTTCCCAAACTCCAAAAAATATTCCGTCCGAAAGAGGAAATAATGCTTAAAGCCGAAAACATGATTGCTGAACTGAAACAAGTGAGTGATTTGGTGGTGGGTGTTCATATCAGGCGCGGTGACTATGCAACTTGGAATAACGGGCGATTCTTCTATGAATTGGAAGATTATCATCAGTTCATGCTTCGTATTCAAGATCTATTCAAAGACCGAGATGTGAGTTTCTTTATTAGCAGCAATGAAGACTTTTCGCTAAGCATTTTTGAGGGATGTAAATGTCGACGATTCGAGAAGGAGCCATCATGTGCCATCCTCGACCTTTATACATTGAGTGTTTGCGACTGCATTATTGGGCCTATCAGTAGCTATTCTCGTTGGGCCTCGTTCATTGGTGAGGTTCCTCTCTGTTTCCTGGAATCAAAAGATCAACAATTTACTAAAAATAGTTTCTCAAAGATTGTAGACTTCTTCCATTTTGAAAACGGTAAAGAACTCTTAGACTGGTAAGCCCTATGAAAATAGCAATTTTGACATCCGGTATTCTACCTGTTCCTGCTGTTCTAGGTGGGGCAGTGGAAAATCTTATCGATTTTTATTTGGAGTACAATAACCAGCATCATTTACACGACATCACGGTATATAGTGTATATCATCCTGATATTAAGAAGCACCCTGCACTACAATCTGGGGTAAACCACTACAAATATATTAAGATTAATGGATGGTGGGCAAAGGTAAAGAAGAATATTTATCATTTACTTCATAAGGAAGAATACTACCACTACTCTATAGAGTATTTTCTACATGAAGCCATTAAGGACATTTGTCATCAGCAGTATGATGTCATTGTCTTGGAAAACCGTCCTGCATACGCTTTAAAACTAAAAGATTTCACAAATGCAAAATTAGTCTATCATCTGCATAACGAGAAATTGGAATCAAAAGCGCCTAAATATGAAGAAATATACGAAGCTGCCTATAGAATCCTAACTGTTTCAAATTTTATCAAATCTAAAGTACAAGCTATAAATCCCCAAGATTCAAAAACTAAAACAGTATACAATGGTATTGACTTGAACGCTTTTTCTAAAAAAAATCAAACAATAAGAAACGAGTTAAACAATGACGATTTCTTGCTAGTCTATAGTGGCCGTGTGAATCGTGAAAAAGGTATTATGGAACTGCTTGAAGCTATTGATTTACTAAAAGAGAAGCCCCATATAAAATTGATGGTTATTGGTAGTTCTTTCTTTGGTAATGCAACTAATGATGATAAGTTTATGAAAGAGCTGAAAAACAAAGCAACACCTTTGAAAGACCGAATTATCTTTACAGGATTTATTCCCTATAACGAAATTCCCAATTATCTCAGTATGGCTGATGTTGCAGTTATTCCCTCCGTTTGGGATGATCCTTTCCCTACTACCGTTCTGGAAGCTCAGGCAATGGGATTACCCATCATCACAACTTGCAGAGGTGGTATTCCAGAAGAAGTAACAAAGGAGAATGCCATCATTCTTGATACCAATGAACACTTTGTCAATAAACTCGCTACAGCAATTCTTGACCTTTATGAACATCCTAAGCAACGTAAGCAAATGGCCGCAGCATCACTTGAACGCTCTAAGTTCTTTGATAAAGAAACATATGCCAAGAATTTCTTTGAGGCATTGGATAGTATTTAATCATGTTTTTCTAATGTGTTTACTATTATCTACTAATGATACTATCGTAATCCACTTCCGCATTAAGTAGCCTTTTTCTATTTACATCATAATTGAGACTTATCAAGTTCTTTTTCTCTTGATACTCTTGGCATTTTATACCCCCTAGATACAAAAGAAGATGAGGTATGTCATCTGTCATGAATGGCCTGTTTGGGGCATCTTTGATTTGCTGACAAATTTGCGGATGATTCTCTTGATACTGTTTTGAGCACCAAATCCAGAAAGGAATATCGTACTCATTATGCAGAATGTTCTTCGAGTATTCCCCTTTTGGCATTCTTCCTAATCTGTGCCCATCATCATAACATCCTTCTCCGTGGTCTGGCATATAGATAACAATGGCATCCTTGTGTTCAAAACGCTTGATGATTTGATCAACAACGTAATCGTTATAGAGTGTGGCGTTATCATAGTCTGCAACAAATGCTTTCTCCTGTTCATTGATGTCTTGACGGTCTTGATAATCCTTTACTTGGAACTTCTTCCATTTCTCTGGACTTCGTTTGTAAAAGTCGATGTGTTGGCCTATCAAATGGAAAATGGTCAGATTATGCTCTTTTTTGAATACTTTCAATGAATCGTAATAATCCAAAAGTGTTTCATCATAACGTGGCTCCTTATTATTTCTACAGTCAAATGCCAATGATGACAAATACGCATTATTCAAGAACAAGCCACCACTTAAATCGAATACATCATTCTCTGAATTATTAAAAAACTGACTTGAGATGAATGACACATGATATCCTGCCTTTTTAAATAGTACAGGAAAGATAGATGCTTTACCAATTTTGCTATCATCTACACTCCTTAGTGAAAATGCATTCTTAAAAACATGACTGGTATAATTAGACATCGTGACAACATCCGTAAAAGGTATTAGGAGTCCATTCCCCACATCAGTAGTCCTTTGTTTTTGTAAAGGTGTTGTCTCTTTGGAGTATCCGTATAGCTGTGAATGTGATTTGATATAGCTTTCTCCTATGATGAATACTATCTCAGGAGAATCAAAAGAACAGGAATCTACTTTTACTTGTTTTTGTGCCTCCAAAAGTAAAACCAACTCTTGTTTATCCAATTCCCTAAGCTTCATTCCAAATAATAAATTATTACATGGGGTGTTCAACACTTGGAGACTTATATGCTCGCCTATATCTGATTTTGATTCTGCACCAAGGATCTTGACGAATTCAAACCTGGAGGGCAAACTAAGCACAATGCTTACAATGACAAGAAGAACTGTTATTGATTTTAAAATACTCCACAAACGTAGTTGAGATAATTTTGAAATCAAATACTTTTTATATCTGCCCATCAATATATGTAAGATGATGATAATAAGTATAATGCCTATGGGTGTAAGAAGTAATCCTGGGTGAATATATTGTGCCAAATACTCATTCGCTTCTCTGTTGTTGGTGTCCAAAATGAGATTTAGGATCTCTGGATTGAATTTTGTTTCATGCGTTTTATAACAAAAAACATCGACAATGGCAAGGACATAGAATAGAACAGCAATCAGTATACTTATCCATTTCTTTATTTTATTGGGAAAAAGCTGTAAAAACAGACAAATGATATAAATATCAAATACCCAAGTAAAAAAACTGGTTTTCAACAATGTATCATGATGCATGACTACAGGCAGTATAAATAATACTAATCCCGTAAAATAAAAGCAAACAAAAAGACACAGGTTTCCTTGTATTGGTTTTAGAAACAAATCGCGAAACGTTATGCCCCACCGCAGAAACTTATTACAATTGACCATGAGGATATCTGATTTCTTTGAACTTGTCTATTTACTGCTCTTAAATATACGTTTCAGGGATTTTTGAGATTGCAACAATGCAACGATCCTGTCTGAGGCTTGAGTCACGCCTTCACGATTAAAATGGGAAGCTCCCCATTTTATATAACTGCACGAATCGTGAAATTCCAAATTCTTTGGACTAGTAAAGAAACATAATCCATATTTCTTCATTAACTGCTCTATTCGAATGGGATCATATTCCACATAATTGTCATGAGAGCTTAATTCTGGCATTATCAATACTATCGCGCCCTTGTTGCGATAGCACTCAATGGACTTTTTCAAATAGACAATAAATGATTCGTCTACCTTTTCGTCGTTTTTGACAACTTCCTTGGGTTCCTTAGGGGGATTAACACGATAAGGTGGAATGACCCAATGGCTCATTTCATCGCCATACTCATTAAAACCACTTGCAAGATAGCGGAATTCTGTATATTCCTGTGAGGGATCAAATTTTTTCTCAGGTGGCCTGCGCAATTTCATTAAACACCTCAAACAATAAAATGGAGTGCCTTTTATGAGCTGCCATATTTGTTCATAATTCAATTTGCCGACATTCCGCCAGTTCGTTGCAACCATTAAATCTGGCATAGTTTCTTGAAGCCCATTGCCACTATGAAGGAAATCAGCATAATAGGATGGACTTATTAAAACAATGTCATCTTTCCTGATAAATTGCAAGTAATCATCTAAATAATAGCGGGCACCTATTCCTGCATGCAACCCCATATTGATGACGTTTATTCCTAAAGAATCTGATATCTGTTTCGAGTCTATACCAAACGCAAGCGTACTTGCCCCCATTAGTATCAAGCGGGGACTTGGCGTATCTTTGATGAGTTCAACTTTCTTGTTATATTCGTACAGAAAATCCTCCTTATCCATGGGCAAGCATATAAGCAGCAGAAAGAAAACCAGCATAACAAGGACTGATACTGCAATAATATTTAGAAAAAATTTTTTCATTGAATGATATTAAAACTGGAAATATATAAACTTTGCTTCAACTCCTTTACAGAGAAATGTTACAACAAGCAGGGAAATATACAATGCCCATCTCAGAAATTTGCTCTTAGAAAGGATGGTGCCACTCGTTATTTCAAGATTATACTGATGTTTCCTGCACGTCCACTCAGTGATTATCAATAGTAAGACAAATAATAGAACGTATATATGTATGCCTAAACTGAAAAGTTCTGAATAACCTTTAGAAAGGTCAAATACGGTTGTATCAAACAGACGATAGATATAGCTTGATGCATCACTGACGGATGAAGACTTAAATATAATTAATCCTAAAGAGACCAGAATAAATGTCATCAACATTTTTAACACATCACGTCCTTGAGGAAGGCCATATTTCCCTGATTTCAATTTCTTCTTTTTCCCAAATGAACCTGAAAGGATTAGAGGGATATAGAGCAATCCATGATAAAGTCCAAACAAGGCAAAGGTCCAATTAGATCCATGCCACAAGCCGATGAGAAGGAAGTTAATGACAATTGCTAAAATAATACCAAGATTCCCCCAATTCCTAAAAGCGATACTCAATGGCGAGAAAACATAATCAGTAAGCCAACCTGTCAAGGAAATATGCCAATTTCTCCAATACTCAGCTATATTACGAGCCAGAAAAGGATGGTTGAAATTGCGAGTGATATTAATCCCTAACACCTTACCAACACCAATAGCCATATTAGAATAGCCATCAAAATCTGCATACATCTGAATCGGATACAAGATGACTACCCAAAGGAGGGTTGATGAGGAGAATTGGTCAATATTGGCCCAGACACTATCTGTTATTGATGCTAAATTGTCAGCAATACACATTTTTGTAAACATACCCCAAAGGATCTGCCTGCATCCATCGACAGCCAACTCATAATTAAAGACACGGCTGACAGCTATCTGTGGAATAAAGACATTAGGCCTGTCGATGGGGCCAGAAAGAATCGTAGGGAAAAAAGCAACGTATGTGCCAAATTCTATAAAGTCTCTGCTTGGCTGGATATGTTCACGATGAACCTCAATAACATAACTGATGAGCTTAAACGTAAAAAAGCTAACTCCTATAGGTAGTACTATGTTCAGTGTTGTCCATGAAACTTTAAGACCTATGGCATTTATAAATACAGCAAACGACTCCGCAAAAAAATTTAAATACTTAAAGTACAAAAGGATACCCACACCCAAAACAGCCCCCAGTGTTGTAATATGGGAGGCATTCTTGGCATGTCCCTTATCCATTTCTGCTTTCAGCCAGATTCCGATTCCATAGAACACGATTGTTGCCCCTAACAAAAGAGGAATCATCTTCCAGTCTGCAAAGCCATAGAAGAAATAACTCGCTAAGAATATCCAAGTATTCTGGAGTTTCGGATTGTTTCTGATGACAGGTATGTAGTAGATGACAAAGACCACTACAAAGAACAGCAGAAAATTAAAGGAGTTTACAACCATCTTGCTACATTATCTTCTCTGAGATAGAGTCCACCATCTCACCGACATTCTTCCACCTCATAATCTCTAAAGAGGTGAATTTTATCTTAAACGCTTTCTCAATAGCTACAATCAGTTGAATATGGCTCAAAGAGTCCCATTCTTCAATGTCGTTTGCAGAACTCTCATCAGTCAACTCACACTCATCTAAGTCTAAAACGTCAATGAAGATCTCATTCAACTTCTCAAAAATCTCTTTTCTTTCCATAATTCCTTATAATTAATATTTGTTTACTAATTCTATAAAACCTATTTCGCGATTCCAAAAGTAACAAATTTTACGATGACCGAATGCAGGAGCTTGTACCGGCTTAAACAGCGCAGTCCAATTATTTACAATCATCCTATCATATTCTGCATCAATATTTTCTACTTCGTAACATACATGATAAGGAGTTACTCCTCTTTTAGCAAGCATCTTCTGCATCGTCTTGTTCTCCTCATAGGGTTCAACTAATTCTATATTGGTCTCACCCTCTTTGTGAAGAAAACAGATTCTTGTCTGCTGATTATCGTCATGAATGGTTGCGCCAGCAATATATCCAAGAACTTCAAAAGCTTTGGCTGTTTCAGGTATACTGCCTGTCAAATATCCTATATGATTTATCTTGTAATTCATATCGTTTTTGTTTCAATATAACATTCTCGGGGCTGATAAGTAACTATATTTATTTCAAATTGAGCCGTTGCAGAGTTTTCTATCTTTGTAAAGCCAAGGCATATATAGTGATTTTCAACCATCTTGTTCTTAGATGTTGGCAGATACTCACCAATTATCTTCTTATAACCAGTAGATTTGGCTTTCTCCACCATGGTGTTCAGGGTAAAGTTCTCCATCCCGCGTTTCAGCACGCGGCAACTCATGAACCAAGTGTCCACAAAGAGGGTATCCTTATTGATAGGTTTCATGATAACTACAGCTATCAAGCCGTTGTCACCAAACTTATCCTCCAAAGTGAAACTCAGGTCAATCACACTAGGGTCATTGGCCAGTGCCTCAATATCGGCATCGGTATAGCGGACGGTACGCAGGTTGAACTGGTTGCTGCGCTGGCTGAGCTGCGCTACACGGGGGATGTTGAACTTAGTGAAGCCGCTCACCACAGATACCATACTGAGGGATTTCAAAAAGTCAGCCTCATTGGTGAAGGACTTGCTCAGAGACACACGTTGTGCCTCCACCTGATACTGCTTGGTACGGTCTTTATCCAGATTACTGTAACTGGCCGTCTCAAAGAGATTTAGCGAGTACAGATACTCCAAGTACTCTGCTGGGTCTTCGGGCAGCTCAGGAACGATGATGCCGGGAATGTTGTCACGCACCATATTACGCTCAAACGGGTTGTCATCCAGGAACACCATGCTGTCAAAGCCGATGTTCAAAATTTGCTGGATGGTGCGGATATTATCCACCTTGGTTTCCCAGTTGGCTTGGAACACGGCTATGTCTTCCAGTTTGAGCACCATGTCCGGATGTTTCTCAAAGGGCTCCTTGGCGGTTTCTGCGTTGTTCTTGGATGCCACACATATGATGATGCCCCGCTGCTTAAGCTTCTTCACCCACATCTGGAACTCGGTAAAAGCCTTGCCAATGCCCAGTCCGTGCCCTAGTTGAATGCCTTCCAATCCATCATCACCTATCACACCACCCCAAATGGTGTTGTCAAGGTCTAAGATGAGGCATTTCTTGAATTGTCCTTTCAAAGCAGACACTATGTCCATCACACGGCTAGCCACATACGGCAATGCATCCATGCTCAGCACCATTTCAGTACTGGTATAGATGTTGGCCGCAAACATGATGTTGCGTCCCAACTTGTTCTGCAGGCCGGCAATATCACAAATGAACAGATTCGGAAACTGCTGTGAGAGTCGCATCAGTTCGTAATTCAGTTTGCGCACCTGAAAGGTGAAACTGCTTTCCACTTTGTTGGCATAACTGCCAAACACTGTATCCTCAATCTCTGGATAGTTAAAATAGACAACCTTCTTACCAGTTAGAGCGGGATTGGTGCAGATGCTAGTGACAAACTGTAGACGTTCCTCAGCAAGCAGGGGCTGCTGTTCTTGTGACAAGATACTATGATGCTCACCCAGTTTATGGGTACTCTGGAACACCACAATGAATTCTGCATCAAACTGGTACATATCGCTGGTAGGATCCATGAATTGGCGTTCCACCTGATTGTACTCGGCCTCGAAGAGATCAATGTCGTAGCCACGTTCTACACCCATGCCTCGAATGGCAGTAGCTAAGAATTGGGTGGCAGTATCACCGACTAACGCCATTTTCAATGAGGTCAGTCCTGATGTATTTTTATTCAGGTTCTTCTTTAATTCCTTAAATTGAAACATCTTTCATTATTTTAACTCAATACTCTATGCCATTGATAGTGCAAAGATACTCTTTTTTTACTGAATTCTAATATAAAAACACAAAAAAAAATAAAGTCCCCCATATCAACTCATATTTCAAGTTGAAGAGTTTTCTCTATAACTGGAGCCATATCATAATATTTATATTCCGCAAGGCGGCCTCCAAATAATACATTCTGCTCTTGGAGGGCTTTTTTCCGATATTGTTCTGCCAGACTGTTATTCGTATCATCGTTAATAGGATAATATGGTTCCATTCCATCTTTCCATTCTGATGAATATTCACGAGATATTACAGTATGAGGAATACGGCTCACTTCATCACCAAATAATTCAAAATGTTTATGTTCAATGATTCTTGTCCATGGTACGTCTGCAGATGTGTAATTAACGACCGCATTTCCCTGAAAATTAGGTACGCCAAGCATCTCATGTTCAAAACGGACTGTGCGATAGTTAAGTTTGCCCAAATCATACTCAAAATATTCATCAAGTTTTCCTGTATATACTATCTGATTCGCATTTCGTTCCCAATAACTACGATCTGCAAAGAAATCTGTGTCTGTTATCGCTTCCACCCCATCTATAAGTCCATTAATCAATTGATTGTATCCACCTATAGGAATTCCTTGATACTTATCATTGAAATAATTATTATCATACACAAATCTTACTGGTAAACGTCTGATAATAAAAGCTGGCAATTCTGTACATTTTCGACCCCATTGTTTCTCTGTATACTCTTTAATCAATTTGTCATAAATATCCCGACCTATTAGCAAAAGAGCCTGTTCCTCAAGGTTACGAGGTAATTCAACACCTGCTATTTTCATCGCATATTCTGCTTCAGTCCGTTGCTCTGAAATAATACGCTGTGCTTCTTCCGGTGTTTTAACACCCCACATTTGGTAGAAGGTGTTCATATTGAACGGCAGATTATACAATTGACCTTTGTAATTAGCAATCGGTGAGTTCGTATAGCGATTGAACTCTACGAAGGAATTAACAAAATCCCACACTTTTTTGTTTGATGTATGAAAAATATGAGCCCCATATTGATGTACATGAATACCATTCACATCTTTGCAATATGTATTTCCACCTAAATGTGAGCGTTTCTCAATGATAATACACTTTTTGCCCATTTGTTTTGCCATATAAGCAAAAGTACAACCAAATAATCCTGAACCTACTATAATATAATCGTACATGACCACTATTTATTTAGTTTATATACTATCACATTAGCCTCATTCTCTACTACAGAGTAATACTTATCAATATACTCCTTCATTCTTTTATTATTCACACCTTCCTTAGCGATTACCCAATCTATTTTCGACTCAGCAAAAGACTTCAACATCTTTGGTTCAATAGACGAGCCATGACTCATTAAGAAATCATGAAGATAAAAGAATCTCATTCCTGGCTTAATACTATTTTCTATGTATTCTGGTCCTGGATAATTATATAGAATCACAGAATTCTTATTTATATGATATTTCTTGCATACTCTCTCTATATATGATTCAGGCTTCTGATTGTCTGAGTTAATAAACACATTCTTTGAATAATATGCTCTCACGCAAACTCCAAAAGTTACAAAAACGACGATAATGCCTACAGATGCTTTCATCAACAGATTGTTATTGTTACAGTTTTTGAAATAATAATTCAACAATACGAAAGAAATACATAAATATTGAAAAACTATCATTCCGTAATGTGAAAAAGCAGCCCCTTTTATAAACCATACTAAAGGTAATAAAGCGGTCATCATCCACAATACGCCTTCAAATACTTTTCTTTTATAAAACAACAATAACGCTATTATTATTAACACAAAACAATTCAAATAACTTGTTATAAAATAATAGGCAGAGTCTCCATTACTGTTCATGGTTGCTGCATATTCCAAATTATATCCGAAAGTCCCATACCACATTTCACTTAAAGCACTATTGCCATAAAAATAGGAAATAACAGGTATCGCTATAATCATAAAACCTAAAAGCGTAGATAATATCCCGGAAATAAGTATTTTATAACTCTTGAGGTATAAAAGAGCTACACAAATAACAAACTCACTTGCACATACCCCCAATGCATTTGTCAATCTGGTAAAAAGACTAAACGCTAAAGAAAAACCTACAAAAAAACAAAAGTATAGCAAATGTGAATATTTCGGATTTGTGCTTATAGTATATTTTAGTAAGAAATAATAAGAAATAGAAATAAAAGGCAACAGGTACTCTTCCACAAGATTTCCGCCATCATAATTAATTGAAAGCGACAAAACTAAAAAAAATGTCAGTAATAATGACGGGAGTTGTGCATAAGATAACTTTAATGATTTAAAAGAAAATATTGCCGTAATATATAAGGAAACAATTTGAATAAAGAAAATGCCAATATCTGCCCCAAAACATTTATACCCTAAAGCATCAACAGCATGAATTAAAGGGCCCTTTTGGTCCCAAATGTCCACATAAGGGAGAAGCCCTTCAGCCCAAGACTTTCCCACCAATTTATAAACAGCGGAGTCTATTCCTTCAAATTGACCTCCGTATATTGGTGAAGTGGTCCACGAAAAGATGGAAACGAAAGCCAAGCAAGCTACGAATAACAACAAATAAGGAAAAAACGTCCTCAATCTCATCATTTCAGATTATTATTGATTAGCCTAAAATCACCTATGGCCTTCATTCCAATTTTAAAAATACGCTTCATATTAATAGAGTTTATCCCACCTTGACGTGGTTTAAAAGTTATTGGATACCATTTACAGCGTTCGTGCCATTTAACAGCAATAGCAGAAATAGCAACATTGCAAAGGAAAAAATCTTGAGGAATTACTTCAAGAATCGGTTTCAATCTATTAACCGCCATGAGGCGAAAAGGCGTATTTGCATCTATAACCCATTCATGGAACATGAGCCAAACAACTATACGCAGTGTTTTTGTTACAAAAACTCTTGATGCGCCATCTTCCCGATGATTTCTATTTCCTATTTGGAAGTCATATTTATCTCGATTTTCAAAGAATTGCCAAAACTCATCAGGGTTTGTCTGTCCATCACTATCTGTTTGAAAAATATAATCTGCTCCATGTTCTATAGCATATCGATACAAAAAAAGAACTGTTGCACCATGTCCTGAGTTACTTTTATCGAGAGGTTCCAAAAGAGGATACTGATTTTTCAACTCTAAAAGTTTTGCATGCGTATTATCCTTACTACCATCATTGGCTATCACCAACTTACAATTAATGATTTCATTCACCTTAACAGCAACAGGATGCCATTCTGAAACAGTTTTCTCAATATTTGCCTCCTCATTATAAGCAGGCATTACAATATACAAACTACTCATTAGATTTTTTTGTAGGTTTGAATGTTATATATTTATTTACAAGAAATTGGAAGAATACAACCAAAACTATAGAGAGAAGTTTAGAAAAAATCTTATTCATTTGCAAATAATCTATGCACAAATACAAAATAAGATTGCTAAAAAGCATACCACAAAGGCCTACACATAAAAAAATCGAAAACCTTTTTGTTATCTGATCTTTTACTTTAAAATTATATGTACGATTTAAAGAAAAACTGGTACTAATGCCTGCAAGCACACTAATACAATTTGAAACAATGTAGTGCCATGACAGAACATTCACAAAAAAAGTATACAGTAAAAAGTCCAGTGCCGCAGAAGCACTTCCAATAATTCCATACAATATTAGTGTACGGAACTCCTTTATCAGTTTACTTATTGGAACTGGTGATGAATCTATTTTCATATCTTGCTGTCTTAGGTTTCAACTGCAAAGATAATATGATTATCTGAATTAGACAAATTATTTTGGTAAAATCTTAAATAAAACAATTAAATACCACTCTACATCGCCCAGAAAAGGTAACGAGCCAGGAAGGGACTGAGGCGAAGAAGATTGCTAGTGACCAAGCAGAGGACTACCACTAACAATGCTACCAAAAGAACGACTATGGGTAATAACTGGGGAGGTATTGTTGTCAGCAGTTGGGTTGCATGAGGCCGCAGGAATTCCGGAAGGAAGAAATAGTGAAGGAGGTAGATGTCTAAGGTTCGGGTACCCACAAATACTAGAGGTGAGAGGTAAGAGGTGAGAGGTGAGAAGAATCTAGATTTATAAAGATAACGGAAGAGGGCGAAGATCATGGTCATGCCCAGAATGCCGCCGATAGAGAATTTGAAATATTCGCGGAGAAAGATATCGCTACGAGGAATTTGTGAGATAGCGAAGAAGCAAATAACGACAATAGCCATTAGTTTTACATTACTCGCAATCTTTAAAAAATGCGAGAAATACTTTCGGGCCAGGGTTCCCAAGAAGAAAAACAGGTAATAACGCCAAACGACATAACTCAGGAAGCCCAAAAGGGCTGTTACATATTGAAAAACGGGAGATTCAGAACAGGTCAGCGTCAGTCGATGGTAGTTGATGTCATACCAATAGGCGGACATGGAAATGGCTAATGTCAGCAACAGCATGACGATGTCTGACCTCCTACCCTGTCGATGACGGAAAGGTAAGGACATCAGCATATAGATTACAAAGAAATAAAATAGTGCAAACGTAAACCAATAGCCGCCTTTGAAAGCTCCGAACTGGTGGAAATAGGCTGGCGGTGGGGAAAGGAAGAATAAGAAGATTAACGTGGGAACTATTTGTACCCTGAACTTGTGTTTGATGATAGATCCAACAGTCCCCTGCCCCATTCTACCCCAGGTTCCTTGGAATAGCCAACCGCTGATAAAGAAGAAACAGGGTAAGCGGAACAAAAATAGTACATCGTTGAACGCGATGTTACGATCGCCCAGACAGAAACCACAGATATGGGAGTAAACGACGAGTATCATCGTAAATCCCCGCATGGCATCAATATAACCGATTCGCTTACTCATTCCATTTCTAACACAACACTATCAAACGAAAGAATCCTATCTGCGTTGGACTCATTGAAGAGCAAATGAGAAAAATCTCTTTTTTTCTGATTCAAATCGATTTCCTGCATTCTGTCTGCTATGGCAAATTTTAAATCATCTATCGAACCTATTCCAACTCTTGCTTTTAGAAAATCCAGATTTGGCTTGGTCTTTGACAATAAGAAAATGGTATCGTAAAAATCACGTCCCTTCTGACGAGCCAGAATCGCTGCAAACTTCATGGCGCAAAGCACATCCATTGGAGGCACTTGAATGTTGAAGAAAAGTCCCATTCGATTAACCGTCGCCACTACAGGCTGATAAGATACGACTTGATCTTGAGCCTCAATCTTCAGCAAAAGACGCTCTTCTTTATGACCTGTCAATCTAAGATCAAACAACATCTGTGGGAAATAAAGATTCCGACGAAATGCCGTTAACTTGGGATTTGCCTTGTCTCGAGTTTCCACATTGATATTGTTTTGCTGCAAATAATTGACAACACTATCGGTCATCGCCATAAACTCTTCTTCTGACAAATCCTTGCAATCGAAGTCCAAATCTTCTGAGAAGCGGTCAATACCTTGGATCAATCTTAGATTGGTACCTCCAATAAAAGACACCTTATTAATATAGGGCGTCGAAGCCAGATGATCCAATATCATTAACTGCAAGTACTCCTTCAAAATATAACGGTCGAAACGACTTTCCTTAGCTATTGCAGAAGGGAAGAAACTGCGGATATATTCTAAGTCTATCATAGCTCATAAACCTTTAGTAAACACTTAACTCTTTTCTCGAGGGCCTTGTTACCAATTCTAGAGAGAAAATCACCCAAACGATCCATATTGAATTCACTTTGCATGAAATCTTCATCCAAGCGGAGTTCTTCCATATCCTGTTCTGTTTTGTAGTACGGATTCAGATACAACAAGTCCAGTAATGCTTTCTCTGGAGTGGCGAACATCAGCCCTCGCCCATTTTGCATCGTTTTAATCTCGTATCCGAAGAAAAGTGGAGTCTTCACATTCTGATAATGGAAGGTTCCGAAAGAGTTCTCAAACTTAGCCGTCTTTAGTGTCGTCACACTCGTCAGCTGGACAACCTCCTCTGGTATCATGCCATAAAAGGACAATGCACTATGCAAACTGATGTATGACGGTGTGTACATCCGATTGGCTACATAACGTGAGAAATCTGGCACTTGGCGATATTCGGGAAAGGCATAATACTGGTTACGAAGCTTGACCAGCAATCCCTTTCGGCACCAGCGTGTCAGGTTGTTACGGTCGAAATCCTTCTCCCATAACAGCACCTGGTTGATGTTAAAACACCCCATCGGATACATCCGTTCTCGAAAGGTCAAAAAGTCCATACTACATCATTTTATTTCTAAAACTCTGCAAATATAGTGATTTTTGGAAACAAAACCAAACTTTTGGGCGATAATCTTCATTTAACTGAGCCTAAGGGCTGAGACGATTAAACGATATAGCACATAGACTCCAACCAGGATGGCGGCCTTGAGGAGTGGGCAGGCCAGGTAGTGGATGCACATGCTGGGGGTTGAGGAACCGAAGAGGCTGAAGAAAGCGCTGTCGATAAAGGCGAAGAAGAACACGTAGTGAGCCAAGTAGACGAAATACGAAGCATCGCATACCACTTGGGGGATGCGCTTGTTTGTACACGATAGCAGTCTGTTAGCCAAGCAGAACACAGCCGCCACGCCTACTAAACGGAAGCAGAGCATCAGGGAAGAAAAGACGGGAGTGCGGAAAGTACAAATCATTGCAAGGCCAAAGATGGTTGCCATGAAGTAACTGGGCTTTTCGTACTTCATGCAAGTATCGATGATGTTCATTTTCCGGACTCCTAAAAAAGCGCCCAAGATAAAGAAATAGATGGCGTAGGCAGAGAGTCCTGGGATGAAGGCGCAGACTCCGGAAAGGTAGAGCGGAGTGATGATGACCAACAGCCAAGCACCCATTTTCCTTATACCTATATATATAATAGGTGTCAGCAGAGCCACGACCATCAGGTCGCGCAGGAACCATAATGGCATGTTGGCCGGAGCTGTCATCAGTTGTTCATGTCCCAGGCAGTCTATCTGTTTTCCGGCTTCCGGCCAAAACGCCCAGAAGATGTTCAGACTGAACGTTCGTAATTTGATAGCCATCAGCAGGTTCCAGACGATATAGGGTATCAGCAGCGTCTTTACCCTCCGTCGCAGTTTGCCCAAATACGTTTTTGCGTTCCATTCGGTCACGTTGGCAAAAAACAAATAGCCGGACATGACGAAGAATGCGGGCATGGCTACCTTGCACAACGTCTGGCTCACCACGATTTTCAGCACCTCGTAAGTGTCCCAACCATCGCCCCACAGTGTGTACCCCATCCTCACGCCACTATAACTATGGGCGAAGGTTATCAGTACAATAAGTGGTAAACGCAACTGTTTGATGGCATCAATATAACCGATTCGCTTGCTCATTATGTTTCCAAAACTCTGCACATTTAGTGATTGGGGAGATAAAACAGATGACTATAACTTGCATCAGAACAAGTCATCCAACAAAATCTGCTGGTTTACATCCTTCGCATGTTCATTCTCTGTAACTCCGTTCGTAGTTATCATTACAAGCTGTATCGAGTGAGTCTTAGTGTGCTGTTTGCTGTGGAGGAAGGCTTCTATCTTGTTCTCAAGTTCTTTTTCATATTGCTTGCTGATGGTAAATTCATGCTCGCCGAACTTCATCTCACAGAGGTAGTCTGTCCGTTCGCCTTTCCATTCCAGCACGAGGTCTATCTGCGCCGCAGTACCATTGGGAGCCATCCCTCGCCAACAATAGTTGCGGTTGATGGTGGCAATGCGCAGTTTATCCTTCATCTGGGGCAGGTGTTCAATACAGAGCATCTCGAAGGTATTGCCAGCCCAAGCATAAAATGTCGGCGTACGCTGTATGCTGCGCCAGTTGCCTGCCTCCGTTCCCCTCCCATAGATGAAATGGAGATAGAAAAAAGAAAAGAAGTCCTTCAACTGATAGACGGTTTCTACGCGTTCCTTTCCGTAGCGGGGATATTCGCGAGTGATTCCTGATTCGTGAAGATTGTCGAGAATCTTGCTGAACGTTCCGCCAAGTTCTATCCCTACGGCCTCGGCCAACTCCTGACGTGTCATGCCATAGAATTTGGTGCCCAACGCCTTGACTACATCCACATATCGTTCCGAGGTAGAATAAAGACCGGTATAGACATCCTTAAACTCTTGGTCAATCTTCTTGTCGCGGAAGAAAAAGTCATCGATATTCTCCGACAGGTTCTTCTCGTTGTCAATTCTGTCAAGATAATAAGGTATCCCGCCGAAAGCCATATAGGCCACAGCGATCTCATATCGGGAGAGGCGGAAACCGTGCTTCTTGAAATATAGTTCACACTCCCTCAGCGTAAAAGGCAGAAGTCGGATTGTTACTGTAAGCCGTCCGTGCAGACCACCATAGTCACGGATAACATTGTCAAGCATCCAACTGGTGGCTGAGCCACATACCACCAACACTATATTGCGCTGACGGTCGGCCCAGGAATTCCAAAAGTATCCGAGTTCGGTTATCATCTCCGACGATTGCGATCCGGCAAGCCAAGGCAGTTCATCGAGGAACACAACGCAACGTTTGGTACGCAAGCCCTCCAAGTATTTCCGTAGCAGACGGAAAGCCTCACGCCAGTTGCTGGGGCATGGCGTATCCTCAGAGACTCCACAATCAAGCAAACTCTCATAGAAATGGTCAAGTTGAATCTGCTTGTAGGTCCGTTCTTCTTTATCCTTGATGTAGGCTCCAACAGCACGGAATACAATCTTGTCCTTATACACTTCTTCCACAAGATAGGACTTACCGACACGCCTGCGCCCATAAATAGCTACAAATTCCGACTTGGGGGATTTCAGCAACTTTTCCAGTTGCTTAATCTCTTCATTTCTGCCTATGATACTCTGATATGCCATATTATTGTTGATTCTATGTCGCAAAGGTACATATTTCTCTTTTATTCTCCAAAAAAATCAGCCATTTTCGTCTTTTTTTCTAAAAATGGCTGACTTTTTTCTTGAGCACATAGACTCCAACCAGGATGGCGGCCTTCAAGATAACGAGGGGTAAGAGTATAGACGGAATGGTAGCCAGCAACGGGGTGGCATGTGGCAACAGGAACTCTGGAAGGAAGAAATAGTGAAGGAGGTAGATATCTAAAGTTCGCTTACCCACGAACTTTAAGAAGGCTGATGTAGGATGTATGATGACTAAATACAACCAACGGAAAGATAGGATTAAATGGAAATTAGGATTAACCTGATTTCATCATAAACTATATATGGCTCCAATCCCAGCGAGTCATCATCTGGCAAAAGCATTGAGGATTATTGGAAGAAATTAGGCTGAAATATCAACTTTTAGCATAAAAATTTGGAGATAAAGAAAGAATTATCTATCTTTGCAGCATGATATACGAAGAAGAATTATATGGCAAGTCCAACTCCGAACTGATTATGGAGCTGGGGAATAGATTTAAGGAGTATCGGCTGGCCTGCCGAATGACTCAAAAGGAGGTATCTGAGAAGGCAGGAATCAGTCTTTTCACGGTGAAGACATTCGAAAGTGGCAGAGCCTATAATATCACTATGGGCAGTTTCATCGCCATGCTTCGTGCCATTAGTTTTTTAGAAGAAATAGAAAAACTGCTCCCCGAATTGCCCCCAACTCCAGAAATGATAGAGTTGATGAATAAGAACAAACCCAAACGCATCAGAAATGGAAAATAATGTACTCAGAGTGATGATTTGGGAGCAGGAAGTAGGACGCCTCTATTGGTACAAAGAAAAAAGAAGGGCCTACTTCACCTATAGTCAGGACTTTCTTTCAAAAGGGCTTGACATTGCACCATTGACAGCATCCGTTTACAGTCCTATAAGCCAACGCGGTTTCAACCACATAGGAAACACAGACAAAATGTTTAGTGGTCTGCCTGAGTTCATTGCAGACTCATTACCCGACCGTTGGGGTGATACTATTTTCAGTAGATGGGCTGAAATGCATCACATCCCGATGCATCATCTGACTCCAGTCGACCGATTAGCATATATCGGAAAGAGAAGCATGGGGGCATTGGAATTTGAGCCTGCATACGAAAAAGATCATGACTTTGCCATTGATTTGGAATCACTTTATCAATTAGCAGGAGAGATTTTCAACGAACGACAAGAAATGCGTCTGTCACCCGACTACCCATTGCACATTGAGAGTCTATACAGAATTGGCACTTCTGCAGGCGGTATGCGTCCCAAGGCCATCATAGCCATCAACAATAAAACAGGAGAGGTACGTTCAGGCCAAGCCAATCTTTCTGAAGAATATACGCATTACATCCTAAAATTCAACGAGAAGAAAGATTCCCCTTATACACTTGTCGAAAAAATCTATTACGACATGGCTATTGCCGCAGGAATTAATATGATGCCTTCTCGTCTCATTGAAATCGACGGACTGCAACATTTCCTAACGCAACGCTTTGACAGAGAGCAAGGAAAGAAAGTGCATATACAAACACTGGCAGCCATGAACCCACTTGCAGACTCCTATGAGGATTTATTCACCGTTTGTCGCAAATTGCGCTTGCCTGCCAACGAGATTAAAGAGCAATATCGCCGGACGGTTTTCAACATACTTGCTGGCAATGTGGATGACCACACGAAGAATTTCTCTTTTATGATGCATGACGACGGTATATGGCACATCACACCTGCATACGATCTCACCTTTACCATAGAATTAGACGCACCAGCGTACGTAAACCACCACAGTTTAACCATTGGAGGGAAAAATGATGGTTTTAAAGACGAAGATCTACTCCGTCTGGCACAAAGAAACGATATCAAAGATGCAGAAGGCATCATCCATCAAGTAAAATCTACCATATCCTATTTTCCGGATTATGCCAAAACAAACGGCCTGGACATCAGATGGACTGAGAGAATTGAGCAAAGATTACGTGAAATTAATGCATAATTAATATGAAACCCCAAAAATCAGCCATTTTCGTTTTTTTTCTAAAAATGGCTAAGTTTTCTTGATTTCTTTAAGGTATTGAATGATTTTTGGGAAACAAAACCAAACTTTTGGGCAATTAATTTCCTCAATTGCTACAATTAATCCTCGCAATAGCTAATATTAATTCCCACAAATTTTGTCATAGACATATGAACTCGTACTAATTAGAGAATTTGAATTTTTAAGAATCATCTGCCATACTGCCACCAATGCAGCAAAATGCCTTTAAACAAAGGGGGGTAAGAAGATTGGAGATTCAGTATTCATCTCCAACCATCTCCCACCTTAGTGAGCTTTCTGTTTGACCAAATACTCGGAACTGCTTTTGGTCTCACGTTTTGTAAGTCCCTTAATACCAGACAGTTTCCGTCCGAAAGTCACAACACTAACGGGCTTCAACAACGAGATACCCACTTCGTCCTTCAGGTAGGCCAAGATAGCCGAAGCAGTCATCCATTTGCCGTCAGCCTCGCTGTTGACGGGCTCAAAATAGTCGAGGAAGAACAGTTCTGCGGCAGAGCGGACACTAAATCTGCGGTTCGATTCGATAATCTGCTGCGTAGCCTCAGGTCCAAAGTAGTAGGGCTCGTGCTGATGGAGCGCACGCATGGCCTGGGCATAGAGCTGTTCGTAGTTGGGAGGAGTACTCACATTGATGGGACCAGTGAGTTCGACACCCAGAAAACGACGGCTGCCAGAGGGATCGGCCAGCACATCAGCCTGATTAGTGGTGGCAATGAACGAAGCGCGACGAGGGAAATCCTCAACGTGGCGTCCATAGGGGCGTTTGATTTTGACAGACGACAGCGTGATGATGTTTTTGAGGAAGCCCTGCTGGGTCTGCGGCGAGATTTGATTGAACTCGTCGAGGTTGATAAGCAGCATCTGCGCCATCTGTTGCAGCACCTGTCGTTTATCCCCCATCTGGAGGTTTCCCGTATAGCCAAAACGCAGTTCCGGCGGCAGCAGCTGTTCGCAGAAAGTCGTCTTGTTCCAGCCCTGTTCCGAGATGAGCAACGGCACGGCCTGATTGCCATATTTAGCAAGACTCGATACCTGCCACTGGCGCACCATACCCAGAAACCACGTATAAAACCAGTCTTCCCAATAGGGGTTATTCGTGGGCACCGTGCGGGCCAGCTTACGGATATGGTCCTTGCCATCCCATTTGTTATACTGGTCCCACAAATAGTCGCCAATGGGGTTGTAGAGGCGAATCATGTTCGACTGCACATAACGGCGCACGTCGTTGTCGCGGGCATCGATGCCCCCCAGGCGCACCTTCATCGTCATGCCTTTCAGCGTACGGTCGTCCACGGGAGTCCAATCCATATATTGGTAGCTGTTGTCCTTATACTCCGTATAGCCCATGATGGTGTTATAGCGGAACTGGTAGTGCGCATTCAGGAAATCCATCAGCCGCTGGGCATTCCGGCTGACTTCCTGCGACGTCTTATCCATTGGATCATGGGGACTGTTCTGCTGATCCGTCGTCGTCAAGTAACTGTGAGCATCAGAACCGTCACCACAATCCATGGCCAACGACGGATCGACGGGCATGGGTTTACCACTTACCGGCAGCGCCACAGCCTTGGGATTGTAGTATGGCGCAGGGTCCAATGGCATGTGGAAATGGCTCTTCACGGATATCGGCTCTTTACTGATGGGCTTCGGCATGATGCCCTGATAGACGGCAACAGCCAGATGGTGGCCTTCCAGGCAGAGCGCATCAGCCTCTTCTTCATTTACTTCAAAAGTATCTTTTGATACTTCCGGAGTATCATTCGGTACTTTCGGAGTAACGCTATCAGCTTTTGCAATCCTGACGAGAATAATCACCTCGTGGCCGGAAGGACCGACAAAGGCGGCAAGGGTGTAGTGCAGAATTTGCGCAGCCCGCTTCACAGCCTCAATCTCCTGTTCGTCCAGCCCGTCTACCGTCAGCGCCACCACTCCGTTGAAGTGCTTTATGCAGAGGTTGTCGTTGTCGTCCTTCTTAAACTCCGCCGACGGATAGACCACGTGCGAGGGATACTGGCTGTCGTAGCCTTCGATGTATTTGTCATAGCTGAGCTGCTGGCGACGGCGGGCCACAGCACCGTTCTTGGTGTCAGTCTTGATGCGTTCAATGAAACTCTCCATACTCTTGGTCGACAGTTTCAGCGCATTCTTTTTGTTTCTAAGTACAAGTGTTACTTTCATTGAGATATTCTTTTCTGTTGTTTGTCTTTTAGGGTAATAATTGTTTCTCTTTGGGAAAACAGCGTTTTCCATTACTGAAAACGGTGTTTTCTAAGTAGGAAAACGACCAGCTGTCCGTTATTCTCCCGATTCAACGGGAGGTGTTCCAAAGCGATAGGACTCATAGAAACGATCGAAGGGGACCTCCCAATCGTAGCCATACGAGCTGACAATCTGCCGAATCTTCAGCTGCTGCTCTGGCGTCAACGGTCTTTCACCACGCATATACTGATAATATTGCTTGGCTCCGTGCAGGTAAGCAGTAATAGCTTTACGCATACCGGTATAGTCGGCCTTCAGCACTTTGTCGTAAAGATGGCTGAAGCCCGAAGCCATAGTCACCACCGTAGTCTTGTCAAACCACCGGCACTGCCCGTCCCTACCCCTATGCGGCAGCACACATTTGGCAGTGTCCATGCTTTCCGGCACGTTTGCCCCAGCCAGATAACGCAAACACTCCCCATGCAGCGGACAACCACCATTGAAGCACAGTACATACCAGCCCGGAACTTCCGAGAAGTCAAACTTTTCACTCAGCGCTTTAATTTCTTTGTCTGTTTCCATCATGTAGTCTATTGATTTCATTTGCCGAACGAGAGTATCATCGCCCATTTTATGGGGCAAAGTTACAAAATTTATCCCGAAAATACAACTTTTTTAGGCGTTATTTTGCTTAAAAACGCACATTTTCCCGGTTTATCTCCCATCTCCAACCTATCTACCACCACCACAAAAATCATTTATTTAAAGGGATTTTAGTGCATTGGTGGCAGTATGGCAGATATTTTATTAAAATTCATTCATGTGAACAAAAACCGTTTAGCCATTTTTTTTGTTAATCACTTCCCTATATATCTGCCCGACTGCATCGGAAACGCGTTGAGCATTAAAGCGCTGAGCCACCAAAGCATGAGCTCGATTTCCACATTGTTCGTAAAGCGCGTGGTCTTCATAAAAACGTAGTATGGCATTTGCCAAAGCCTGCGGCTGACTATAAGGAATCACCAAACCGTCATCCTCGTGAGCGATCACTTCCTTGGTACCATCGGTAAGAGTCGTAAAATCAGGGCGGTGCGATTTTTCCCATAACTCCATAATAATACTTTTTCGAGTCAAAAATAAAAACATATTTCGCTCAAAACATTCGAAAATCATTGTTTTTTCATTATTTATTTGGATAATCCAAAGAAAAAAAGTATTTTTGCAAAAACTTACAAAAAAATAGAAAATGAATCAAAGAATTGAATATCTTGATGCGATGAGAGGGTTTACAATGATTCTTGTTGTACTATCTCATGTTGTTTTTTTTGGCCTAAACAATAACAGCATTGCTTTCAATGAATTCTTTTGTTCGTTTAGAATGCCATTGTTTTTCTTTATTAGCGGATTCTTATTCTATAAAATGGAAAGAGAATGGGATTATTTAACTATTAGGTCTTTTGTAACAAAAAAATTTCTCGTACAAATAATACCCACATGTGTATTCCTTTTTCTATTTATATATATATTCGATTCATTTGAACTAAAGTCATTAGGAAGCTATAAGTCGGGATATTGGTTTACTATCACTCTTTTTGAATATTTTCTATTGTATATTACTTCTACGCTATTATCAGTTTTTTTCAACAAAGCAAGTTCATTTTTAATAGCTCTTATTGCCCTCACCATTTCATTTTATAGTTTTTGGTATGATAATAATCATCATGGGACTGGCCTTTTGCACAATTCTAGTATATTGGAACTCTCATTATCTGCAATTGGATTTATAAACTTCAAATACTATTGTTTTTTCGTTTTTGGCACATTTTTCAAACGCTTTTATAATCATTTCATTTCTTTTATTAATAATCAATATTATATAGGAATAATTGTAACACTCTTTTTCTTATTCCCCATACTTACCGATTATAACCTATATACATGCAATTTTTATATCTTTCTTTTACGAGGTTTTTTGGGTATCATCGTAATATTCAGTTTCTTTAAGATTAACGCAAATCATTTCACCCATGATTCAATATTGGGTAAGTCTTTACAATATGTTGGTAAAAGAACACTTGATATTTATTTACTTCACTATTTCTTTTTACCTCGAAACATGGTATACCTAAAAGAGTTTTTAAATAGTTGTAATAGCCCCGTTATTGAATTGTTCGTGTCCATTACGATAAGTTTAATGGTCATCTCAATTACATTACTTATTAGTAACGCTCTTAGATTAAGTCCTTTCTTAGCTCATTATTTGTTTGGTGTCAAAATAACAAATAACATAACTATTCATAGAAATTAAGTTCAAAGGAAGCCCTATGATTTTCATTCTAAATAAATTCATATCATTTGCCACCAAGCTAAGTGATTTATTAATTAAACCTATTCTTGACAATTTACTCGTTTTTTCATCTTTTTATTTAGCTGGCTTTACAACAGCTATTTTCCCTACAATTGTTTTTCATACGAAACTATTAAGAATTAGTTTCTTTACATGGATATTTGATGTTTATATAATTTGTCTTTTCTTGCAACTGTTTCCTTCTAAAGTCAAGAAATGGCCAACTATACTGATTGCAATTCCTTTCTATTTTTTAGCGATTATAGATATATACTGTTTAATTACTCATTACACACATTTCAATCCCGAAATTCTAAATCTCATATTAGATACAAACAGAAGAGAGGCTCATGAGTATTTTGTCCAATACATACAGTCTGAAACCATCATATTACCCATGGGTATAATATTAATAATTATTATCCTACATTTCTTAATTCGCAGGAAAAAGAATCTATTGACTTCTTTTATCTTTCATACTCGTTTTATAACTATTCTTAAGTCTGTTGTTGCCCTTCTTGTTATTTCAAGTATTTATCTTAGTTTACCCTTTAGAATCTCATTTATTAAACTTCTCAATGCTGAGACAATATTCGAAATTGACAATTATGTCAGTTATCAAGCCCTAAACACGCCATTTCACAACTTACTATTTGGACTAAAGTTAAGAAATTTGGAAAGAAAAGAGTTAGGTAAACTTGCAGAAGTACAACAGAATATACAAATAGATTCATGTTCGAACACATCACCAGAAATAGTATTTATTATTGGAGAAAGTTATATTAAATCTCATTCACAATTATATGGATATTCCAAAGCGACAACACCTTTAGAAGTACAAAGAACTGTTGACACCGGAAATGGCATTTTAATACCTTTTACAAATGTTATTACAACATCTAATTATACTAGCACTGTATTCAAAAACATCTTCTCATTGAAGAGTATTGACGAACCCAAGCCTTGGGGGCAATCACTCCTCTTTCCTGTTCTTTTTAAGAAAGCAGGATATCATGTTACTTTCATTACAAGTCAATATGTAAATGATAATCATAGAGATGTGTTTGACTTAAGCGGAGGTCTTTTCTTAAACAATAATGACATATCATCCCTTGCATTTGATTGTAGGAATGACAAGGCACCGCGTTATGATGAAACACTATTGGAGTTTTACGATTCTTTGAAAATATTCAAGAAAGAGCATAATCTGACTATTTTCCACTTGATAGGCCAGCATATCGACTTTTACAAACGTAGTCCTGAAAAATGGAAGAAGTTTAAAGTAAAGGACTATCAGGATCGACAAGATATCAATGAAAAGGAAAAATCTTTTGTTGCTGACTATGACAATGCAACGCTTTATAATGACTATGTTGTAGACCAAATCATCAAACGCTTTGAAGACAAAGATGCTGTTGTCATATATATGCCAGATCATGGAGAAGGATGCTATGATGGAGGACATAAACTAGGAAGAATGCCAAAAGGAGAATACTCGAAGAGCATTCTGCAAAATGAATACGATATACCATTCTGGATTTGGTGTTCAAAACTGTATCAGGAAAACCATCCGCAAATCATTCAGCAAATCAAAGATTCCCCAAACAGGCCATTCATGACAGATGACATACCTCATCTTCTTTTGTATTTAGGGGGTATAAAATGCCAAGTGTATCAAGAGAAAAAGAACTTGATAAGTCCCAATTATGATGTAAATAGAAAAAGGCTACTAAATGGAGAGGTTGATTATGACAGCATCATTAGGAGATAACAGAATTAATTGGATTGATTGGGAGAAGTTCATTGCCATAGCATTAGTTATTCCCTGCCATATTCCTCAGGAACGGGGAGCGCAACCTTTGACTTATTTTGAAGTATTCCTTTTACAATTAATCTTCTTCAATTCTGGATACCTAAAAAAGTTTTCATACGATTGGGCAACAAGACTAAAAAAATACTGGCATGGACTGATTATACCATACTTCATCTATAATACACTTTTCTATCCTTATTGGTTAGCTAAGTTTTATTTAACAAACAATGGCATGCCAACCATCACAGAAGCAATAAAGCCTATAGTAGGAGTATTTTTCCTTCAGGCAGAAACAAATATTTCTTGTGGACTAAATTCTGTTACATATTTTTTAGTAATATTGCTAATCTTACATCTTACATTGGATATTTGCCACCATATCAAGTATGGGAAATGGATAATGATTGGGGTATGCATAACTGGATGCCTTCTTTACACATTCAATAAATGCAACTATTTTACAAGAGAACTTGTCTTTGTCGGATTGTTCAAGTCTATACCTTTTTACTATCTTGGTTTTCTATGTAAGCAACATCATGTTTTCGAGAAGGTGGACTTTAATAAAGACCTTTACTGCTTTCTTATCTCTTTAATGTTCAGCATTACGTCCTTCTACTACCATGCTACTGAAAGTAACTTTGCTCTGCATATGATATCATTCTGGCCTACTGTTCTATTTGGTATATTAGCCTTTACCTTTTTCTGCAAACTTCTGGATGGAATTCACTCGAATATCGTAGTGAACTATTCAAACGGCACAATGGCATTTATCGGACTCCACTGGATGATAGCGGGAACCATTAGATATGGAATTTTGAGACCATTGTTCCACGTTCCTAGTGACTATGTATATTCATCAGCAGAAGCTTATTTGTTAGCGCTTGTTGTAACACTGATTTTATATCCCATTATCCTCTTTTTCCTTAAAAAGTGTCCTTGGATATTAGGGAAACGAACAAATTTTGCCAATGAGGCATGATTTGATTAGCCTGATATTGTTGAGCCATTCTGATTCCTTCGGCCCCCAGCTTTTTCCGAAGACCTGGGCTTTCCATTAATGCACAAACATAATTAGCATAAAGATTGATATCTCTTTTAGGAACGAGGAAGCCGTTAAAC
Source organism: Prevotella sp. (assembly GCA_015060485.1). Lineage (GTDB taxonomy): Bacteria > Bacteroidota > Bacteroidia > Bacteroidales > Bacteroidaceae > Prevotella. Next base: position 71,607 of record SUYI01000005.1, on the reverse strand, counting down.
TCATGCTTGATGATATCAGCCGGACCATAAGGGCAATCGAAGGCGACAACAGGTAATCCACAACTCATCGCCTCAGGCAGCACCAAGCCAAAGGGTTCGTAGACTGATGTCATTAACAGCATGGAACTATTGATGTATTCCTCCATAATAGCCTCCGTAGGAGGATGGACAAATAGTTTTATCTCTGGAAGAGAGTCCATCTCTCCATTACCAAAGACATCCAACTGCCAGTCAGGATAACGCTGATTAACGATTCGCCAAACTTTGATTAGATCTGGAATACCTTTTTGTTCCACTAAACGCCCCACAAAAATTGCCCGTTTATTGGTACAGTTGCTATAGCAACCCGTATCATTTAAATGAACGATATTTGGAATGACGAGCACGTTTCGACTCACACGGATCCAGTTCTTGGCATCACCTTGAGTCAGAGTGACAACTGCGTATGCTTTTCCAATCCTATAATTATTGTATAAAGTACGAATCTGATGATGCCATGAATCTGGATGAGAAAAATTAACATGTGACTCCACAACCAAAGGAATATTTCCTTTAATACGTAATAAGCCGCGAACAGCCTGAGATGTAGTACATACGATGATATTGGGACATATTTTCTCCAGCTTCTCCTTTAACCGCAAATAATACAACCGATTTAATTTTCTTCCTTCTATCAGTCGTTGCCATCCACTAAATCGATATTGGCTATGAAAACGAATCTGTAAATCATAAAAAAGAACACGTTCGTCTAGTTTATACGGAATAGGATGCTGTCCTTGATCGGCCGTTATTATATAAACCTCATAACCATGGTTGACAAGATAGTTCATCTTGTCAACAAGGACGCGTTCGACACCGCCCATAATGGCTAATGAGGAATATAGATAAACTATTTTCATTGGCGAGGCATCATATTTTCTTCTGTATCGTCATAGTGGTCAGTCTTATAAAATATGCGGAAAATGCCTTTTATCTGAACACGAATCCTATTCCATAAACTTCGCCACAAATTACCCTCATTTAGCGTGCCATAGCCTGTAACAGGACGAGCCTTTCGGTTATAAAGGAAGGCTATCTTTCCAAAGGGCTTCAGAGACAAGGCCAACGATCCATCCTCACCACGACGGATATCGGTACGAATCTTCACTTGACGGGCCAAATCAGTTTTGAAGGCAAATACCATACCACGAACACACAATTCCGGGCGTTTGAAATGCTGGACCCATAAAAACATGTCACGAATCAATTCAAAAAAGAATAATCCAATAGCTGAATGCTGTTCATCGGGGAAAAAACTCCAAAATGAACTGACACAAGACACATCTGGACGTTCTAGTTTAGTCATCATCATGTCCACATACTTAGGTGGATAGAAAGTATCACCATCTATGCAGAAGTGACACTTACCCTTTGCATGCAGCAAACCACACTGACGGGCAAAGCCTGGACTCTGCTGTGTCTCGTTGAAATATGGTAATCCCAAGCGCTGGTAGACCTCCTCCGTTCGATCCTTGGAATTGTTGTTCACACCCAGTATTTCCACTGGATATTTAGTCTGCAGTTCACTTAACGACCACAAACAAGCAGCCAAGCGCTTTTCTTCGTTGTATGCAATAACCACAATAGAAATCAAAGGAACCTCGCTTTGCTTTGCAGCCAGTTTCCCTTTGATTTCATCAAGCACACTATCAGGAATCTCCTCAAAGGATTTCCCATAGATAGAAAGATATTTATCGTACCAATGTGCCATAGAAAAACTACACTGTAACCTTTATTGCAAATATAATAATTATAATTATAATAAAAACATTTTTCAACTACCTTTTGGGAATCTTTAACTAAACAACTGCATATATAATGCTATTCTTATATTATTCATTTGTCATTTTGTTATCCAAAGAGAAAAGAAACGGTCATAAACCTCATAAACGCCGAAATTGGTAGTAATAAAATTCTTATCAAGCAAACCCTTTATAGCAGACTGCACACTACTGGCCGATGGCAGATGCCAGCGACGAATAAACTCGGAGGAGGTAATCGCTTTCGACTTTCCTGCCTTGCTGAGTGCAATGAACAATTCCTTCTGCTTTGGAGGCAGTTGGAATAGCATTGACTGGTAAGAGAATTCATTTGCACGGAGAATGTTGCTGATGGCATTTTCTATCATTTCTACCGTACACGCAGAATTCGGTGCAGTAATGGCAAATAACTCGTTCATGATACGTTGTACATACCATGTGATGCCCTCAAAACGCTCATACACTGTCTGGAACACCTCTAATGAAATGCTCTTAGATGATTCCTCGAAGTGGGCTTGGGCGAATTGAAAATATCTATCCATAGGAATACTGCCTAGTTCCATCATCGTGGTGCTCTGGTAGAAAGGGCGTGCTGGACTGAGAAACATCTCGCCCATCATTGTACGTTGTGAACCGGAAAAGATAAACCGTGCATTACGGCAGTGCTGAATGTATGTACGTAGTAATTCCTCTACTTTTCCGCCTGGATAATGGCTAATTGTCTGAAATTCATCGATAGCAATGATGCAAGGTTTATCTGCAGCATTGATGTATTGGAAAATTTCATCAAGTGTTGTTCTTGGCAGACGGATATCGCCTATCTCAACATTCCAAGAAGGATTTCCCATTGCATCAAAAGAGATTCCTGAACGTAATGAACTAAGGAATCCTATGAATCTATGCATTACTTTTGTTCCTAATGGGCGAAGTGAGGAGAGCATAGACGCTCCCATCACTGCTATCATTTCTTCCACGTTTTTGGTGGCGTAAATATCTATCAAAAAAGTATAATATCTTTTTTGTATTTTTCGTTGATGAAACAAATTCTCTATCAACCCCGTCTTGCCTATACGGCGAGGCGCAATTAGAGCCACATTATTTCCATTCTCCAATAATTGGAGCAACTGCTTTGTCTCTTCCTTACGGTCACAGAAATATTTTTCTGACTCATAGCCATATAGTATAAATGGATTATTTATCATATAGATCAATTTTGATGGCAAAGATAATTATTATATTTCAATTATCATAGTATAATAATTATTTTATAATATTCTTTAACAATAGTTCGTTAGAATTCACCATACGGCATAACGGCTAAAAGATCTGCCAAAGAGGTCTAAACTATCTTAACATATAATGACACTCCCTAGATTAAACCTTTATGTTTACCTAATACCGTAATAATACCAATAGAGAGTGATGGGGGCAGAACGCCCAACATATATAAGAACAAATTCTCTAACTTTCGATTATTTAAAGAGATCGTTTCCCTAAAGCTAAGCGGTGATTTCATGATGTCTTGTAATTCTCTCTTTGAAAAAGATGGTTGTATCTTGTCTTTATTCTTAAGAATATTGCATACAATATAAAAGTCGGTCATCATGACTTTTACCATTCGTCCTGGGAAATAGGACTTATGCTTGATTCTATCACTATTTTGCTTAACATGATTTATAGCACCTATTGTTTTCAAAATTGTATCTTTGGCAAACCTATTCGAATCGCTTGCATTTGATAATGAATCAGAATGGCGATAATAGTAATAAGTCACATCAGACAACAAGACCACTCTAGAAGCGTATGTAGCCAGATCCATAGTCAATGCGAAATCTTCCCAATAGTTAATAGGGAGAAAACGAAGGCCCGTACTACGGAACCACTCCACATTTACCAAAGCATTCCATACCTGAGCTTGTATTCCATCATATTTACGATAGACATAGGTGGGATACTCGTCAGGTTGAAAAAAATGCCGTGGCTTATAAATAATCGGAGAAACAGGATGACCTGTTATAGTCATATCAATCTGCTCATGAGAACCATAAACCAAATCTGTCTGGTATCTTTCGGCAGCTTCATAAAGCAACATTATGGCATTATCAATAATCACATCATCAGCATCCAAGAAAAAAAGATACTTTGTTTGGGTTTCTGCTATCAAATGATTACGGGTTTTGCCAATACCCACATTCTGAGCATGTCGGATTAACCTAATATTTTCCCCACGAGGATGCTCAGTCTGAATTTGAGAAACGATTTCAGCAGAATGATCATCACAGGCATCGTCAATAACCAAAAAATCTATATATGGATACGTCTGAGCCAATGCCGAGTTCAGACATTCTTTTATAAATTTCTCTGCTCTATATAAAGGTATCCCTATTGTCACATCATTTACCATATCATGATTCCTTTCCTTTGGTTAATGATTTGAACAAATCTTCCCATTGTTTCATCACGACATTACGTGAATAACGAAGAATATTTTTCCTGCCATTCTCCCCAAATCTTCTTCTTAGATTATCATTTTCAATCAATTTGCAAATACCTTCTGCCAAAGCTTGTATATTGAGATATTCAACCAAAAGGCCATCATTGCCATCTATTATAATATTCCTCGGTCCAAAAGGACAATCAAAAGACACGCACGGCACGCCACAAGACAAAGATTCGACAAGTGCCATAGGAAATCCTTCATAACGAGAACTCATTACACAAATAGAACTATCCAAATACTTCTCCATGATGTTATCAATGGGGTCGTGAAGTATTATAGAGTCACCTAAATTCCTTTCTTGAATCCATGAAATAACATCATCGTGAAGTTCACCAGAACCATAAACATTTAAAATCCAATCCGGATGTCGGTGATGTACAATTTCCCAGGCAGGAATTAGATAATCATATCCTTTTGCATCATTATAACGACCGACCATTATTACTTGTTTATTGTCCAAATTGCTGAATGTTTCAGGAAGCGATGGAATGGAATTAGGAATAATATAAGTTTGAATATCATCTTCCCAATCTGCAGCATCCTGAGGTGTCAACAATACCAAAGCTTTCAATTTAGAAACATTTCGAATCATTTTCCTTCTCAGACAATTTGCAATCATCTTATAGACTATATTCTTTTGTTCCATCAGATGCAAACTTCGCAAATGAAATTTGGTAGTATGCGCCTCTCCAATTTTTACACTTCCATCATGAATCTCTGTAATAAAGTCAAGACTGCGACCCAATGTTGTAATGACGATATCAGGTTTTTCTTGTCGTAATACTAACTCTAGCTTCTTTTTGTAGATTTTCATTAAAGTGTAATAAGTATATGCCCTATGAATTACCCCCTGTGAATACTGGCGATTAAAATCCAAGTCCATATCTATATGCTTTACACCACTATTAAGAGGGAATGACAATTCACGACTTAGTTGGGACTCTGTGACTAATGTGACTATATATCCCTTTTGCGCAAAATAATTAGCTTTCTCTACTATCACCTTGTCTGCTCCGCCTTTGATAGTTATTTCTGAGTAAATATACAAAATATGCATCATATTTATTCTAATAATTCTAAAACTTCATTGAACAAAGAATTCCACTGCTCTGCAATTCTATCAATCACATAATTATTGACTTTGTTTACGCATACCTTAGACATCAAAAAGCGTAAGGAATTATTATGCATCAACTTCGAAAGGCCATCCGCTAAAGCCTTAATATTACCATTTTCTACTAATAATCCGTCTTCCCCTTCCGCTATTATGGTACGTGGTCCCCACGGGCAATCGAATGCAACAACAGGTAAGCCACAAGCCATCGCTTCCAAAATGACCATTCCAAAACCTTCAAAACGGGAACTCAACACAAATAATGAGCTATTCACATACTCTTGCTCAACATTATTTGTTCGCCCATGAAGAGCACAACGCTTTCTATCTATCCCTAATTGATCTATCAACTGTTCAAAAGATTCCCTATTCCCATCCCCAAATACATCTAAGCGCCATTCTTCTGTGTTCTTTTCTGCTATTGCCCAAGCCTTTAGTAGTAAGTCGATTCCTTTCTCATGCGAATATCGGGCTACTGCTACTACCCTCTTACTTGTTTGCGTACTAGTATTGTTTGGTGTAAAGGAAAGAGGGTTTGGAATTACTTTTACATTGCTTAATTCCGTCCAGGCTTCGCGGTCTTTCTCCGTCAAAACAACCAATTTATCTAATTTCTTTAAATGTGTTACTAAATTGGCTGACCAGAAACTTGCAAACAATTTCTTAACGATACCAGCTTTTTCAGTTTTAAAATTTCGATAATTGTCTCGGTTAATATGTAACTCTCCTATTTTTTTACTGCCATCTTTAATCTCATTGATAAAGTTAATATCACGACGAAGAAGGCTGATTGTGATATCTGGACGAATCCGCATCAAATCTGTCGTTAACAGTTTCTTGAAGTGGCGCTGCTTAGGAAGATATACCCATATTTTCTTTAGGAAGGAACAAGTCCACAGTTCTTCAAAATTCAGGTCAAAGTTAATGACTTTTACCTTAGATGATAATGGATAAAAATAAGGCTTATCTTTTCCTTCAGTCAAAATAATGGTAATGTCATACCCCAACTGCTCTGCAAAATAATTGGCTTTTAGAGTCAGAACACGCTCCACTCCCCCCGCCATATACAATGCAGGAGTAACATAGACTATTTTATATTTCTTCGGCTCTTCCATTCTATTCAAGTTGCAGCTCAAACTGATAACACCAATTATGTAATGGATAGGTCTTCCCCAAAATATCCACTTTCAAACTGTCTCCTTGCGAGTCACGAAGATTGCCACGAGGACCTTTCTTCCAGCCACTTTTCAGCGTTTCACCATTCACTGCATAACGGACTTTGCAACCAACAACCGATTCCGAACAATGAAGAGTTATAACATCGTCTTTCAAAAAGACAGATTGGAGAATATTCCTATTATCTGGTGCAATCACACTAAAACCATAATAAGATGGATTCGATATCAGCAATGTATCCAATATTAATGGAGGCTGAGGGACATTGAATGATATTTGCACATCCGTACCAGCGGGAATAGTTCTTGTAGGTACTAATCCTCGAAAACGATCCGTTCCACGAACAACGCCAAGAGCAGAAACGGCAGCCAAATATCCAAAGCGCTTTTGACTGACACCATCAAGATGCTTTAGTTCATGAACGAAATTATATGGATAGGTTGGACCACTTGCCCAAAACAACGTATCGTCACGTATCAACTCCATCATGGCTTGCGGAACTGCCATTTCGCGACATTCAAAACTATCTGCCTGAAAATATACAGCATTTGTCAACAAATTAGTCTGATAACAAATAATACGAACATCTTGCTGTTGATGGGTAATTTTTCTTATATCTTCATTAAAATCTGATAACCAACGTAACAGATTCTTCTTATAATCAGCCCCCAAATAATAAAAGACATCTGATTCCCCCTGCATCCAGCATATTGCAGGAACATAAAAATCCCACCCGTTACCCCGTGCTGTCAAGCAAGCTGTCTGGATATTTTCTAAAAAACGTATATAACAATCATTCCCTCTATTCAGACGACCCATATCCGTTGCTCCCTGTCCTCCTGGGAATATACATATTAAAGTATCTTTTCCTAACTGATTTACCAAAGACTCTGCCATTCCATATACTGAAAGTTCAAATGTCCGTTTAGTATAGTTAAGTATCTTTTTAGCCCATTGCTTCTTCTTGTCGTTATCGAAAAAGCCAAAGTCATGATCAAGATTCTCTGTAACAATACGACCATCAGCCATTGCAGAAAGGGAATCGAAGTTGGTAATAAGCTCCGCTTCTTCGCCCAAAGCTAAACTTTGTCCGTAGACTGGAATACATATAACGACCTTATGTTCATCATATTTTGTACATGAGAACAAACAAACAAACAAATAGAAAAAAAAGAAGTATTTTTTCATCGTGTTACCGGTTTGATATGCAAATATACAACAAAAATTTGGAACTATCAAAAAAAAATCGTATTTTTGCAAAATATGAAAAGAATATGCTTCATAACAGACTCCATTTTCTCCTTTGGAGGAGTTCAAAGAGTGACAGCTGTCATTGCCAAGGAATTGGCAAAAGATTATGATGTAACTATTGTCACATTAGATAATCCAAAGACCATGGACACTACTTTTTATAACTTAAATGAGGCAGATATTAAGTATCGTTTTTTTTCTTTTCCACATGTAAATAAATGCAAGATACTATGTTGTAAAGCATATAGTGCCTTCTATCGAAAACTACTGCCACAAAATAAATTTACATCTAATTGGTATAGCCACAGTTCATTTCCCTCAGAGCTACGCAATGCACTGAGTATTGAACTCAACAAAGGCGATTATGATGTTATCATTGGAGACCATGCGCCTTTAGCTGTTCGGCTCGCGAGTTGCAAACCTCAATTGGGAAATACAAAACTTATTGGATGGATACATAACTCATATGAAGCACTATTTGGAGAAAAATCCACATATATCGGACCAGAACTAAAGAAACACTATGAATTCCAATTAGAAACACTGGATGCGACAGTAGTGCTCTGCCAATATGATGCCAAACAATATTATTTCCCCACAAAAGTGATTTATAACCCCCTGACACTGGTACCTGGCGAAAGGTCGAAAGGAATATCTAAGAAGTTCCTGGCAGTGGGGCGTTTCTCTCGTTTGCATAAGGGGTTCGATTTATTGATAGAAGCATTCCATATCTTTGCTAAAAAAAATAAAGAATGGACACTAGATATTGTGGGAGAAGGTGTGGAAGAGCCTCTGTACAGACAATTGATTCAAAAATACAAGTTAGATGACAGAATTACGATTCATCCCTTTACGAATCATATCCAGCAGTACTACTCTGATGCTCAAGTCTATGTACTGAGTTCCCGCTGGGAGGGATTCGGCTTGGTTCTGGTAGAAGCTATGGCGCATGGATTGCCTGTGATTTCTTCTGATTTGCCCACTAGCAAGGAAATCATGGGTAACTTTGGACTGTACTTTACAAACTGTAATGTGAAGTGCATGGCACAACAAATGGAAGAAGCAACAAAGATGGACTGGAAAAAAAAATCGGAAGAAGCCCTAAAAATAGCAAAGCGGTTCCGTCTAGAAACCATTATTGAACAATGGAAAGAGATTATTGATGCATAACCGCATCCACCACCTGTTGCATTTGGATTTTCCAACTTAAGTGCTCAACTGACTCTCGGATATCTGCAGGATTGGATTGATGGGCTTCTACAAAGTCGATAATCTGCTGGATATTGACAGGGGATTCGTCGGCAGAAGCCTTTAGAACATAGGGCTGATGGTCGAAGTCGGAATCTTGTTCACTATAAATAAAAGGAATACCACGTGTAGCATATTCGCGGTTCTTCAAGGTCTTTATATTAGTGATGCCACTACGATGGCGAGCCAAACTGCCTATAGCAAACTGGCATTGGTTGAAAATATCATCCAAAGCCTGACCAAATAGCTGTCCATGGAAGATTACCTTATCTTGGATGCTATATTTTTCCATCAATTCATGAAAACCTGGAGCATGCATGGAGTCATACATTTCAGAAGGACCCACTCCACCTACAATATGGAAGATAACATTTGGCTGTTGGCTGTTAGCTGTTAGCTGTTGGCTGTAATACTCGCCGAGACCGGCAATAAGGCGGTCGAAGCCGTGCCAATAGTGAACTTCAGCGACACCGATTAAATGTAGTTCATGGTTCATGGGTAATGGTTCATGCAATGGAATGCTATCAAAGTCGACGCCATTGCTAATATTGATAGTGCGTTGACCGAAGATTTCCTTGGCATCAGAGAAGGTAACGACTGCATCCATCTGTTTGTATAGAGCATTGCGAAAGGTCTGATCGACCTTCAAATTGAGGCGAGTCATACGAGGAAAGCCCACAAACTCGGCATCATAGGGATAGGTGGGAATCTCCGTCACGGCATGAATGCCAGCCTGACGTAATTTCTTAAAGAAACGAATCAGCCACGGATTTGCATTCTGGAAACAACGGGCATAAATAAACTCTATCTTTTCACGAATGCAATAGTCGTAAACACAATCATATCCCATGCGTTGACGAAGGGCAGCGATGAAGCCTTTACCATAGTCCTGAATGACATCGTTGTCGACAAAACGGCAACGATGACCATCGTCCGTAATCGTATAATGACACAAACGGACGTCATGACCATTTTCACGAAGACCTTTCACTTGGTAGCGGATCTTCTTGGAAATGCCACTTGATTCCTCAAAACCATGATATACAAGAAACAAAATCTTCATTCTTGCCTAATTTTGTGCAAAGATACAAAAATAAATCGATGAATGGTTGATTATTAATATTTTTTGTAATTTTGGCTTTGCCGAAATGACTTTTCGCTCAGAAAAGAAAAGAAAAATCAGTTTTTCTTTCCTTTTCTCTTACTTATTTTGTAATTTTGCCACCATGAAAGATAAAGAACAAATACGACAGGGGCTGAAAGGGAGTCCGAAGGTGAAGCGGATGCTGGACTGGATGATCATGAACCAGCGGGATGCGAGGCCGAGGTGGTATGTGAGGCTGTTGGCACCGCTGTACCAGCGTCGAGGACGCGGGTCGAAGATCTATTGGAGCGTGCGGATGGACACCCCACCCTATAGGAATTTCTCGCTGGGACGGAAGAGTGTCGTGGAATCGTACTGCTGCATCAACAATGCAGTAGGCGACGTAACCATCGGTGACCATACTCGCATCGGCATTCACTGTACGGTGATTGGGCCGGTGAGCATCGGCAACAACGTGAATCTGGCGCAAGGCATTACCGTGACGGCCTTGAACCACAACTTTGAGGATGCCTCGCGACGGATAGACGAGCAGGGCATCAGCACAAAGCCGGTGGTGATTGGTGACGATGTGTGGATTGGAGCGAATGCCGTCATTCTGCCTGGCGTGACCATTGGCCGGCATTGCGTGGTAGCGGCGGGAGCTGTGGTAACGAAGGATGTGCCAGACTTTTCACTTGTCGCTGGAGTACCGGCGAAAGTAATCAAGATTATCAATCACCATTCAACAATCAAATAGATTTAGGGAGAGGTCCTGAACAGGGGGCTTCTCCTCTTCTTTTTCTTCCTGTTGGTCGTTGGTGAATTGGAGCATGAGCTGCCGGGCATCGGCAGAACCGCTGGTATTCAGGCGATAATAGCCACGACGCCCCGTGCTCTCGATGAGCGAATGCTGGGACTTGCTGTTGCGAAGCAGATACTGCTGGACGTAGCTGTGGATTTCCTCGAAGTCGGGCTGAAAGAAAAAGGTACGGTTCATGTTATAGATGTGCTTTGCAATGGTCTGCACACCTATGCCACGATCACCGGCCTCGGTGAGGATCTTGAGTATCTGACTGTCGTAGGACAAAACGTTTGAAGTTTAAAGTTTGACATTTGACGTTTAAAGTCGAAAAAAGGCTGGTACGCCTTGAAGCTTACCAGCCCTTTTATGCTTTCTTCTGATTTGATTAAGCAAGTGTAATCTTCTCGTCAGCAGCGGCGAGCTTACCCTCCTTGAAGAGCCAACCCAAACCGAGCAGAGTCTCCTCCTCGCTGATCTTAGCTGCCTTAGCAATCTCCTTAACGGTCAGTGCCTTTGAAGCAGCTGCCAAAGCCTGATAAACATCACCAGCCTTGAAACCAGCGTTCTCAGCGTTTACAGCAACACCAGCCTTCTTCTCTGCAGCCTTCTTAGGAGCAGCGGCCTTCTTTACAGTTGCCTTCTTGGGCTCAGCTGCCTTTGCGGGAGCAGCGGCCTTCTTTGTTGTAGTTTTCTTTTCTGCCATAGTTCTTTAAAAAATTAATACACTATTGAATGATATTTCTATCTTCTTCTTTAATTTGCGTGCAAAATTAAGAACTTTTTAGATATCTTGTTTTCTTTTACAGTCTCTTTTTGTCAAAACTACACTTATTCTTGACGTAAGTCAAGGGCTAACTGCAACTCTTCCAGCTGTTTAGGGTCTAACTCGCCTGGAGCATCTAACATGACATCGCGACCGGAATTGTTCTTCGGGAAGGCGATGCAGTCGCGAATGCTGTCGAGACCAGCCATGATGCTGACGAAGCGGTCGAGACCGAAGGCGAGACCAGCATGAGGAGGTGCACCATACTTGAAGGCATTGATGAGGAAGCCGAACTGAGCCATCGCACGTTCGGGGGTGAAGCCCAGAATCTGGAACATCTTCTCCTGCAGTTTGCCGTCGTGGATACGCAACGAACCGCCACCGACCTCGATGCCGTTGCAGACGAAGTCATAGGCCACTGCGCGAACGGCTTCTGGCCGTTCGTCCAACAGAGGAATATCATCAGGATTGGGCAGGGTGAACGGATGGTGAGTAGCCATGAGGCGCTGTTCTTCGTCACTCCACTCAAAGAGTGGGAAGTCGACTATCCACAGACATTTGAAGACATTCTTGTCGCGCAGGCCGAGACGGTCGCCCATCTCCAGACGCAGCGTGCAAAGCTGGGTACGTGTCTTGTTGGCCTTGTCGCCAGAGAGGATCAGTACGAGGTCGCCATCCTTGGCACCCGTCTTCTCCTTCAGCTGCTGCCAAACCTCAGGCTGGTAGAACTTATCGATAGACGACTTCACCGTACCATCGGCATTGAACTTGACATAAACCAGACCCTTGGCACCCACCTGCGGACGCTTCACGAAGTCGGTCAGCTGGTCGAGCTGTTTGCGGGTATACTCAGCACAACCGGGAACCACGATACCACCAATGTATTCAGCCTCGTTGAAAACGGGGAATTCGCCAGTGCCCTTCAGCACGTCCATCAGTTCGACGAACTCCATACCGAATCGCAAGTCGGGCTTATCGGAACCGAAACGACGCATGGCCTCGTGCCACGTCATACGTTCCAGTTTGGGCAACTCGACACCACGAACCTCCTTGAAGAGGTGACGGGCCAGGTCTTCGAATATATTCAGTACATCCTCCTGATCGGCAAACGACATCTCACAGTCAATCTGCGTGAACTCAGGCTGACGATCGGCACGAAGGTCCTCGTCGCGGAAACACTTGGCAATCTGGAAGTAACGGTCGAAACCGCTGACCATCAACAGCTGCTTCAAGGTCTGGGGAGACTGCGGCAGTGCATAGAACTGACCAGGATTCATACGGCTGGGTACCACGAAGTCACGGGCACCCTCAGGGGTAGAACCAATCAGGATAGGCGTCTCGACCTCGATGAAGTTCAGGTTGTCGAGGAAGTTTCGGATGAGAATGGTCATGCGGTGGCGCAACTCGAGATTCTTGCGAACACACGAGCGGCGCAGGTCAAGGTAGCGATACTTCATGCGGATGTCGTCGCCACCGTCGGTATTATCCTCGATAGTGAAAGGAGGTGTCTGACTCTCGCTCAGTACATTCAGCCCAGACACCAGAATCTCGATATCGCCCGTATCCATCTTGGGGTTCTTAGCCTGACGTTCGCTGACGATACCCGTTGCCTGGATGCACCACTCACGACCCAGCTTGTTGGCCTGTTCGCAAAGGGCTGCATCCTTCGACTCGTCGAACACCAGCTGCGTGATGCCATAGCGGTCGCGCAGGTCGACAAACGTCATACCACCCATCTTACGGGTTTTCTGTACCCAGCCGGCCAGCGTCACTTCGCTGCCAGCATCGGTGAGACGCAGCTCACCACAAGTTTTTGTTCTATACATTATTATATATATATTAAATTATCGCATGTTTCAGGGATTGTACATATCCTTGCAGTAGAAGGCCATGATGTCGTCGAGCATTCGCTTGGCCTCAACAGCCGGACTGTTCGGGTCGAGCTCGATGGCTTGGATGTAGCAGTTGATGGCCTCGTGCCATTGGCTCTGCTTCCGATATTCATTGCCTTTCTGATAGTACTCCTCAGCCGTCATTTTTCTAATTAGAAATTAGAATTTATGATTACTTATAATACTCTTTTTTGCCGGCGGCGAGGGTGTTCTTCATCAGCGAACAGATGGTCATCGGCCCTACTCCACCGGGAACGGGGGTGATGAACGAACACTTCGGAGCAACCTCGTCGAACTTCACGTCGCCAGTGAGACGGAATCCGCTCTTGCGAGTGGCATCGGGAACACGTGTGGTGCCCACGTCGACGATGACAGCACCGTCCTTTACCATGTCAGCGGTGACAAATTCAGGACTGCCAATGGCAGCGATGATGATGTCGGCAGCACGGCACTCGTCCTTCAACGTCTTAGAACGTGAGTGGCAGACGGTGACGGTAGCATCGCCATACTGCTTCTGCATCATAAGCTGGGCCATAGGCTTGCCGACGATGTTCGAACGACCGAGGATGACGCACTTCTTTCCCGAGGTCTCGATGTTGTAGCGCTTCAGCAGGGTGATGATACCCAGCGGCGTTGCCGAGATAAAACACGGCAGACCAATGGCCATGCGACCCACGTTAATGGGGTGGAAGCCGTCGACATCCTTGCGGTAGTCAATGGCCTCGATAATCTTCTGTTCGTCGATATGCTTGGGCAAGGGCAGCTGGACGATGAAACCGTCGACATCGCCATTGCGATTCAGGTTATCGACACAGGCCAACAGCTCTTCTTCAGTGACGTCATCCTCGAAGCGGATGAGCGTCGACTTGAAGCCACAGGCCTCGCAGGCCAGCACCTTGTTCTTCACATACGTCTCAGAGCCACCGTCGTGACCCACGAGTACTGCTGCCAGATGGGGCTGTTTGCCACCACGGGCTACTATCTCTTTTACCTCTTCGGCAATCTCGGCCTTGATGGCCGCTGCTGTTGCTTTTCCGTCAATTAATGTCATATATTAGGGAGATTAGGGATGTTAGGGTAGTTAGGGAAATTTGGGATTAGAATTTCGGCATGCCGCCACGCATTTTCATTGCTGCGGCCATCTGAGCCATCTTGGAGTTGCCGGCTCCCGTCACCATACGCATCACCTTACGGGTCTGATCAAACTGTTTCATCAGACGGTTTACCTCCTCTATCTTCGTACCAGAACCCTTGGCGATACGCAGTTTGCGGCTCTGGTTGATGATATCGGGATTGGCACGTTCTTTGGGAGTCATCGAATTGATGATGGCCTCGATACCCTTGAAGGCGTTGTCGTCGATGTCGACATCCTTCAGCGCCTTTCCCATACCGGGAATCATCGAAGCGAGGTCCTTGATGTTACCCATCTTCTTGATCTGCTGAATCTGACCCATGAAGTCGTCGAAGTCGAACTTATTCTTACGGATCTTCTTCTCCAGACGCTTAGCCTCTTCCTCGTCGAACTGCTGCTGGGCACGCTCTACAAGTGAGACGACATCACCCATACCAAGGATACGGTCGGCCATACGTTCGGGATGGAACACATCGATGGCCTCCATCTTCTCGCCGGTACCCACAAACTTGATAGGTTTGGTGACGACGGTGCGAATCGACAGGGCAGCACCACCACGGGTGTCACCATCGAGCTTGGTGAGTACCACACCGTCGAAGTCGAGGCGGTCGTTGAACTCCTTGGCGGTGTTCACGGCATCCTGACCGGTCATGGAGTCGACGACAAACAGTGTCTCGTCGGGCTGAACGGCTTCCTTCAGGGTGGCTATCTCGTTCATCATCTCCTCATCAATAGCCAGACGACCGGCGGTATCGATGATGACGACATTATAATTCTTGGCTTTGGCCTCGCGGATGGCGTTATTCGCAATCTCGACCACATTCTTGTTATCAGGCTCCGAATAGACGGGAACACCCACGCTGTCACCTACCACATGCAACTGCTGGATGGCAGCAGGACGATAGACGTCGCAAGCCACGAGTAGCGGCGACTTATGCTGACGCTCCTTGAGCATCTTAGCCAGCTTACCACTGAACGTGGTCTTACCAGAACCCTGCAAACCAGACATCAGCACGATGGCCGGACGACCTTCCAACTGCAGTTCTACGGCCTTGCCACCCATGAGCTCGGCCAGCTCGTCGTGGACAATCTTGACCATCAACTGGCTGGGCTTGATGGCGGTGAGCACATTCATGCCCATGGCCTTCTGCTTCACAGTATCCGTGAAGGTCTTGGCGACCTTGTAGTTGACGTCGGCATCCAACAAAGCCTTACGGACGTCCTTCAACGTCTCGGCCACATTGATCTCGGTGATTTTTCCTTCACCTTTCAGTATCTTGAACGAGCGTTCAAGTCTGTCACTTAAGTTCTCAAACATCGATATAATTTACTATTTGACGATTTACTATTTACAATTTGAAGTTGCAAAGGTACGAATAAGTGAGCAAAAAGCCAAATTTTATTTGGACTTTTTCGAACGGAAGTACCTTCGGGCGAAGCTTAATGATACAAATAAAAAACGAGACCTGCAAACTTTGGTCTCGTTTTTACCTATTTTTATAGTCCGCGGGCTTTCCAAATCTTATCCTTGGCAGCGTTGATTTCCTGGAATTTCTTCTCTGCTGCCTTGCGGATATCCTCGCCCAGTGCTGCCACCTTGTCAGGATGATGCTCCAAAGCCAGACGGCGGTAGGCCTTCTTCACTTCGTCGTCGGAAGCGTTGGGTGAGACACCCAGCACACGATAGGCAGATTCCAGATCGTCCTTGCCCAGTCCTAACATCGAGTCGACCTCGTCGACAGACATCTGCATCCACTGGGCACACTCTTTCATGGCGGTCACCTCTGTGGGGTCGACGCGACCGTCGGCCTGAGAAATCATGACGAGGAAGTTCAACAGCTGCAGACGCTGTGAATGGTCCATGTTGCGAGCAATCTGCTGGCAGCACTGCATGACGGTATTGCGGAAGGCCGAAGCCCCTACCCGCTTCTGTTCATCGAACAGCTTACGCAAGATGTCGTCACCCTGACTGCGTGCCACATCGCCAAAGTTCTGGCGCAAAACGTTACGGACGAGTTCCATTTCGGAGTGCATCACCTTGCCGTCAGCCTTGATAATGTATGAAGCCAGCACCAGCATGGAGAACAGGAAACTGTTGCGCTGTCCCTGATAAGTCTGCTGACGGGTGTAAGTCTGTGATTCAAAGCCACTCTGTCCGTCGAAGGTTCCTTGTGTCTCAGGAGTATTCACAGCATCGAGCATTGTGTCGAACAATCCACCCAACACAATACCTGCCAACGCCCCCAACGGGCCGGCACTCATAAAACCGAGGAATCCTCCTATCCACTTACCGTATGCCATATCTCTTACTTCTTACATCTTACTTCATACATCAATACTCGTGCCACCATACCTTGCCGTTCTGCTCTTCGCGCTCTAAGTCGTCGATGAGACACTCGGCCAACTTGATGACGACGGGCTGGGGCACCAGAAAACGCGGGTCGTCACTATGCGGATTGATGGATGCCAGGAAATGAGGTACCTCCTGCTTGTAGACTTCACGCATTCGTAAGCTAGTTGGTTCACTGCCCGCACAGCTGTAAGTGATATTGGCCAGTCGGTCACACAGTTTGACAAACGGTGCATAGGGCGTCTCACGAATACCTTTATAATACTTCTCACCAGCACGTTCGGCACGGGTGCGGCCCTTGTCGTTCGTCAGGGCATAAGCAATCTCCGTCGCCATCAGTGCCTGCTCTTCGGTCAGTAAACTCCGTGCCACTCTCAACACATCGTTATAGGTCAAACGGGCATCCTCGATGCTGTCGTGATAGTAGCCACCGAAAACCAGCGGCAGCACGTCGTTCTCACAAGCACAGACCAGATGACCATAATCGGTAACACCCTGTACCACCATGTCGAGATGGTAGCCGTAAGGAAGTCCGTCGCCATAGGTCTGGTTCACACTCTGATGAAGATCATGAGCCTGTTGACGTATCGTTTTTATAGTCTCCACGTGCTTTTGGAGACATGTTTCATAATCCTGTCGTGTCATAAAAGTGAAATATTTGCTGCAAAGATACAAAAAAAATAAGAGTTAAGAATTAAGAATTAAGAAAAAAGTGTATCTTTGCAAACAAAATCGATGATAATATGAAGCAGAACATTCCAACGGAGCGTGTTTTCAGCATCTTCAATGAGCTGAACCGCATACCACGTCCGTCACACCACGAAGAACGGGTGGCCGATTACCTATGTCAGTTTGCCGAGCGTCTGCATCTGGAATACGAACGCGACGCCCAAAACTGCGTCGTCATCCGCAAGCCAGCTACCAAAGGCCATGAGGAAGCAGAACCCATCGTGCTGCTGAACCATATGGATATGGTCTGTGTGGGTATGAAGAATCCCCTCACCGACCCCATCGAGCCTTATGTGGAGAATGGTTGGATGAAGGCCCACGGTACATCACTGGGGGCCGACAACGGCATCGGACTCTCGATGGCACTGGCTGTATTGGAGAGCGACGACATCGTGCATGGTCCCCTGGAGGTGATGACTACCACCAACGAGGAGGACGGCATGTCGGGGGCTGCCAATCTGTCGAAGGACTTTTTGCGGGGCCGCAAGGTCATCAACCTTGACTCGGAGGACTACGACACGATAACCACTGGAGCGGCAGGAGCCTGTCTACAACTGCACCGCATCCCAGTGACCCGCCAAGAAGCTCCTGGCGGCAAGCGCCGCTGGTACCGCATCCGCTTCGAGGGTGGACTGGGTGGACATTCAGGTGTCGACATCAACAAGGGACGGTGCAGTGCCGTGATTCCCGCCTGGGCCATCTTGGCCGCTATCTACAACGACTACGACTTCAACGTGGCCTGCATCCATATCGGTGAGGCCAACGCCTCAATAGCCTCATCAGCGGAAATCATCATCACCATTCCTTCCGGCGAGGGTTCCGAATTCGTCAAGCAACAGGAGGAACAGATGAACCAATGGCTACGCGAGGAGTATGGAGACCGCGACCCCAATATGCATTGCACCATCGAGAAGTGCGAACGCCAGGAAACCATCATCAACCCAGAGGCCGTCGAAGCACTGCTGAGTATCTTGGAACAGATTCCACAGGGCGTGGTCAAGATGAGCGAGACGATGCAGGATACGGTGGAGACGTCGAACAATGTGGGACGTATCTGCACCGAGGAAGACCATATCCTAGTCAGCACACATACCCGCAGTTTCATTGATAGCGATATGGAAACACTGAGCCGTGATATTGCCAATACATTTAAGGAACACGGTGCCACCAGCGAAACAGTCATGTCGGCTCCCGCCTGGCAGGAGGACCAACAGTCAGACTTCCTGCGTCTGACCAGTGACACCTTCCAAGATGTGCTGGGCTGGCGTCCACGAATGGTGGCTATGCACTTCGTACTGGAGGCGGGATTCTTCGTACAACACTATCCAGGCATTCAGATGGCCAGCATCGGACCGCGCATCGTGGAGCCCCACTCCACCAGTGAACGGGTGGAGCTGAAGACCATTGACGACATATGGCAGGTACTGATAGAGATGCTGAAGAGGCTGGCGTAAAGCATACACCAGCCCCTTCATACATCAGTGCATCAAGATTACTGCTTGATCTCGATATCCCTTTTTACATTATTTCTAATCTTCGTCAGATAGCCCTTCATACCTTCGGCATCTTTGTTGTCGATGATTTCCAATAGTTCCTTCAGTTCCGTACGGATCTGCGACACCTGGTCGTGGGTATAGGGATTGAAGAGGATTTCCTGTAACAGATAGTCGTCCTCGTTGAGCACACCTTTGGCGATGCGCATATGGCGCTTGAAGGTGGTTCCCGGAGCATCCTGATGCTTCATGACGGCAGCAAAGACGAAGGTCGACACGAAGGGGATAGACAGGGAGTAAGCCACCGTCTTATCGTGTTCCTCGAAAGTGTACTCGTAGATGTTCAGACCCAGCTTCTGGTAGAGATCCTTGAAGAAGATGCGGCCCATATAGTCGCCCTCGCTGATGATGATGGCATTCTCCTCGGAGAGCTGTTGCAGATTGGCGAAGGTGGGACCAAACATGGGGTGCGTGGAGACGTAGCGCATACCGGTGGACTCGTAGAATTCCTTCATATCGGTTTTTACCGAGGCGATATCGCTGATAATACACTCCTTGGGCAGGTAGGGAATAACTTCCTTGAACACGGGAATAGTATACTTCAACGTGACAGCATTGATGAGCAGTTCGGGCTGGAAGGCCTGAATCTCTTCATAAGTGGTGAAGCGCTGACAATTATAGGTAAACCGCATGCGCTTGGGGTCACGTTCAAAAACTGCCACCTCGTGGTCGAAACTCAGCAGGTCGATGAAGAACGAGCCCATCTTTCCTGCTCCTAGTACAAGAATTTTCATATTCGTTTGATTCGTGAAATTCGTGTTCTTTTACTTGTTGACAATTTCGATTTGTTGGCGGACAGACTCCTCATGGATGCTCTCGAAGACCTTGGCGACAAATTCGGCAGCCATACCCGTCAGTGTGCCCTGCACACCGCGCTTCTCAAGAATCTCGTTGTAGCGAGATGCCTGCAGCACGGTCATGTTGTGTTCCTTCTTATATTCACCAATCTCACGGCATACAGCCATGCGTTTCGAGAGGAGTTCCATCAACTGGTTATCAAGTTCGTCAATTTGCTTACGCAACTGGGTAATACCTTCCGTAGAGACATGCTCGTCGCGGATGATAAGCAACGACAGGATATAGTCGAGCACATCGGGAGTCACCTGTTGTTTGGCATCGCTCCAAGCTTTGTCCGGGTCGCAGTGGCTCTCCACAATCAGACCGTCGAAGCCCAGGTCCATCGCCTGCTGGCAAAGCGGGGCAATCAGTTCGCGACGACCGCCAATATGGCTGGGGTCGCTGATGATAGGCAACTCGGGAATGCGGCGGTGCAACTCGATGGGAATCTGCCACATGGGGGCATTACGATATATTTTCTGTTCGTAGGAAGAAAAACCGCGATGGATGGCCCCCAGACGCTTCACGCCGGCCTGATTCAGACGCTGCAAAGCACCAATCCAGAGTTCGAGATCGGGATTGACAGGATTCTTCACGAAGACGGGTTTGTCGACACCCTTCAGGGCATCAGCCAAAGCCTGCATGGCAAAGGGATTCGCAGTGGTGCGGGCCCCAACCCACAGGATATCCATGTCGTATTTCAGGGCCAATTCAACATGTTCGGGGGTAGCCACCTCGGTAGCAATGAGCATGTGCGTTTCCTCCTTCACCTGTTTCATCCAGGGCAGGGCCTTCTCGCCATTACCCTCGAAACCACCAGGCTTGGTACGGGGTTTCCATACACCAGCACGGAAGTTGTGACAGCCCTTCATGGCCAGTTGGCGGGCTGTTTCCATCACTTGCTCCTCAGTCTCAGCACTGCAGGGTCCTGCAATGACGAAGGGGCGTTCGTTGTCACTCGGAAGATTCAGTTTTTCTAATTCCAGTTCCATATTTATTATTTTTTTGTTATTTCGATTTGACGGGATTTTATTTCATGATGGCGCTGATTCTTTGGAGCGCTGCTTCGATTTTATCTTCTTTGGCGCAAAGGGAGATGCGGATATAACGCTCGCCATTGGAACCAAAGATGAAACCTGGGGTGATAAAGACGCGGGCCTCGTGAAGTACGCGCTCCGTGAGCTCCTCGACATTCTTGATGTTCTCGGGAATCTTACCCCACAGGAACATACCCACCTGATTCTTGTCGTAGGTGCAGCCCAAGACATCCATAATCTTCTCGGCCCACTGACGACGACGGGCATAGGTGTTGATATTGAATTCGCGGTGCCAAACTTCATCGTTCTTATAAGCCTCAGCAGCAGCCAACTGGATGCCTCGGAAAGTGCCGCTCTCGATGTTCGACTGTACCTTCAATATCCACTGGATAAACTGGGCATTGGAAGCACAGAGTCCTACACGCCAACCTGGCATGTTATGGCTCTTCGACATGGAGTTGAACTCTATGCAGCAGTCCTTGGCACCAGGCACCTGAAGGATCGAGAGATGCTCCTCACTAAGGATGAAGCTATAGGGATTATCGTTAACCACGACAATTCCATGTTCCTGAGCGAACTTGACCAAACGCTCGTAGGTCTGACGCTGGGCACGACCGCCAGTAGGCATATTGGGATAGTTGGTCCAGAGAAGTTTGAAGTTTGATGTTTGTTGTTTGATGTTTATGATTTCTTCCAGTTGGTCGAAGTCGGGCTGCCAGCCATTATCTTCCTTTAAGTTGTAGTATACAACGTTCGCACCCAAGATTTTTGAAAGAGAGGTATAAGTGGGATACCCAGGATTTGGAACCAAAACGCTGTCGCCAGGATTGACGAAAGCCAGCGTGACATGCAGAATGCCCTCTTTGGAACCAATGAGTGGCAATACCTCGGTCTTGGCATCAAGGTCGACACCATACCAACGCTTGTAGAAGCCACACATGGCCTCGCGAAGCTCTGGTGTACCCTGCGTAGGCTGATAGCCATGGGCATTGGGTTGATGAGCCACTTCGCACAGTTTTTCAATGGTCTGTGGCGATGGCGGCATGTCGGGACTACCAATGGCGAGGCTGATAATATCCTTACCCTCGGCATTAAGTTGGGCAACTTCCTTTAATTTCCTACTGAAATAGTACTCTTGTACTAAATTCAATCTATCGGCTGGCTGTATCATATTATCTTAACTCTTAATTTGTCTGTTTTCCGTCCTTGTATTCTCCTAAGATTTTGAAATCTTTGGTCAGAGGGATGATGGCATCTATCGACTGGCGATAACGTGTCAGGTCGTCGAACATCAGATCGACATAGAACAGATATTCCCATTCACGTCCGATGATGGGCAACGACTGTATCTTCGTCAGATTGATCTTATAGAACGAGAGAATCGCCAACACATGACTCAGCGAACCCTCTTCGTGGGGCAGCGAGAAGACGATGCTCGATTTGTTGGTCTCTGTCAGGGGGCGCAACAGGTCGGCCTTATTGGGATTCGACACCACGAGGAAGCGGGTGAAGTTGTGCTTGTTGTCCTCGATATGATCCTCGAGCACCTTCAAGCCGTAAAGCTTTGCGGCTTCAGCATGACAGATGGCTGCCCATCCCTTGTGCTGTCCCTCGGCAATCATCTTGGCAGAACCAGCAGTATCTTCAGCCTCGACATTCTTCAGCTGGGGATGCTGGGCCAGGAACTGGCGGCACTGCATGAGTGCCACAGGATGGGAATGTACCTCAGTGATGGTGTTCCAGTCGTCTTCCGGCAGACAGCAGATGCTATGCGTGATGTGCAGCTTATGCTCGCCAACGATGGTGGTTCCCGAGTCGCGCAACAACTCGTAGTTGTGCAACAACGAGCCAGCAATCGTGTTCTCGATGGCCAGCATGCCAATGGCGGTAGGGTCTTGGCGCATCTGCGCAAAAACTTCTTCGAATGTGCTACAGCATATCAACTGAATCTGCTCTCCCTCGAAATAGAGGTGGGCAGCAATGTCGTGGAACGACCCTATCAGACCTTGTATCGCTATTCTCTTCATAATTCTTAATAAAAATCCCGCTTTCACTGTGTTGTGAAGCGGGACCCTTTTATTTTTCCATTTTATGTTGTTTCTTACATACGGCCATCCGCTTCACAGGTTGCTGCAAAGTAAAAGAAATAGCCGTAAAAGTAAGCATTTAACATGTTCATTGTCTCTCGTTTTTTATTTTTCGCTTGCAAAAGTATAACTTTTCCGTGAATCCACCAAACATTTTGATAGATTTTTTGTCGTTTTACCTAAAAAATGCCATTTTTTACTCTTGACATACCATACAACCTACTCGTCCATCTGGAAAAGAGGATCCTCAGGCATCACCATCGTGGGTTTCTGCTCGTAGTCCTTCAGCAGTTTCTCGCTGACATACTTCTTGTCGACCACCAAACGGAACATATACTCACGGAACCAAGCGGCCGTCATGATGAGACAGCCCTGCTGGCCCCATGAGGCTCCCCAGGAATTCTCGACCTTCCACTTCAGGGGCTGGCCCTGCACATCAAGGTCGACAGCCGTCAGCGTCATTGCATGAGTAGAACCACTGTCGAAGGTAGAGATGCGCTCGGCCTTATTCATATTAAAAGAGGTGTTGAAGAGTGACTCATAGTCGAAATTGTCCAAATCGCAATAGCCACGCTTGCGGTCCAACTGCTTGGCGACGTCATAACTTGAATAGAGCTTGCGACCGTCTTTCAGCGAGGCAATAGCCAATGTCTCGATATCCTCCATGGGCAGGTTCAGATATTTCCAGTTGTGGCCATCGTAGGTATGGCGGTCGTATTCCACTTCGTAGGTCTTGTAATACTCACGGCGCGGGTCGTTCATGACCATGATGAACGTGCCATTCAGCGGACCACCGACAATCTCCTGATAGAAGTCCTTCGGGGTATACTTCTTTGCAGCAGTGATGGACTTCCCGTTCTTGTCTTTGAAAGCATAGGTGAACTCCCTGAGGGGTTCGCCAAGGGTGATGACCAACATGTGATAGACTTCTGACAGCATCTCGGTCTTACGCTGCAGGATATCCTTCGTTTTCTTACCGTCGGCTATCATCTTGCGCAGTTCCAATCCCATCTCGCGCAACTTCGACTTGATGATAGACGCCATCTTCGACGTGTTCTCAGCAGAATAGGTTTCCGGACAGACGGCAGCAGGCACCAGACCATACTTCTCAGCCAAATCGGCTACACCACAGAAGGTGCCGCCGTCGCTGATAGGATAATGGAAGAAGAACTGTACACGCTGGTCGTCAATGGGGTTCTTGCCGGTGTCAATAACACCCTGAAGCATCAGATTGGCCTTCTCCAGCTGATCCCAGAAAAACAGATAATCCTGCGACAGTTCCACACTCAAGGAATCGGTGCGTTGGGCAAAATTAGAACGCAGCACATTCAAACCACTGAACATCCAACAGCGACCGGAAGATTTCTGGTCAGTAATGGACTGTTTCTTGGTTTCCACACTGAAATAGGTATCCAGTGCGCCGGCAGTAGCCTGATTCTTGGCCAACAGGTCAATGGCATTGGCGGCCAAAGCATTACGCAAGGCACGATCAGATGCTGTAGGAGCATTCTGCTTCTCTATCTGCTGGAGCATCTGGGTCGTTATGCCCCCCTCCTTAGTCTGGCCAACTGCCGTCATACAGGCTGCCAGCCCGAGCGCTAATATCAGTAGATTTCTCATTACTTCTTTGTCGTTTTCTTAGTGGTGGTCTTCTTTGTCGAAGTGGTTTTCTTTGTGGTCGTCTTGGTCGTGGTAGTTGTCGTCTGAGGCTTATAATACTTCAATGCCTCGGGCATCCAACCCTGAATCTGACTAATACGGGTTTCATCTGACGGATGGCTGCTCAAAAATTCAGCAGTCTTATTTGAGCTAGCGGCAGACATACGCTGCCAGAAGTTCACAGCGACCTGCGGATCATAGCCAGCCATAGCAGCAAAGATAAGACCCATATGGTCGGCCTCACTCTCATGTTTTCTGGAATAATGCAGATTCTGCAGACTTAATCCCTGTGACAGCAATTCCTGACCGACGGCAATGGTATTGCTACCGACACCTATGGCACTGGCCAGCACAGAACCAATCTGCAAGCCATACTGTTGATTCATCTGGGTGCTATACTGCTCAGCAGAATGACGGGCTACGGCATGGGCTATCTCATGTCCCAGCACAATGGCCAGCGAAGCCTCGTTCTGTGTGACAGGCAGCAAACCCTCATAGACACAAATCAGTCCACCAGGCATACACCAGGCGTTGACATTCTGATCTTGAACCAAATTGAACTGCCATTTGTAGTTCTGCACATCCTCAGCCATACCATTGGACTTCAGATAGGTCTCTACGGCGGTAGCTAACCGCTGCCCTACCCGCTTAACCATCGCCGTATTGGTGGCATTGGTCGACGCCTTGGCCGTCTTCATATATTCTGTATACTGCTGGGTCGACAGGCTCAGCATTTCACCATCACTGACCATCAGGGTCTGCTTTCTGCCCGTAATGGGCACCGTCTTGGTGGTTCCGCAGCTCACCAGAATGGCTGCAACCATAGACATCAAAAAATACTTCAAAATCTTCATATCGTTCGTTTTTTAGTTAGTTAAAGTCGTTGATATCTCTTAAACATCTCCATACGCTGGTGGCCTTCCAGCATTTCCTGTAAGATAAACCGTCCCTCGTGACCCCAAGGCCGGCATAGCATCTGAGAACGGTCCATGCCCATTGTTTCGCCTAAAACCCACATCAGGCCACGGGCAAAGCGGCGAATGCCAAACCAACCCAAGAAGATGTCAGTTACACCGCCCAACTTCAGCGTCTCGTAGCAGCGTTCCGTCTGACATAACAGGAAATAATAGTCTATGACAACCCGCATGTTCAGGCGCTGCTCCAAAAAGAGATGATAGAGATCCTCTATCGTCATGGGCTTATTCTGCAGATAGTACTCCTCAGAAGACTGACGAAGATTACGCAGATCCTCGGGATAGTAGCGCATCAGAAACGAAGGTTTCCTGGACTGTTCATTCTGTTCACGCATCTCCTCGGCCTCTGCCATCCAGTCGATACTCACATCTTGTGGAGCACGAAGGCCGAATTCAAACAGGCGCTCGACACCTCGATAGCATATTCCAGCGACACACTGGCGCTGAGACAGTTCGTACAACGACTGCCATTCTTCGGGTTCAGGACCACGCTCCAGACATTCACGCCGGCCAATAGACACCTGTATCAATTCAAAGAACAATTGCTTCATATATTTAGGTTTTTATTTATCAATGGGCAAAAGCGCCAACTCATAAGGAGTCGGCGCTTATATCATATTCCGATTAACTCAGTCCCAACAACGGCTTCAAGTCGTCCTCCTTATATAATATATAGGCAGTAGTGCCCAAGAAGGCGAGGAACACAAAGATAAGACACATCTTTGCACGTCCCGGACCAGACTTTTTTACCGGTACAGTTGCACTCTGCAGCGTCGTAAAGGCCGGTGTCTCCTCCTGGACTTTTGCCTCTGCTGCCAACAGCTGGGCTGCAACCTGCGTATAGGCATTGTAGCGCAACTGCATCTCGTTTTCGAGGTCGGTCTGCTTCTGGCGAACCGTCTGCAGGATTATGTCATGGTTGGCATCAACGAATTCTGCATATTTCTGACGAGCCTTCTCATATCGCTCTTTGGCCTCAGCATAAATCTTCTTATTGTATTCAAGATCCACACGAACCTTGGAAGTTCTATAGGCAGTGATAAAATCCTGGAGGCGGTGCTTCACACTATCAGCCATTGTGGCACAAATCACAGGGTTCTGATCCGTGATATCAATCGTAATCACCATGGTCTTCTTATCGACATCACAGACAACCTTCTTATCCAAAGCCTTCACGATATCAGCCTGTTTCTTAGTCAAGCGGAAACGGTCGACTCTACTTATCTTTGTCGTATCTGAAGAAAACAAAAGCTCTCCAAGTAATTTAAAGGGCGCAGCAATAACCGTACTCCACCAAGGAGACTTCTGCTCATTTTCCAAATAGTCATAATAGGTCATTGTACGATCAGCCTCACCACTTTTCTTATCACCTTCAATCGTTACTGGAATAGGAAACAGGCTGGTCTTAAAGTCGGTAGAATTAATCAATTCCGGATAAATGGTAGGGAACAGGGCTTCTGTGCCCAAGCCACCGCCACCCATACCAATGTTTAAGCCGAAGTTGCTGGCCAAAGATGCCAAACTACTTGAACTCCTAGAACTAGACAACTCTGGAGACAGCTTTACTGTACAATTATAATAGTTGGGAATTCCCAAGGCATAAATGGCAGCCAATACAAATGCAACTGGCAACACTTTGTAAAAAAGCCGTTTGTGCTTCAGCAGGTCTTTAAAAATCTTACCAAAATCTATGGAAGATTCCTCCTCCATGACTTCTATATTCTTGATTTCTTCACTCATATTCCTAATTGTTTTTAAAGTCGAGAAATAGCGAGGATAATGGCAGCAATACCAGTCAAACTAGACGCAAGGCCAGCGACCGCTGTCCAGTTAAAGGGCTGCTTTCGTTTCTTGGAAGGCACAACAATCTCACATCCCGGCTCAGGTTTAGCGCCTTTAGACACTACACCAACCGTACCATTCTGATAGACAATGAAAGCTTTCGACTTCTTG
Source organism: Prevotella sp. (assembly GCA_015060485.1). Taxonomy (GTDB): domain Bacteria; phylum Bacteroidota; class Bacteroidia; order Bacteroidales; family Bacteroidaceae; genus Prevotella. The sequence continues at coordinate 43,667 of SUYI01000005.1, read as the reverse complement.
GCACGATCACCGAAGCCACCAGCCTGATTGACATAATATTTATAACCTTTGCCAGACTCATAGGAAACCGTATTGGGGAAGAACACATCGCCAGAAACCTTTACTGTTCCCAGATACTCTGGCACAAAAATCGCGTCGCCCTCACGCAACAAAACATCCTTATCACTACCAGGGTTCTTAAGGGCCTCGTCGAGCTGGATACCGACAACATAGGTATTACCGTCATTGACCTTACTCCAGTCAATAGAGTCACCGCGTTCTGTCAAGATACTCTGGATTGCCTTTTGTGTCTCCTGGTGGCGAAGGCGCTCCTCTTCGTTCATGACACGTACCAAACGAGCACCTCTCAGATAGGCAGCATCAGTAATACCGCCAGCCATCTTCACCGCATCAGAGAGACGCATTTTTTTATTCTCAAGAGTAAAGTTACCTTCGTAATTCACCTCGCCAGTCACCGTGATGTTACGAGGACTGCTAAAGGCTGGGCTACGGCGTACGTGAACTACATCGTATGGTTCGAGCACAAAGCCTCTCTCACCATTGATAACTAGTCCGTCTTTAATTGAGAACGTAAAAGTTTTGGCTATCTCATTGCTTTTCGTAGTAGACCTCGGGGCACGAATACGACGTGACACGTCGACTTTGCCCAAAGAGGCGTCATCTGTAAGCCCACCAGCCATCACAATAAGATCTTCTATTGTCACATTATCTGCATATTCATAAGTACCTGGACTCATTACCTGACCAGTAATGGTCAAAGTACGTTCCTTACGAAGTTCCTCCTGCGTCATGATAAACAGCACATCCTCATTCTTCAGAGGAATATCAGCCACCGTTCCTCCCATGATTCCCTGAACGTCAACAGGCAGAATTTCTAAAGAACGGTCGGCCTTGAGCCTATGAAGGACTGCGTGCTCTTGGAAGGCATCCTCCGTCAAACCTCCGGCAGCCTCAATCAAACCACGAACACTGGTTACGTTGCCTCCTAATTGGAACTGACCTGGACGGAAGACTGCTCCCTTAATCTCAACCATATTCTCATAGCGGTTGATCATTCCATCAACGGTGATTGCATCATTATCCTCCAGTTTGAAGGTCGACATATCAAATTCACCAACAGTATAAACCTGATAGCGCTCACCCGTCTGACGGACCAACTTCACTGACTTTTTATGTGCATCACTTGTAAAACCACCTGCATAATTGAGCAGGGTAGCCACTGACTCATTCTTACGCATCTCATAGAACATGGGGCGCTTCACATTGCCTGTAATACCCACAAGGCACTCATAAGTGGGCACCTGAATAACGTCATTGTCCTGCAAATTAATATTGCCTGCCAAACGGCCATTGAGAATAAATTCATAGAGGTCAACGACTGTCACCAACCTACCATTGCGATAAACCTTAATATTACGCAATGTACCCAAAGAACTTGGACCACCAGCACGATACAAAGCATAGAAGACATTGGCAAAGGCTGAGAGATGATAGGTACCAGGAGCACGAACCTCACCCATGATATTCACCTGAATAGTACGTGTGTTACCTATTGTCAATCTCAAATCACTACTCCTATAGCGTGAACCTATTGTGTTACGCAACTTCTGTTGGGCTGCAGCCACCGTCAGTCCACTCAAATAGATGGGACCATAGCCAGATACCGTAACAGTTCCCTCAGGACTAATCGTATGAATCAACGTTTGTTGAGAAGCACCATAAATATCAACCACCACCTGATCGCCAGGACCCAAAACATAAGTCGTAGGGATAGGTGCATTAACATTGGGCTGGAAGCTAGGATTAGCCTGGCTAAAAATGTCTCGTCCAAAGACTACCTTGCCATCAGCATCAGGAGCAATGCTTTGTGTAGCCTTCACATCCTGCTCTACTACCTTCACATCTCCTGCAGCATCCTGTTCTATGGTGCCCGTCGTACCGCGCCTTGCGGTAGTCAACTCCTGAGAAGTAGTACCATCGCTATTACCTTTCATACGTTCAGCAGCCATTGACACTGCGCCATCAGCAGCTCCACTCATGCCACGAGAAGAAATCTGTTTGTCATACTGATTGCGTAAGCGACGAATCTGGTCAATCTTGACGCCTTTCTGCATCAATTTTGTCACAATCTGAGATTGAGACGTACCAGCTTTTACTTCTGAAGCAATAAATGAGAGCACTTGATCGTCACTCATGCCTTGAGCGGAAACGCCCAAAGCCATCATCAAACCTAAAGTTGTTGCAATTAGAAACCTTTTCATCATTACAATATTATCTATTTTTTGATATTTTCAAAAGTGGCTACAAAGGTACGACTTCTTGTCGAAATACACAAACTTTTTCTTCTTTTTTTGGTAAAAAAAGAGCCACCGCCCTTGTTGGAGCGGTGACTTCACGATTCTTTTCCTTAAAACTACCAAATTATCTCAAACCACGGTTGAGAAGTGTCATGTTGAGCAGTACAACGTACTTACGATACTGTTCGCGGCTCAGGATGTAGTCCATATAACCCAGATCCTTCTTAATAGCCTTCTCGACCATCTGCTGACGCTCCTCGTCGTTCAGCTGTGCAGCAAACAGCAACTCTGAACTGAAGGTGTTGTAAATCTCAGTGAAACACTCTTCCTGGTCCTTCGACAGGTTCAAAGCCTGACAGAGTTTAGTCATATTGACGTTTTTCAAGTTATATGCCTCTGTCTTGTTGAGGTTTGCTGCTGTCTCATTCTCTGCGAATGTCATAGTCATGCTCATCAGAGCTACCATTGTCAAAACAATCTTTTTCATTTTCGTTACCCTTTCTTAATTTAATTAATACTAAAGTTATCCTGTGTCATTGATCAGCTCTCTTGCTGATTGACGGTGCAAAGGTACGACGTTTTTGGAAACCGAGCAAGCTTTTTTGCAAAATTGTGTGCGCAAACAGCCTCTTTCTTGACGGAGGTCAACATATCCCCAAAAACATTGATAAAGGTCAATTGCAAGTGTTTTTCGAAGGAAAATTTGGTGATTCACCTATTTATTTGTATCTTTGCCAACCAAAACGGAAATATAACAACGATTTTATGGAAAAAAAGAACCAATACATGGAAGTGGCCTACCAGCTGTTTGTTGATGGCGAGCAGGGCCTGGAGATGATGGAAGAGGCTACGAAAGAGCGCCCCTTCCAGTTTATTACAGGATTCGGAATAGCCCTTGACACCTTTGAACAACAGGTAATTGACCTGGAGAAGGGAGCCAGTTTCGAATTCTCCATTCCCCAGGACCAAGCCTATGGCGACTATAATGACGAGCTCGTGCTCGACTTGGACCGCGATGTGTTCAGCATCAACGGGCACTTCGACCACGAACATATCTATGAAGATGCTGTCATTCCCTTGCAGAACGAAGAGGGACAGCGTTTCTACGGACGCGTTGTCGAAATTGGCGAAGAAAAAGTCAAGGTGGATCTGAACCATCCGTTGGCTGGCGAGAATCTCACTTTCAAGGGTACCGTACTCGAAAACCGCGAAGCCACGACTAAAGAAATAGAGCATTTGGTGGCTCATCTGTCTGGCGGTTGCGGATGTGGCTGTCACCACGACCATAACGGCGATTGCAACTGTGATAGCGACTGCGACCACGACCATCACGATGGATGTGGCTGCGGACACTGCCATTAAAAAGTTAAAAAGTAAAAAGGTAAAAAAATCGGTGAATACTTTCGGACAGATATTCAGGCTGACGACCTTTGGCGAGAGTCATGGTGAGGCCATAGGAGGTGTTGTCGACGGAATGCCTGCTGGGATTCTGATGGACGTGGACTTTATCCAGCAAGAACTGGCCAGGAGGCGTCCCGGACAGAGCCATATCACCACCAGCCGCCAGGAGCAGGACCATGTGGAACTGCTTAGCGGTGTGTTTGAGGGAAAGTCGACAGGATGTCCCATTGGTTTCATTGTCAGGAACACCAATCAGCATTCCGACGACTACGACAATATGCGCGACATCTTCCGTCCGTCACATGCTGATTATACTTATTCTTATAAATATGGTACGCGCGACCATCGTGGCGGAGGACGTTCTTCGGCCCGAATCACCATCAGCCGTTGTGTGGCTGGGGCTATGGCCAAACTCGCCCTGCGCCAGCTGGGAATCCGCGTGACAGCCTATACCTCGCAGGTAGGAGATATTGCCCTCGAGGAAGATTATACGCACTACGACCTGGGACAAATAGAGAATAATATCGTACGTTGTCCTGATGCCAATAAGGCCAACGAGATGATTGGCCTCATCGAAGAGGTAAAAGCTGCCGGCGATACTATTGGCGGCATTATTACTGGAGTTATTCAAGGATGTCCTGCCGGACTGGGCGAACCAGAGTTCGGCAAATTACACGCCCAATTAGGGGCTGCCATGCTGAGCATCAATGCCGCTAAGGGATTTGAATATGGCGAAGGATTTGCAGGCGTAAACAAGCGTGGATCTGAACAGAACGACATCTTCTTGCATACTGAACAAACTGATGGTCCTATTCCGCAACTCGCGACAGCCACCAATCACAGCGGAGGCATCCAGGGAGGTATTTCCAACGGACAGGATATCTGCTTCCGGGTGGCTTTCAAACCCGTTGCTACCCTACTCCGCGAACAAGAAACAGTAGATGTTTTCGGAAAAAAGACCACTTTAAAAGCTCGCGGACGACATGATCCGTGTGTGCTCCCAAGAGCTGTTCCTATTGTCGAAGCGATGGCCGCAATGGTCATCTTAGACCATTTTTTGCTGCAAAAAACGACGAAAATATGATTTTTTGCGATAAAAATGCAAAAAATCAAGAAAAAATATGGTAGTTTAAAATTTTTATACTACCTTTGCAACAGCTATTGAGGGTTTGTGAAAATCCTGATATGCCTTAGTTAAGTCTAGTTTAGTTTTTGTGTTGGTTGGGGGCGGTCATATTTGGCCGCCCTCAAATTGTATACGGTTTTCCCCTCGAAGAGGGGCGGTCATATTTGGCCGCCCTTAAATTGTATCATATACAACCTATTATTTCCGACACTGACTTACAGCCATGCTGGTCAAGCCAATCGTTGATACCATCCCTCACCTTGATGGTAACAGCAGGATCCAAAAAATTAGCTGTACCTATCTCAATAGCCGTTGCTCCAGCCATCAGGAACTCCATAGCATCCTTGGCAGTGGTGATACCACCCAAGCCGACTACTGGTATCTTGACAGCTTTTGCCACTTGCCAGACCATTCGCAGCGCCACAGGCTTTACGGCTGGCCCGCTGAGTCCACCGGTATTGATGCTAAGCAACGGTCTACGCTTTTCTATGTCGATAGCCATTCCCATCAACGTGTTAATCAGCGACACGCTGTCAGCCCCCTCAGCCTCTACGGCACGGGCTATCTCCGCAATGTCCGTCACATTAGGTGACAGCTTGACAATCAGCGTCTTATGGTAGGCCTGGCGTACTGCCTTCACCACACTGGAAGCACCAGCACAAGTCACACCGAACGCCATTCCACCATCTTTCACATTCGGACAGGATATGTTCAGTTCGATAGCAGGAATCCTGTCAAGAGCATCGATTCGAGCAGCACACTCGGCATAATCCTCAGGCGAAGAGCCACTGACATTAACAATCATATTGGTGTCAATATCCTTGATCTGAGGATAGATATGTTCACAGAAATAGTCTACCCCCTTGTTTTGTAGTCCTACACAGTTCAGCATACCGCTTGCCGTTTCCGCCATTCGCGGATAGTCATTACCCTCACGAGGCTTCAGCGTAGTACCTTTCACAATGATACCGCCCAGGCCGTCCAAAGGAATGAAATCCTGAAATTCAAGACCATATCCGAACGTCCCTGACGCCGTCATCACTGGATTCTTCAATGCCAATGCGCCTATATTGACTCCTAAATCTGCCATAACAATCGTTTTACGTTAAACACCGGTCCTTCTTTGCAGACACATAGGTTTCCCTCCGTTGTTTTCTCCACACAACAGAGACAAGCTCCCAGTCCGCAGGCCATCATATTCTCTAACGAAACCTCACAATCAATATCCTTTTCCTTTGCATAACGGGCCACAGCGACCATCATCGGCTTTGGACCGCAAGTGCATATCCGGTCAAAATGTTCAGCAAGCACACTATGGTTTGTCACAAAACCTTTCTCACCCAGCGAACCATCCTCAGTAGTTATGCACACACGCCCGTACTTTTTAAATAAATCAAGTTCCAGAATATCTGTTTTTGTCCGACCACCCAACAGGAACGTAGGTTCAAACCCCATTTCCTTTAGTTGAGCACCCAGATAAAGCATCGGAGCCATACCCACGCCGCCGCCAACCAACAGGAAAGACGGTTTTTCGCTCATTTGTGTAGGCAAAGTAAAGCTATTGCCAAGAGGCAGCACACAGTTCAGCGTATCGCCAGCCTTCAGTTTCCCCAACTGACGTGTACCATCACCTATCATGGCTACCATCAGCCATAATTCGTTGTGCACGCGATCTACAAAATTGATGGAAATGGGACGACGCAGGAAAGTTGTCGGCGAACCATCCACACGGACTTCAACAAACTGTCCTGGCAGCATATCCAGAAGCGGCTTCGAATCCGTCAGACGTATCAGCACATGCTTCGGACTGAGCCGTTCCACACTTTTTACAGTCAAGTCAAGAACATATTTCTTCATAACGACTGCAAAGGTACAACTAAGTGAGCAAAACACGCGATTTTTATTGTTAATCTAACAAAAAACCACAGAAAAACCCATTTTTCCTGCATGAACTTCATCTGACAGCCATTATAGGACCACATACTTTCACTCGAAAGATTTCTTTTTCTTCAAATTATTTGGCGATTACAAATATTTTCTCTAACTTTGCCAACAAGTATCACCGATACGTCGTAAACGACGCCTGCTGCGGCTTGGTTCCCTAAGTGCAGGGTGGCGGTATGACTTTAGTTGGTAAACAATAACAGCATTAGCTGATTATTCGGTACATCTTGAAACGTAGGAAATTTCAAAGATAGAATTACCTAATAGTCACTAGTTCTGCACCTTAGGGTGTGGACATGACTTATCTGGTAATTCGGGCGATTCCTACGGCCTCAAGATGTAGATAAGGCGGTTCACGCCTTTTCTATGTTCTGAGGTCGCTTTGGTTTTAGCCCGTCACAAATCCCGATAAGTCAGTGAGTGCCTAAAACCGATATATTACGATGCTATTTCAAAAGACGATTACCAAGAAATACTTGGGGCTGATTGATGATGTGGCGGTCAGTGAAGCATGGAAGCGTTTTCAAGATTATTTTCTTGACGCCCAGATACAAGCCAACATCCAACAGTCGAAAGAGGAACAATTCCAGGAAGGTTTCCTTCGCGAGTTGTTTGTCAAGGTGTTGGGTTATACACTCAATCCATCACCTAACTTCAACCTCATTACTGAGAAGAAAAACGAAACGAATTCAAAGAAGGCTGATGGTGCTATTTTGCTTGATGACAAGGTGATAGGCGTGATTGAGCTGAAAGACCATAAGACTACGGACCTCTCAAAAATTGAGGCGCAGGCATTCGGCTATAAAAACCAGCACAAAGACACAAGGCTTGTTATTATATCCAACTTTGAGAAATTAAGGCTCTATATTGACAATTCTGTGGAGTATCAGGAATGGAGCCTGTTTCACCTGACAGAAGCAGACTTCCGTGAATTGTATCTTTGTTTAGCACGCTCTCAGGTAGAACGGGGAGTTGCATTGCAAATGAAGCAGGAGTCGGTTTCCAGCGAAGACCAGATAACAAAGGCGCTCTATCGTGACTATTCGCAGTTCAAACGGTTACTCTTTGCAGACATCCTGAAACTGAATCCAACGCCAGAAGGCAAGGACAGTAAAGAATGGCAACTGCTATTGTTCAAGAAGACCCAGAAGTTATTAGACCGCCTGCTGTTCATCTTCTTTGCGGAGGATTGTGGACTGTTGCCTCCCAACTCAATGGTGCAGATTATCGACCAATGGGAGAAGTTGAAGGAGATGGATGAATACCGCCCATTCTACGACCGGGTGAAGAAGTACTTCGGCTATATGAATACTGGCTTTCAGGGCAAGAAGTACGAGATATTTGCCTATAACGGAGGACTCTTCAAGCCTGACGAAGTATTAGACAACATCAAGATTAGCGACGACCTTTTGGCGGAGCATACACGCAAATTGTCAGAATACGATTTTGAGAGCGACGTGGATGTGAATATCCTGGGGCATATCTTCGAAAACTCGTTGTCAGAAATCGAGGAAGTAACCCAGCAAATCAATAGCGGCGCTGTTACCAATACTTCGAAACGCAAGCAGGATGGTGTATTCTACACCCCTCAGTATATTACTAAATACATCGTAGAGAATACCGTTGGCCGTCTCTGTACAGAGAAGAAGCAACAACTTCATATTGTTGAGGAAGAATATTTCTCAGATCAGCGTCGGCAGATGCAAACAAAGAAGCGGCTATTAGAACAATTACAGGATTATCGTAAATGGCTCTTAGCGATTACCATTCTTGACCCTGCATGTGGTAGTGGTGCTTTCCTGAATGCTGCTTTACAGTTTCTGATGGCAGAACATAAGCTGATAGACGAGATGGAGGCAAAGGTGACTGGTTCTGATATTGTGTTCCAAGATGTAGAAAACAGTATCTTGGAGCATAATCTCTATGGTGTTGACATCAATGAGGAAAGTGTAGAGATTGCACAGTTGGCTCTATGGCTGCGAACTGCCAAACCTCATCGCAAACTGAACTCACTCAATGAAAATATCAAATGCGGAAACTCGCTCATTAGCGACCCAGCTATTGCTGCCGAAAAAGCCTTCAATTGGCAAGAGCAATTCCCTAAAGTTTTCGAAAAGGGTGGCTTTGATGTAGTGATTGGAAATCCGCCGTATGTACATCTTGAAAGCGTCATTGAAACCTCCCTCCAACTATCACAGGTTGGCTACAGCACCTACAACAAACGTGGAGACATGTACTGTCTTTTCGTGGAGAAAGCATTTCAGTTGGCAAAGCCCAGTGGCATCGTGTCGTATATTATGCCTAACAAGTGGCTGCAAGCCGGCTATGGCAAGGAATTGAGGGAATACCTACTGACTAAGCGAATGGAGAAACTTATCGACTTTGGCGATATTCAGATATTCGAGGGTGCAACCACCTATCCCTGTATCTTCATCGGACGCAATGCGACACCTGCCAGCCAGATGTCTGTTTCGGTACTCAATGCGGCCAACGCACACGATTTCAACCAAAATGTCAATGCAACAGAAGAACTGTTCGACCTTTCTCTCTTTGGCAGCGACACGTGGGTCATCTCGTCACAGAAAGAGAAACACCTGATTGAGCACCTATCGGCCACATTTCCGTCTCTGAAAGAAACTATAGGCGGTGAGGCATACAGAGGCGTCCTGACAGGATTATCGGAAGCATTCCTCATCGACAACGATACTTACCAACGGCTTATTGTCCACGATGGACGGGCTAAAGAACGTATTTTCCCCTTCCTGCAAGGACGACATATCACGCCCTATGGCAAGGCCGAGGCCATGAGCTACCTGATATTATTTGAGAAGGGGTGGACGCAGCAGGAACAAACCATTGACGATGAAGCCCAAGCATGGAATCTCTTGAAGGCCGAATATCCTTCGATAGCTGATTGGCTGGAACCCTTTGCAGAGAAAGGTCGCAAACGCACCGACAAAGGCGACTTCTGGTGGGAACTGAGGGCGTGCGATTACTACGAGCAGTTTGCCAAACCAAAAATCATGTATCAAGCGTTTCAGGTAAAGCCCTGCTTTATCTACGACACGGAAGGTTTCTATTCCAACAATTCAATGTGGTTCATCCCCACAGAGAGTAAGACATTGCTCTCTATCCTCAACTCTCGTATGGGCTGGTGGTTGATAACCAAGTTCTGTTCGCAGATTCAAGGCGGCTATCAGCTAATATGGAAATACTTTGGCAGGATACCCATTCCAACTGGTGATAACTCTGCGCTGTCTACCCTTGCCGAAACGATGCTCACGCTCAATGAACAGTTGCAACAAAAACGGAACCGATTCCTCCGTCGCTTGATTGAGAATTTGGAAGGTGTGAAGATAACAACGGCTTTGCAGACTTTCGACCAGATGGACTTTGCGGGCTTTGTGGCAGAACTAAAGAAACAAAAAATAAAACTCTCGCTGGTGCAGCAAGATGAGTGGGAGGAATACTTCAACCAATATCGCGAGGCTTGCCAAGAACTGACGGCTCAAATATCCGCAACAGACAATGAGATAGACAATCGCGTGTTTGACCTCTATGGTCTGACACCAGAGGAACGAGAAATAGTAATGACACAATAGGGACCACTATGTTATTCTAATGAATTGAAACAACTAAAATACCATATTATGATTGAGAAATGGAATTACTTTGTTTATGACCTTTGTGAGGCCAAGAAGAAAGATGTTGACGAAGACAGCTTTCATACTCTTATTGAGACCCAGCTACAACATTTGGGATGGGCAAAGTTTAAGGGAGAGATATCTATCATGAAAATACCATTGGAAATTGACAACAAACTGGGTGCAAGATTCATCGACAAGTTCTTGAAAGAAAATTTCAGTAGAGAAGGCTATTGTGGACTTCTGCGAAGAACGTATTCAGGAATTGGAAGCCAGGCGCAATGAAATAAATCTGGCATTAGGCTGTGAGCCGAAATGGGATGCTAATCCTACAGCAAAGGATAAAACAATCGCTCTGTTCCACAAAACGAATCTATCAGACCCACAAAAGATGGAAGAGGCACTTGACTGGCTGGTGCAGCAAACCATCATTTTCTATAATGTATTCTCGAAAGAGGTGAAGGGGATAAAATAAAAAGATGCAGGGCAAAAGTCCTGCATCTTTCATTCGGTATCAGTTCAGAGCGACAATGTATGAGTGGGTTATGACTTCCTCAAAATCTTTTCCATCAATCTTCAAGCCATCCCAAACGTCTGTTATGTCATCGAAGGTTGCAATGAGTTGGTCTTCATCGTGTGGGTCACAGTCACACTGCCATCCGATGAAGTCAGAGCATCGTCTGTCACGAGGTAGCGTCTTAACCTTTACAGGTCTCATTTCAGTAAGAATTCCGTAGAAGGTATCAGTTGGTGGATAATAGAATCCAAGATTGAGACCTATATATTCAACATGATAGCGGAACACCTCACGTGCAACTAGAGAACGTGCCTCTGATTTCATCCTATCACGGAAACCCATTTCGTCCTCATAAACATGCTTGCCTTTGCCATAGAAATCTCTTATAGCAATCTTTCTTTTAACCTCGTTTGCCATTTCTTCTTGATTTTATTTTTCTGTTTGTTGAAGTTCTCTATTGCATCTACAAGGTAAGATAGTTTACTATCCGCAAAAATAACGATTATTATCTGTTATTCCAAAAATATTTGCCGAAAAATGCCCCTTTTTAGATTATTTTCCGTAATTTCGCAATCTGAAAGCTCTGGCTCTGCATTCAGAGTAAACAGAAACCAGTCGTACCGCGGACGGCTGACAACGAGAATTAGTCGTATATTATTAACCCGTCAACTTGGAGCAGTCGTGAGACGTAAAACTGACAACCCAAATCAGCGAACTACAAACGTAAGGTGCAGGCAAGCCCTTGGCAGGTTCTACCCAAGGTCTACCCAAGGTGTAGCCAAGGTCTACCCAAGGTGTAGCCATACTCAAATAGCTTGCATGAGTATGCCTAGGAGCTAAGTCGGAGCTGCTTAGGAGCAGGCTACACTATGTTAGCGGACAGGCTACCCTCACTGAGTCACATTTTCTTTCGGAAGGCTTTTGCAGACAGGGAGTAAAGCGTGTTAAGAAGTATGCGATAGGGTTCCTTGAGGTTGTTATAGCTGTGGTCGAAGATGTAGTAGGCGCCTGGCTCTTTTGCGCCCAATAAAACACAATAACGACGGTTCTTTTTGTGTTCCGGACGAAACCCGCATGGAGTGACTGATCCGTCTCTAAGAAAAGATGACAGCAGCGAAAAAATAATCGAGCGATTTCTTTGAATAATCAGAAATTCTTTGTATATTTGCGCCAAATTACAAGTAAGACATGAGGATTGAGCATATATTCGGAATGATAGCCAAGGAAGGCTTTACCGATATAACGTTACAAGAAATTGATAATTACATAAACGAAATACTGAATGGGACAGAAGATTTTCATAGATTCAATCTATCGGAGCATGCAGGACTCTGCACGGCGGGTGCGCCTCTCATTGGGGCGTCCATCATCGCATGCTACGCGACAGCAAGCCTTACAGCAGGTAGCAATGTTGAAGGCAGCGAAGGACAGTGCAAGTCGAGAGCAGAAATAAGCTCGCTTGATTTCTGCCGAGACGCAGTCTGTTCTCGCTCGACAGAGCAAGGAGGCCCAGCAAACTGGGAGATAGACGAGAAACAGGAACAACTGATAGAACAATGGGCCAAGGCAGCTAATCTGTGGGAAGACAACTCAGAACAATTCCTCATAGAAGAGTTTGGCCCAATGATAGCACAGGGGGCCGAGGCTAAGGTCTATTATAAAGAAGGAAATACATCGGTCGTAAAAGAACGCACTTCAATCTATTCTACTTGGCAAAAAGCTCTTGATGCTATCGTATTACATAATATGCTCTTTCCTGAATCGGAAATGAGTGTCATTGGGTTCACTCGCGACAGCGACAATCTGATGCGCATAGTGTTGACACAGCCATACATAAACTGTATGAGGTTAGCAACTAAGGAGGAAATAGACGATATGGTGTCTGCAAAGGGCTTTCGTGACAATTGGAACGGACAGGGTGTAAACTATATCTCTGACCGTTTGGCACTCGAAGACATGCATCCAGCAAATGTCTTTGTTGATGTGGTTACAGGGAAACCAATATGTATTGACTGTATCGTGAAATATGTAAAATAGCGCAACATTAATAACTAAGAATTCGATATTCACTGAGAAGGCCTTTGCAGACAGGGAGTGAAGCGTGTGAGGGATGTCAAAGAAAGGACACATTAACCCTCACATCGTCTTTCTCCTTGTTCAGCAGGGGTTACGAAAGAAATGTGACCTTAGACTACTTTTTAGCAGGAACAAAGGTCTCGTAGGTCTGATCGTCGTAATAAACCCTGATTTCGGTAACCTTACGGGGCGTTTTGTCAATAATTTTAACTTCCTCTCTTAAAATTTCAGGGTGTGTACTTTTTACACCTTGCTGATAAGGTGACGTCAAAACGGGATTTTGCGGCACTTGGGAAACAACTGGAGCAGGGGAGTCGAAATTGATCATCGGTTCCTGACCTTGATTTTGACCCTCCAAAAGACCCTGATCTGAGGGTTCGGGGTGGGAGATATACATATCACCAGTACCATAAAGGAGCCATTCGATACTGATGTCAGGAATTTTAGTTTTTATCGAATCGATGATGTTCAGGGTGGGGCGGGTACGACCATTGAAGATGCTGCTCAAGGTAGCAGGTGACTGTTGAAGGAAATCGGCGAACACTTGTTGAGTCATGTGCTGGTCCTCCATAATGATGCGAATTCTGTCTTTTGTTTCCATTTGAGTCCGAAATAGGGGCAAAAAGCCTGTTTTTGTTTCACTTTACAAAGGTAAAACATTTTTTTGACTCTCGCAAGAAATCTAAAGAAAATTTTAATTCCTAACCTTTAAGTTTTTAATTTTAAATTCTGAATTTTAAACGGCATTCTATGATGGATTAGCGTTTAGAATTACAAAGTTAAATTTTCAGTAATAAATATACACAAAGACTTTATTGACTGAATTTAGGATAAATAACTGATTGTAAATCGAATACTTACGCCAATATGTTAGAATTAAAGCGTTTATGCATTCATTTATATTAATAATGTTCTATCTTCGCAAGTATTTAGGTAATGAAAATTTATAATACATTGGTTTTTAAGCATTTAGCACGCTAATTATTTAGATGAATAACTATGAATGTGTGATTCTAAATTCACAAATTCATCTTTCTATATTTATATTTAAATTTTGAATTTAGATTTACAAACATTTTAATTCAACTAAAAATATCTAAATTCTATATATTTCCAAACTCCTTTTGCTTATTTAAATCAACAAAACTAAATGCTAAATTTACTTAAACGTAAATTTTTCCGTTAGAAAACAAGCTGTTTTTTTCATTTTTCGCGAATTCTGAATCATCGTGCGAAAAGCTGAAAATTCGCGAAATACGAGGGCTTATTTTTCGGCAAAACCCTTGTGGCAATCGGGGTTTATGGGCAAAAAACGTTGTCTGGGAAAAATGATATTCTAGAAAAAAATGAGCCAGAAATGACCCTTTTTTTAGTGTAATATAAAGAAAATTAGTTCTTTCATGAGGTCTCCAGGCCCTGTATTTGGGTTATCCAGACCCTTACTTTTGGCATCCATTTCGCGTATTTTTCCTACAATCTGCATCACCTTCATGGCCGAGTAGTTTTTCATGCCAGTAACATAGTCTCTGGCAGCCCACGGATTTCGTAATTCAAGCCACTCTGCAAGTGCTTCCTGACTATTCTTTTGAGGGCAATAATGCGCGATCATCAAATTTTGGAAGTAATTAAAGAGCAATGGGAGAAAAGCATAGATACTTCCTGCCTTAGGATTTTCGTCAAAATATTTGATTATAAGATTTGCTTTGTATACATTTCGGTTCACAATGGCATCTCTCAGTTCGAAACCATTAAAGTCTTTGCTCACCCCTATCTGGTCCTCCACTACCTGTGGCGTCACCCGTTTATCCTGCTCCGGCAACGAAAGGAGCACCTTATCGAGCTCACTGGTCAGTCGACCCAGGTCAGAACCAATGAAATCAGCAATAAGTTGCGTGGATTTGGCATCAATCGATGCTCCTTTGGCTTTCAGATAGCGTTCTATGAAGGCCAGCAGGTCGCGTTCCTTCAGTTTGGCGCTCTCAAACAGCACACCAGCGTCACGAATAGCCTTCACATAACTCTGTTTCCGACCGTCAATCTTGCCGTTTTTGTGGCACATAACGAGAATCGTAGTGGGCATGGGCTGCTTCAGATACTTCTCCAAGGACTCCACATTCTTAATATTCTGCGCTTCTTTGACGATGACCACCTGATATTCTGCCATCATTGGATAGCGGCGTGCGACGTCAGCCACTTGCGATGCATTGACGTCAGAGCCGAATAGAATAGTTTGGTTGAAGTCCCTTTCCTCGGGCTGTAACACGTTTTCAGCTATCCAGTCGCTGATTTTATCAATATAATATGATTCCTCGCCCATCAGGTAATAAATGGGCTTAAAATGGCGTGCTTTCAGCTCGCTCATCACGTTTTCGTATGTCACTGCTGCTTGAGCCATGCTGCAAAATTACAAAAAAAAACCGTATTATCATTATTTTTTTTGTAATTTTGCACCCATGAACGAGTTAAATCTTCCTGCCTACGACGTTAAGATACGTGGAACACGCGAGAAGCCCGAAATTTTCGACTTCCTGCGCAAGTGTTATGTTACGCTGACTCCTGAGGAGTGGGTCCGTCAGCATTTTACCCACTGGCTCGTCGAGCACAAGGGTTATCCCAAGGGGCTATTAGGCAACGAAATAACACTGAAATGTGGGCAAAAGACACTCCGTTGCGATTCAATATTATATAATAAGGAGGCCGTCCCGCAGATGATTATAGAATACAAAGCACCCACCGTGTCGTTGACACAGCGGGTGTTCAATCAGATTTCAGTCTACAATCTCCTGCTTCACGTGGACTATCTGGTGGTTTCCAACGGCCTGCAACACTATTGCTGCAAGATGGACTACGAGCACCAGACGTACTGTTTTCTGCAGGATATACCAGATTACGCTTCTTTAACCGTTTAATTGCTAACCATTAACCGTTAGCATGTAACAGTTCATTACTCGTCAGCCTCAGGAACGGCAGGGGCCTCAGTATCGGCCTTTTTCACCGTCTTGCGAATCGAGCGCTTGCGCTTCTTCTCTTCCTGGCCAGTCACCTTGTCAATCTTGACACCAGCCAGTTCCGGATCAATCAGAATACGTCCGCAATACTCACAGACAATGACTTTCTTGTGCATCTTGATGTCAAGCTGACGCTGGGGCGGAATCTTGTTAAAGCAACCACCACAGGCGTCACGCTGCACGTAGACGATACCCAAACCATTGCGGGCATTCTTGCGGATACGCTTGAACGAAGTCAACAGACGGGGCTCTATTTTGGCCTCCAACTCCTTCACCTTAGCCTTCAGTTTCTCTTCCTCAGCACGGGTTTCCTGCATAATCTCGTCGAGCTCACTCTTCTTCAAATCCAGAGCCTGACGACGATCTTCGATTACTTCCTCGTTCTGTGCCAATTCTGCCTTCTTCTCCTCGATGCGAATTGTAGCTTCCTTGATCTTCTTGTTGCAGAGTTCGATTTCCAGCGACTGAAACTCTATTTCCTTCGACAGCGTGTCGTACTCACGGTTGTTCTTCACATCGTTAAGCTGCTCCTTATAGCGCTCTACACTCGCCTTGGCATTCTCTATCTCGCCCTTCTTCATGACCACTGCCTGCTCAAATTCAGCAATGTCGGCATTGATCTTGTCGATACGGGTGGTGAGTCCCTCGATTTCGTCCTCAAGGTCCTGTACTTCCAGAGGCAGCTCGCCTCTCAGTGCACGCTTCTCGTCGATTCCAGAGAGCGTGGTCTGCAGCTGAAAGAGGGTCTTCAGACGCTCTTCAACCGGCATGTCCATTGGGTCTTTCTTTGCCATAATTTCCGTTTTTATTATTCGTTATTACGTTATATCGTTACTACGTTATTCCTTATTAAATGTAAACAATCGGGTTTGTGTTGGTCTCTGCAAGAACCGTGCGTACGCCTGGACAATCCTTCTGGATGATGTCACGGAAGATTTCAGACGTGTATTGCTCGCTCTGATAGTGACCGATGACACAGATTTGAATCTGCTGCTCATGACCAAAATACTGGTGATAGTGCATCTCGCCTGTGATAAAGGCATCAGCACCCTCTCCCACTGCGTCAGGCAGCAGGAAATCGCCTGCTCCGCCACAGATGGCCACCTTGCTGATGGGGCGCTGCAATAGCTCATTACACAACGCACAATCCACCTGGAAGCGTTCCTTCACCAGCGCAATGAAATCTCGGGCCTGCACGGGTTCTCTAAAAAGCCCTACGACACCACTACCCGCCTCGATGCCATCCACCGTCTTGGGAACGAAGAACCGGCATTCCGTTAGTCCCAACCGCTCGGCAATCTTCCAGTTCACACCGTCCAACGCATTATCCATATTGGTATGCATCGACACAATGACGATGTCGTGTTTGATGGCCTTGATGACACAGCGCTGCACGTAGTCGGCACCGGTAATCTTCTTCAGTCCGTGAAACAGCAGCGGATGGTGGCTCACGATGAGGTTACAGCCCTTGCTTATAGCCTCGTCGACAATCTGTTCGTTGACGTCCAGACACAATAATGCCCCTGAAACCTCCGCCTCCGTCAGTCCCAGTTGCAGGCCAGCATTATCCCAGCTTTCCTGCAAGGGCAGAGGCGCGAATCGTTCAAGGGCGCTCAGCACTTGCTTTATCTTCACGCTTCAAAAATATTTATTCAGATTGCAAAGATACAAAAAAACCTTTGAACTTTGAACTTTGAACTTTGAACTTTATGATTTGTTAACGGCTTCTTAAGCAAACTAATCCTTACTTGAACCACTCTTCGCCGTGACGCTCATGACAATAGGACGTGCCGTCGAAACAGTGCGTGCAGACACGCTCTTTAGGCAGACCGATAGACTCTATCAAGTCTTCCAACGTAGCAAACTTCACGCTGGTAAGTCCCATGCGGCGGGCAATCTCGTTGACCATCCGCTCGTATTCGGGCGTACCCGTCTTGGCATACTTGTCTAGATTCTTCTTGTCGTCGCCCTCAAAATCTTTGATAATACGACGCGTTATCAGTTCCAAATCGCTCTTCGACGAGGTGAAGCCAATGAACGGACAGCCATAGACCAACGGCGGACACGAGATGCGCACATGCACCTCCTTGGCACCATTATCGAAGAACGTGCGTACATTGTCGCGCAACTGGGTACCACGCACGATGGAGTCGTCGCAGAACACAATGCGCTGGTCTTTCAAAATGGCCGGATTGGGAATGAGTTTCATCTTAGCCACCAGGTCGCGACGGTTCTGGTTGCCTGGGGTGAACGAGCGAGGCCATGTGGGCGTATACTTCACCACAGCACGCTTGTAGGGTATCTTCTTACCCTCTGAATAGCCCAGGGCCATACCCACGCCGGAATCGGGGATGCCGCACACCAAATCGGCTTCTACTTCGTTGTCCTTCTCACCCATCAGACGACCGTTTTTTTCGCGGACATACTCTGTGTTGATGCCCTCGTAGTCGCTGGCGGGGAATCCATAGTAGACCCACAGGAACGAGCATATCTGACAGCGTGTCAGGGGGTTCTGCAGCACTTCGATGCCGTCGGCCTTGATCTTGACAATCTCGCCGGGACCTATGTCGCGCAATATTTTGTAGTTCAGATTAGGGAAACTCGTCGTCTCGCTCGACACCGCATAGGCCTCAATCAATTCATCGGTACCTATAGGTGACAGGCGGTGCACCTTTTTGTGTCCCAGCACAATAGGCGTACGTCCCAGAAAGTCGCGTGCGGCGATGATGCCGTCCTCTGTGAGGATGAGCATCGAACAGGAGCCATCAATCTTCTGGTACACTTTGTTGATTCCCTCCACAAACGTGTCGCCCATATTGATGAGCAGGGCTACCAACTCCGTCTGGTTAATGTTGTTGGCCGACATTTCGCTCAGGTGCATACGCTGTTTGAGCAGTTCTTCGACTATTTCGCGCAGGTTATTGATTTTCGCCACTGTCACGACGGCATATCGTCCCAGGTGCGAGTTGACGATGATGGGCTGCGGGTCGGTGTCGCTGATGACGCCCAGTCCCTGATGGCCCTTAAAGGAGTCAAGCTCGTCCTCGAAACGCGAGCGGAAATAGTTGCGTTCCAACGAGTGAATGGAACGGTGAAAACCGCTTTCTTCGTCGAAAGTCACCAAACCGGCGCGTTTTGTACCTAAGTGTGAGTTGTAGTCTGTGCCGTAAAACAGGTCGTTTACGCAATCCTTTTTCGATATCGTGCCAAAAAAGCCACCCATAACGTTCTTTTTACCTTAATAATATTAATGAAGTCTCTTTTAGGTCTGCAAAATTACAAAAACTATAGGAAAACGCAAAACGATTGCCTGTTTTTTTTCCACCTGCCCCCGATTAATTAATCTAGGACAAGTCATTTCAACACCTGGGTGATACCCTGTTCCCTATGGTTGATGCGGACCTCGATGCCGAATTTCTCGTGGATGTGCTCAGCCAGATGCTGGGCGCTATACACGCTGCGGTGCTGTCCGCCAGTACATCCGAAACAGAACATCAGACTCGTGAAACCACGCTGTATGTAGCGTCTGACGTGGGCATCGGCCAGTTTGTAGACGCTGTCCAGGAACGTCAGTATCTCACCGTCATCCTCCAGGAATCGGATGACGGGCTCGTCCAGTCCCGTCAACTGCTTGTAGGGCTCGTAACGGCCAGGATTATGCGTCGAGCGGCAGTCGAACACATATCCTCCGCCATTGCCCGACTCGTCGGCAGGGATACCCTTCGTGTACGAGAAACTGAACACTCGGACTACCAGCGGACCCTGTGCGTCGTACTTCGAGAACGTTGCCGGACCATCCTGCGGATGGGGCTTGTAGGGGTTCTTATCCGTCGTTTTATAACCGTCGGCACGGGCTGCAGCCACCTGCACCTGCTGGAATTTGGGCATCTCTGTCAGCTGTTCCAGCAGACGAACCAGATATGGATAGGGGAAGTTGCGCTCGTTGAGCAATTCCTTGATATTCTGCATGGCAGGCGGTATCGACTCTATGAAGTGCTGCTTGCGTTCGAAATAGCCTCTGAAACCGTAGGCTCCCAGCACCTGCAACTGGCGGAACAGCACAAACAGGCTCAGGCGGTCTACGAAATGGTGCGGCGACGGCACCTCCGTATATTGCTTCAGCGCATTGTAGTATTCGTACACCAGTTCGCGGCGTACCTTATAGGGATATTTGGCGCTGGCCTGCCACAAGAACGACGCCAGGTCGTAGTAGTACGGCCCCTTGCGACCGCCCTGGAAGTCGATGAAATAGGGCTTTCCGCCTGTATCGAGCATCACGTTGCGGGCCTGGAAGTCGCGATACAGGAAACACTGCTCGTCGTCGGATGCCGTCAGGTCCTTGGCCAACAGACGGAAATCGGCCTCCAGCTTCAATTCGTGGAAGTCGAGTTCTGTGGCCTTCAGAAAACAGTATTTGAAGTAGTTCAAGTCGAACAGCACCGAGTCGGTGTCGAACGACGGCTGGGGATAGCAGTTCGAGAAGTCGAGCTCGCGGAAGCCGCGCAGCTGGATGTTGGGCAGTTCGCGGATAGTACGCCGCAGCAGTTCCTGCTCCTTCAGCGTGTAGCGGCCGCCAGCCTCGCGTCCGCCACGAATGGCATCATACAGCGACACAGAGCCCAGATCGGTCTGTATGTAGCGTAACTCGTCGTCGCTCACAGCCAGAATCTTCGGCACCGGCAACTGACGCTTGGTGAAGTGCTGGGCCAGATACACGAAGGCGTGGTTCTCGTCCCTACTCGTTCCCACACAGCCTACCACACTCTCGCCTGTCGATGAGATCATGCGGAAATACTCGCGGTTGCTGCCGCCGCCAGGCAGTTTCTCCATTTGCCGGGGTTCCGCCCCACTCCATTGCTGGTATAATTCTTTTAGCTTCTGCATAGTTCTTATTTAAAGTATGGCCATCAGTTCCTTCAGACTCGTCACCTCGTAGTCGACGGGCTCCTCGGCCGGATATTCAGGGAATCGGTTGAAATAGGCGGCGTCCAGTCCTGCCCGCTTGGCACCCAGGATGTCCGTCTGCAGGTTGTCGCCAATCATCAGCGTCGTCTCCTTCCGGGCTTCCGTCTGGCGCAGGGCATAGTCAAAGAACGCCTGCGAGGGCTTGTTGGCCCCGGCATCCTCGCTGAGCACCACGGTGTCGAAATAGTCCGTCAGTCCGCAGGAACGCAACTTCTTGTATTGCACCTCGTGGAAACCATTCGAACACATGTGCATCCGATACCCCCGCCCACGCAGGTAGTCCATCAGTTCGCGGGCACCGTCCACCAGTCCCGGCTTTGACGAGCAGAAGTCCAGGAACCGGTCGCTGGCCTCCAGACACAGCTGCTCCGTGGGGTCCAGACCCTCGCCCTTGCTCAGCGGACGACGAAAACGCTCCACAATCAGGTAGTCGCGCGTAATCTCGCCCTTCGAATAGCGCGTCCACAGGTCGATGTTCGCCTGCCAATATTCGTCGTAGAACACCTGTGCATCGGCAAACCACCGTCTCAGCTGCATAGCGTCGAACAGCTCGCCCAGCGCTATCACAGCATTGCCGTGCGTGTCGTAGAGCGTATCGTCGAAATCGATAAACAAATCGGTGTAACGTTTCATTTCGACTGCAAAATTAATAGAAATCAAATGAATTTCCAAATATATTTGGCATTTTCGAAGGAAATGGCTACTTTTGCACCATGAAAGTCATCGTATCCAACGAAATCGCCACCATCTGCCCCGTCTTTGTCGGTGCCTGCGTCGAGGCGGACGTGGTCAACACACCCTATTGCGAACCCCTGTGGCACGACATCAACGCCCTGGGCGAACACTACCGCGCCACGCTGACCACCGAGTCGCTGAAGGACATCAGCAGCATTGCCGCCACGCGAGCCGTCTACCGGGCCTGCGGCAAGGACCCCTCGCGCTACCGCCCAGCCTCCGAAGCCCTCATCCGACGCATGCTACAAGGCAAGGAACTCTACCAGATTGACACCCTCGTCGACCTCATCAATCTTGCCTCCATCGCCTTTGGCTACAGCATCGGCGGCTTCGATGCCGACAAGTTCACGGGTGACACGCTGACGCTGGGCATCGGACGCGAAGGCGAGCCCTACGAAGGCATCGGACGCGGCATGATCAACATCCACGGACTACCCGTCTACCGCGATGCACAGGGCGGTGTCGGCACACCCACCAGCGACAACGAGCGCACCAAGATCGACATCAACACGCGCCACCTGCTCGTCCTCATCAACGGCTACGACGGCAACCGCGACCGCGTCGCCGAGAATGCCCGCTACATCCTCGACCTCCTCGGCAAATACTGCCACAGCACCAACGGAAAGTACACATTATATTAATACCCTTCCGCACTCAAAAAATCTGTCGGACGAAAAAATAATTCCGTCGGACGAAAAAAAAATTCCGTCCGATGGATTTTTTATTCTGTCGGACGAAACGAAAATTCCGGCTGAAGGGAGAAAGGAGGGCGGCTCCGTCGCCACGGCGCACGGATGCCGCCCTCCTTGGGATGTTTTACGCCTCACGCGGGGAGGTTTTCCCCTGTGAGTATTGCCTCTTCGAGTCTATAGTTCACTTATGACCATTAAAAAATTTCTATATAATATGACCCCAAGTCGTATATCTTTCCTGCTTCGAAGGTGACGCTACCGCTTTTCTTTATTGGCTTATCATCATCATCCTCATTGTATAAGTGAAGCTTGAAGTTTGTATAGGTGCCTGGGGCAATGGCTATATATGCGGTTTTATTACCGCCTTCAGTGTTGAAACTATTAGCATAAATACCATTTCCGACAGTAACAGTTGTGCTTCCAGATGTCGGGGTAAGTGTACCCGTTGAAGTATCGAGGCTGAAAGTTCCTGCCAGTGGCTCGTTGGCTGATATCGTAAAAATAGCATACGAACCATCGCCGGTAATTGTAACTTTCAGAATGGCGCATGCGTTATGGAATGTAAGGGAGGAGCCTGTGGTGGTGGCATAGGCGATGGGAGCCTTCGGGTCCCAGCCTGAATAATTACTTGACGAATTCCAACCGCTGTTCCACTGGCTCGTGGGAATCACGATGCCCGAGATGACGTCGCCGCTGGAGGGTCAGGCCTGCGGTGTAGGGATACACGGCATAGAACTTCGAGTCGTCCGTAGCCGTGCCGCTGAACGTGGCCGATGCGCCGCCCGCCGAGGTGGTGAACTGCGTGTTCGTGTTCTTGGCGCTGGAGGATGCTGATTTTGTCGTTGGCGTCGAAGCTGACCTTCTTGGTAGAGCCGTTCAGCGTGGCGCGGGTCTCTCCACCTTCATTGTATCCGGCAGTGAAAGTCATCTGTCGGGGAGCGTTCTGTTCGGTCAAATCGTTGTCGTCGTTCGAGCAACTGCTGAGTGCAAGCATGCCTGCCACAGCCATAAAGATGTATTTCTTCATTGTCTTCATTTGTTTTAAAGGGTTAATACTTACCATGTGAACTCGCCGTCCTCATAGTCATCGATTGTTGCGCCTTCGGCGTTAAGTGGTCCGCTCGTCATGAGTATTCCCGTTTGTTTCAACTCGACGACCTGCATCGTCGGCTTCTCATACTCTTTTCTTTTCATAAGCTGTTCGTTATTAATAAGTGAATAATATGTATATTGGTTTGAATATATACAAAAAAAAACGTGGACAATTTACTTCGTCTACGTTTCGGAGGTATTGGGGAAAACCTATATTGCTTAAACGAGTAAACGCCCACGCCAGATGGCGTGAACTATCTACTTCAGTTCTTGCAATATGTTTTCCAATTCCCCAATTGTCGAACAACAAGAATCTAAAAGCGGATATTCATCCTATATGTCTTTGTTTTTATATTTCTCTCAGCCCATAGGCATCTGCGGTTTTAAGGGTTCAACATCTATTTCATTTATTTGCAGGCAAAGATAATAGAAATATCTTAAATGAGCATGTTTTTTCTGTTATTTTTTTACAGGAAATAAAAAGAAGGCCCGGGCAGAATTTTGCCCAGGCCTCCTTGTATGATGAGAGTTACACCAATTGGAAATCCCTTATGCGAAGGGGTTCTCTGTGGGATAGTAGTCGCCCTTCGGGAAGTTGTAGTCAATCTCGTCCACGGGGATACCCATGTACTTGAGAACCTCCCACAGGTACTTACCCTGATGGCCGAACATCACGGCGCAGTGGTGCGGGTAGTGCTTCTCGATGAGCACGTGACGATAGAAGCGGCTCATGTTCTTGATACCGAAGATACCGATACTGCCGAATGAGCGGGTAGCTACGGGAATAACCTCGCCCTGAGCGATGTAAGCGCGGAGCTTGGTGTCGGCAGTAGACTGCAGACGGTAAACGGTAGCCAGACCGGGCTGGATGTCACCCTCGAGGGTTCCGTTGGTCACCTCAACAGGCAGAGCGCGAGCCATAATGCGCTGGAAGCACATCTGGCAGTTGCAAACCTTAGAAGAAGCAGTGTTACCGCAGTGGAAGCCCATGAAGATTTCCTTCTCGGTGTAGGTGTCGCAAGCAAACTTCTTACCCTTGATGCTCTCCTCGTACATATCGGTAGGTACGGTGTTGTTGATGTCGAGCAAGGTTACGGCATCCTGAGAGATGCAGGTTCCGATGTACTCAGACAGGGCGCCATAGATGTCCACCTCGCAAGCAACGGGAATACCGCGGCTGGTCAGACGGCTGTTGACATAGCAGGGCACGAAGCCGAACATGGTCTGGAAAGCAGGCCAGCACTTGTTGGCCATAGCGACGAACTGACGTGAGCCCTTGTGAGCCTCAATCCAGTCGGTCAGCGTCAGCTCATACTGGGCGAGCTTAGGCAGCACCTGAGGAATCTTGTTACCGTGACCCAACTCAGCAGCCATCTCCTTCACCACGTCGTCGATGCGGGGATCGCCAGCGTGCTTCTGGAAAGCCTCGAGCAGGTCGAGCTCTGAGTTCTCCTCAATCTCCACATCGAGATCATAGAGAGCACGGATAGGAGCGTTACAAGCCAGGAAGTTGTTGGGACGGGGACCGAAGCTGATGATCTTCAGGTTCTGCAGACCCACGATAGCGCGGGCAATGGGCAGGAACTCGTGAATCATCTCTGCGCACTGGGCAGCATCGCCCACGGGCTCCTCGGGAATATATGCACGAGTCTTACGCAGCGACAGAGCTTGGCTGGCGTTCAGCATACCGCAGTAAGCGTCGCCACGACCATCAATCAGGTCGTTCTGAGTCTCCTCAGCAGCAGCGCAGAACATCGTGGGGCCCTGGAACCAGTCGGCAATCATGGTCTCAGAGATCTCAGGACCGAAGTTGCCCAGATATACACAAAGGGCGTTACAACCAGCCTTCTGCACATCGGCCAACGCCTGCTGAGCGTGGATCTCGCTCTCAACGATACAGATAGGACACTCGTAGATACCGTCCTTACCAAACTTCTTTTCATACTCAGCTATAACGGCCTTACGACGGTTAACAGCTAATGACTCAGGGAAACAGTCGCGAGAAACGGCGACGATTCCAATCTTAATTTTAGGTACGTTGTTCATAAAAATGTTATTTAAAGTAATGTTTAGTCGAATTTAGCTGCAAAGATACGAAATAAAGTGTAAAGTGAGTCGTGAAAAGGAGAAAAATTGCTGCCGTATAGTTTTTTTTAACGTTCAAATCCTCCCTATTGCAACGTAACGGCCATCAGACCTATCACCACATCGTTGGAAAGCGTGCGCAACGTGAGCGACTGCAGTTTCTTCTGACGATTCAGCGGCATGCGCAACATGGTGGCAGCACCACCAGGAATCTCACCCCCGTCGGCACCCTTGGGACCCATTTCACCACCCTGTGCATTGGTGAAGGGCAGTTTCAGCGCCTTACCCAAATTACGGCTTACCTTACCCGATGCGAAGGCGATGCGATAAGGACGCGGCTGGGCCGTACGGAACGCCAAATCGTCGACATAGTAGTCGCGTTCAATGGGGCACCAGTTGTCAGGATTCACCAGTTGCAAGGTGTCGGCAGTGCCGTCGTTATACTGTGCTACAACAATGCCGTTGGCAATGCGGCACTGCATGTGGTTGGTAGTACCTGCCAGCAGGAGCCACGCCTGACGATAGCGCCCGCTCATGGGAATGCTGATGCTGTCGGGATAGTTGTCCCACAGCGAGGTAAAGGCAATGTTCCTACCCTCGGCATACGTGCGGAAAGGCACACCCATGGCGACAAATTCGTCCTTGACGATGAGCGATCGGAACACAGAGTCGTCAATCTGGGGCTGATAGTCGGGATGACACCAGTCACCCGCGCCCTGAAGGGGAATCTGCAACGTGGTGTATGGCGGACGTGGCGAACGGTATTCGTGGCGGAAAATGTTTGTCACGCTGTCGTTCAGCACACGGTCGATGTTTTGTTTGTGGAACTTCTCGACGAAGGTAGGTTCGTCGGTATCGTGTCGTTGCAACTCGGCCATCTCATAGCCTTTATAGGTTATCTCAGGGTATTTAACGGGCACTTTTACGCGAATCGTCTGATGCGTGTCGCTGTTACCCACAATGTCGCGATACTTACCCATGCCGAGGTTCTGACGAATGACAATCTGCTGGGGCTGTGCGAAATGCTGCGTAACCTCATAGACAGCTTCGTCGCCCTGACGCTGATACTTATAATATATATAAGGTGTGCGGATGGATGCCGAATCCCAAGCCTCAGGGAAGCCAGGCCGGATGACACAGCGACCCTCAAGGGCATCGGGTTGGATACCGAAAAGCCCCTGAATGAACGTGCGTGCCGAAATGCCAATGCAGTCGCCAAAATCACGATAGCACTCACCGCGGGCCGCATCGTACTTGCTGATTTGTCCGAAGTTGGCAGGCGACAGGCCGTCGTACATCTGGTCCATCACGTTAGCCATCATCAGCTGGTAGCCTTCCTCCGAGCGTCCTGCCTCGAAATAGGCCAGCGCCGTGTGCATCACCTCGGCAGCAGCCACATTGTTGATGCTCCAGGAATAGGGCAGCCAGTTCGAGGTGGAGATTGTTGACAGTTGACTGTTGACTGTTGACAGTTGAGCGGTGACGGGGATATGGGGAATGTCGCTGTCAATATACTTTGTGGCCTGATAAGCCTGCTGGGGCGTACAGGCACCGCAGTCGATGGGTGTATAGATGCTCCATACGGCGGCACTTTCGTGGACGCGCTTCAAGCCCATCAAATCCTGATACTCGGCCCAGTGGCCCTTGCCGTCCAGCCACAGGCGGTCGTTCATGGCCTTCAGAATGGCATCAGCCTCCCGCTGGTAGGCCGATCCGTCCTCACCAATGAGACGGGCTATGCTTGCCGCCAGTTTGTTGGCACGATAGTTATAGGCCGACGAATGGGTCACAGCGCCTCCGCTATAATAGAGGGCATCGCTGGCCCAGATGCAGCAGTAGGCGTCGTAGAGGTGGTCGCCATCTGGGTCGAAATTGCGTTTCTCCCAAGCCAGATGACTCGTCAGCACAGGCCACATCTTCTTCAAGTACGTCTTGTCGGCATCGTACTGAAAATGCCACAGCAACTCGTCGATGTAGTTCAGGTTCATATCGTAGTGGTGCATCTGGTCGTTACGTTCCGGATTACGACAGATGTAGCCGTCGCTGTACATCTGCGTCCCCCACTCTTTCTTGGCACGCGCCAAGTGCTGTTTATCGTCCTGCGTAGGATGAGCATATTGGGGAGGTACATTGTCGACCTGGCTCTTGGCATAGGCGTCGAAATGGCTGACAGCACGCTCAGGCCAGCCCAGCACATCGCCCAGATAGCCTGCACGCCAGCCTGCCAGCGGCATACGCCAGCCGATGCAGCCGTGCAGCCACGTCTTTCCGTCCCAGTCGCCATCGGCAGCCACCACGAGTGCGCCACCAAGGGTGTTGACATAGGGATCGGGGGTATTGAACTCCACACGGGAAGCCAGCTGTTGCATCGCTGCCTCCCACTCCTCGAAACGCTCACTGCCCTCTCGCTCGTGGGTTTTGTTTATTGTGACACCATCACAACATACATAACATTCTTCGTCAATCGTCTGCGACCACTGCTGCACGGGCGTCTTACCGTCAGCCTCAAAGGCATCACGCGGATCAGCACCTAAATCGCCGTTGCGCGACAGTTTGGGTTTTTGGATATTGCTCACCACGACATCCAACGTGACGTCGCCTCTGAAACCGGAAGTCTGGAAACGCCACATAGCCTGCTCAGCCTGCAGAGAAGCCACCACCTTGACACGCAGCGAAGCTTTCTGCCCCCATGCTTTATGGCGCAGCAAGTAACTGCGCATACCAGCCTCATAGCGCGACTCACAGAAGTCCGTCTTGTCCAACGGAACACCATTCACAAGAAACTGCACATTGCGGTAATCCTTCTTCTTATACAAGGCAAACACAGGGCGGTCGCTTGTTTCCACGCGCCACTCCGTAGGACTGCCATATAACGCACGCGTAAAGCGGTGCTGACCATTTACGCAAACGAAGGCCCGTCCCTCAGGACGATACTGCTGAGCCATCACACCCAGCGACAGCATCAAGGCCGACAAAACAAACACAATTCGTTTCATGGCAGCAAAGATAGTGTAAATTGAATAAAAAACCAAATAAAAACGCACAAAAAAATCCGACTGTCGTCACGACAATCGAATTTCAAAACAAACTACTTAAAAACTAATCTACTAAAACAAATCAAAAAAATATCTCTTTCTTAACGAATTCTAATACGATATTATCGAGAGCTTTAACCCTTCGACGGTGCAAAGTTAGAAACTTTTCCCATAAATTGCAAGCTTTTGGGCAAAAATTGAAACCTTTCTTGATTTATATCAACGCGTAAGTACGTATTTTTGAACACTTTACCATTTTTGTCAGCTTGAGATTACAAAAAAGTATCATAAGACGACCTGCGAGTAATACCAAAAAGTAGCAGGATGTTTCATGCACCCTGCTACTTCAAATCATGATATCCTCAAATCGACATTACATCATGCCACCCATTCCCGGGGCACCACCCATCGGCATAGCGGGTTCCTTCTCGGGCTTGTCGCAGATGAGACACTCCGTTGTCAGGAACATGCCAGCAATACTGGCGGCATTCTCAAGAGCCACACGGGCTACCTTTGCAGGATCGATGACACCAGCTTCGCGCAGGTCCTCGTACTTGTCGAGACGGGCATTGTAACCGAAGTCGCCCTTACCCTCGCGAACCTTCTGAACGACTACAGCACCCTCGGCACCACCATTGACGGCAATCTGACGCAGAGGCTCCTCGATGGCGCGCTCCACGATGTTGATACCTGTCTGCTCGTCGGCATTGACACCCTTGATGTCTTTCAGGATGTCAAGCGCGCGGATATATGTGGTACCGCCACCGGCAACAACACCTTCCTCGATGGCTGCACGGGTAGCGCAAAGAGCATCGTCGACGCGGTCCTTCTTCTCCTTCATTTCGACCTCGCTGTTAGCACCCACGTAGAGCACTGCTACACCGCCTGCCAATTTGGCAAGACGCTCCTGCAGCTTCTCCTTGTCGTAAGAAGAGGTGGTGAGCTCTATTTCCTTCTTAATCTGAGCGATACGGTCCTTGATGGCCTGCTTGTCGCCAGCACCGTTGACAATGGTGGTATTGTCCTTAGAAACAGTCACCTTGTCGCAAGTACCCAGCATCTCCAGTGTAGCCTGCTCCAGCTTCAGACCCTTCTCCTCGCTGATGACGACACCACCCGTCAAGGTAGCAATGTCCTCGAGCATAGCCTTACGACGGTCGCCAAAGCCAGGAGCCTTGACAGCACAGATCTTCAGACCAGCACGCAGACGGTTGACAACCAGTGTGGTCAGTGCCTCAGAGTCAACATCCTCGGCAATCACCAGCAGGGGACGGCCGCTCTCGGCAGCGGGCTGCAGGATGGGCAGGAAATCTTTGATGTTCGAGATCTTCTTGTCGTAGATGAGGATGTACGGATTCTCCATCACGCATTCCATCTTCTCAGAGTCGGTGACGAAGTAGCCCGAGAGGTAGCCACGATCGAACTGCATACCCTCGACAACACCAATATGGGTGTCGCGGCTCTTCGACTCCTCGATGGTGATGACACCGTCCTTCGAAACCTTGCGGAAAGCCTCAGCCAACAGCTTACCAATCTCTTCGTCGTTGTTGGCAGAAACGGTAGCCACCTGCTCAATCTTGTCGTAGTTGTCGTCGACACGCTCGGCATTCTTCTGGATGAAGTCGACAACACCCTTCACGGCCTTGTCGATACCACGCTTCAGGTCCATGGGGTTGGCACCGGCGGTCACATTCTTCAGACCCTCGGTAACGATAGCCTGTGTCAGGATGGTAGCAGTCGTGGTACCATCACCGGCGTCGTCGCCCGTCTTAGAGGCCACGCTCTTTACGAGCTGTGCGCCTGTGTTCTCAAACTTGTCCTCCAACTCGATTTCCTTGGCTACGGTTACACCGTCCTTGGTAATCTGGGGAGCACCAAACTTCTTCTCAATCACGACGTTACGGCCCTTAGGACCAAGCGTTACCTTCACTGCATTGGCCAACTGATCGACACCGTTCTTCAACAGGTCACGGGCCTCAATATTGAATTTAATATCTTTTGCCATCTTTGTAATTTACTATTTAAAGATTTACTATTTACTATTTATTTTCCGATTTTATGATTTGTCAAATCGTAAATGCGATTATTTTTGAATAATCGCCAATACGTCGCTCTGACGCATCATCAGATACTTCTCGCCCTCGAACTCCAGCTCGGTGCCAGAGTACTTGCCATACAATACTTCGTCGCCAGCCTTCAGAATCATTTCTTCGTCCTTGGTACCCTGACCTACGGCCTTAATGGTTCCATGAAGGGGTTTCTCCTTTGCGGTATCAGGAATGATGATTCCGCCAATCTTCTCTTCTGCCGGTGCAGGCAATACCAGCACACGGTCTCCTAATGGTTTGATGTTCATAATACTTAATATTTTATTAAATGTTTATTATACGTCTGACCTCCGTCACTGCCAAAAGCGTGCCAAACGTGTCAGTCTGCCACATTGGCAGAAAAAAAAGGCAGGCATTATTTCTAATGCCTACCCCATAACAATAACCTTAATGATTCTATTGCATGTCGTAAACCACCTGCATCAGCTTCTTGCCAATCTCATCGGCGGCCTCCATAGTGGCAGCCTCGCTGTATACACGGATGATGGGCTCCGTATTCGACTTACGCAGATGAACCCAGCGGTCAGGGAAATCAATCTTGACACCGTCAATATCGTTCACCTGTGCTGTAGGATCGTTGGCATACATTTCTTTCACCTTTACCAGAATGGCGTCAACGTCAGTATCGGGAGTGAGGTCGATGCGGTTCTTGGCAATCTGATAGTCAGGGAACTTCTTGCGCAGTTCGCTGACTTTGCATTCCTTCTTGGCCAAAGAAGTCAGGAACAGCGCAATGCCCACAAGGGCATCACGGCCATAATGGCTCTCAGGATAGATGACACCACCGTTTCCTTCGCCACCGATGACGGCATTCACCTCCTTCATCTTGGTGGTGACATTGACCTCGCCGACAGCTGCTGCGGTATACCTGCCGCCACGCTTCTCAGTGACATCACGCAGAGCACGCGTCGAACTGAGGTTGCTTACCGTATTGCCCGGTGTTTCCGACAATACGTAGTCGGCTACACTAACCAGCGTGTATTCTTCGCCGAACATACGGCCATCTTCGCAAATGAATGCCAGACGGTCCACATCGGGATCGACAACGATACCCAGGTTGTATTTTCCAGTACGCATCTCGTCCATGATACCCTGCAGATTCTTCTCCAGGGGCTCAGGATTATGGGCAAAATCACCCGTTACTTGTTCATTGAGGAACTTATAGCCCACCCCCAGACGTTCCAACAACTTGGGAAGGATGATGCCGCCCACACTGTTAATGCTGTCGACGCAGACGGTAAAATGAGCCTTACGAACCACATCAGCATCAACCAGTCTGAGGTCGAGCACAGACTGTATGTGACGCTCGTCGAAAGAATCGTCGACAATGACGCGGCCCAACTTGTCGACCTCTGCATAGCAGAAGTCTTCCTTCTCAGCCAGTTCCAGCACCTTCTGACCATCGGCAGCAGTCAGGAATTCACCCTCGCTGTTCAGCAACTTCAGGGCGTTCCACTGACGCGGGTTGTGAGAAGCCGTGATAATGATGCCACCATCGGCACCGCTCATGCGGACCGCCAACTCGGTAGTAGGCGTTGTGGCATAACCGATGTCGATAACATCGAAGCCCATACCTACCAAGGTGCCACAGACCACGTCGCGCACCATAGGACCAGAGATTCGCCCATCGCGTCCTACGACAATTTTCCCAGCCTTACGAGGGATGAACATAGCATAAGCCGTTGTAAACTTGACGATATCCAATGGATTCAGGGTATCGCCTGTGCGTCCGCCAATAGTTCCGCGGATGCCGGATATAGATTTAATCAGTGTCATAATTCTTGTGTTGAGAATTTTGAGTTTTTCTATTTGGGGATGTTATTTTTCCCTGACGTATGTAATCTCGTAATAACAGGGATATACACTTGAGGAGGCGTCAGCCGTTCCCTGCGAATGAGGAACGATGAGACGCACCTTGGCAATTTCGTCGTTCTCAGATTCCGGACGTCCTATATTAATATAGTTCAGCGGAACGAGCCAACCTGCCGGCACACTTGACGACGAGCTGTGGTAACGCATCATCAGGCCTGATACAAAGGAGGCTGTAATGGTGGTACCCGTACGCGACACATTCATTTTGTCGTAATACTGCGAGACGTCAACATACGAACCAATTGAAGAATCGTAAATGTAGAACGGTGCCATGTTTGACAGCAGCACCGAGTCTGCAAGGATATTATACTCCGTGAAACGGCAAAGGACATTGACAGACTTATTCTCCTCGAGTTTACTGCCACAACCCTTGCGAACAATCTGCATATATACACCTGTACGCGACAAACGGACATATTGGTTCTGGGCAGTATCAGTGGTCAGACCCTGACTCTCAAACTGATTCTCGTCAATGACCTGAATGTTATTCTTTGAAATGAAAGCACTAATGGCATCACGTTCTTTCGCCTTCTTGTCACCATAGGTTTCATAACTCTCACAACTCATGTAGAATATGGCACAGAACACCATCAAAGTGGAATAAATGAGTCTCTTCATTGCTGTCGTTTTGCTAAATTCGGGCACAAAGGTACGAATAAAAAATGAAAAACACCGAGAATTAGACTACTTTAACTCCTCTTCAAAGGTCTGGAGGGCCTGTTTCACTACCTCGACAGCATCATCAATGCTACCATAGACGCGTCCTCCTGAGGCATTCAGATGTCCTCCGCCATTGAAAAACTGCTCTGCCACCTTGTTGCAGGGGAAACTGTCGACAGAACGCAGACTGACCCATACCAGGTTATTGCGTTCAGTGTCCTCACGCAATGAAATGCTGAGTTTGAGGCCTTTAATCTGTAAGGGCATATTGACCAGTCCTTCAGCGTCGCCCTTCACGAAATGAAACTGCTTCTGGTCAGCACGTGTCAGCGTATAGTAGGCCGCATGGCGTTTATCGTCGACCACCAGACGGTTGCATAGCACGAATCCCACCATACGCAGGCGGTGCTCTGAGTAGTTGTGGTATACATTGCGGTAAATCTTGTCCTTGTTGATGTGCTTCGTCAGCAACTGGCTGATAATAAAGAACACGTCAGGGTCGTTCGAATTAAACGTAAAGCCTCCCGTATCTGTCATCATGCCACAATAGACAGGCACAGCATAGTGTTTGCCCAACTCCTCGAAAAGTCCCAGCTGCCAAACAATACGGAACACCAGTTCGCTTGCCGACGATGCCTCTGGGTGTGAGAAACAAAGCGTGGTATCGACATCGGGATTGGGGTGATGATCAATGAGCACTTTCTTGGCAGGGGAGTTCTTAAGAGCCTCCTCCATCGCATCCGTGCGCAAAAGGCAGTTAAAGTCCAGGCAGAACACCAGGTCGGCAATCTTCAGCACGGTATCGACAAAATCCTTACGCTTGTCGTAGCGCACCACTTTCTCGGTGTTGGGCAACCACTGCAGATAGTCTGGATATTGGTCGGGCACCACCATCAGCGGTTCCTTACCCAAATGCTGCAACACGGCCCCCCACCCTAACATGGAGCCCATGGCGTCGCCGTCAGGATTCTGGTGACAACAGAGCACGATGCTCTCTGCGTCAGCAATGAGGGAGCGCAGCGTGCTGCACTCCCCGTCTGTCATGATATTTGTCAGCATTAATTATCAATTAAAACAGCTTGCTGGGATACACCCCCTCGTCAACCAACTTCTGGATACGCTCAACGGTTGCCTCGCGGTCGGCAGCATAAGTAACACCAAACCACTTCGAGGTCGTGTCGAGCACTTCGCAGGTTGCCGTTCCGTCGTTAATCAACTTGTTGACCATCAGAGGAATAAAGAATTCGGCTTTCAGATTCTCCATATTCTTCGGGTCGCTCAGGAATTCCTTGAAGTATTCCTCTGAGTACTCGAAGTAGTCGGGGGTGAAGCCCCAGACATTCATCGAAACAGGAGCATTCTCCTCCAGAGCCTGCCACTCGCCCTGCTCATCCTTATACTTGATGACGCCGTCCATACGCAGAATCTCCGTACGTTCTACAACATCCGTCAGATGACGCTTGTCGTCGTAGGCACAAACGCCACGGGCCACGCTACCGTTCTCGCTCAGCGTGTTGCATACACGGAAGCCCACCATGGCATACTGGTTCTTGGCACCCTCGGGCAGATTGCTCAGGAACTTGCCAATCTGCATGAAGCAGTCGCGGCCGTAGAAATCGTCGCAATTGATGACACAGAACGGTTCCTTGATGATGTCCTTACCCATCAGCACGGCATGGTTGGTGCCCCAGGGCTTCTGACGACCCTCAGGAACAGCAAAGCCTGCAGGCAGTGCGTCGAGAGCCTGGAAACAAAGCTCACACTGCACCTTACCCTCATACTTGGAAAGAATCTGGGTGCGGAACTGCTCTTCAAAATCCTTACGGATGACCCATACAATCTTGCCAAAACCAGCCTGGATAGCGTCATAAATACTATAATCCATAATGGTCTCACCATTGGGGCCCAGCCCGTCGAGTTGCTTCAGGCCACCATAACGGCTTCCCATACCTGCAGCTAAAAGAAATAATGTCGGTTTCATTTGTTTTGTCTTTTATATATGATTTGTTTGCAAAGGTAACACTTTTTCCCGACACAGACAACAATGAAATTCTTTTTAACATTTCAAAGCCCTCATGGCGTTCAACACTGCCAACACCGTCACACCCACGTCGGCAAACACTGCAAACCACATCGTGGCCAATCCCAAGGCAGCCAATACCAATACAGCGAGCTTAATGCCTATGGCAAACCACACATTCTGACGGGCTATAGACAATGTCTGTCTGGCCACACGCATGGCCAGCGCCACCTTCGAGGGATGGTCGTCCATCAGCACGACATCAGCAGCCTCAATGGCAGCATCACTTCCCAATCCGCCCATCGCGATACCGACATCAGCACGTGCCAAGACGGGAGCATCGTTGATACCGTCACCCACAAAGGCCACATGGCTATCCGCTGAAGCGTTCAGATATCTTTCCACGTGTTCCACCTTGTCGCCAGGCAACAGTTCAGCATACCATTCATCAATGCCCAATTGCTCGGCAACGTGTGCGCCCACCTCACGACGGTCGCCCGTCAGCATCACCGTACGACGCACACCCAGCGCTTTCAGTTGTGCAATAGCCTCTCGGCTGTCCTCCTTGATCTTGTCGCTGATGACAATATGTCCTGCATATTGCCCGTCAATGGCCACATGAATAATGGTTCCTACGTGGCTGCAGTCGTGCCACTGCGCACCAACGGCATCCATCAGTTTCGTATTTCCCACACAAACGGTCAACTCGCCGACCTTCGCCGTAATGCCCTGTCCGGCAATCTCCTGCACATCCGTCACCTGACAACCGTCAGTGGCCTCCTCAGGGAAGGTGTCACGCAGGGCAGCACCAATGGGATGGGTGGTATAATGTTCAACATGGGCTGCCAGATGCAACAGCTGGTGTTCGTCGAAACGATCCGGATGGACTGCCTCAACGGCAAACTGACCATGCGTCAGCGTGCCCGTCTTGTCAAACACCACCGTGTCGATTCCCGACAATACGTCCATATAGTTGGCTCCTTTGATGAGGATACCCCGACGCGACGCTCCCCCTATGCCACCAAAGAATGTAAGAGGTACGCTCAACACCAGCGCACAGGGACACGACACCACCAGGAACATCAGTGCGCGATAGAGCCATGTGGCCAACTGCCCGCCAAAACAGACTGGAACCACTGCTAACAGAATGGCTGCCACTACTACAATAGGGGTATAGATTCTGGCGAATCTGGCAATGAAACTCTCGCTCTGTGACTTGTGTTCGCCGGCATCCTCGACCAAGCGGATGATTTTCGAGACAGTACTCTCACCAAAATTCTTGGTAGTCCGGATACGCAACACCCCCGACAGATTGACACACCCCGACACCACCTCGTCATCTGTTTCCACCGCGCGAGGCATGGTCTCACCTGTCAGCGCAATGGTATTCAACTCACTGCTGCCCTCGACCACAACACCATCCAAAGGAATTTTTTCGCCTACACGAACCAGAATGGTCGTCCCCACTTTCACTTCTTCCGGACGAACATCGACCACTTCCGACTCTTCACCCACGACATGAGCGACATCAGGGCGGATATTCATCAGATGCGAAATACTCTCCCTACTCTTACCTTCTGCATAACCCTCAAAGAGTTCGCCTACCTGGAAGAACAGCATCACAAAGACCGCCTCAGGAAACTCGTGCTCCGCACCAGGCAGGAAACCAATTCCCAGTGCACCCAGAGTGGCTATCGACATCAGGAAGTGTTCGTTGAAAGCCTCGCCCTCCATCAGCCCCTCCATGGCTTCTTTCAGTGTTCCCCAACCCACAATCAGATAAGGTACCAGATAAACCAACAGCAGTTGCCACGTCGGCAACGTAAAGGCATGTTCTATGATGACGGCTACTGCCAACAGCGCCGCAGCCACCAGTATGATGATCAACTGTCCGTGCCGACCTTCGTGGTGATGATGGCCTTCGTGGCCGTGATGATGTTCACAACTGCTACATTCGTGGTGATGATGATGTTCATGTGCCATATTCTTATTTTTTTTATTAGTTTCACGCTGCAAAGGTACAACTATCTTCTTGCAACTTGGTTGCAAACCTTCTCGCGCGTACATTTTAATTAAAAGGACGCGCTGTTGATGATGATTGAAACTTCTGTCATGCAATCTTCGGAGGAAAATTCTGATTCTGCTTCAGCAAATGTATCGTACCATTGTACCATTGTACCATTTGGATTTGTCAGTGTAGTGGCAAGGTGGGGGGGAAATGTTAACATTATATTTATATTATATATTATAATATATTATAATATATAATATATAGAAATTTCTCTCTTCTCAGGGTACAAAATCGGAAAACGTAATGGTACAATGGTACATTGGTACATTACGACAAGACACACTGCGCGATTTTAACATTTCGAATAAATCTGAAATAAAATAGAAAAAGCCTTGTTTTACATTTGAAAATTTCGTACCTTTGCAGTGTCGGAAGAAAGATAGAAAATGGCGCGCAGGGCAGCGAAAATTTTGTTTCAGGCCTGCCAGAATTTACTACCTGCCCAGAGCGTAAAAATTTCCGTCCGAAAGTCGACAAAGTGAGTTAATCAACCACAAACCTAACAATTATCAAAATTATTAACATTTTCACTCCAGACTCTGACCTGAAGGACGAGCTGAAGAACACCGCCGTGCAGATTACCTGCTTCGACCGCGACGGCAAGGAGGTGAAGCGCGTGACCAGCGACTCGGGCGAGGTCGAGGACAACGAGGATAGTAGCCTCACCCCCGACCCCTCTCCAACAGGCGAGGGGAGTAATAACCAAGATGGTAGTGGGTCGCAGAACAGCGGCAGTGGGTCAGGCAACAGTGGCAGCCAGAACGGTGGCTCACAGAGCCAGCAGAGCAGCGTAGCGGCTCCGGCGATAAGCGGTACCTCTCCGTTCGAGGAGTCGACGCAGGTGACTATCAGCGGTCCCGAGGGCGCCAGCATCTACTACTCGGTGAACGGTGACGACCCCGACACGAACGACACGCTGTACACCCAGCCCTTCACCGTCGATGAGACTACGACCGTCAAGGCCACCGCCATCAAGGATGGTGAGTCGAGCTCAGTAGCCAGCAAGACTCTGTACAAGAGCTCTGGAGGCGACGACAACGGCGGCGGCTTCGAGATGGGCTCTTAAAAAGGTTAGCGCCCGCAAGGGCGCAAACCTTTTAAATGAGAAATGAAAGAAATGTAAATGAAGAAATGAAGAAATGAAAAAATGAATTTATGATTACTTCATGTGCATAAACATATCATAAATTTCAAACTTCAAATTTCAAACGTCAAAATTATGAAGAAGAACAGTTTTTGGGAAGTGGTGATTCGCATAGCGATTGCGGCACTGTCGGCGGCGCTGACCGCACTGGGAACAACCTCGTGTATGGGCTACGGACCCTTCTGAACAACGAATTGAACGGATAATAATAGTCGGTGATAAATGGCTCGAGTCAATCCGAAACATAATAAATCTGTGGGATCTGTGAAATCTGTGTGAGAAAACGAAAGAATCCTGGGTGTTTGCATCCGGGATTTTTATATATTAAGGTACGCGCGAGAAAAACGATGGTATATTGAAGAATATTTCGTAACATTGCGCTCTAAAAGCGCGAAGTTACTCCGTTTCGGCAAAAAAAAGAATAAATTCTTTTGTTTTGCGCTCGACTTTTCGTAACTTTGCCACGACTAATTCTATCGATATGCTACAGATATGCTACAGATACGCTGCAAGAACAACAATGTAACCAAGAGTTTTCCCGAGGGCTGCTCGCTCATGGACGTTTATCAGGAGTTTCAAAACGAGATACAGTTGCCCTATCCCGTCATCAGTGCGAAGGTCAACAATGTGTCGCAAGGACTCAAGTTCCGTCTCTATCAGAATCGTGACGTTGAGTTCCTGGATGCCCGTGCGGGCTCCGGTCACCGCGTCTATGTCCGTTCGCTGAGTTTCGTGCTTTACAAAGCGACACAGGATGTGTTTCCGGGCTCTAAGCTTTTTATCGAGCACTCGCTGTGTCGCGGCTACTATTGTAACTTCAAGAAGAAAGGCAACGAAGCACTTACCGATTCCGATGTGGATCAGATTCGGCAGCGTATGAAGGAGATTATCGATCTCGACATGCCGTTCCGTCGTACGGAGGCTACGAACGAAGAGGCTATCCGCGTGTTCACGGAACGGGGCTTTACGGATAAGGTGAAACTGTTGGAAACCAGCGGTCAGATTTACAGCGATTATTACACCCTGGGTGACACGGTGGATTACTACTATGGCCCGTTGGTACCCAGTGCCGGTTATCTGAAAGTGTGGGGGCTGGAACGCTACGAACAGGGGATGCTGCTTCGCGTGCCAGACTGGAACAACCCACTGAAACTGGCCGAGAAGACCGACCAACCGAAGACTTTCGAGATGTTTGCCGAGAAGACACGCTGGGACATCATCATGCGTCTGTCGAACGTCGGTGACGTCAATCGTGCGGTACAGCGTGGCTATGGTTCCGAGCTCATTCAGGTGAGCGAGGCCTTGCAGGAAAAGAAAATCGTACAGATTGCCGAAGAGATTGACCGCCGTTTCCACCGCAAGAAAAATCCGGTACGCTTGGTACTCATCACGGGGCCGTCGAGTTCAGGAAAGACTACATTCTGCAAACGTCTTAGCGTACAATTGCTGGCTTGCGGACTGCGCCCGCTATCATTCTCTACGGACGACTATTTCGTGAATCGCGTGGACACGCCTAAGCTGCCTAATGGCGACTACGATTTCGACAACATCGAAACCGTTGAATACTCATTGCTCGAAGACCACCTCCAGCGTCTTATGCAGGGCGAACGCGTTGAAATACCAGAATATAATTTCGTAACCGGCAAACGCGAGTGGAATGGCAAAAAGCTGAAATTAGCAGGCGATACCGTGCTGATTATTGAGGGTATTCACGCCTTGAATCCACTACTTACAAAAAACATTTCCGATAAGGTCAAGTACAAGATATACATTTCCGCACTTACCAGCATTTCGCTCGACGACCACAACTGGATTCCCGTTCGCGACAACCGGCTGTTGCGACGCATCATCCGAGACTACAACAAAGGGGCTTTCACAGCCCAGCAGACCATTGCCCAGTGGAAAAACGTGCTGGATGCCGAAGAACAGTGGATATTCCCGTTCCAGGAGACGGCCGATGTGATGTTCAACTCAGCACTGAACATCGAATTTGCCGTTCTGCGTACCCATGCCGAGCTCATCCTCTCGCAAGTTCCCAAGAATTGTCCTGAATACAGCGAGGCCCACCGGCTGCTGAAGTTCATCCGTTTCTTCCTGCCCGTCAGTGACAAAGAAATACCTCCCACGAGCATCATGCGAGAGTTCGTAGGAGGCAGTTCCTTCAAATATTAAGCTGACAGCTTACTTGAATAGCGAGTACTCGGGCACCTCCCATGCCAGTGCAGCGGCTCCAAGCACGTCGCGCTCACGGTTGTCCATTCTTGATACGACAATCTTGACTCTTCCGCGCATGTTGGGGAATACATGTTCCTCGTACGACTCACGGCACGGATCCAGCAGGAAGCGCCCTGCATGCGTGATGCCTCCCGTCAGGATAATGGCCTGTGGATTTATCAGGCTGGCATAGTTCGCCAATCCGAGACCCAACATATATCCCGTGCGGCGGAATGTCTCTATGGCCATCGCGTCACCCTTTTCGCAACATTCATAGATGGCTTTGGGTGTCAGTTTCTCGATGTCGCGCATCAACGATGGCTCGTCCGATTCCAACATCTGGTCCTTGGCCGTTCGCACGACGCCATTGGCACCTACATACGACTCCATACAGCCTTTCTTGCCACAGCCGCACTCGCGTCCGCCGTCAACAATACAGCAATGTCCGAACTCACCGGCAAAGCCCTCTGTTCCCACATGCTCGCGACCCTGCGAGAAGAAACAGCTGCCCACGCCGACCCCCAAGCTGACGATGATAAAATCCTTCATACCATGAGCCGAGCCATAGGTGTATTCACCCAAAGCCGACACGTGGGCGTCGTTACCCACTGCGACAGCCATTCCCATGCGGTCGCGCACCAAGGCTGCCAACGGTATCTCTCCCTTCCATTGCAGATTGGCAGCATTGCGGATGGTGCCTGTCACAGAACTGACACTCGGGGCGCTGATACCTATCGAACGTACCTTGTCGTAACCGCCATTTGCCTCCATCATTTCGTACAGCCGCTCCGACAATGCCGTCACATACTCGTTGGCATCGCCATAGTCAGACGTCACAAAGCTGTCTTCTACCAGAATGTTTCCACGGATGTCAACAATGGCGTACGTCGTACGCTCGATGCTGATGTCGACTCCGATGACTTTACTTTTTACTTCTTCGTCCATAACAGTAATGATAGTTCAGTATACTTAATAAAGTTGTTCTTATTTAAATAGTGAATACTCCTTCACGTTCCACGCTAATACGCTGGCGCCCAACAGGTTGGCCTCGCTTTCATCGAATTGAGAGGGCAGGAATCTGACCTTACCTTCTATATTATGGAACACGTGAGCATTGAAACTTTCCCAGGCTGGTTCCAACAACCAGTCGCCGGCATGTGACACACTGCCTGTAAAAATAAATGCCTCAGGATTGATGATGCTCGCATAGTTTGCCAAGCCGATGCCCAGCATCTCGCCCGTACGACGCATGGTCTCGATGGCCAGTTCATCGCCCATCTCGCAGAACGAAACGATAATTTC
Source organism: Prevotella sp. (assembly GCA_015060485.1). Taxonomy (GTDB): domain Bacteria; phylum Bacteroidota; class Bacteroidia; order Bacteroidales; family Bacteroidaceae; genus Prevotella. The sequence continues at coordinate 1,659 of SUYI01000005.1, read as the reverse complement.
AGATGTCAACGCTTCTGTCTGGCGCATCTTCGAAGGTGCGTCGCTTTCGGCCATCACTTCCTGAGCCGTCTGCAAAATACCTTTTTTCGAACAATACATCTCCAGACATCCTTTATTGCCGCAACCGCACAGTCGTCCGTTGTGTTTTGCACAACTGTGACCAATCTCGCCGGCAAAGCCGTCACGTCCGGCATAGTACTGTCCATTGATGAAGATACTGCTTCCTACTCCACCTCCAAGGGTCAGCAACACGAAATCCTTCATGCCGTGAGCCACGCCGAAGGACAACTCGCCCAATCCTCGGGCATGGGCGTTATTACCCAATGCCACAGCCAAGCCCAAGCGGTCGCGCATCATAGCTGCAAGTGGTACGACACCCTTCCACGGCAGGTTGGGAGCATTCTCGATACACCCCGTCATGAAATTAGAACTCGAGCAGCAGATACCCATCGAGCGAATGCTTTCGTATCCGCCATTTTCCTCAACAAGATTCACCACATGCTCACTCAGTGCCGCTGAGAAGTCGCCAATGTTAGGATTTGTTCCCGTGGCAAACTCCTTCCGCGCCAGAATGTTTCCCCTGACGTCTATCACTGCCAAAGTAGTGTTGTCTATCTGAATATCTACTCCAACTACGCGAGTCTTGATTGGTTCGTGTGTCATACCGTTTCTAGTAATTGTCTTTAGTGCCACAAAAGTAAGCATTATTCTTGAAACCACCAAACTTTTGTCAAGAAATTAGCAATTATTTAATGTCAAAAGTAAATATTTCCTAATATCTCATACCTATTTCCCATTTTATTTGTACCTTTGCAAACGTATAGCGAACATATTATTAATATAAGATGAATATATTAGAACTCAGTGAACAAGAGATTGGCAGACGCGAAAGTCTGCAACAACTGCGCGCGATGGGTATCAACCCCTACCCCGCAGCAGAATATCCCACCAACGCATTTTCCACAGAGATTATTGAAAGTTTCCAGGATGATGCCGAGCCTCGCCAGGTGAGCATCGCAGGCCGCATGATGAGCCGTCGCGTGATGGGCAAGGCTTCGTTTGTAGAATTACAGGACTCTAAAGGACGTATTCAGGTGTACATCACGCGTGATGACCTGTGCCCTGGTGAGGACAAGGAATTATATAATACGGTGTTCAAGAAGTTGCTCGATATTGGCGACTTCATTGGCATCAAGGGTTTCGTGTTCCGTACTCAGACGGGCGAGATCAGCGTACACTGTCAGGAACTGACGCTGCTCTCGAAGGCCCTGAAGCCACTGCCTATCGTAAAGTATAAGGACGGTGTGGCTTACGATAAGTTTGACGACCCGGAGCTGCGTTATCGCCAGCGTTATGTCGACCTGGTGGTCAACGAGGGCGTCAAGGATACCTTCTTGAAGCGTGCCACCATTATCCGCACGCTGCGCAACATTCTCGACGGTGCCGGCTATACAGAGGTCGACACGCCTATCCTTCAAAATATCGCAGGTGGAGCCAGTGCCCGCCCGTTCATCACGCACTTCAATGCGTTGAACCAAGATATGTACATGCGCATTGCCACTGAGCTATACTTGAAGCGCCTCATCGTGGGTGGCTTCGAGGGTGTCTACGAGATGGGTAAGAACTTCCGCAACGAGGGTATGGACAAGACTCATAACC
>SUYI01000050.1 GCA_015060485.1 Prevotella sp. | reverse complement strand
TCGTTGACGATGTACCAGTCATCACACACCCTCTTTCGGGTGGTCAACCATTGATTTCGGGTGCAAAGTTACGCATAATAATTGAAACCGCCAAACAATTATTCAGAAATTTATAGTTTTGATATTTAATAATATCTAAATTTCTTAATTTTATCACATTAGAATATTGTATTATGGAATTATTAGACTATTTATCGGCTATCATAGCAAGGGCATAGGAAGGGCGTAGCTTCGACGTTCAATAGGCCAAGTGCCTATAGTTGACTGTCTGGCCAGTCCTCAAACTCCAGTTCAAGCTCTATCCATCGAGGCTTTTCATCTTCAGTTTCTCCTCTTTGGTTGGAAACACCAAGACCCAAGAGACGAATTGGGTGGGAATGAAACTCTACCTGACGAAGCAATTGCTTGGCCAAAGGCAGGATGTCATCCTTTGTGTGGAGGATATGTTCAACAGTGATGCTACGTGTAATCTGCAGAAAGTCCTGGAACTTGATTTTCAGCGTTAGTGTCCGGCCTTCAAACTTATTCTTTGCAATACGACGCTCCAATTCAAGGACAGTATGGTAAAGTTCAATGATGGCAGCAGACTGGTCGCTGATGTCCTTCTCGAAGGTCTGCTCACAACTTACCGATTTGCGTTCCCACTCACTGATAACAGGTCGGTTGTCGATGCCGCGGGCAAAGTTGTAGAACACCTGCCCCATCTTGCCAAACACTTCTGTTAGCCGTTGTTGAGACTGGTTGCGCAGGTCAGCACCTGTGAAGATACCCATGAAGTGCATCTTTTCAGCGGTCTTTTGCCCTACACCCCAAATCTTTTCTACCTTCAGCTGCGAAATAAAGTCGAGTGCTCGGTCTGGATGGATTACCGTCAGACCATCAGGTTTCCGCCAGTCGGAGGCAATCTTTGCAAGGAACTTACAATAGCTCACACCTGCCGATGCTGTCAGTCCTGTAGTTTCATATATGCGCTGTTTGATTTCCTTCGCTATATCAATTCCAAGTTCTATTCCCTTTTTGTTATTTGTTACATCAAGGAACGCCTCGTCCAGTGATATGGGTTCTATCAGATCAGTGTAGTCATGGAAGATTTCGTGCAGTTGCGCCGACACCTCTTTATAGCGTTGGAAATGTGGCTCTACGATGATAAGCTGCGGACAGAGCCGCTTGGCTACTTGAATGGATTGTGCCGAGTGAACGCCAAAACGCCGTGCTTCGTAGCTGGCTGTGCTGACAACTCCACGTTCAGCATCATGGCCAACCGCAATCGGCTTGCCTTTCAGTTCTGGATTGTCGCGCTGTTCCACAGCGGCAAAGAACTGATCCATATCCACGTGGATGACCTTCATGGGTGCAAAGGTACGAAAAATAAGTTGATTATTTGGCGGTTTCAAATAATAGTTGTACCTTTGCGCCCGAAAGCATCAAGAGCAGTGCCCGAAAGGGGGACTCGCCAACCGAGCTTTAACTTAGCCACGGTGGTCAGTACGATGCGGAAGATTATTATTCACTTCAAAAACAAAAAGTTATGCAACAACACATTTATTACACCAAGTATGCCCTGCAATTCGCAGACATGCAGATTCCTGAGTTAGTAACAGTATTCAATCATCAGGTCGGTAATACCGGCTGGACAGGTATGCGTGCCTATCATGACCAGGCACTCATCGACGAGTTTCAACGTCGCGGCATTGATGTTTCTGCCGTCTATGACGGTAAGGCCATCACCTTTGCCCATCCTGTCAAGTACGATATTGCCGACAATCGACTAACCGCCATCGGCTGAGATCCTCTCTCAATATAAGAACTCCACCCTTGCCGTCTGCTCTTGGCAACGGTGGATTTTATTATTTGATTCACCCATATGCATCTTTTTATAGTTTTTGTGTCAGAAAAATCATAAAAAAACATAAAAGTGACTGATTTTGAACAATAGTATAAACAAGAATGCGAGAAATTGAATTCAATTCACTATCTTTGTGGCAATAAAAACTATAAATGATGGAAGACGTTAATCGCATAAAGCTGGTGCTTGTTGAAAAGAAGCGAACCAATAAATGGCTGTCGGAACAGATGGGGGTAACTCCATCCACTGTATCAAAGTGGTGTACCAATTCCTCTCAACCAGATCTAAGTAGTCTGCTAAAGATTGCAGACCTATTAGAGGTTGATATCAAGGAATTGATAGTTCGTGAATATAAGTCATATCTCCTATCTCAGGAGGCTAAATAAATAGAAAGCAATATATAATGAGCAACATAAAGGAATATCAAAGCGCGGTTGACGTCATAAAAACCGCGATTTTACAGAGTCAGGCACGGGCTGCCAAGGCTGTCAACCAAGAACAGTTGGCTCTTTATTATGGTATTGGTAGATATATTTCTTTGAATACCCGTAACAAGAATTGGGGAACTGGAGCAATAGAAACCATTAGCAAGCAGTTGCGCCAAGACCTTCCCGGACTACGCGGATTTGGTGTGTCGAGTCTAAAGAACATGCGCATCTTTTATGAAGCATGGTGTATGATAGAACCAAATTCGCCAATTGGGATTGGCGAATTGAGTGGAAAAGCATCAGAAACAATTGAAGAATCTAATGAATCCATTGATAGTCAGGTAGATACAATTCGCCAATTGCAATTGGCGAATTTCCCAGATTTCCCATTGACAGAGTTCCTTAGCATTAGTTTTACGCATCATATCCGTATACTGGAGAACGCAAAAGACACTGATGAGCGTCTTTTCTATATACGATATTGCCATAATTATAAGCCTAATACCGAAGACTTACCTGGTATTATCAAGAAGCAAGACCTCTATCACCATCAGGACAAGATGCCCAACAACTTCCTGGCCACCATACCTGATTACAAGCAGGCTTATCGAGCCATTCGAATGTTCAAGGATGAATATCTGCTTGACTATATCAATGTAGAGGAGTTGGGTATGCACGACGAGGACGTGGATGAACGAGTGATAGAAAGCAATATCGTTCATAATGTGAAGAACTTCATCATGACCTTCGGGCGTGGGTTCTCTTTCTGCGGCAGCCAGATTCATTTCGATAAACTGGGGCACGACCACTGGATAGACCTCTTGTTCTTTTGCCGAGATTTGAACCGCACCGTAGTGTTCGAGTTGAAGAATGGTGGCTTCAAGGTTGGCTATCTTGCACAACTGAGTGCCTATCTCAGAATATTAAACGACGATGACCGTCGTAGTCATGAAGAGGCGCCTATTGGCATTATACTCTGTAGACATGCCGATAAAGAGTATGCCGGATATATCATGCAGGACTTCAAGCAGCCAATGGGTGTTGCCACCTACAAGACAGCTGACGAAATGGATCCAGATCTCTTGAAGGCCCTGCCTCCAAAGGAGGAATTGCAGAGAGTCTTCGAAGAGAGTAGTAAGAAGGAAGAAAAGGAGTAAACAAGGACTAAGATGTTTGGTTGACTAAGACATCCTTCAGCTGCATTACAAGAAAAAATGTCATCAAAGAAGGTTAAAAAATGAGGAAGAAGAGCGGTTCTTCGACAATTTTTGACTACCTTTGCAGATGTTATTGAGAACAAGGATATGAAACATCATGTGTTGAAATATATAATAATGGTAGCAGCCATTCTGCTGGTGTTGACGGGCTGCAAGGAAGGTGACACGGGCAATAAGCGAGTTCCGCAGGCCGCGGATTCACTCTACACGGCAGCGTATGCCATGACGTTTGTGGACACAGAGCCGGAACGGGCACTACAGCTTATTGACTCAGCCCGGTTGGCGGGCAACCTGTCGGATGTCCGTGCCGATATTCAGCGGGCAAGAGTCTACGGACGGTCGCATGCGGAAATCAGAACCGACTCTGCCATCTTGATTGGCGAGCGTCTCATGCGCCACGACTCTGTCAAGGCCGACTACGACCTTCAGCTTGACGTGATTGAAATCCTGCTCGATGCTTACCGATTAGAAAGGGACTATGAGCAGGCCCTGTACTGGGCCACCCGGCTGAGCGATGTCTATCGCGAACACGGCATGCGCCAGATGCTGTCCTACAGCAATGCCGAGATAGGCGCCCTGATGGTTCGCATCGGGCAACAGCAGGAGGGGCTGGCACGCATCGACAGCGCGGTACGGCAGTTGGCAGGGCATCGGCATTACACAGAAATGAACCTCGCCCTGCTTTCACTGAAGCGCAAGGCGGATGTCTCCGAAGAAATAGGACACTACCAAGAGGCGACAGATGCCGCACAGCAGATGCTCGGCATGCTGGATGACTTCGAGCAGCACCCTGCCGACTACTATGACGAGGGCAACACTTACAGCGGCATCACCGTCGAGGAACGTCCGCGCTACATCGACTTCTACCGTAGCCGGGCATACTCATTCCTCGCCTTGGCCGCGGCATCACAACACCAGCCCCAGCAGGCCATGCGCTATCTCGACCTCTACGGACAGACGGATGCAAGCCAGACCCTGCATGGACGCTATGTGACGACACCGATACTGCATCGCCTCGGACGCTACGACCGTATGCTGGCCATCTATGACGAGGTGGAGCAGTCGATGGCGGACGACACGCTGAACGCCAACTTCGCCGACATTTTGCGTGGCAGGGCCGAAGTAGCCGAGTCACAGGGGCGTCCCGCCGCCGCCAATGGTTACTGGCGACGCTATGCCGACCTCAGCCAACAACTGAGCGATTCGCTCCTCAGGGGCAAGGCCCACCTCTTTGCCGCCCGCTACCACGCCCAGGAACAGCAACGCGAGATAGAGCAGCAGCGAGCCAGCAAGCGCATCGCCAATACCATCAGCATTGCCACTGGCAGCCTCGCCCTGCTGATTCTTGCCTTTGCCCTGTATGCCTTCCGCCAGTGGCGCGCCACCCGGGAGAAGAACCGCATCCTTGCCCAACAAATCACCGAGGCAGTGAAATATAAGGAGAAATACCGTGAATTGAGCGTTTCAGCCGAACCGTCAGTTCACTCGGCTAAACCTGAGTTAGCCATCTCTGATTTCACCGAACTCTCCGACGAGCAACTCTTCCTCTGCCTGCGTGACCTGATAGAGAATGAACAGCTGTTCCTCCAGCCCGACTTCGGCCGACAGTCGCTTATCGACCGCACCGGTCTCTCGAAGGAGCGCATCGGTGCCGCCTTCGCGCAGGGCAGCGACAGTGTGTCCTTGCCGGCCTACGTCCGCGAACTGCGCCTCGACTATGCCATCCGATTGATGAACGACCAGCCCGACCTCACCATTGAGCAGGTCTCAATGGCTAGCGGCTTCACCAGTGCCGACACCTTCACCCGCAACTTCCGCGCCAAGTACGGCATGACACCCACCGCCTACAAGCAGACGAAAGGATAGCTTTTCCACTTTGACAATCCGCCGTTTTATATCCGACGGATTGTCGTTTTCGTCGAATTATCGCTGAAACCACCCGATTATTTGTCTGAAACCACCCGACCATTTGTCTGTACTCTAGTGAGTACGGACTTTTATTTGTAATTTTGCCAACAAATTTCTCTAAAAGAGTAAAGAGAAATAGAAAAAATCAAGAGAACAAAATAAACTATGGTGGAAACTACAACATTAATCGTTCTGATGGCCGTTGCCCTGGTGGTGATGGCGGTAGTGGTGGCTGCACTGGTGGTGCGCCTGATTCACAAGAACGAAGAACTGAAGGAGAAGAACGACGTCATCGTGCGCGAGGTGCGTCGCAACCAGACGCTCATCGACCGCGCCGTGCAGCAGGGTGTCAGCCGTGCTGCGATGCTATCCGTCTCCCTGCTGCTCCTGGGCAGTGTAAGTGTGCTGACTTCGTGCACAAAAGACGATGATACGATTTACGTACCCGACCCTACCGACGCACCCAGCACCAGCCCGCTGGTGACGGTGGTATATAGCCCCGATGCCCTGGGCGACCGGTCGTATAACGACCAGATATACACAAGCGTTGAGGATGCCGCAAGCCAGCATGAGCTGCGCACCCTCCATCTGTCGCCGGCCACGAAAGCGGAAGGACTGGCCTACCTGGAGGACATCTTCCGGCAGCTGGAGACACCGGGCGACACCATCCGCCGCCTGCTCATCGTGGCCAGCTCAGACTACGACGCATGGCTGCGCCAGAACAACAAGCGGCTGGAGGGCAACCCACGCGCCGACCTGCTCTACTTCGAGACCACCACGCCGCTCGACGGCAAGGGCTCCACGTTCTACATGCCCTACTACGGTGCCATGTACGAGGCGGGTGCCATAGCGCCCTTCTTCCAGCCGAAGGCCATGCTGGTGGGTGCCAACCCCGAGGATGAATATGTCAGCGAGGCCATGCAGGGCTTCCAGGACGGCTTTGCCACCGAATGGGTGGCCACGAGCAAGGAAAAGCATCTCACCACCATGTATATCGGCCAGCACGCCGGCGAGGGATACAGCATTGCCGACACGCTGGCACTGAAAATGATGCGCGAGTATGGCAAACTGAGCGATGATGAGTTGGGTAATTCTTCTGCCATTATACCCGTCTGTGGTGGTGCAAGCGCTGTGTTCATGCGTTTGTCGGCTGTGCTGAACCTATTCATCGTCATGGGCATCGATGTCAAGAATACTGCTGCCAACTGCCAGTACTCGGCGGTAAAGCGCATTGACTTGGTCGTCGGAGAGAGCATCCGCAAATGGTTTACTGGCGAGGGTATGGACAAGCACCTGACGCTGGGGCTGGCCGCTGGCTACACCTACGTGGATATTAATGCACACCCCTACTGGATTGTACCCTCCGAGACAATTGGGGAGCCGGACGAAGAACTGCTCAAGCAGATTCATGAAGAAGCCATTAAAAAGGAAGAAGAATATGGAAAGTAATAAAGTAAAAGCAAGAAGTTATAAGTGGACTACCGCTATAGTTCTTTTCCTCTTGACACTGTTCTCCGGCTGTAAGGACGGCGACACCGTCACGGAGATAGTGCCTGCACGCCACTGGGTGGAGCGCACCGTGGCCGTGGTGGCTCCCCTGAGCGACAACGACTCGAAGGCACAAATGGAGCGCATTGCGGCCTGGTTTACAGAGAACCTGACCGAAGCACAGCGCCAGAACACGCTGGCCATCAGCCTGAAGATAGAGTGGTACGACGAGGACACGGAAGACATGGCCGCCCTGAGCAAGACATTGGCAGGGCGCGACGACATCACAGCCATCGTCGGACCCTTCGGCAATGATGCCGTGGATGTCTTCGCCCCCGCCTGCAAGGATGCCCAGAAGCCGCTCATCGTGCCCACGGCCACCAGCGAGGAGATACTGCGCCGATATGCTGTGAAGAAAGCGAAAAGCTACGAGGCTGACGCCCCCTTCCTGTGGGCACTCACCGAGAACGATGCCACGTTCGCAGAAACCATCATGAGCTCGTTTGCCACCTTCAGTCATACCTGGGATGACATCTTGCCCTCTATCGAAAACAAATCGTGCTACTTCTTCTCGCCTGCCAGCACCTATGGGCAGACTTTCGAATACTGGGCACCCTTCTTCGCCGAAAACTATGGCATCAATCTGCTGGGCAACACGCAGTATCGGAGCAACGACGAACTGGCCTCGGAGATGGTAAAAATCATCCAAGAACGAGGTTTCTTCCAATATTCAGGAGGCGCTATGTTCTGTGTGGTGGAGAGTCTTCAGCAGCTACACGATTTAATAGTGCTGCTCCGCCAGCGGGTAGCCGAATCGCTTGACATAGACAACCCAGACTTCTTTGATGCCTACGATAGCTATTATCAGACCGCACTCATTGCCACGAACACCTTTTTCGCCGTTCCTAACATCAGCCAACAGGAACTCCTTGCCTTTGACGACAACGAAAAATATGTGCTAAACAACCTCATCGGCTACTCGCCATACCCCGACCCCACCACAGGCTTCGAGGAGAGCTACAGACGGCGCTTTACCTATCGCCCCACCTTTGCCGAGAGTAAGCTCTACGACGGACTGCTGCTGGCCGCCTTTGCCGCCTGCTACCAGGCGCACTATCCCACGGTGGGCAGCATCAACGATGCCATCGTCGCCATTACCAAGGGCAACGGCGGCAATCTGGACCCTGCCGTGTGGGACGACATCGAGATGGCCAGCTACCTCAAGAGCATGGAGGACGGCCGCCTGCCTGCCTTCCGTGGAGCCGCTGGCGACATTGCCTTCGACACGGAGACGTATGCCACCTCGTCGCACACCACCTACATGCAATGGCAGATTCGCAAGTATGATAATACGCAGGGCGGCAACTACGTCTCGCTGGGCTTCTTCGACGATAGCGGCAGCCAGCGACTCACCAACAATCTGCAGGCGTGGAAATACCTCTACAACCAGGAACAGGCCGAGGCCGACTTCGCCAGCCAGTCGGGCCAGGGCGCTGACATCACCTACCCCGCGCTCTCCGACCAGTATGCCGTGCTCGTGCAGGGCAGCTATGAGCCGAAGAACGTGCGCCACATGGGCGACGTGATGATGATGTACCAGCTGTTGCGCAAGGGCGGATTCCCTGACGACCACATCATCCTCATCGTCGACAAGGCCATCGCCCAAGCCAAGAACTACGTCATACGTGCTGACGACAACGGGCCCGACCTGATGGGCGGCACCGACCAGCTGCCCGCCGCCGACATCGACTACGACAATGCCGACCTGAGCGCCGCCGACATCAGCAACATCCTCTTAGGCATCCAGACCAGCCACACCCCCACGGTGCTGCCTCGCAATGCCGGACAGAACGTGCTATTCTTCTGGAGCGGACATGGTAGTTCAAATGCGTTTTTATGGCGCGACGATGCCTTCTTCAACGGCTTCACCACCTCGCTGATGCAAACCACCGCCCAGACCATGCTCAGCAGCGACGCCCCCACCTGCCGCAAGCTGCTGGTGGTGGCAGAGCCGTGCTACGGCGAGAGCGTCATCAGCGCACTGGGCGGCATTCGTGGTGCCTTGGGCATCAGCGGTGCCAACAGCTACGAGCAGTCGTGGGCCGACAACTGGAGTGCAACGGATGGTTACCTCTGCGACCGCTTCTCGCTGAACTTCTACAACTGCCTCAACGACAATCCTGCCACCAACTACCACGACCTGTTCCTCTATCTGGCCCAGCACACCATCGCCTCGCACGCCCGGATAGTCAATGCCAACCACTTCGGCAACCTCACGACGGCTAACCCCAGCGAGTTTATTATCTACGGTGAACATTGAACATTGAACATTATAATATTAAATAAATGAAACTATGAGAAAGTTAAATCTATGGATGCTGGCCGCCATTCTGACACTCTGCGGCCTCACCACTACGCTCACCTCGTGCAGCGACAGCAAGGATGAAGTTCAGACCACGCCGACACCCGATGATGGCGGAAATGCCAATACGGGCTACAAGACCATCTTCCTGATTAGCGACATCCACGTGATGTCGCCACAGCTGCTCGAACGCGAGGGTTCAGCCTACAGCAGTTATCTGAATTTTGACCCCAAGCTGCTGGAATACAGTGCCGAAGTGCTGGAATCACTTGTCGACGAAGCCATAAAGCGCAAGCCTGACCTCGTCATCATACCTGGCGACCTGACCAAAGACGGCGAACTGGTGAGCCACCAGCTGGTGGCGAGCATCCTCACCCGTCTGCGCACAGCAGGAATACCGGTGATACTGGTGCCTGGCAATCACGACATCGACAATCCGGAGGGCTATTACTTCAACGGCGACGAGAAACGCTCGGCAGAGCGCACCTCGCCAGAGATGTTCAAGCAGATTTATGCCGACTTCGGCTATAACCAGGCATACGCCACCGACCCTGCCTCGCTGTCGTTCGTCTGCGAACCCCTGGAGGGACTGGTGCTGCTGTGCCTCGACACCAATCTGTATGAGGAGAACCTGTTTAAGGAGAAGGGCGACGAGAAAGACTATAACCAGACGGCAGGACGCATACGCCCGGCTACGCTGACCTGGGCGCTCGGCGAGGCCGACAAGGCACGCGCACTGGGCAAGCAGGTAGTGCTGGTGGAGCACCACAACATCGTACAGCACCACGATGCCCAGGGCTCCATACAGAGCGAATACATCATTGAGAACTATGAGAGCATCAGTGAAAAGATGGGTAGGCACGGCGTACACCTGGCCTTCACCGGACATACCCACCTGCAGGATATTGCCGCCTACCATTACTACGACGCCCTGAAGGTGAAGAATGACAGTATCGTCGACGTGGCTACGGGATCCACCATCTCCTATCCCAACCCCTGGCGCGTCATCAGGGTGAGCAACGACTTCACCCGCTGGGAGATCGCCACGGAATATATTAAGTCGATACCCCAGCTGGCTGACGTGCAGGGAACATGCTACAAGCGTCTCTACGACAACATCAGCGGCGGACTGGAGTGGCACATCGATTACGCATGGGACGACATTAAGTCATACCAGCAGAAGGGCTATTTGACCCTGCTGGGTTTGAATAAAGATTTCCTCCCGGAAAATGCGCATGAGCTGACGATGCTTATCAGCGAATACCTCGGCGATGACCTGTGTACGATGTTTATGATTCACAACGAGGGCAACGAGTGGCAACACCCCGAGGCGGCAACACTGGTAGAAAAGCTGAGAAGCGACTTGCAGCAGCTGCTGCACGACCGGTCACAAGCTGTCGGCCAGCATGATATTACCACCAGTTTCATCGAGTCGCTCGCCGGAACCGTGTTCGACACACAGATTGCTCCCGGACTAAAGAGCATGCTTTCCGATACCAACCAGATGAATGATCTGTTGTACAAAAGTAGGACTGACGACATCAATACCGTGCTGCTCATAGAAAAATAAGCTCGCCATTACACATTATTATATATATAGTAATCGTCAACTAAAATGAAAAAGTATAATCTTTGGATGCTGGCCGCCATCCTGACCATCTGCGGCCTCACTACAGCGCTGACCGCATGCAGCGATAAAGACATCGAAGCGAATAGTCCGGTCACCGGACTACCGGCTGACCTGGTGAACACCTGGTTCGACCACTACGCAAAGAAAGGCACGCTCGTCACAGAGAATGGCAATAAGCACTATTACGTAGGAGCCTTCCAAGCACTGACGTTCAATGAAGACGGCACCGGCACCTGCAGCAGATTCCTGTGCAACCGGGCCGGCGAACCCGTCAGCCTGTTCGGCGGTGAAAGCGACATCACCAACGGCCGGTTCACCTACACCGTAGGCAAAGACAGCATCATCACCATCACCCGCGACGGCGACGGCGACGAGAGCAATCCGAAGGTGTGGACCGTGAAATACGGCATTGACGGCATTCATGGCACCGACGGCACCGACAGCTACCTGCTGCAGACGGCCGATGCCGGTTGGAAGAACTATATCGCCAATATGGAAGATGAAATCCGTGGCGGCTCCAACGAGGGAGAACAGCCAAACTCTTTCCTTACCAACTGGGAAAACATCGAAACCGTCAGACTCAGCAACATCGCAGAAGAACAGTACACGCCCTGGAACGGCTCAGCCTATATGGACATCGGCCATGCCGTGCGCTTCGACATACATAAGAAAGAAGGCTGGGAGATGGCATTCTGCGAACTCAACAACCCCCACAACGAAGACTGCCGCATATTTGGACTCTACAACCGCTATACAGGCACCTTACGCGTGTTCAACTATATCAAGGACCCAGCCACAGCCGGCTATGGCAACGAGGCCGGCTTTATGCTCCAGGCACCGAGTTCGCCCGGCACCCCCCGCTATCCGCTCTACAACAGCATGGAGTACGCCATACCCGTCTGTCACGACTACAACAACCCTTCAACCTTTGACACCGGCGTAACACTGACCACCGGCACCTCGACCTACCACCCCTTCGAGACGCTCGTGTCGGCATACACCACGGCAACGTCGGTGAAGGCTGTCACTGCCGGATGGCATTGCACCGACATCGACCTCTCCGGCTATATGCCACCCTCGGTCAAGTGGACTGACCATACCGAAAGCAACTGGACGCTGATGAGCATCCGTCCGTGGTCACGCGCAGAGAGCGACATGTTCCTCACGGGCGCGATTTCCGGCGGGCTGAATGGCGCTTTCGAAATGCCAGCGACGCGAGAAGAGACCACCGGCAACGCATCGCTCTCGAAATGTACGTCGTTCTTCGACTGCTTCTCAAACGTACTGAGCAATTCCGTCATAAACCTCGGCGGCGCATGGACTGCGCTGGCCTCGGTCAACAACCCGACGAAGGCAGCCAAAGGACTCATGTGGTCGGGGGCTGTCATCTCGTCGGTGATACAGGGTGTCAGCACGGCGCTGAACACCAGTGACGACTATTATGGCGAAAAGACCAGCACCGAGCAGGAGACACGCGGCAGCATCGACCTGACGTTCGATGCCAAGGTGAACCTGAACGGAGTCATCAAAAGCTGGAAGTCCGTCAACGACCGAGGCGTGTTCATCACCCCAGCGCTGTTGGCGGAGTCGAATCCTAATAAGACGGCACCCGACGGCACCGAGCCCGAGAAGAAGATGTATGTAGGAACAGGATGCTTCGGACTGGCCAAAGACCCCGTCGTCTATGTCTCCCAAGAGGACCTGCTGAGCACCAGCCCAAACATCCACCTTGCTAAAAACGGCGACAACTACACCGCACCCTCATGGCGCAAGGATAGTGTGCGTCTGGTCGCCTTCGTTGACCCGCGCACCGTCGAGGTGTGCCTCAATACCGACCTCTATACCGAAATCGACAGCGTCTTCGTCATGGTGACATACGGTGTCAACACAAGCCGTACCGTCGGCAATTCCGACTCCTATCGCAATATGCTGAAGCTCAAGCCCCGGCCCACCTTCTCGCTATTGCCTGGCAATAATACGAGCTATGACCTCACCCCTAAGTCACCTATCCATCTGTTTAGGATGTCGAAGGCTGCCGCCATCAAGAACGACCAGATAGCCAATTTCGTCCCTGACAGCGTTTCACTCAAGTTCCAGACAACATCCAAAGAGGAAATCCAAGTGCCGCTATATGGACAATTTGCTACCATACTCGACAGACAGTACATCCTCGACCCCCAGGTGTTCGTGCCCTACGGTACGGAGGATAAAAACACTACCGTCTATTCGCCGGTGATTCCCGACTTCGTGGTCAATGTCACCGTATCGTTCAAGTGCAAAGAGCGTCCTAACGGTGTCGTGTTCGTCAAGCACTACATACCCCAGATAGAACTCATCACACATAAGCAGTTAAAAGAGACCTACTATCCTGCCCTGAAGAAATATGCTGAGGATGGCCAGAACAAGAAACCGATAGGAAAAGTGCATGACAAGACTATTAATGTGTACAACCCCAGCGCTGGCATCACACTGGCCAAGACACTTGACATTCTCAATGTATGCAATAATTATTAATAAGTAACTGACATTGAAAGCAAACAAGATGAAACACATATTCAGACATTCACTATTATGGCTCCTCACCATAGCCATTGCTGCCACCACGATGTTCACCGCCTGTACCGACGATGACAAGGACAGCAATAACGGCAACGGCGACAACCCGACCGCTGAAGTCATCACCTTCGATGACTTGGACTTCTTCCAGAACGCCATCATCGAGGTAGACTCCGTAGGCGACATGATGACCCGGTACTACGGCGTGATTCTCGACGAGGCAGAGCCGGAACATCTGTATATCGGTGTCGACAACCTGGCGCAGGCCCAGACACTGTTCAACCTGTGGCTCGCACCCGACGTGGAGCCGCTGGCAGACATGCCTGCCAACGGTTCGCTGACCTGTCCGCTTACCGATAGGGAAGGCAATTCGCAGGGCACCATCTACTTCACCCCCGGCAACGGAGCCAGTGTGGCAGAGGTGACGGCCAGTGCCGGCACCGGCCTGAAGCACTTCAACAAGATTACCTTCCTGTCGAACGATGCCTGGCCCACCAACGATGAGGACGAACCCGTATTATTCCATGAGGGTGATATCATTAGCCATATATTTGACTTTGGTCAAGACCCAAACTATAACCAAGCGCTCAATTTTGTCTGCGTACGTCAGGCATCCAAAGGTGTGAAACCCCTATTCTGTGCCATCACCAGAGACCAATACTATCGACCCTCCTATGTCTCAACCGGAGCCTACGTTCCCAATGTGGGGCAGGCAAAGGCTATTTCGAGCATCCTTTCCAAATCCTGGGACTTCTATGCCGACTGCTTCAACCGTGCCGCCTGCGGCAAACTGGAGAAGGGGCAGGCCTATTGGATCAAAGAGGAGCACTCTACCTGGTTCAAGCGGTTTTATGGATACATATATTACGAGTCCGGAGCCATCTATGGCGCGGAAGAGGACGAGTTCCCGTTGCCCTACTTGGTGAAAATCGACTGGCTCGACGACAGTGCCATCAAATGTCCACTGGCTGCCACGAATGGCAGCACCGGTGTTCGCGGCAGCGAGGGATATGAAAGTGCCTTCGACAACAACACCGCTACGAAGTGGTGTACGCATACAAACCAAAAGCAAAACGGGGCCTGGGTCGTGGAGTTCCAGGCAAAGGAGCTTATTAATCCCAAAGCCGTCAAGATAGTGACAGCTAACGATGCCGCAAAATATAAGGGGCGCAACCCTGGTAAATGGTATCTCTATGCCAAGGGTGACCTCTCCGAAGAAAAATGGACACTTTTATGCTGGACCGATGGCACCTACAAATTGGCCGACATCAACTGCAAGGAATATACGTACACCTTTGACCCTGAGGTGCGTGACATCTATAAGTACTTCCGCATGGAAATCCAAACCAACCAAGGTGCTGATGTCTTGTCGGTCGCTGAGATAGGTTTCATACTTGATTAAAAACGTAACCATGGTGTGAGGTACAAATAATAAGGTTATGAAAAGGACATTCTTATGGATGACGGTCACCATTCTGACACTATGTGGCCTCTGTTCTGCGCTCACCGCGTGCAGCAGCAACGAAAATACTCCAGAAACGGACAACAATCCGCTGGCCACCCAGCTCAATGGCTGCTGGTGGAGTCAGCACGATGTGGGGGGTACCGTCACCGTCGATGGAGGCACGACAAAGACTTACGCGAAAAAGCTTCTGGTCTGTCGGTTCGGTGCGGACGGCAAGGCCGAATGGATGAAACTCCTCCTCGACAAGGACGGTGGCATCGTGAAAGCCTACGGCGCAATCACTACCTACGACGAGGACGGTAAAGTGTTGAACGAGATGCCTGACATTCTGCACTACACATCGACAGCCGATGGTGCCATTACCATGCAGATGCAGACAGCTTCAGCATTGCCCGGTCTGCCCAACAGCTGGCAGCTCAAATACCAGAACGGCATCATCAGCGGCACCGACGAGGGCACTGCCTACGAGCTGACTCCCGCCACCGCACAGATGGAGAAGATACTCACGCTCTATAGTCGGGAAGTATGGCTCGCCGAAAATGATGCCGACCTCAGTGGTGCCAACGGCGACTATGACGCGCTGCTTGCACCCGACCTGGCCGGCGTAAAGTACGAGATTATTAGGGACACAGCCATGTGGAAATTCGACATCCTTTCTAACGTGTACAGTGCCATGACGTTAGACCATGACATAGCGGCAGAGCTCGAGAAAATGAGGAACGAGGCAGAAAAGCCACTCGACCTCACGAAGCGCTCGGCCCGCAGTGCCGGCATGACACGCTCGACCTACGACCCCAAGGTGGCATGGATTCCCTCCGGCTTCCGCTATGTCGACTATACCTACGAGAGCGTTGACGAGAAGGGTAACCCCGTTACCCTCTCCTCGCGTGTCTGCTGGGGCGTAATGATGGGAGCCGGCAACCACTACTTCGAGTTCCGGCCATGCGACCTCGTGCTCTGTGGGCGCTCAACCATTGCCGACGACCTGCAAGCACCTACCAAGGATGGCTCGATTGAGACGCTGCTGCTGCAGGGCGACCGCGTGCTCATCCTGCCCGACTACCAGGGCTTCGGTGCCTCTAAGGACCGCGTACATCCCTATATCAACCACGACCTCTGCGCCCGGCACTGCATTGATGCGCTGAAGGCCGGCTACAAGGTGTTTTCCGACAGGTGTGGCTTCCCGCTCCATCCCGACTGGAAATTCTATTTGATAGGCGACTCGCAGGGCGGCGCCAACATGCTGGCCACACAAAAGTGGATAGACACCCACGGCGACTTTGCCGAACGCTGGCGCTTTCAGTACAGCTACTGCGCTGTCGGTCCTTACAGCCCACGCATCACCTTCGAGAAATACTTCGAGCAAAAAGTGCTCGACTACCCCGTCGTGTTGCCCCTCACGCTGAAGGCCATGTTTGCCGCCTATCCCGACATTCTGGGCAAGTGGAAGGAGGACGACTTCTACAGCGAGACCTATCTGCAGCATAAGAGCGACATTGACCTGATGATTAGCAGCAAGGAGTTTTCCGCGAACACCATCAACAGCGTCATCTTCCAGATGTTCCCACATACGGGAGAAACGGGCATCAAGCCTGGCGAGCAGATTTACATGACCGACATTCTTAACCCTGAGGTGTGTGACATGAACTCTGAAAAGACTAAGGCACTCTTCCGGTGCTTTGAAAGAAACGACCTCACCAAAGGCTGGACCCCCACACACCCCATACACCTCTATCACGACAAGGGCGACACCTATGTGAGCTATGCCAACTCAGAGGCCGTAGTGGAAGCCTTCCCCGACAAGGCCACGCTGAAGGAGCCCGACCATGTTTATGCCGACCATCTCAAGACCTGCGTCTTCTGGATGCTGTCCGTCGCCTTTGGACAGTGGTAATATATTAATAAGGTAAGAATACAATGAGAAAGCAATTCTTATGGATGCTGGCCGCCATCCTGACACTCTGCGGCACAATGACTGCGCTCACCTCGTGCAGCAGCAGCAACGACGACGACACAGCAGGAACAGCGACGGGTAACGGCACGCTGGGCCAGCAGCTGACGGGCGTGTGGTATGGCTTCTATGAGGCCAACGGCACGACGACGGCTCAGGATGTCAATACCAAAGCTACTACGACGATAGCCTATTCGCATGTGCTGGAGGTCTATAACTTCCAGTATAACGGCGAGGGACACGTCAGGCGAATCTTCTTCAACAACACGGAACTCAAGCCGCTCGGCATGCAGGGCTTGGCCCAGTTCAAGTACACCTCGACCGTGGAAAGGCCACCGGTGGAGGACGACGACATGGGCAGCGGGCGTGTAGCCGTCACATGGACTGACGGCACCTGGAAGGACAACTTCTCCGCCAGCCTCACGCTGACCTACGACGACGACAACCTGACTGCCGTCGGCATCGACGGCAAACAGGTGGTGATGCTGCCTGCCAGCGAAGAAATGGCCAGTCTCATTGACGACTGGAGCGGTATCAGCGACGGCAACGCCGGAGCAGGTGCCGCTGCTGCCGGAGCCGGCATCATCAGCCTCGAAGGCATCGCCACCCTCGACTGGCACGGGCTGCTCTATCTCTTGGAGGCCAACAAGCGGGCGGCCATCGTCGGTGTCACAGACTATAATCTCACTGACATCAGCGTGGACAGCTATCACAACACGTCGTTTATCAGCACCGCACAGGTGTACCTCATCAGCAGGATTGGCCCGGGAGCCTTCCGTGGCTTGAAGCATCTGCGCAGCATCAACCTGACCGACTGCGGCATACAGGAAATCGGCGACGAGGCTTTCAAGGGCTGCAAAAGTCTGGTGACGGCCACCATACCTGCCAGTTGCACCATTCTCGGCAAGGAGGCATACATGGACTGCACCAACCTGAAGACGGCCAACATGCCCGGCGTGAAGGAGATGGGCAAGAGCTGCTTTGAAAACTGTCCCAACATGACCACGGTGACACTCAGCCGCGAGGGCCTGGTGACCATCCCCAAGCGTGCCTTCTTCGGGTGTCGCGGGCTGATGTCGTTAGAGATTCCTGACTGCGTGGTGACCATCGAAGCCGAGGCCTTCCGCAACTGTGCGGGGTTCAACCCGCTGATTCTCCCCAAGAAGTTGGCCAGCGTCGGCGACTATTCCTTCGAGAGCTGCACCAGTCTGATTACGCTGACCTGTCATAACGAAAACATGAAGTTCGGCAAGTATGCCTTTGCCAACTGCACCAGTCTGCTCACGGTAACACCGGGCCAGTTCTACTCCCCAATAGACGAGACGGTGTTCTCTGGCTGCTATAAACTGAAAGTCGTGCCGGTGGGGAAGTGAAAAGGGAAAAGTGAAAAGTGAAAAAATTGCTACCGCACTTCGGGGCGTACGGCAAATAGCGGGATAATAAGATAGTCAATAAATAGTAAATTGTAAATGAATATGGTGAATCTCAAATTTAGTAACGGCACGGGGGTGAGCAGCATCCTCGCCTGCCTCATGGCGATGGTCATGGGGTTGTCGCTTACCTCGTGCAGTGACAGTAATGACAAAGTGACACCCGTGGATACAAACCAGTTGGCCGGTTGGTGGTTTTCCGCCTACGATGTCGCTGGTACGGTGACGGGCGATACCGACGGCGAGGAAATCGCCTACGACAGAGTGCTACAGGCTTATCAGTTCAGGGAAGATGGCACTGGCAAGTGGCAGAAGTTCTTCATGAAGGAAGGCGCTGGTATAGTCAAGAGTTACGGCGACATCTTCGGCATACACGATGGCGGTGAGTTTGCCTATACCGAAAACAGCGGCAATGTCAAGGTCGCACTGGCCCAGGCCTACGCCGACGATGCTCCGAGCAATTGGGAACTGACCTATGCTGACGGAAAAGTCAAGGGACAGGATGGCGGTATAGCCTATGAGCTGACGAAGACGGAGGACATACTGAGTGACGTTGACGTTGAGATAAAAAAGATGCAAAGTGGTAATTCCGGAGGTACCGGTGCCGACAGCTATAAACCCACGGTGGACCATAGCAAGTGGATGGCTCCATTGGCCGACAGCCGGCTGGTGGCCGACCTCTCGCTGCCCGGCACCCACGATGCCTGTACCGCTGAGGGCTGGCATCTGGCACAGCTGATATCGGAAAGCACCGCCAAGACCCAGGACCTGACCATCGACGAGCAGCTGAAGGCCGGTGTGCGCGTGTTCGACCTGCGCCCGGAGCGTGTCTATAACGCCGCCACGATGGGCTACGACCTGCGCTGCTGTCACGGCATCGTGCAGACCAACCTGCTGGTCCGTGACTTCTTCCTGAAGCTCAAGGCATTCCTCGCCGAGAACCCCACGGAACTGTGCATCGTGACCTCCAGTGTGGATGCAACGCGCGATAAGAATGCATGGGCTGAGGAGTTCGCCGCCCTTACCAACAGCAGCGACCTGAGCGGACTCTTCGCCGACTTCAAGCCCAACATCACCGTCGGCGAGTTGCGCGGCCGCGTGCTGCTGCTCCTGCGTGACGCCTGCGACGGCCTGACCGCTGGCGGATTCCTTAGGGGCTGGAGCAGCAACAAGCTCTTCGACCGTCAGCAGAACGGCACTATCAGGGGCGTCAATGGCCTGCAGACACCCCTCTGGACACAGGACTACTACGATGTCGGCTCCGACCTAACCGGCAAGGACGAGGACATCCGCAAGATGCTCGACGCTACGGCTGCCCGCGACCTGACATCGGCAAACCCTGCCTGGGTGTTCAACTACTCGGCAGGCTATGTAGGAATGTGTAGCTCCGACCACTATCGCAAGAATGCCGAGCGCACCAACCGGCTCGTCATCGACTATCTGAAGAACCCGCTGCACAACGCCTCAACGGGCATCATTATGATGGACTATGCCGGCATGGACAAGACGCCGGGCTACCTCAGCAGCACCCTCTATGAGGCCAGCGGCTTAGAGCTCGTCGAGGCCCTCATCGACCAGAACTTCCGCACGCCGGGCACCATCGATGCCTCGCTGTTCAGCGTCTGCACGCTCAACGTAGACGGTCTGCCCGCCATGCCTCACATCAACGACGACGGCCCCGGCACGGAGTTCACACCTGTCATCAGCCGCTACCTGGCCGACAAGGCCTTCGACTTTATCGGTGTGCAGGAGAACTTCAACTTCGACCCCGAACTGGGACGCCACCTCATAGCCAACTACGACCACGACAACTGGGCAGGAGGCATGACCATCGACAACCTGTTCAACGACCATGTACACGTAGCCGTCTTCCATACCGACGGCTGCAAGGCATGGTGGCGCAGTCACCTCACCACCGTGCGCACCGACAGCATACGCTGGAACGACCGCTACGGCTATGCCGACCACTGTCTCGACGAGGCCGCCACCAAGGGCTTCCGCCGCTATGAGATTACCACGAGGGAGGGCTACCAGCTGGTGGTCTACAACATGCACATGGAGGCCAGCGAGCGCTGGGACGAGGTGGGCAGCAGCGACGATGAAGACCGCGCATGCCGTCTGAAGCAGTGGATACAGCTCAGGGAGCACATCTTCTCGAAGCTCGACACACGCCCCGTGCTCGTCATCGGCGACTTCAACACCTACTACTGCCGCGACGACATGAAGGCCAACTTCATCGATGTCATCAATGCTTCGGGCCGAGCCACCTGCGGCGACGCATGGATAGAGAAGTGCCGTGGCGGCGTATATCCCAAGCTGGAGGATGACGTGGCCATCCCTGACGACGGCGACTGGCTGGGATGGACCATGCGCGGCGAGATGCCCGACAAAATACTATATATCAACCCCGTGGGTGGCCACAGCGTGGAACTACTCAGCTGTACCTACGACAACGCTCAGAACAGCCGCGACTACTTCAAGCCGTCAGGCTACGTCAAGGACCACGAAGAGCCGCTGGGCGACCACTTCCCCCTCTTCGCCACCTTCCGCCTGAAGTAAGAGATGAGAGATAAAAACAGGGGGGCACGAAGGTGCGGGGGATGAAAAATAATATGATATTTTACTTGCTGGCTTAAAAAAAATCGTACCTTTGCATAAGAGTACTAGTCATCACAGTAATAACAAACGTTTTAAGACAATGAAAAAACTATTTTATTGGGTCTTTGCCGCCACCCTCGTCTGCGGCGAAGGTATGCTTACGTCGTGCACCAATAATTCTGCCGACAATCCCGTTGTCACCCCACGACAGCGCGTCATCAACTTCGAAGGTATCGACAACGCCCGCGACATGGGCGGTCTCGTCATGCAAGACGGCCGCATCGTGCGCTTCGACATGCTCGTGAGGAGCGGCAAACTCGCCAAGGCCACAGATGCCGACGTGGCCATCCTCCAGAGCCAGTATCACCTGAGCGACGTGTTCGACTTCCGCTTCGACCTGGAAATGACCGAAGCCCCCGACCGCGTCATCGACGGAGTGACCTACACCAACGTCCCCACGATGCCCAAGGCACTCATAGAAGCCCAGGCCGAGATGGGTGCGGGCTCAGGACAGTTATCGACTCCCGGCACGGTGGAAAAACTCTTGGAGTACGCCTTCGACCCCACGGTGCAGGAGTTGGCCAAGCAACTCTATCCGCTCATTGTGACCAACCCGCAGTCGCAGGCCAACTACGGTAAGTTCCTGCGTGGCGTGCTGGCTGCTAAGGGCGGCGCACTGTGGCACTGCTCTGAGGGCAAGGACCGCTGCGGATGGGGGTCGGCTCTGCTCCTGGCTGCCCTCGGGGCCAGCAGGCAGGTCATCGTCAACGACTTCGACAAGTCTAACGAGAGTTATGCCGACCAGATGGAGTATCTCTCTGCACAGGTGCGCGACAAGGATGGCAGCGCGGCTGCCGTAGACTTCATACAGGCTATGGTGGGCGTGAGCACTCCGAACTTCGAGGCTGCGCTCGACCTGATAGACCAGACCTACGGCTCGATGGACCAATACCTGGAAAACCAACTCGGATTCTCCAAGGAAGAGCAGATGCAACTCAGAGACAAATACCTCACTGCCGCCAAGTGACGGGCTAAATCAATCGAGTAGGAGGTGAAATGTTTTCAGAGGGGCATAAGCCTATTCCGCCTCCGACTGGTCGATCTGGTCGTCGACGAAGCCGATGCCCGTGTCTACCACCGTCACGACGACATAGTTACCGTTGGCAGCCGTCTCTATCTCCTTCGGATAGACCGTGACGACCGTCTCACCCAGGGTGACGGGCGTCACCAGACCCGTCTGGTCGACGGTAGCCACGCGCTCGTCCGACGAGGCCCACTCCACGGCCTTGCCGTCGGCAGTGGTGGCCGACAGCTGCAGGGTCTTGCCCATCTCCAGCACGGCGGCATGGTTCTGGGCACTCTGGATGGTAGGAACGTCGCTCCACTCGATGGCGTTGTCCTGGGTAGAGCAGGCACTGAACATGGTCACTGTCAACAGCAGCACTGTGGCCGCCATTGCTTTGCGAATATATGATATCTTCTTCATAGAACTCTTAACGCTTAATTCTTAACTCTTCATTTTTTCAGTACTGCCTTGCAGGCCTTCACCTTCGAGGCATTCGAACGGATGCTGTGGAACTGGTTGCCCTTCAGCACCAGATACTCGCCGGCAGCATAATTCTTGCGCTCGATGACGGGCTCCAGCTGGTTCTGCCGGCCGTAGCTCTTGACATCCGTCGTGGCGGGCTTCACACCGCTGGTCTGGTTGTCGGGGCTGGCCACGATCTCATACTCCTTGCTGCCGGGACCGATGAGCAGCACGCCGTTGTTAGCCTTAATGCCGCGACGGCCATCGGCTAACTGCAGCTGCTCCTCGTCGATTTCCACCATGCGGATGGCACTGCCTTCGGTGTACACGATGTAGGGCTTCAGGTCGCCGGGAATCTCACAGTCCACACCGCTCGAGAAGGTCCAGTAGCGGTCGGTGCAGATCTTCGAGATGCGCTACTATGCGGACCTGAAGGTGCAGAACAACAGCAATGGAGAAGAACGGTTTACATGGATGGCAGGCGTGGTTACATGAAAACAGAAAAAAAAGATGAGCAATGGGGTACACTGCTCATCTGATTAGTTTATATATGGATTGAGGATGACTGCTGTTCATCATCAACTTCATCATAATTGGTTTTATGGTTAACTTCCCATTCACGGTTCTGGTCACGTGAGCCTTCCTTTGATATGTAAGGTTTGGGCATGTTATGACGGTTGGGTTTACTGGGGTGTTGTTCGGAACTATGATGACTGACAGTATTCTTCTGTTCAAGGGGATGTTCTTGCTGCCAGGCTTTTCGGTCATTGGCTTGAAGGGTTTCTACCTGATAATCCTTCAATTCAATAAACTCTTCACCGTATGCGATGCGGCCTTTGGAAATGTGGGTACCAAACTGGCGGCGAAGCATACGGTTCAGTTCACGGGTGGTCAGGTCGGGATTGTCCTCCAGCATGGCATCTATAAACTCGTCCATACGGTGCAGGCGTTCCTCCTTTGACTGGAATTGCTGGAGTTCGCTGAGCTTCCACACGTTGCCGCCTTTGAAGACGGTCTTGGTCTGGTGGTCGATGATGGTGTAGCCGTAGGGTTTGTCCTTGGAGCCGTGGAAAACGAGGTCGATGCCGAACTTCTCTTTCATCAGGGCGCGGAGTTCGTCTTTGTCGG
>SUYI01000004.1 GCA_015060485.1 Prevotella sp. | reverse complement strand
TACAATTGTCAGTACGATGAGAAGGACTCTATCGGAAAGCGCTATCGTCGTCAGGATGCAATCGGTACTCCATACTGCGTAACAGTTGACCACGATACGCTGAACGATGGTTGCGTAACCCTGCGTTTCCGTGACACCATGGAGCAGGAGCGTGTGAAGATCAGCGAACTCAACGCCATCATCGAGGATAAGGTGAGCATCGCATCATTACTGAAGAAACTCCAGTGATGAAAAGGTAAAAAAGTAAAAAGGTAAAAAAGTAAAATTATGAACACTATCAATAATATGGTAAAGGGATGGGTAAAGGTTTTGCCTTTTTACCTTTTTACCCTTTTACCTTTATTGTGGTCGTGCAGCGAGAGCGATGAAACCAGTTCGGAGTTCGAAAACTGGCAAAACAAGAACGAGAGCTATTTTCTGGAGAAGTATAATAGCTACTTGCAGGAATATCAGACTTTGGGAGAAGCTTCCTCTAAGATGGTCATTCCTGCTTGGTCGATGCCCAGTGAAACTCTTCTCGAACTGATAGCTCCGACTAACTGTATTTTGGTCGAGAAAGTCGAGAATAGTGAGTTGTTGTGGACTGACAATACTCCGGAGTATACAGACTCTGTGGCCGTCCATTATCGTGGCAACTTGATTCCTTCGCCTCACTATCCGGAGGGCTATGAGTTTGACCGAAGTTATATGTCAACGGACAATTTCAATCTTGCTGTCGACGTTCCTTCCCGTTTCAAGGTCAATGGAAGCATTCTACCCGGCTTCTCTACCGCCCTGCAGCATATGCACCGCGGAGAGGGGTGGATTGTGACGATACCCTACCAGTTGGGCTATGGTACCACCGAATCGGGCGTGATTCCTGCCTATAGTACACTGGTCTTCGAGATATTCCTGATGGATTTTTGGAATCAAGAAGAAGGTGACCGGTATTAGTTGGTCACCTTTTCTTTTTCCATGTCCTGTCTGGACTTTGACTTTGTTACCAACCATACACCGCTGAATACCAATACCACAGCTAGAGCGTGTGTGGGTTTCAGTATGCCAATGCCCATCAGTAGCGATGCCGCCACCGATACGATGGGCTGCACGTAGTTGTAGACGCTGACTACTGTGGGGCGAAGCGTGCGCTGTCCGATCATCGTCAGAATATAGCCGAAGAAGGTGCCAATCCCCACCACATAGGCCACTTCCCACCACGTCTTAGCAGGAATGGGCTCACTCAGCACTTCGACCACATGTCTGCACGTAAACGGCAACAGCATGAGTGTGGCCCACGAGAACATATATTTATTGATGGTGAACACATTATAGCGGCGAATCAGTGGATTGAAAAGTGATAGATACAGGGCAAACGAGAACTGTGCAAACAGACATAACAGGTCGCCACGGATGTCGCCTACCTTGTCACTGCTGTGTGCAGCACTTGTCAGAATCAGTATCAGTGCTCCCGAACAACCCATCAATACACCCAATGCTTTTTTCCCCGTAATGGGCTCTTTGAGGATAAGGGCCGCCAACAGCATGGCAAAGATAGGCATCGAGGTGGTGACTATCGAGGCATTGATGGGCGACGTGATGCTCAGTCCGATGGTGTAGCAGCACTGGTTGCATAACAGTCCGAATAGTCCTGCTCCGATAAACATCAGTTTGTCTCTCATAGGCACATGCTCCTTGGGGGCAAACAACGATGCCAGCCAGAACAGCAGACAGGCGCCCACCACCCGGAATGTGACCATTGTGATGCCGTCAAAGCCATGTGTCATGGCGTCCTTGCCGATAGGAGCCATCAGTCCCCATCCGGCACAGGCTCCGAACATGCTTAAGTGCGCAATGAGCGCTTTATGATCATTAGTTTTTGCCATTTTGATATTTTTTCGCCTGCAAAGGTACAAAATAATTGATAATTGATAATTGATAATTGATAATTATTTCGTAACTTTGCAGAAAACTTACGACTATGAAGTATGCGGACTACATTAAACAGATAGAAATAGACTCGTTGTGGAGCGGCAAGAAGCATATTCTGTGGCAGCTGGACCCCCATGTGAATATTCTAAGCGGTATCAATGGTGTGGGTAAGAGTACAATATTAAATAAGATCTTTAAAAGCATCTGTACGAATGGCGACCTGGTGAACCACCTGTTGAAAGGTGTACATATCACTGCGGAGCCGGAAGATGCCACCCACGTGCGTTTTGACATTATCCGTTCGCTGGACTCTCCTGTACTGGACAACGAGACGCTGAATTTGGTGGACACGCGCATCCGGTCTGCATTGGACTTCCAGCTTTACCATTTACAACGAAAGTATCTGGACTATCAGGTAAACATCGGTAACCGCATGATTGCTGAACTGCAGCAGGGCAATACTGATGCTGCTCAGCAGCTGTCACAATCGAAGACCCGATTCCAGGATATAGTAGATGATCTGTTTGCGGAGACAGGCAAGAAGATCGTTCGTACGGAGAACGAAATCCGTTTTTCACAGATTGGTGAGACGCTGGTGCCCTACCAATTGTCAAGTGGTGAAAAGCAGATGTTGGCCATTTTACTGACGGTATTGGTAGAGGACGTCCAGCCGTATGTGCTCTTCATGGACGAACCCGAAGTAAGCCTGCATATCGAGTGGCAGAAACGCCTCATTGATCTCATTGTAGAATTGAACCCCAACGTACAGATTATTCTGACAACACATTCACCGGCAGTGATTATGAACGGCTGGGTGGACAGTGTGACGGAGGTGAGCGATATTACTATATAATTGACAATTGATAATTGACAGTTGACAATTATGCCTAGCAGTTTGAAGGATAATCTCAATAGCCAGTATTTTGAGGCGGCAAATCGCCTGAAATCGAAACAGGCACGGCGTCGTATCGTAGCCTATGTCGAGAGCTACGACGATATATACTTTTGGCGGACGGTTTTGTCGCGCTTCGAGAATGAACGGCGCTACTTCGAGGTCATGTTGCCTTCGCATAAAAAGCTGGAACGAGGGAAGAAGTCGGTGCTGATGAATTTTGTAGGCGAGCGAATCGGCCCGGATATGATAGCCTGTGTCGATGCCGATTACGACTATTTGCTTCAGGGTGCTACGCCTCAGTCACAGAAGGTGCTCGAGAGTCCGTATGTGTTCCATACCTATGCTTATGCCATAGAAAACCTGCAGTGTTATGCTCCGACTCTGCATGACGTCTGTGTGGCTGTGACGCTGAACGACCATCGCCTGTTCGACTTTGTGGACTTCATGCAGCAGTATTCGGAAGCTATCTTTCCATTGTTTGTCTGGTCAGTATGGGCCTATCGCACTGGGAATCACAACCGCTTTTCGTTACAGGACTTCAACCGCGTGGTAGATCCGGGACACGTTAACGTGATGGATCCTCAGAAGTCTATAGACAATCTGCGAAGGAAGGTAAACAGTAGGGTACACCTGTTGCAGCGAGAGTTTCCTGACAATAAAGAAGTATACCTGAAAACCAAAGAGAACATCAAGGAATTGGGCGTCACACCGCAAACGACATACCTCTACATACAGGGTCATCACCTGTTTGACAATGTTGTTGTACCTATAATAAATATGGTGTGTAATCGTCTGCGCCAGGAGCGCCAGGACGAGATAAGCCGTATGTCCCGACACCATATGCAACGGCAGAACGAGATGTCGTGCTACGAACATTCGTTGCCAGACATCAAGCAAACATTGAAAAAGAATGCAGGTTACCAGCTGTCGCCCCATTTCCAGCAGATTCAGCAGGATGTGGAACAGTATTTTACGACAGCACGTAAGTCTCCAGAAATTTCATAGTACCCTCTGTTCGTACCTCTTTTGCTGTGGCGGGAATCAAGATGCTCTCGCCGGCATGGAAGGTGACTTCCTCGCCATCGATGTTCAGCGTGCCTTCTCCCTTCAGTCCGATAAGTATAACGAACGAATCGAGCTCGGAGTAGTCTATCTCCATGGGCTCGGTTAGGTCGTATACGGCGGTATTGAAATAGGGACACTCGACGAGTGATACACTCTCGTTCTTTTTAGAAGTATAGTGCGTCTGATAGTCAGACAGCACTGTGTAGTCAATCGATTCTGAGGCTTCCTGAGTGTGCAACTGACGCAGATTGCCGTCCTTGTCGCGACGTTTGTAGTCGTAGATGCGGTATGTGACATCACTGGTCTGTTGAATTTCGGCCAGGTAGCAGCCCGCACCGATGGCATGGATACGCCCTGCAGGGATGAAGAAACAGTCGTCTTCCTTGACATCGTATTGTGCCAAGGCATCGCAAATAGTGTCGTTAGCAACCATCGCTTTATACTGTTCGGGCGTAATCTGCATTTTCAAACCATTGTATAGCTTGGCAGTGGGCGCTGAGTCCATGACATACCACATTTCCGTTTTACCGCGTGGTTTGCCTTGGCGGTGTGCAATTTCGTCAGTAGGATGGACCTGGATGCTTAGGTCTTGATGTGCGTCGATGAATTTGATAAGCAAAGGAAATTCATTGCCGAAACGCTGGTAGTTGGCTTTGCCAAGAAGATCCTCCCTTTGTTCGAGGACCAGGTCGTTGATGGTTTTAGTGGTGATGCCGTCACCACTTACTGAACATAATGTTTCGCTACCGGCAACTCCTGAGATTTGCCAGCTTTCAGTACCCCAGATGAGGGTTTTGAGCAGTGGAGTAAACTTATAATAATTCATAGTAGTTGTTAATTTTCTTTCCAGAAAGCACGTGTGAAGAGCACGAGGACGGACATGATCTCGAGACGTCCTATGAGCATGAGGAACGAGCACGTCCACTTGATGTATTCCGGCATCTCGCTCCACGTCATGGCAGGACCGACCTCCGTGCTTAGTGAGGGACCCACATTACTTATGCAGCTCAGGGCGATGGCAATGGCATTGGTGTTGTCGATGCCAGAGACAATCATGATAGTGGCTGAGATGAGTACCATGATGCTGAAGATGGCAAAGAATGCCAGTAGGGTTGACAGTTTTTGTTGCGAAACGGTTTGTCCGTTAATCTTGACAGGCAATACTGCGTTGGGGTGTAGGATCTTGCGGAATTCGTTGCGCAACACCTTGAATACCATCACGCCACGGATGCATTTGAAACCACCCGTCGTAGAGCCGGAACAGGCTCCGATAAACATCAGACAGCCCAAAATGACCCATGTGATGTGTGGCCATTTTGCCACGTCGTCGTTGAAGAGTCCAGTAGTCGTCATGAAGGATACCACTTGAAACAGTGCCGAACGGAAGGCATGTTCCAGTTCATATCCGTTGCGCGATACCAACAGGTAGCAGATGAAAAACGTAGCTACCGTAACGAGGAAGAGATAGAGTTTGAATTCGGAACTTTTGAACAGCTCGGCAATCTTCAACTTGAAGATGGCCATGTAGAGCATGGCGAAGTTGATGCCTGCCAGGAACTGGTAGAGTACACAGACATAGTCGATGGCTGGCGACTGGAAATAAGCTGTACTGTCGTTATGGGTAGAAAAACCTCCTGTGGCAGTGGTTGTCATGGCGTAGTTGATACTGTCGAACCAATCCATGCCACAAAGGTAGAACGAAATGATACAGGTCAGCGTCAGGCCCAGATAGACGGTCCATATCCATTTGGCCATCGTCGACAGTCGTGGGTGCATCTTGGAACGCATAGGTCCTGTGGCCTCCGCAGAGAACACCTTGACGCTTCCGCTGCCCACCATAGATGGCAGAATGGCAATGGTAAAGAATACGATTCCCAAGCCGCCTATCCATTGCGTCTGTGTGCGCCAATACAGGATACCATGGGGCAGGCTTTCGACGTTGTCAAGTATGGTAGCTCCCGTGGTGGTGAATCCCGACATTGTTTCGAAGAAAGCATCGGTTACGTTGGGAATGAATCCTCCGATGAGGAAGGGTAGCATGCCAAACAACGAGAAGACAATCCATGCCGAGGTGACGAGGAAATAGCTGTCGCGTCGACTCAGGTTGTTGTTGGCGTTTCTTCCAAGATATTTTAAGATGAATCCCGTGGTGATGGTCAAGATGGCGGAAATAAGAAACGACAGCAGGTCGTCCTCCTGGTAGTAGGCCGATACCCCTACGCAGATGCCCAGCAAGGTTCCCAGCAGGAAGAGCAACGAGCCGATAATCTTATATACCAACGGAAAGTTTACCATAGAGTGTCCTTACGGAAGTATTTCTCGATTTTCTTCAGATTCTGTTCGTGGCAGAACACCATGACGGTATCGCCAGCTGCGATGCGTGTATTACCATTGACGAGGATGCCCTGTCCGTCGTGTACCAGTCCACCAATGGTAGCTCCTACCGGCAGGCCCAAGTCCTTCACAGGTTTTTTCGTTACCTTCGAACCCTCGGCAGCTGTGAACTCGGCAACATCGGCATCGACGAGCATCAGCGAACGAACATTTGAAACGTCAGCATCGAGCATCATCTGGTAGATATGGCTGGCAGCCAGCGTCTTCTTATTGATAATGGTACCAATATCGAGACTTTCGGCCATCTCCACATAGTCGAGGTTCTCGACCATAGCCACCGTCTTTCGCACCCCCAGTCGTTTAGCCGTCAGACAGGCCAGAATATTGGTTTCGGCATTGCCCGTCAGCGCCACGAAGGCCTGTGTGTTCTGGATGCCTTCCTCCTGCAGCAGTCCTATGTCGCGGGCATCGCCGTGAATTACCATGACATCGAGGTCGGCGAGTTTAGCATTGAGACGTTCGCAACGGTTCTCGTCTATCTCGATAATCTTCAAGTCCATGTAGTCGGGAGCCACCTTTGCCAGACGAACAGACGTTCGTCCGCCTCCCATGATGATGACGTTCTTAACATCGGCATAGTGTTCCTTGCCAGAAATCTGGCGAATGTAGGGGATATACTCGCGGGTGGTCATGAAGTAGGCCAGGTCGTTGACTTCAAGGACATCGTTACCACCTGGGATGAGCGTCTCCCCTTTGCGCTTGATAGCCACAATGTGATAGGGGTCGTCTGGTCCGCAGAGCTCACGCAAGGGCTGGTTCAGTATTTCGCAGGTTTCGCGTAACTTGATGCCCAGCATGACGAGGTCGCCACCATGGACGTCCCATCGCTGACGTACCCACGACATCTTAAGTCCGTTGGTAATGTCGGCTGCAGCCAACACCTCAGGGAAGATAAGCGAATCGATTCCCATTTGGCTGAAGAATTCCTTGCGTGCCGGGTCGAGGTATTCGAAGTTGTCGATGCGTGCTACAGTTTTCTTGGCACCCAAAGCATGGGCTATCATGCAGGCTGTCATGTTGCGGCTCTCATCGGGTGTAACGCCCACGAAAAGGTCGGCATGCTCCACTCCGGCATCTTTCATGGTGTTGATGCTGGTGGTGCGCCCTTGCAGGGTCATGATATCAAAACGGCTGTCAAGGTCGCCCAGTCTGGAGGCGTCCTCGTCAATCAACACGCAGTTCTGATGGTCGCGTGAGAATAGCCTGGCCAAATGTGTACCTACGGCTCCTGCACCTGCAATGATAATCTTCATGGGTTTGAGGTTTGAGGTTTGAGATTTGAGATTTCATTGATTGCCTTGACGATGCTATCCTTGTCGATGCCCACAATAGCCTGCAACTCAGAGACTTTTCCGTGCTCGACGAAATAGTCGGGCAGTCCGAGGCGACGAACGACAGGCTGATAGCCGTGATCGTTCATCCACTCTAAAACGGCAGACCCCATGCCGCCATTGCGAACACCGTCCTCGACGGTAATAATCTTGGTGAACTTCTTGCCGATTTCGTGCAGGAGGTCTTCATCGAGGGGCTTCAGGAACCGAAGATCGTAGTGGGCGACAGTCTTGTTTGATGCGGAGCACTCTTCGATGGCTGCGGCAGCCTGTGTGCCGATAGCGCCGATGGTGATGACGGCCAAGTCGTCGCCATCGTGCAGACGGCGTCCCTTGCCGACAGGAATTTCTTCTAATGGACAACGCCAGTCGACCAGTGAGCCACAGCCTCGCGGGTAGCGGATAACGAAGGGTCCCTTGCCGGGCAGTTGTGCCGTGTACATCATGCGGCGCAGTTCGTGCTCGTCCATTGGTGCAGCGATAGTAAGATTGGGAATGGGTCGCAACGCAGCCAGATCGAAGGCTCCATGGTGCGTGGGGCCGTCTTCGCCCACGAGTCCTGCCCGGTCCAAGCACAATACCACGTTGAGTTTTAGGATGGCCAAATCGTGTATGATGTTATCGAAAGCACGCTGGGCAAAGGCACTGTAGATGTTGCAGAATGGCAACAGTCCCTCCTTGGCCATACCTCCGGAGAAAGTGACGGCGTGCCCTTCGGCAATTCCTACGTCGAAGGTGCGTTCAGGCATTTCGTGCATCATGATGTTCATCGAACAGCCTGTAGGCATGGCTGGCGTGACGCCGATGATCTTTTCGTTCTGTTTAGCCAGTTCGAGCAACGTCTCGCCAAAGACATCCTGGAACCGCGGAGGCTTGTTTGTTTCGTCCTTGACCTGTCGCTTACCAGTCTCCACATCGAACTTGCCTGGTGCGTGCCAGATGGTGACATCCTTCTCGGCAGGAGCATAGCCGTGACCTTTCTGGGTGTGCAGATGGAGCAGCTTGGGGCCTTTCATGTCCTTCAGCTGTCGCAAGATGCGTACCAATTCCTTGACATCGTGGCCGTTGAAGGGTCCGAAGTAGCGTATGTCCATGCCCTCGAACACGTTCTGCTGGTGCGAGATGGCCGACTTGAAGGCGTTCATCAGACGGATAAATCCTCTGCGGCGGTCGTCTTCAAACAAGCCCCGTTTGTGCAGCCAGCTGGTCACCTTGAAACGTATGGCGTTATATGTCTCGTTGGTGCTGAGCGACAGCAGATATTCCTGCATGCCTCCGACGGCGCGGTCGATGGACATGTTGTTGTCGTTGAGGATGATGAGGATGTCGTTGTCCGTTGTCGATACGTTATTCAAACCCTCGTAGGCCAGTCCGCCCGACATGGCCCCGTCGCCTATGACGGCAACGACTTTCCTGTCAGTGCCTTTGGCGGCAATGGCCATTCCCAAAGCAGCAGATATGCTGTTCGAGGCATGACCGCACATGAATGTGTCGTACTCGCTCTCCTGCGGTGAGGGGAACGGACGGATGCCGCCCAACTTGCGGTTGGTGTTGAATTGTTCGCGACGTCCTGTCAATATTTTGTGCCCATAGGCCTGATGGCCCACATCCCAGACGATGCGGTCGTAGGGCGTGTTGTAGACATAGTGCAGGGCTACCGTAATCTCGGTGGCACCCAGACTTGAGGCCAGGTGACCGGGGTTGACGGAAAGTTCCTTGACAATGTCTTCACGGAGTTCCCGGCAGATTTCGGGCAGCTCGTCGACTGTCAGTTTCCGCAGGTCCTCGGGGTATTTAATTTCCTTTAATAGTTCCACGTTAGTTCATATTTATGTGCAAAGGTACAAATTAGTGAGCAAAGTACAAAATAAAAACAGGTCTTTTTTATTTTTACAAAATAATTATGGCTTTTTCTTGGTTTTTGCATATTTTCTTTATATCTTTGCAGGGAAATAACTAAAATCGCAATGATTTACGTCTCATTACCTGACAACGAAGTTCGAAGGCTTTCTTTCTATCTGGCCTTAGAAGAATATGTGGCACGCCAACTGCCTCCCGCAGAATACTTCTTTATGTGGCAGGTGGAGCCCAGCGTTATCTTTGGACGTAACCAGCTGATAGACAATGAGGTAAATCAGGATTTCTGCCGTTCGCACCACATTCAGATGTACCGCAGGAAGAGTGGGGGAGGTTGCGTATATGCTGACATGGATAATGTGATGCTGTCGTACATCAGCGATGGTTATCAAGTGGGCTTAACGTTCCACAAGTTCGTGCAAATGATTCTGCTTGTGTTGCGTAAGATGGGTATCGAGGCAACGGGTACGAGTCGTAACGATATTCTGATTGGTGACCGGAAAGTGTGTGGTACGGCATTTTATCAGTTGCCGGGTCGTAGCATCGTCCATAGCACCATGCTCTACGATACGAATATGGATTACATGCTCCACGCCATCACCCCAAGTGCGGAGAAGCTGCAGGAAAAAGGCATTCAGAGTGTTCGTCAGCGCATCACCTTGCTGAAAGACTATACGTCACTAAGCTTGGAGGAGGTGAAGGCATTGATTCGTGATACGCTCTGTGATGATGAGCTGATGCTGATACCTGCGCAAGTGGCGGGAATTGAGAAGTTAGAACAGACATACTTAAAAGAAGATTTTATCAATTTATTATAACAATCGGATTATGGAACAAAACAATAACAAACGCACTTGCCTCTATGACAAACACGTGGCGCTGGGAGCGCTGATGTCGCCTTTCGGAGGGTTCGATATGCCTATTCAGTACAGCGGTATCGTGGACGAGCATCAGGCCGTGCGTCAGGCTTGTGGTGTGTTCGACGTCAGCCACATGGGTGAAGTGCTCATCAGTGGCAACGATGCAGAACGCTATGTCAACCACCTCTTTACTAATAATGTCGTAGGCATGCCCGCAGGGAAAATCCTGTATGGCATGATGTGCTATGAAGATGGTGGCGTGGTGGATGATTTACTGGTCTATAAGGTTGACGACCAGCGTTTCTTCCTCGTTATCAATGCCGCCAACATCGACAAGGACTGGGCATGGATACAGGAACAGGCTAAGGGGTTCGACGTCAAGCTGGAACACCAGAGCGATGCGTATGGCGAGCTGGCTGTACAAGGCCCTGATGCTGAGGCTGTCATGCAGGAAGTATTGGGAATACCTTGTGCAGAACTGACATTCTACACTTTCAAGCAGATTGGCGACGTTATTGTAAGTCGTACTGGATATACAGGCGAGGACGGCTTTGAGATTTACGCTTCACCTCTTTATATTAATGAGTGCTGGGACAAACTGGTTGCCTCCGGACGTTGCAAGCCCTGCGGACTGGGTTGCCGCGATACCCTTCGCTTTGAGGTGGGACTGCCGCTCTATGGCGATGAACTGTCGGCAGACATTACACCCATCATGGCTGGTTTGGGCATCTTCGTCAAACTCGACAAAGACGAGTTCATTGGCAAGGAGGCTCTTGCCAAGCAAAAAGCCGAGGGACCTGCCAAGAAGCTGGTGGGTATCGAACTGAAGGACAAGGCCATTCCCCGTCACGGTTATGCAGTATTGAAGGACGGACAGCCGATAGGTGAGGTAACTACGGGTTATCACACCATTTCGACGGACAAGAGCGTCTGTATGGCTTTGATTGATGCGCAGTATGCTGCACTCGATACGGAGGTTGAGATTCAGATTCGCAAGAAGACTTTCCCGGGAGTCGTCTGCAAGAAACGTTTCTATGACAAACATTACAAGAAATAAATAATTAAAACCAAAGAAGTATTATGGCAAAAGTATTGGAAGGACTCTATTACAGTGAGTCGCATGAGTATGTACGTGTGGAAGGTGACTTCGGTTACATTGGTATTACGGATTACGCCCAGAATGCACTGGGTAACGTGGTGTATGTCGATATGCCCGAGGTGGACGACGAGGTCAGCGCAGGCGAGGAGTTTGGAGCTGTCGAAAGTGTAAAGGCTGCCAGCGACCTGATGTCGCCTGTGACGGGTGTCGTCGTCGAGGTGAACGAGGCTTTGGAAGACCAGCCTGAACTCATCAACATCGATGCTTACGAGAATTGGATTATCAAGGTGACCATTGCAGACAAGGCGGAACTGAACGACCTGATGGATGCCAAGGCTTACGCCGCTTTCTGCGAAAAATAAGTTCGATATTTCGAAAAATAGAAAATAATGTTTAAATACTTTCCGCATACAGATGACGACCTGCAGGCGATGATGGCAACTGTGGGTGTCGATTCTGTCGATGCCTTATACGCTCAGATTCCTGAGAACATCCGTTTCCGGGGTGATTATCAGATTCCCTCGGAGATGAGTGAAATGGAGGTGCGTCAATTGTTCGAGAAACTGGCCTCGCAGAATAGTCAGCTGACTTGTTTCGCAGGCTATGGCGTCTATGACCATTATACGCCATCTGTGATTCCGAATCTGCTTTCGCGTTCTGAATTCCTGACATCCTATACCCCATATCAGGCAGAAATCTCGCAAGGTACGCTGCACTATATTTTTGAGTACCAGTCGATGATGACTGAGCTGACGGGTATGGACATCTCGAATGCCTCGATGTACGATGGTACCACTGCTGCTGCTGAGGCTATGATGATGGCTGTGGCAGCAGGCAAAAAGCAGAACAAGGTGCTGGTTTCCGAGACGCTGAATCCCAAAACCCGTGAGGTGCTTGACACGTATGCCCTGCATCAGGGAATTGAGCTGGTGACGATTCCTATGGAGAATGGCGTTACTTCAAGGCAAAACCTTGAGGCACAGTTAGCACAAGGCGGTGTGGCTGGTGTCATGGTACAGCAGCCCAATGTCTTTGGCATCATTGAAGACTATACTGGTTTTGCTGAAGCATGTCACGAGCAGAAGGCTCTTTTCATGATGGACAGTGTCGCTGCCGATCTTGCCGTGCTGAAGACGCCAGGCGAGTGGGGAGCCGATATTGCTGTGGGCGATGGACAGTCGTTGGGTATTCCCATGCTGTTTGGCGGTCCTTATGTGGGCTATATGTGTTGCACGGAGAAACTCATCCGTAAGATGCCGGGTCGTATCGTTGGTATGACGAAGGATAATCGCGACCAGCGTGCCTTTGTGCTGACGCTGCAGGCTCGTGAGCAGCATATCCGTCGCCAGAAGGCTACGTCGAACATCTGCTCGAACCAGTCGCTGATGGCACTCTTCGTGACTATCTATTGTTCACTGATGGGTAAGCAGGGCTTGAAGGAGGCTGCACAGCTTTCTTATGCCGGTGCTCATTATATGTATGAAGAACTGGCAAAGACGGGTCGTTTCCATTTGGTTTTCGACAAGCCGTTCTTCAATGAGTTCTATGTGAAGTACGATGGTGATGCCGATACCCTTTATCAGCGCTTCATCGAGGCTGGTATCCTGGGTGGTGTCCGTTTCGAGGACGGCATCATCTTTGCCGTTACCGAGAAGCGTACGAAGGAAGAAATTGATAACCTCGTAAAGATTGCAGCCCTATGAATAACCGATTATACGGAAACCTGATTTTCGAGCTCTCCAAGGAGGGCCGCAAGGGTTATAGTCTGCCCAAGAATAACTTTGGTGACTACCAGATTCCTGCATCGATGCGGCGTGCTGAAGACGCACAGCTGCCCGAATGCGACGAACTGACGGTGGTGCGTCACTATACGAACCTGTCGAACAATAACTTTGGTGTCGATACGGGCTTCTATCCCTTGGGTTCGTGTACGATGAAGTACAATCCGAAGATTAACGAGGAGATGGCTGCCTTGCCCCAGTTCCAGAATCTGCATCCCGAGCAGCCTGCCGAGACCACGCGTGGCGCTCAGGCCATTGTGACGTTGTTGGAGCGCTCGCTCTGCGAACTCACGGGTCTTGCTCACTTCACCTTTAAGCCCTACGCTGGTGCTCATGGTGAGCTGACGGGACTGATGACTATCGACAACTATCATCGTTCGCGTGGCGACATGCAGCGCAAGAAGGTCATCGTGCCCGACTCGGCTCATGGCACGAATCCTGCTTCTGCTGCCGTTTGTGGTTTGGAAATTCTCGAGGTGAAGTCTTTGGCCAACGGCCAAATAGACCTCACCGACCTCACCGACCTAATTACCCTACATGGTTCCGACATCGCCGCCATGATGATGACGAACCCCAATACGCTGGGACTCTTCGAGACGCAGATCCCTGCTATTGCGAAGCTGATTCACGACTGCGGAGGCCTGATGTACTACGATGGCGCTAATCTGAACCCGATGCTGGGTGCCTGCCGCCCTGGCGATATGGGCTTCGACGTCATGCATATCAACCTGCACAAGACGTTCTCGACGCCTCATGGCGGTGGAGGTCCTGGAGCGGGACCTGTGGGTGTTCGTGAAGGCTTGCAGGCGTTCTTACCCGTGGTGTCGCCCTATCATGGCAATTTTGGTGTGATGATGCGTGCCTATGCCTACATCCTTTCGCTGGGTCGGGAGCAGATGAAGCTGGTGGGTCCGCTGGCTGTGCTGAACGCCAACTACATCAAGGAGTCGTTGAAGGACGTTTATGAGTTGCCCATCGACACTGTTTGCTGTCATGAGTTCGTGTTCGACGGACTGAAGGACAAGTCGTCGGGTGTGACTACAATGGATGTGGCCAAGCGACTGCTCGACTACGGCTATCATGCTCCTACGATTTACTTCCCGCTGCTCTTCCACGAGTCGTTGATGGTGGAACCCACGGAGAACGAGTCGAAAGAGACGCTCGACGGATTTATCGCTGTGATGCGTAAGATTGCCGAGGAGGCCAAGAACGATCCTGATTTGGTAAAGACGGCTCCTCACACGACGCCCATCGGACGTGTGGACGATGTGCTGGCTGCCAAGCATCCTATCACCACTTATAAACAAATGATTAATGACAACAACTGATCTCATCATCATCGGCGCGGGACCTGGAGGTTACCGCGCCGCTGAATATGCCGCAAAGCACGGCTTGAAGGTTACGATTTTCGAGGGTGATAACGTAGGTGGCACGTGTCTGAATGTAGGATGTATCCCCACGAAGACCTACGTCCACTCTGCTTCTTTCGCTGAGGCCCGCGAACGTATGGCGCAGGTCGTTCCTCAGTTGCGCAATGGGGTAGAGGGCATCCTCTCGCACCCTAACATCACCCTCGTCCGTGAAAAAGCCTCCTTCGTTGATGCCCACACCGTCAGTGTGGGCGGTGATTCTGTTACCGCCAAGAACATCATCATCGCCACCGGCTCCGAAACCAAATGGCTTCCCATAGAAGGTGCCAACGACCCTTGTGTGGTTGACAGCACCGGCCTGCTGAACCTCGAGACGCTGCCCAAACGCCTTTGCATCATCGGAGCAGGCGTCATCGGCATGGAGTTTGCCAGCGTGTTCCGTCGCTTTGGCTCGGAGGTGACAGTGATTGAGTTCCTGAAGGAGTGTCTCCCTGCCCTCGACAGCGACATTGCCAAGCGACTGCGCAAGCAGATGGAGAAGGAGGGTATTACCTTCCACATGCAATGTGGTGTGAAGCAGATTGCTGATGGCGAGGTGTTCTTCGAGAATAAGAAAGGACAGACGGAGAGCGTTGAGGCCGATGTGGTTCTGATGGCTACGGGTCGCAAGCCCCGCACAGAGGGGCTGAACCTCGAAGCCCTTGGCATCACCCTCGCCTCTAACGGCGCCATCCCCGTTGACGACAACTTCCAACTGTCAACTGTCAACTGTCAACTGTCAACTGTCAACTGTCAACTGTCAACTGTCTACGCCGTTGGCGATGCAAACGGCCGCCAGATGCTGGCCCATGCTGCTGAGATGCAAGCGGTTCGTGCTGTCAACCACATCCTGGGCAAACAGGACGCTATCCGCTTCGACATCATGCCTGCCGCCATCTTTACCTCACCCGAGGCTGCCTGCGTAGGTCCTACGGAAGACCAGCTGAAAGCTGCTGCTGTGGCCAACGGTTTTGCCGTTGGTACTCCGCAGCCTGGCGCTCCCTACGAATGCCGCAAAGCCTTCTGGCGTGCCAATGGCAAGGCGATGGCAATGGGCGAGACGGAAGGTATGCTGAAGCTCTTTCACTTACCTCTTACCTCTGACCTCTTACCTCATGAGACTCCAGGTCTCATTCTTGGCTGTCATGCTTATGGCGCCCATAGTGCCGATATCGTTCAGGAGGTGGCGGCGCTGATGTGTCGCGGTACGACGATTCAACAACTACGCGACATCATTCACATCCACCCCACGTTGGGCGAAATCTTAAAGGCGGCTACCGAATAGCCGCCTTTTTTCGTCGGACGGAATTTTTATTTCGTCGGACGGAATTTTTTTTTCGTCGGACGGAATTATTTTTTCGTCGAGACTTTATTAAAAAGGTCTCGGACTCTCACGAGCCCGAGACTTCACATGTAAAGTTCTAAAAATTACCTTGCAGGTAATATCTTATTTGCCAGTAATAAATTACTTGGCAACGTACTTCTTACCGTCGTTAACCACGATGCCCTTGTAATCCTTAGATACACGCTGGCCAGCGAGGTTGTAGATAACAGCAGAACGTGTAGCCTTGTTCACTA
This sequence comes from Prevotella sp., assembly GCA_015060485.1. GTDB lineage: Bacteria > Bacteroidota > Bacteroidia > Bacteroidales > Bacteroidaceae > Prevotella. The sequence goes on along the minus strand of SUYI01000004.1, from coordinate 155,529 downwards.
CGTTGTTGATGCCTGTTTCGGGAACTTCCAACTGATAAGGATCAGTGCCTGCACCTTCCTTAATCCAGAAGTTACGTCCGTCCTTCATGTTGATCAGCGTCTCTGAGCCGTCCTTCAGTGCCCAAACAACGTCGGTGATGTAGTAATCGCAAGCGTCCTTGATCTCAGCCATGTTGAATGCGATAGACTGCATGTCATTAGCCTCTCCGGCAACGGTGAAGTCCGTGCTGAACTCCTGCCAATCACCAGGCTCGAAGTTTACGTCGCCAATAGCTGCCCAATGGATGTAAGCGCCTGGCTCACCGTGACACTGTGTAGAAGTCTTGGCAGAAACAGTGCTTCTGTACTTGAACGAAAGGACAGTTGCTTCGCCAGCAGCCAGCTTACGCTCGGCCTTGATGAAGAACTGGTTGTCCCAAGGCTGACCAGTACCACCTTCCTGTTCGCTGCTGGTAAAGTCTCTCTCCTTACCATGAATAACAATCTCTGTCGGGTTGGGAGTGATTTCAAGAGGCTCATCGAGAGTACCCTCGAGCATCTCGAATGCCATTGCTATGTAAGCGTCGTCGAGGTAGATCTTCCAGATACCGGCTCCTGGGAGGTTCACCTTGGCAAGACTTGCGGCAGTATAGTCGTGCCAATCATCAGGATCGCTCTGGATAACGCCAGAAGGCTTCAAGGTATTGCTCTTGAATGCAGCGTCGTTACCGCGAACGGTAGAAATCATCACCTGGTTTACATAAGCTCCGGCCTCACCAACAACAGCGGTGTAGTTGCCGGATTCAGTAGAGTACTCGAACTGGATAGCATTGTCAAAGTCATACTCAAGACCTTCTTTTGCGTTAGAACCAGCTACGAAGTAACCCTCTTCAAGTACCATGGTTTCCCAAGAGAGGTCGTCGAAATAGAATACATTGGCTGGCTGAGGAGCATCAACCGTTGATCCTGCGCACAGGTTGAATGCGAGAGACCAACCATTAGCCTGAGAACCATTGAATGTGATGGTCTTGTCAAAATCCTGCCACTCTGTAGTGAAGTTCACGTCACCAACAGCCTCCCAGTGGAGATAGTCTGACGGGTGCTGCTTGTGAATCTGAGTACCTGTCTTAGCGTCAAGCTTTGCCTTATAACGGAACTTAATTCTTACCTGAGTACCTTCCTTCCATCCCTGCGGAGACTGGATCCAGAACTGGTTAGACCACTGGATAGAGTTGTCATCATCAATTTTTTCAATCTGATCTGCATGAACAGCAAATACGTGATTGCTCTCATTTCCTTCTTCAGCTTCAATATCAGCAGGATAAGGACGAGCACGGCCATCGGCTGTACCATCTGCACCAGTGTCACCAGCATTGCGGCCCATGGTCAGAGCCCATGCGCAAATCTCACCAGTGCGGTCGCCTCTCCAGTTGATGTTGATACCATCGGTTTTCTCAAGAGACCAATCAGGCCATGCACCAAACTCGGCATTACCCATATAGGTGGGAATGTCTGAAGGCTTTGTGTCAATTACAACAGGCTGGCCGTCCTTGGTGAGCCACTCTTGCCATACGGTGGGCTTCTTGGGCTTCTCGTTGTGAGAAACGGTCAGAGACTTCCACTCGATGGTACCCTGAAAAGTACCAGGCTGTGCAACGAGGTTACAAGAAGTGCCTGCGATGCCACTGTAGGTCCATTCTACCTCCTGGAATTCAGAGCTTCCAGGAATCTTAACGGAAGCGCCAGCCTGCTGGCCGCTGCCCCAACCCCAACCCATGTTGACGTTGATGGTGCAGTCCTCAGTAGCCTTAACCAATGCCTTCACTGTGTAAGATCCGTCCATCTCGGTGGGGATACCGTCAGCAATGAAATACTGGTGCCATTGAGCTGAAGTATACAGAACCTTGTGGTATGTAGCACCACCGTTGTTTGTAGTAACAGTACCGACTTCGCTCCAGTCACCGCCTTTTTCGAAGTCCTCATCGTTCAGGTATCCATACAGAGCACCGAAGTCGGTCATGACGCCGTCATACCACTCGGGGACGTAACCCATTACGTAGAATGGGAAACCATTGTAAGCGGAATAGTCGATTTCGTAATCGGTTACCCACTCAGCTTTTGCTCCCAGGAAACAAGCCATGAAAGCAACAAGTGTAAATAACTTTTTCATAATAGAATTAATTAGTTAATAAATAAATAGATTGAAAATAAATATAGTGTATTCTTTACTTTCCACTCAGCGCGTCGCAGAATGCCTTGTAAGTGGCGGTGCGCACCCAGTCCTGACTCTTGTCCTTAGACCAGAGACCAACGGGATCGCCCGTGTCAACCATGTTGCCCTTACAGATGCCAGCCTGCTTGTCGTTGGGAATGATGGCCATATATTGTTTGATGACAAAGCCATAGAAGTCGGCCAGTTTCTGACGTTGGGCTTCTGTGATGTTAGCAGCTGTAACGCTTTTGCCTTCTGCATCCTGATACTTGATGTCGAAATTAGAGAGGCGAACCATCTTGCCAGTACCGGCAAGGTTGTTAAGAAGGGTCTTCAGTGTGGCCTCGTTTGCAGCCTGGGTGGCAGCATCCTCGCTATAGAAGAGGTTCAGCTTGGCATTGATGCCATCAATCTTTGCACCATTGTTGTCCCAGATGCTGATCCAATACTTAAGGCTCTCGATTTTCTTGGCATCGTCAAGGCCAGACTCGCTGATGAAGAACTTCAACTCGGAAGCTTCTCCGCCATACTCTGTAAATGCTCTGCTTGCTGCTTTTGCAACTGCTGGAGCATAGTTCTCGCTGCCAAGGAAGTCTTGCCAGAATATCTTGTCGGTAGAGTGCTTGAGGTCAAGCATGCCGTTCTCCAACTCTGCATTGGGGTCAAGAGCCTCGTCAATCAGGTCGAAGGACTTGATGCAGCCCTGGTTGATATTCATCACACCATTGCACCAGGCATTGACAGCATAGTTAATGGTGTCGTTGAGCTCCTGTGCGGTCTGGGGACGATGGTTGTCGGGGAAATAACCGACCTGTACCTTCTGGATATAGAGAACACCGTTAAGACCATTCTCAATTCTCAGGTAACCATTGGTCTCGTCTGCAGCACTTTGGCTCTCTATCACAAACTTAGTCCATTTGCCTTGCTTAATGGTCCACTTTCCTTCAGAAGCGGGACCATCGACTCTTTGGCCGGAGAAGGTGATGGTGAAAGAGAGGTCCTTATCGGCTCTTGCCCAGAAAGTAGTGGTGTACTTGGCAAGAGGGTCGGCTTCGAAACCTTCGACGATGCGAACGTCTGTCTTTGTATTAATACGAAGTACATTCTGATTGTCGTATTTCACGATAGAAGCTTTACCTTTTTCTATCGTACCATCGTAGGCTCCTACACTCATGGTGTTGAAGTCAACGGTCTTTCCCTCAACGAAGTCTACAGGAATCTCGATAGGCGCTGTCAGCGTTGCCAGCCACTCGTCAGCCTGATTGGCATTCGCGAAGAGCGGACTGCCGAATACCTCGCCACCGATTTCCTTTACGTGGTCCAGAAGGTCATTCATGTCGAGGAAGTTCATCACGCCTCTGGCATTGACAATGGCTCCTGACATCAGCGTGCTTCCAAAAGCAACATTGTCGAAATTGGTCACTGCTGCAGCATGGGCCAACTCCTGCTTGTTGAAATCTGACACCTTGAGCGTGGCGCCAAGCGTCATGTTAGGATACTGGACTCTGTCGATGTAGGTCTTCACAGGAGCCAGATCCTTGTAAGGAACGACAACTGTCGGATCGGGCTCAGCGGTGTAATTATTCGTCTCGTTATAGTCTGCACACGAAACGGCTATTGCACCTGCTGCCAACATCAGAGATATGTTTCTAAATAATGTATTCATATTCTTAGCCTCCTATGATTATTTAACGTATTTTGGTGAGAAGAATACTTTCTTGTTTGACTCACGCGTCTGGACAACCATCGTATCTGTGGTCGAGATGGTAATGTCGTTCTCAAGGATCCAGTCCTTTTCGACTTCTTTATTACCTTCTTTCACAGTATATTTACCGATGACTCTACCTTTCTTGAAGGTCACATTGTAAGACAAACGGAGAATGTCGCGCTGAACAGGCTGTCCATTCATGCTTCCCCACTGGTAGTCCTTATATTCGGCCTTCTCAGTTCCCTTGACGATAAATTCTCCAGAACCGGTTGAAGGCACATCCTCGTCTTCGCTGGTAATGGTACAATTGTCACCACTGAATGTGAGCAAAAGGGTGCATTTCTGAGAAGGTCTGTTGCCATGTACATCTTTACCGATATTGAACGATACCGGGAAGATGGCCTGCGTCATGTTCTTGGTAGTGATACCGCATACCTCGTCGTTGGCGTTGACAGGGTTCTCCTTGTAATGCTCGAGGTCGGTGTTGACCAATGTGAAGTCCTTGCGAACCACAGTAGTGGTATTACCATTTTCGGTTACGTTGTCCACTCCACGACGGATGTATTTTCCCTGCCAGGGGTTCATGTACTTCACACAGTAAAGCACGTAGTCCTTGGCCAGCACATCCCAGTCCTCCGTATTGGCGCGAGAGGGAGTGAGACCTTCACGAGGCGTGCCCGTCAGAATGCGGTCGATGCCTGATACGGTCGTCATGACCAGAGGAATGACATAGGTGTTCTCCGCTGATTTGGGATCTTTGAAGAATTCATCTGTAAACTCTACCTCTACGTAGCCGCGAGAATCACCATTATAAGGAATGGAATTAGACAGCAGATTGTAGTATGACTGTGGCATAGGACGCACAGGCTCTGCCGGATTTCCACCTTCGTCTACAAAATAGAGATTATTGCAAAGTGTATCTGCGACAATGATGCCAACAACAGCGTCGCGTCCGCCATAGGCACCACCCATGGTTGACCAGATGCGGCACTTGTGCTCGTTATCCAGCGTGTTGTCGTAGATGTCGTTACCAAGCACAAGGGTACGAACAGGGAACTGATAAGCAAAGTAGGCTGTAGTTCCTTCTTCATAGTCTGGGAATTCTTTATCTGCATTGTAGCACGATGCAAAGGTGAGAGAGAAAACTCCCAAGGCTACTCCGTATATATAATTCTTAAGTTTCATCATCATTAATTTTTTAAACTTTACATTTTAAACTTTAATTCCAACCCTTGTTTTGCTTGAGATTGCTCCATTTGAGTACTTCACTCTTGGGAATGGGACCGTACCACTGATAAGAACTGTCGAAATTGCGATCCTCGACATTGATGATGGTATAGGTGAGTTCGCCTGTCGTTTCGTTGCGGTCAATCTGCATACCCTTTACACTTTCGTTGATGGGCATCTGCCAACGGCGGAGATCCCAGAAACGCTTGTTCTCGAAGCAAAGCTCAATACGGCGCTCGTTACGGATCAGGTTGGTCATCTTCGTCTTGTCGGCAGCACACTCTTCAAGATAAGTGTCACCTTCGGGAAGTGGCATGCCAATCTCGTCAGTAGCAAGTCCGGCACGCTGACGGATAGCCTTGATGACATCGTAAGCTGAGAAGCCTACACCAGCACCGTCGACCTTCGGTCCCCAGGCATCGTTAGCTGCTTCAGCATATGCCAGGTAGATTTCCGTATAACGGATACGCGGATAGATGTGCTGCTGTTCGATGAGAGAACTTGTCAGAGGATTGACATCATCGCGGAGAAGCTTCTTCAGGTAATAACCTGTACGAGTAGAATAACTGTTGTCGTTAATGTTGTCGAACGATTCGTTATTACTGTTCGGATATCTTCCCGTAATGATTTCATTCTTCCTTAATACCATACCATTATAGAGGATGTTTTCAGCAAGACGTGGGTCACGGCCTGTATAAGGATCCTGAGGGTTATAACCGGATCTGGCATCAGTGATAGGAAGACCACTGCGCATGGGGAAGGCATCGACGAGATTCTGCGAAGGATTGACGCGACCGTTTCCATACACCGTTGGCGGGAAGTTCTCAGTTTCCTGAGAAGCATTCTTACGACGGTCCTCGCGCCAGAGAATCTCAGGATTCTCCGTAGTCTCAATCATAGTCTTATAGGCAGACATGAACCAGTCCTTGTTACCTGTGGGGTCGAATCCTTCCATTCCACCATTGCGCTTGAGAACATTGGCGCAAAGTCTTGCAGCTTCCTCAGAAGAGACACCGCTCTGATCGCGGAAGGCAGGACTGGCAGCGAGCAGCGCAACCTGAGCCTTGATGGCCTCGGCGACCTTACCAGACAAGAGGCCTTTGGCCTTATCACCAAACACAAGGTTGTAGTTGGTCAGATAAGCACCTAGCTCCTTGTATTTTGCTGGAATCTCACTGTCGGTCTTGATGTTTGCATATTCTGCAGGGAGCAGTGCAATAGCACTGTCGCAGTCGGCATAACATTGCTGTACACACTCGGCAAAAGTGGCGCGAGGCTGGTTGAAGTCGGAACTACCGTCCTCAGCAACTGTCAGCAGGGGTACACCATAGAGTATGCCATCGTCTGCATAACCACCATGAGCCATCAGCAGATAGTAATAGAACAGAGCACGAAGGCCGAAAGCTTCACCCTTCAGACGGTCTATGAACATTTGCTGCTTGGATTTTGCACTGGGGGCCCACTTAACCTTCTCAACTTTAGAAAGGAAAAGATTGACATACTGGATACCGTCCTTGCACTTATTCCATTGAGACATCGGGTCGTTGTCTGCAGCCCAGGTGCCCGTTGCCATGTTCAGATATGCACTGTTCTTCTGGTTGGTGACAGCATCGTCTGTGGCAATGTCAGTCTGGGTGGTCGTAAGATATGGAAGACGACCATAGCCGTACATCAACAGTCCGTCTGCATACTTTGACTCCTCATACATGGCTTCCTCCTGTCGGTTGTTTTCGTCTGCAGGTTCGAACATATCTTCGCACGAGCAGAAAGCGAGGAGACCAATTAAATAGAATATAATATTTTTTGTCTTCATATTCTCTTAACTTCTTTAACTTCTTAACTTCTTTAACTCCCTATTTAGAGGGTTACCTTAACACCGAGATTGTAGAAACGAGTCTGAGGTGCATAACCAACGCTTGTCTCCATCATCTTGCGATACTTCGAGAAAGTGAGGAGGTCATTTCCGTTTACATAAACTGAGAGGGCTTTAACAATCTTGCCTTCAAACATTTCCTTCGGGAAGTCGTAGGTAAGCTGTACCTTGCGAAGATTGAAACGATCCGTGCTGTAGAGCCAGAAAGAAGAGGATGCAGCATTGTGAGCGTGACTCGTCGTCGTCAGACGAGGATGAGTAGCTGCATCAGCAGTTTCCGGTGTCCAACGGCCACGGGCATTGACAGAGTACTTGGCATCTCCACTCATATAGTAGTAACTGCCGTTCATCAGTCCCTTACCACCGAACTGACCATTACCAAGCATGAACAGTGTCCAGTTCTTATACTTGAGCGTGAGGTTCACACCGATAGTCCAGGGAGTACCGATGTTACCTAATCCCGTGTTGGTAGGATTACCGTTGCTGTCCAAAGCAACAACACTGCCTGACTTGCCAAGAACAACCATGTCTTGGTTGTTGATGATACCGTCGCCGTTCACATCCTCATACTTCAAGTCGCCGGGCATGATGGTACCGCCAAGTCTTGAAGAGGGGATACCTTGCTTCAACGTGTACTTGTCAGTCTCTGCGTTGTAGTCAAAGTCATCATATGTATAGAAACCTATACAGTTGTAACCCCAGAGTGCATCAAGGGCTTGACCCTCTGTGTACTTGTTGGGAGCATTGGGGTCGATGGTTTCATCGAATGTCTTCCATTTTGTCGTGAAATAAGTTCCTACGACACCGAGCGTAGCGTGAACCGGACCAAACTTCTTCTGAGCTGTGATGCTGAAGTCAAGACCCTTGCGGTTCTGAACGTTATTGTTGATGGCAGGCTTGAATGAACTGCCAGAAAGACCACCTGCCAAGTATGATGGGAATGTGGAGGGATTCTGGATAATAAAGCCGTCCAAATCGGTATTGAAGAATGTAAGCTCAGTGGTGATCAACTTATTGAAGAATGAACCACGGAGACTTACTGAGAATTCCTTACGATGGATGAAGTCAAGTTCCGGATTGCTACCCGTTGTCGAGTAGGTCAGGTTGGTTGTTGTACCTTCATTCCAAGAGAAACCGCTACCGTCTGTAGACCACAAAGCATCGTAGAGGTAGAAATACTTATCGCCCATATAGACATCGATGTCTTCGTTCAGATTGCTGTAAGAAGCACTGATCAACAGGTCGTCAACGAAGCTGTCCTTCAGGAAATTCTCCTTGGCAATGTTCCAGCCAATGGTGAACGAAGGTGAGATGGCTTCGCGGTGACCTTCGGCAAGGCGGGCAGAATGTACACCAGCCAGCGAGATGTCTGCAAAGTAGCGACCCATATAGTCGTAACCAGCCTGTAAGCCCAGATTGGCATTGGCATAACGGTGGTAAGTACCACTGGCTGTCGTCGTATACATGTTTGCGAGCAACATACCTGTAACGTGATGCTTGCCGGCAAAGGTGTAGTCGTAGTCGAAATGACCGTTCCAACTGATAGTCTGACGATACTTACTGTCCGACTGTGACATGTGACCAGTCACGATCTCATCGTTCTGCTGGGTAAGAGCCACAATGGCATCCTCTGAGTTGTAGTTACTCCAGGTGGGGATAAACACAGCGTACTTGTTGTTGTACGACAGGTTGTAGCTGGCAGCATAGTCAATCGAGAACAAAGTCTTGAAAGACAAGCCCTTCACAAACTTGTTCATGTCATAGATGATACCGGCATCGAACTGGAACTGACGGCTAACGCCCGTTGTCTTACCACCAAAATAGCAGTCAGCAATGGCATTGGTCTGATTGGTCTTCGTACCTCCGGGGAAATACTTTCCGTCGAGCAGGTTCAGTGACTTGCTAAGAATGGAGAGTGCCTTGCTGGCATTCGGGTCAATCATATCAATGGGAATCAATGGCGCAGCATTCTCGGGGTAGTTCGGACGCATAGTGGAAGCATCGCCCCAGAAATTACCCTTGTTCTTATTCTCATTATAGAATGTAGCACTGGCGTTGGCAAAACCCTTGATGAGCTTGTTGACGACGAGGTCTACATTACCACGTACGCTGAAACGGTCGGTATAGTTATCCTTTGCCGGGCCGAAGTTGATCAGGTCTTCACTGCGATAGTAATTGATGTTCGTATAGAAGTGAGCACGCGTACCACCACCTTGAATCTCCAATGTTCCTTCTGAACGGTTATAGGCCTTGCGGACATACTCGTCAGAGTAGTAGTTCACATTGGGATAACGGTAAGGGTTCACGCCGGCAGCATGATTGTAGATGTCCTGCTGTGAATACGGCAGCTTAAGAGTTCCTGCCTGGAGTGCAGCAGAATTGCCCGCGGCAACGGCATCGTTATAGAAAGCTTCGTTGTAGAGCGTCATATACTCTGCAGAACCCAGATACTCAGGGAATTCCTTGGCGAAGTGGAAACCGGTGTTGACGTTGGCCTGGATCTGAAGACCGTCAACCTTGCCTCGCTTGGTGGTAATCAAGATGGCGCCCTTAGCACCCTTGGAGCCATAGAGCACAACAGCCTGTGCACCCTTGAGGAAGGTGATCTGCTCGATTTCAGAAGGAAGCACATTGTTCGACGGACGCTTCACACCATCGATAATCACGAGCGGCAGGTTGCTGTTGTCGTTATTGTCGAGGCGCTCATTATCCATACCCCAGAGGTTGTTGCCGTTCCATCCGCCTATCAGCGCATACAAGTCTTCAAGGCTGCTCATCGTGTAGTCCTTCTTCTGCAGCTCTTCCATGTCAACATAGGAAATACCTCCGAGAAGCTGGTCAGCATCCTTGTCGCGGAAAGCAACGTGGACTTTCTTTTTTACCACAGTAGAATCTGCGTCGTCAGCGGTCTGAGCATTGACCGTCAGAGGCGATGCAGCCAGCATGGCAAAGAGAAATATATTTGTTTTAAAATTTTTCATATAATTGTCTTATTAATCATTAATTGTTAATCATTAATCATTAATCATTGCTTTACCATCCCGGATTCTGTTTAAATCCTTCGTAAAGATAAGTATCGTTGTCAGGAAGCGGGAACCAGTAGTGCTTTGATTCCAGACGACGTGTGATGAGGTCTGCCTTGTGGAAGTTACCTACCTTAGCGTCCTTGGGATCATGTTGCGGTTCGAAGGTCTTTGCGTCGTAGAACCAGTCGTCTGTTTCCAAACGCTCGAATTCGTGAGAGTATTTCACTGTGTAAGGAGGCTCTGTCAGGAGAAGCCAGCGCTGAAGGTCGCACCAGCGGAAGCCTTCGAAAGAAAGCTCTACGGCGCGCTCGCGGCGTACTTCATCCATGAAGTGCTCCTTGGTATCCATGAGGTTAGCCTGTACATGTTCCATGGGATAGTCACTGGTGTTGACGCGGTCGCGGAGTGCGTTGATTGCTTCAACAGCCGACATTGACGGACAATAGGTCGGTCTTTCCTTGATGTCAGATACTGTTGTTGCAATAGCAGTTCTTGCCTCAGCATACATCAGATAGATATCAGCCAGACGCATGTAAGGAACGTAGGTCTGAAGGGCGTAATCCCACTCATACCATTTGTCGCCCTTATTACACTGGTGAGGTACAAGCTTCTGAATGAAATAGCCCGTGCTGCTACCATGGTCGAGTTCACGCATGGCACCACCGGTGTAAAGAGAACAATAGTCGAGCATATGGGCCTTCTGAGCGTCGGTCATACCCTCTCTGTTAATCACATAGTGGAAACCGTCGAACACGATATCGTGATAGAAACGGGGATCGCGATTCTGGAAGGGATGCTCAGGATCCCAGCCTGATTCGGGATTCAGCACATACTGGCCGTTTCTGACAAGATAGATAGGCTGTCCGTTAGCCATTCCGTATTGGTCGACGAGGTTGGCTGTGGGGTGGTGGATGATGTTGTCATGCTCCACGAGACCATCAACCTTGGGGCCAAAAATCTTGGCACAGTTCCAGTTGGCAGAGTTGGCGCCGGGGAATGCACCACGGAAGATGGCTTCCGTAGAACCTGGCATTTTCCAGTTCTGCTTGGTGGTGTAGAAGATGTCTGAGTAACAGTTCTCAGCATTTTCGTCCATCGTATGGTTGTAGATGTCAGAGTATTTGAAGTCTACCAGCTTGTATTTGATAGTTCCCTTGACTACCATGTCAAGTGCCTTGCCGAGGGTCTCAGCGGCCTTCTTGCAATAAGCAATATCGTAATCATAGGTCTTACCATTGGAACTTGCACCTAACAGTTGAGCAACACCACCGTCCTTGGTCTTCTCAAACTCCTTCATGAGCGGAGAACCTGCCCAGAGGTAGCATTTGCCCAGATAGCAGAGAGCCATGAACTTGTTGACACGCAGGTCGTTCTTTCCTTCAGTCTGCATACCAGCCAGTGTCTCATCCCAATCCCAAGGAAGGAAGTCGTAGGCTCTTAAGAAATCTTCTGCACAGCGGTCTGCGCATTCCTGGAACGACAGACGAGGCAACTCCGGAATAGCATCAGAAGCAAATGCTTCGTCGATATAGGGGAGACCACCGAAGTAGCACATCAGCTCGAAATGCCACCACGCACGGAAGAAATACATCTGTCCGAGCAACAGGTTACGCTCCTCGTCAGTACCTACGAGTGATTTGATATTCTCAATACCCATGTTGCACTTGCGGATGCAGTACCACGCGCCCTTCCATAGTGAATACTTGGGTGCCCACGATCCATTGCTTCCTGCACCATTCAGCCATTGCTGGCCATTGTTCCATACATTACGGTAGTTGCCCAGGTCCACCTGGTGGTCCATGTGTGCATAGCCTTCAGGGTTGTGAACTGCATCATCGCCCCAATTCCATGAGGTGCAATAGTTGACCTTCTCTTTATCGGGAATACAGTCATAGATTTCCTCGATATATCCCTGGAAATTACGGAAGTTTTTGAATGCCTCATCCTCAGCCACGATAGATTCCGGATCCTTGTCGAGCCAGTCTTTACAGGAAGTGAAGGATGCACTACCTGCCAGAAGGAGCAGCGAGCCGCACAAGAGGGATTTGATGTTATTATAATATTTCATAATATATATGCCATTAAATGTTAAGCTTGAATCCGAAATTATAACGTCTGACAGTGGGGTATGCACCGCCGCCACCGCTATATCCGTAGTTACTTTCACGGTCGTCAGGCATCTTGGTAATCAGGAAGAGGTTGTTGCCGTTGACGTAAATCTTCAGACTTGAGAAACCAAGCTTCTTGATCCAACCTTTCGTCCAAGTGTAAGCGAGCTCCACGTTCTTTACACGGAAATAAGAACCGTCGAAGAGGAACTGCGTACCATCGTTATAGGCAACCTGAGTGGTAAAGCGTGGTACGACGACTTCGCCGTTTCCTTCTGCAGGATTCCACCAAGTACCATTATCATATACAGTCAGCAGCTTATTATTAAAAGAGGTGAGACCTACGTCACGAGTGACGCCTGTTACACCATAGAGCTGTGCAAACATGCTGAAGCCCTTCCATTCCCAACCGATGGTGGCATTGTAGGTGTGTTCCGGGTTTCCGGTATAGCCGTAAGGCGCAACATCGTTGGTCTCGTCAACGACACCGTCACCATTGAAGTCAATGATGTAATGGTCACCGATGAGAACCTGTCCGTCGTTACTCTGACGTTCAGGCGAGCTGTAAAGCTCATCGTAGGTACGGATGAAACCATTGTCGATGAACGAGGTGTACTGTCCCTGTGAATAGCCTTCCTTCTTGCGGTAGCTAGGAATCAGTTTCGGGTCGTCCTTGATGATAATCTCGTTGTGTGCATAGGTGTAGTTGGCATTTGCCCAGAAGCGCATGCCGTTCTTTAATACCTTATTGAAACGAAGCTCGACCTCGAAACCGTGGTTCTTCATCTTACCCTTGTTGATATCAGGAGTCTTTGCTGCGCCGTAGAATGAAGGTACGGAACGCTCACCACCAGAGATGAAGATGTCGTAGCGGTCATCGCGGAAGTAGTCGAAGCTACCTGCGAACATACCATGAAGGAATGCATAGTCGAAACCGATGTTCTTCTTTAATACGGTAGCCCAGCGGAGGTCGGGAACAGCAACAGCTGCCTCTTTGTATCCGACGAACGGGCTGGCAGAACCGTCAACAGTGAGGTTGTAGCCATTACCATTATTCGTTACTTCCCATCTGGTCAGGTATGCCCAGCGCTCACCGGCGTTATCGTCACCAATCTCACCGAGAGAACCACGAATCTTGAACATGTCGACAATACCTTTGTCCTTCAGTTTCTTCATGAATTTCTCTTCAGAAACCATCCATCCGATAGCTCCCGAACAGAAGAATGCGAAGCGGTTGTCTGGCGAGAACTTCTGTGAACCGTTGTAAGCACCGTTGAACTCGGCGAAATAACGGCTCTTGTAGTCGTATGTGGTACGGAATACCCAGTCTTCACGACGATTCTCAAGGTCGGAACGGTATTGGGTGATACGGCGCTTCCAGTTACCCATCGCTGAAATGTTGTGGTCGCCGAACTGACGAGCCCAGAAGAGCTGGAGCGACATTTCGGTAGCGCGGCTGGTTGAACTTACACTGCCTGCCTCCTGTCTCCAGTCGCGGCTCTCATAGAAATCAAAACCTGTGGTGTTGTCAATATCGTTCTCACGGATGAGCGCACCATCCTCAGGAAGTATGTATGCCTTCTTAACAGTATGCTGGTCGGAGATACCACGTGAACCCTCGGTGAAATTATTGTCCCAAGAGATGGTTCCACGAGCAACAAGCCCCTTCGTGATGAAGTCGAGTTTCTGCTCGAGCGCAAAGTCGGTGAAGATACGGGTAATGGTTTGCAACTCGTAACCAGACGTTGCTACGCTCTGCGGAGAGTTCTCAATGTTGGAAACCAACGGATAGTAACCCCACGCACCGTCAGAGAACTGAACAGGGAAGAGGTTGGGTGCCATACCATAGGCACCGGCCCATTTCTGCTGCTGGAAGAACATGCCGTCATTACCATAATAGAAACGAGGAGACTTCTTTTGTGCATTAGAACCTGCGAGGTTGACCTTGAACTGGGTAGTCTTCGTAATCTGGAAGTCCAGATTTGAACGTACGTTCAGACGATTGTAGGTGTAACCACCTTCATAGCCCTGATGGTTGTCCCAGATCTTCGTCATATCACCTTCGTTCTGGAAGTCGAATGCTACGAAATATTTGACGAATGAGGTACCGCCGGAAATGTTAAGGTTCGTATTATAAGATAAAGCGGTACTTTTGAACATTTCGTCCTGCCAGTCAATGTTTGCATAGCGCTCTGCCTGGCTGTAGTCACCGAGATAGGTGCCGTCAGCAGCAAAGTTTGGCTTGACAGTATAGTCCTGATTGCGGAAAAGGTTGATGAAGGTCTGGGGACGATAGAATTCCCAAGAAGCGGAGCCTCCCAGGGCAAGCTCGTGCTCAATGGCCTCGTTACGGAGCATATAGCCGTCGTAAGAGTCATATTTGCGGGGGAGCTTTGATACGGCCTTCAACGTAGCGTTGAAACCGACATCGATTCTTGCCTTACCTTCCTGACCACGCTTGGTGGTAATCAGGATAACACCATTAGCACCTTCCACACCGTAGACGGCAGTTGCAGATGCATCTTTCAATACTGATACGGTAGCCACAGACGTAATATCAACGGACTGAATGTCACGCTTGACACCATCGACGAGGATCAGAGGCTGAGCGTCCACGCCGCCCCAAGCTGCTGCACCACGAATGTAGATGCGCGGATCTTCTTCACCAGGTCGTCCGGTGGAAGCGATGGTGGCAACACCAGGAAGGTTACCCGTGAGGGCTGCACCGACACTACCGATACCTGCGGCACGCTCCAGCACCTCACCGGTGGTCTGGGTAATAGCACCCACCACAGAGGCTTTCTTCTGCTGGCCGTAACCTACTACTACGACTTCTTCCAACTGGGTGTCCTCAGCGAGCGATACCTTGAAATCACGCTGCTTGCCGACTCTGATTTCCTTTGTGGTCATACCCACATAGGAAACTACCAGCACTGACTGCTCCGATGGTACCTTCAACTGGAAGTTACCGTCGATATCCGTCACCGTACCCATGGAAGTTTGTCCTTTCACTACTACCGAAGCACCAATCAATGGCTCTGCGGTATTGTCTGTGACTGAACCCTTTACCGTGATGCCGTTCTGGGCATGCAGCATCGTGCTGCAAGTGAACAGCATCAAAATCGCGGGAATGGTCTGTCTAATCAGTTGCTTTAGATTCTTCATTTTGACAGATTTTGATTCATAGATTTTTTTATTGTTTTATTTTGTTATTCTCGTCAATTGTGATGCAAAGGTACGCGTATTATTATAAATAGCGTTAATTATTTGTAACAAGCATTTTGTTTTTTGTAACATTCTTTAGCTAATCTTGCTTTTTTGCTAGTTTGTGTTACTCTAACGAAAATATTGCCAGGCTACGGAATGGTTGGTTTCGTACCATTCGGAGTCTTTCTCTGGATTCTCGCGTACCTATATATTATTATGGGTGCGAGGGTCGGTTCTTCCAGTTGTTCGTACATGTTATTCTTATTTTTAGTCTTTACAATGTTTCTTGAATAAAAAAGGGGGGAGATTCACATCGGCCCCCTGTCGATAATTTTACATACCAAAACTACTAACTCTTAGTAACTATTATAAGTCTTAACTTAAAAAATAAAGCGATTTGAAAAAGAATTTCTATTTTCTGGTGCAAAGATATACATAAAATTTGTAGAATACTTTGTCGTTTGTAACATGGATTTTGCCTTTTGTAAACAGTTTACTATTTTTTACAGTTTATAAGAATTTTGTAACTTGACAAAAAACGTTTCTGTTGCATGGAAGTGAAATATTGCTTAACTTTGCATCCGAAACGTAAAACCAATATGATATAGTTATGAAAAAGTTGTTTTCCCTTATTTTTTGTCTGTGTGCCTTATGTGCGCACGCGCAGGATCCTAATTTTTATATCTTCCTGTGTTTCGGCCAGTCGAACATGGAAGGTAATGCCCGTCCAGAGGCCCAGGACCTCGTGAGTCCCGGCCCGCGCTTCCTGTTGATGCCTGCAGTCGATTTCCCTGAAAAGGGCCGTAAGATGGGAGAATGGTGTGAGGCTGTTGCTCCCTTGTGTCGTCCCAATA
Organism: Prevotella sp.; assembly: GCA_015060485.1. Taxonomy (GTDB): domain Bacteria; phylum Bacteroidota; class Bacteroidia; order Bacteroidales; family Bacteroidaceae; genus Prevotella. The sequence continues at coordinate 139,335 of SUYI01000004.1, read as the reverse complement.
CCGGTCTGACTCCTGCCGATTGGTTTGGTCGCACCTTGGTAGCTTCGCTGCCCGAGAACATCAAGATTGGTGTCATTCATGTCGCCATTGGTGGTATCGACATCAAGGGATTCCTTCCCGATAGCATTCCCAGCTATGTCGAGAAGAAAGCACCGGGATGGATGAAAGGTATGCTTGCCGCCTACGACAACAATCCTTATAAGCGTCTGGTCACATTGGCCAAGAAAGCCCAGAAGGACGGTGTCATCAAGGGAATCTTGATGCACCAGGGTGAAACGAATACCGGTGACCCGCAGTGGGCTGGTATGGTGAAGCAAGTTTACGACAACCTCTGCAGCGACCTGCAGCTGAAGCCCGAGGAGGTAAATCTCTATGCCGGTAATATCGTTCAGGCCAATGGTCAGGGGGTATGTATTGGTTGTAAGAAACAGATTGACGAACTGCCCAACACGCTGCACACCGCCCAGATTATCTCGTCCGATGGTTGTACCAATGGCCCCGACCGTCTGCACTTCGATGCTGCTGGCTATCGCGAGCTGGGTTGCCGCTATGGTGAGGCTGTTGCCCGTCACTTAGGCTTTGAGCCCAAGCGTCCCTATATTGAGATGCCGAAGAAGATCGAGGTACCTGCCGACGCTGTTACCGTCGAGAACGCTATTCCCGGCAATCAGTTCCCGAAGATCGACAAGGAGTGCCGTGCTTATTTCCGCATCGAGGCTCCCCAAGCCCGCAAGGTTGTTGTCGACATTTGCAGTAAGAAGTACGATATGGAGCCCGACGGAAAGGGTGGCTTTATGGCTGTTACCGATCCTCTGCCCGTAGGTTTCCACTATTACTTCATGAATATCGATGGTGTGAACTTCATCGATCCCGCCTCTGAGACCTATTTCGGCTGCAACCGCGAGGCTGGTGGTCTCGAGGTTCCCGAAGGTCCCGAGGGCGACTACTATCGTCCCCAGCAGGGCATTCCTCATGGTCAGGTACGTAGCATTTATTATTGGAGCGAGCACTCGACCAAGAATGCCCATCAGCCAACTGCTAACAGTCAAAAGCCTGGTGAGTGGCGTCACGCTTTGGTCTATACGCCTGCCGAGTACGAGAAGGGCAAGAAGAAGTACCCGGTGCTCTACCTGCAGCATGGCATGGGCGAGGGCGAGACCAGCTGGATGTTACAAGGTAAGATGCAGCACATTCTGGATAACGCCATTGCCAAGGGCGAGGCTGTGCCTATGATTGTAGTCATGGAGAGCGGCGATATCAAGGCTCCGTTCAATTTCGCTGGCGGTGGCTCCAACCAGCAGGGCCGCAGCGAGTATGGCGCTTCGTTCTATCCCGTGTTAATCAACGACCTGATTCCTTATATCGACAAGAACTTCCGTACGAAGAGCGACCGTGAGTACCGTGCTATGGCCGGTCTTTCGTGGGGTGGTCACCAGACCTTCGATGTTGTGCTCAACAACCTCGACAAGTTTGCCTGGATGGGAACTTTCAGCGGTGCTATTTTCGGCCTTGATGTCAAGACGGCCTACAACGGTGTCTTTGCCAATGCTGACGAGTTCAACAAGAAGATTCACTACATGTATATGAACTGGGGCTCTGAGGATTTCATCAAGAGCCAGCCCATTGTCGATGGCCTGCGCGAGTTGGGTATCAAGGTTGACAGCTCTGTTTCCGAGGGCACCGGCCACGAGTTCCTCACTTGGCGTCGCGGACTCCACGAGTTCATCCCACACCTTTTTAAATAATATAGGCCACCCAAAAAGGCTCCCGTTGGGGAGCCTTTTTAGTTTTCCTTTCTTTAGTCATCCGGATTACCCTTGTAGTGGAAGGGCTGGATGTTGGGATTGTCACCCGTATACAAATCGGGAACCACTTGGTCCTTAATCAGCTTCTTGTTGTAGTCGCCGCGTACAGCTCCCGTATTCATCAACAGGTCGGAATATTTGACGGTAGGAATGACGATGCCGAAGATGCCTACTCCCACGCGAACACCCTCGGGATGGATGTTGTTGATAACGCGAGCCGTCTTCAGGAAGGTGTGCGGATAGATTTCCACTTTGTTCAGCTTCCTGTAGGTTTCCAGCAGCTCTTTGTTCACCTCTGTGCTGTCGGCATGGGTGAAGATGCGTCCGATGTTGCCCACATAGTCGTCGATGATGTCACTCTCAATGCTGTCGCTGGCCGCTATGCATTCCATGATGTTGTCTTCCGTCTGCCAGTTCATGTAGCTGTCAGAAGGCCGTGTGATGGCAGCAACAATCATCAAGATAATGAGGACGGCGGCAAGGATGATGATTTTTCCGAGGCAGCTTCCTGTAAATGCCTGTGCAGTACTCTGCTTTTTGTAGGTGTTGGGATTAAACTGTTCCATAATATGTTTTTTTTATTGGTGATGCAAAAGATTCATAAACTCCTGGCGCGTCTTGGCCTGATTGAAGGCTCCGCAGAACTCACTGGTCGTCGTGATACTGTTCTGTTTCTCTACGCCACGCATCTGCATGCACATGTGGCGTGCTTCGACGACTACCATCACGCCAAGAGGGTGTAGCGTGTCCTGGATGCACTGCTTGATTTGCAGTGTCAGTCGCTCCTGTACCTGCAGGCGGTGGGCAAAGATGTCCACCACGCGTGCTATTTTCGAGAGTCCTGTGATGTAGCCGTTGGGTATGTATGCCACATGAGCCTTGCCGTAGAAGGGCAGCATGTGGTGTTCGCAGAGTGAGAAGAAGTCGATGTCCTTCACGATAACCATCTGCGAGTAGTCTTCGCGAAAGAGAGCCTGTCGCAGCACCTCGTGGGCGTCTTGCGTATATCCCTGGGTGAGAAACTGCATGGCTTTGGCCACGCGCATGGGCGTCTTCTGCAGACCCTCACGCTCGGGGTCTTCACCCAGCAGTTGCAGGATGCGGCGGTAGTCGTCCGCCAACTCGTCCAGACCCTCTCTGTATGCTATCTGTTCTGTCATTTAGTCGTATACCGTTATTTTTCCTTTCACCACCACTGCTTCCGTGAAACCCATCTTGCGAAGGCTGAGCAGCATCTGGTGTGCCTCCTCGTAGGTGCGGTAGTTTCCTACGCGGCATATCCATCGCGGGGAGTAGAAATGTACGTAGACGGGTACTCCCGGATAGCTTCCCTTAATCTGGTTGCCCACGTATTCTGCCTGTTGGCGGTCTTTGCGTGAGTTTCCACCGGCATAGGCCTGTACGCGGTATCCGTTGATCTTGTATCCACCCGTCATGATTTTCTTGGTCGGCTCGGCAACACCTTCTTCAGTTGTCTCGTCCTGAGCCGTATGGTTGTTTGACGTCGACGTATTATTCGTTGCCGTATTTGTAGTGGTGTTTGCCGGTTTCGTGGTTGCTGGCTTCGTCGTGGCCGGTTTGGTGGTGTTCGTGGGTGCCGCTACGTTGCCGAGCTTGGCGTTGTTCACTAGTTGGTCTATCTCAGCGCTCTCGTGGATGGTGACGGTTCCCTGTCCTGTTTTCTGTTGTTGGATGCGCTGGGTAAAAGTCTGTGCATTACAAATGGAAAATGAGAAATGAGAAATGAGTAATGTAAATGTTAAAATGAGAAATGGCAGGGATGGGCCTTGTCTTAAATCAGTGATGCACTGTTCATTTCTTTTTCTCATTTCTTTTTTTGTCATCTTATATTTCATTTCTTCATTACTCATTTAGGGCGAGCCCGTTATTTCTCACTTCTCATTTTTCATTTCTTATTTAGCCGAAGGCTTCGATAATGCCCTTGAAGTCTGCGCACTTCAGCGATGCACCTCCGATGAGACCACCGTCGATGTCAGCCTTGGCGAACAGTTCTGGGGCGTTAGAGGCCTTGCACGAGCCACCATACAGGATGCTGGTGTCGTCGGCAACAGCCTGACCGTATTTCTCAGCGATGATGGAACGGATGTAGGCGTGGATCTCCTCAGCCTGCTCAGCGGTAGCAGTCTTGCCGGTACCGATGGCCCAGATGGGCTCGTAGGCGATGATGATCTTGCGGAAGTCCTCCTCTGCGAGGTTGAATACGCTGCCCTCGAGCTCAGCCTTTACGACCTCGTTCTGCTTGTTGGCCTCGCGCTCTTCTAGGCTCTCGCCGATGCAGAAGATGACCTTCAGACCGTTCTTCTGTGCCAGCAGCACCTTCTCCTTCAGGATTTCGGGAGTCTCCTTATAATATTCGCGACGCTCTGAGTGTCCCAGAATGACATACTGAGCACCGGTCGACTTAATCATCTCGGCGCTAACCTCACCGGTGAACGCACCCTTCTCCTTGTCGGCACAGTTCTCGGCACCCAGACCAACCAGTGCGGGGTCCAGCTCCTTGGCTACTGATGCCAGGTGGATAAACGGAGTACAGATGACTACGTCGCAGTTGGGCTTGTCAGCCTTCAGTGCGTCATTCAGTTCCTTAGCCAGGGCAATGCCCTCCTGCAGGTTCAGGTTCATTTTCCAGTTACCTGCTACGATTTTCTTTCTCATTGTTGTGTTACTTTTTAATTGTTGTTTGATATCTTTATTCGATACTTTCTTTTTCTTCTTCACCCAGCGTGTCCACGTCCACAGCCTGTCAGCAACGACCAGTACCACCAGCGGTAGCACGTACCACAGAATGATGACCATGATCTTGCCAGGTATGGAGTCGGCAGGTTTCTGTCCCAGCTCCGCGGTCTCCAGGCGTTCGCCCAACGCCGTTTCATCTGGAAGCCGGTTGTGGCTCCATTTGCGGATGATCTCTCCGTCCTTCAGCAGCACGACGCCAGGATTACTGCGTATGATGGTCTTCAGCGTCGTCTCGTCCGTCTGGCAGTACGGATATTCCGCTCCCGTCATTTCGCGCCACTGGCTGATGCCTGTTGTCCCGCTGGCTGTCAGGCAGTAGAACGGGTAGCCGTTCTCCACCGCATAGTCGTACAGCTGGTTGATGCGGTCCAGCTGGCTGTCGTCAGCCTGTTCCAGGTGCGGTGCCACCATGAGCAGCGTGTAGCCCTTGTAGAGCAGCATGGGTTCCGTGATGTCGTCGCCCTCGTCGATGCGCTCTACGAAGAAGTCCACATAGGGTGATTCCTCGCCGTCCATCATCTTCTGCCAGCCTTCGCGCAGGTTCGTTCCAATGTGGTAGGGGCGGAAGTCGAAGTAGGGTAGGTCGTACAGCGACCATCCCGACACGGCCAGAATGAAGATGACCGTGTAGTTGATGACGATCCACTGGTTGTTCTTCGACACGAAGCGCATCATGTCCAGTGGCCAGCGGGCCACCAGTGCGGCCATTGCCAGCAGTACGACGTTTTTCCAGAACGTCTGCCAGTTGGTCAGCACCACTGCATCACCGAAACACCCACAGTCGCTCACCGGGTTGGCCACTGCCAGCCATAGCGTCAGTGGGGTCATTACGAGCATGACCAGTAGCACCAGCCTTGACACCAGTCGTCTGCGAATGGCAAACATCAGGCAGATGCCCAGTACAAACTCCATTGCCGACAGTAGCATGCTTGCTCCCAGCGTCATGAAGTCGGGCAACACGTGCCCCAGGTGCATGGCCGTCAGGTAGTCGGCTATCTTGTATTGTGTGCCCAGCGGGTCTACAGCCTTGACAAATCCCGACAGGATTAGTACGGTGGCCAGTACGAACCGGGCAATGTTTACGAGTGTCTTCTTCACTCTTCACTTAATTTAATCGCGCCGAACACAGCATAGTTGATGATGTCCATGTAATTGGCGTCGATACCCTCCGAAACCAGCGTCTCGCCACCCAGGTTCTCGATTTCCTTGATGCGCTCGATTTTCGTGAGGATGAAATCTGTATACGAGCTGACGCGCATGCCGCGCCACGCCTCGTCGTAGTCGTGGTTCTTGCGTTTCATCAGCTCCAGGGCCTCTTGGGCGTACTTGTCGTACAGCTTCATGGCCTCCTCGACGGTGATGTCCACCGTGTCGCTGAACCCGTGGTAAATCTGTATGAGCCCCACGATACCGTAGTTGATGAGTGCGATGAATTCGGGCCGTATGCCTTCACCCACCAGCGACTCCTTCTTGATTTCCAGAGAGCGGATGCGTTTGGCCTTGATAAACAGCTGGTCGGTCAGCGACGAGGGTCGCAGAATACGCCACGAAGCCCCGTAGTCGTGGAGCTTCTTCTCGAACAGCGCGCGGCATTCGCCGACGACCTGTTCAAACTGGCGGTTAGTCTTTTCTTCTTGCGGTGTCAATGAAACTTTCAACTTTTAACTTTCAACTTTCAACTGTCAACTGTCTTACAAGTTCACCATAAACGACAGACCCAGTGTCCAATAGTGCATCTTCTTGTCCTTCTTGTACACATACGTATCCATGTCGTAGGCCACATCCGACACTTCTCTGTTGGCGACCAGTGTGTACGCATCCTGTGTCAGTCCTTGTTTCAGGAAGTAGAGCGGATTGTAGTTCAGCGTGTAGGTCTTCTTCGAGTAGTCGTAATCGCAGAACACCTTCCATGCGAAGTTCGACTTATAGCGGTAGGTCAGCGAGATGCCTGTGCCCCACGATGTAGCGCTGGCGGCACCCAGTGTCAAATAGTCCCAGTCGGCAGTCCATTTCTCACCTGTGCTGACGGGGTTCTCCAGACCCAGATAGGTCACATCGCCTTTCTCGATAATCATACCGTAGTCGATGTCCTTGACGTTACCCTCTGCATGGCCGTCGATATCCATTTCCTGCATGAACGAACGTCCGATGAGGGCCTTGGTGCCTAATGCCAGGCGCTTCGTCAGCGGAATGTTGACATAGAGTCCTACGCTGGCCGTCAGCTCTGTCAGGTGGTCGCTCTTGACAATACCGTTCAGTTCGGTGATCGGAGCACCGCCCTCGTTGATGATAGCCGCTGTCAGGGGCTGTCCGGGATAGCTGGATCTCGCATAGATATCACTGATTGACCAGTCATCGTAGAGCCATACGTAGTTGGCATCCTCGGCAGAGATGTCGGCATATTTACCGAACGACTTGGCCGACATTGCTCTCACGCGGAATCGTCCGCCGATACCGATGTATTTGTTGAAGAAGTAGGCACCCTCGGCATCCACCACCGTAGCGGCACGGAAGTCAATGGTCTGGTTGAATTCGGGGTCGCCTTTCGCCATCTCTGCATCTGCTTGTGAAATGCCGTGCAGCTCCTTGTCCTGCAGGTCTGCCACCGTGTTGATGTCAAGATCCTTGCCACCCAGTCCGAGACCCATCGAGATGCTGAAGAAAGAAGGATTCTCCAAATCCACCTCCAGATCGTTGCGTAGCAGACCCTTGCCCTTGAACATCAGGTCGCACAGGGCATAGCCCAGCTCTGTCGACATGATACCGATACCGGCGCCCGACATGATGTCGCTTACCCAGTGGCGGTTGTTCAGCACGCGCATCACACCCGTAGCCGTTGCCACACCGTAACCGGCTATCGAGAACCAGGGCGAACGGGTCAGACCGTACTCCTTGTGCAGCAAAGTGGCACCGACGAACGACGTTGCCGTGTGTCCCGAGGGCCACGAGTTGGCTGACGAACCGTCCGGGCGCATCTCCTTGGCGGTATACTTGATACCATTCACCAGGGCAGCCATGATGGCATACGACATACCGGCGCTGGCAAGCAGTCGGGGCCAGTCGCTGCGGCCCTCATAGCCACCCAGCTTCAGACCGACCGTCATCGCCGGACCGAAATACTGCGTATAGTCGTCAATGCTGGTCTTGAAATCTGTCAGCAGCTGTGTATTCTTCTTGCCGTTTTTGTTGTTCTGTGCAAACATGGCCTTGTCGCCCTTGATGGCTATACCAGCCACAAACAAGGGCACACCCACGAACGTCAGCTCGTCCATGAACTTGTGAGGCTTTACGCCCGGATTGGTCTTCGACTTGAAGAAATCAAAGTCGGGCTTCCATCCACCCGTCTCCATGCGCAGCGAGTTTCTCATCTCCATGCGGCCATAGGGGTTGGCCTTGTGGTTGGCGACGGGCACCAGTTCTGCCTTCATTTCGGGCGTGGAGAGTGTCAGTGACTCCATGTCCTTGTAGTTGTCGGCGTTGGCAGTTATTGCCAAGCAGACTGCGATAATAGTTAGTAAAAGTCTCGTTCTCATACGTTCCTTATTTAATAATTATTTGTATTTTGAGTGCAAAGATACGAATAAGTGAGTAAAAAGCCAAAAAAAAATAAAAAAAATACCAGCAATACGTTATTTTTTTTGTACTTTTGCGCCCATGAAACTCTATTCCGACTCTGCATTAGCGAAGATATTGGACAAGGACATCTTCCACCAGATCAGTGGCGTGGCCGATCGACTGGGGGTAGAATGCTACGTCGTGGGGGGCTATGTGCGCGACATTTTCCTCGAGCGTTCCTCCGACGATATCGACGTCGTCGTCGTGGGCAGCGGCATCGAGGTGGCCAAGGCCCTCAAGCAGCAGCTCGGCCGTCGTGCCCACCTCTCCGTCTTCCGTAATTTCGGCACGGCACAGGTGAAGATGGGCGATATGGAAGTCGAGTTCGTAGGTGCGAGGAAGGAAAGCTACAGCCACGACTCGCGCAAGCCCGTCGTCGAGGATGGCACACTCGAGGACGACCAAAATCGCCGCGACTTCACCATCAATGCTATGGCTATCTGCCTGAACAGCAACCGTTTCGGACAGCTCGTCGACCCCTTCAACGGCATTGCCGACCTCGAGGACGGCATCATCGCCACGCCCCTCGACCCCGAGGTGACATTCTCCGACGATCCCCTGCGCATGATGCGCTGCATCCGCTTTGCCACACAGCTCAATTTCCAGATTGAGGATGAAACCTTCGAGGGCCTGCAGCGCATGGCCGACCGCATCCGCATCGTCAGTGGCGAGCGCATCGCCGTCGAACTCAACAAAATCATGCTCGCGCCGCACCCCAGCATCGGTTTCGAATACCTCCAGCGCTCAGGCCTCCTGCAGATCATCCTGCCTGAAGTCGCCGCCCTCGACATCGTCGAACGCCGCGACGGCCGTGCCCATAAGAACAACTTCTACCATTCTCTTGAAGTCCTCGAGAACGTTTGTAATCATACCTCTCACCTCTCACCTCTCACCTCTCACCTCTACTTGCGCTGGGCCGCTCTGTTGCACGACGTGGGCAAGACCAAGTCGAAGCGCTGGGAACCCGGGGTGGGGTGGACGTTCCACAACCATAACATCATCGGTGCCAAGATGGTGCCCCAGATATTCCGCCGCCTCAAGCTCCCCATGGGTGCCGAGATGCGACAGGTACAGCTGCTCGTCGACCTCCACATGCGACCGCAGGTCATTGCCGACAGCGAAGTCACCGACTCCGCCGTGCGCCGACTGCTCAACGATGCCGGCGACTACATCGACGACCTCATGCTGCTCTGCGAGGCCGACATCACGTCGAAGAACGAAGTCAAGAAACGCATGTTCCTCGAGAATTTCCGCATGGTACGCGAAAAACTCGCCGACCTGAAGGAGAAAGACTACAAGCGACTCCTGCAGCCCGTCATCGACGGCAACGAGATTATGCAGATGTTCCACCTGCAGCCCTCGCGCGAAGTCGGCGTGCTGAAACAATACCTCAAGGATGCCGTCCTCGACAACCGCGTCGACAACGAGCGCGAAGCCCTCATGGCACTCCTCATCGACAAGGCCCGCCAGATGGGCCTCCCCATCCCCGAACAGCCATAAAATATGAATATACTCGAACAGACACCTCTACATATTATATTTTTTTTCATCCTCTACGGCATCACCGGCGCGGTATCACTCATAGCGGCTGTCTACCTGCTGCTGCGCCGAGGCAATGCCTTCGCGCCCGACGTCACCCCGCCGCTGCGGCTGCGCCGCTGGGCTGCGGCGTTCTTTGCCGTATCAGCATTGGGTCATGTATGGTGGATGTTTTTCTATATCTACTCTCGCGACATCCATTCTGCGGCCTATGTGGCCGTTGTCGTGCTCGACTGCGTGACGCAGATGACCACCGTTGCCGGCACCCTGCTGGCCATGCTCCAGGACCGCCGCCGCCCTGTCTGGCCCGCCCCTGCTGCCATGCTGCCATTCGTCGCCCTGGGACTGTTGCATATATGCTATCCCGACGGCCCCTTCGTGTCCATTGCTGCCATCTACATCCTGGCGCTCTATGTGCTGTTCTCGGTGTATATGGCGTTTGCCGTCCGCCGATACGGCCGGTGGCTCAACGACAACTATGCCGACCTGGAAAACAAAAAGGTGTGGCTGACCCAAGTCGTGTCGCTCGTCTGTCTGTTGCTGTTCCTCCTTTATTGTCTCGTCGACAACGACTCCATCCTAATCTATATCTTGCATGTCGTGGCAATGGTACTCTATGTGCTCCTGTTGTGGCGCGTCGAGACACTGCCGCAGCTGGCGATTGCGTCCAAGTCGCAGGACGACCGTGAACCCGACTCGGAGGCCGACCAGGAGTCAGACCAACAGTCGCAAAAATCGGTGACCATTCCGTCCAATATCGGACAACTGCTGACCGAGCACTGCGTCGACTCGCAGCTCTATCTGCAGCACGACCTGTCGCTGGCCCAGCTCTCGGCAGCCGTGGGCATCAACCGTTTCTATCTCAGCCAGTATTTCTCCAGTCAGGGCATGAACTACAACACCTACATCAACGCCCTGCGCATCCAGCATTTCGTCACACTCTATCGCCAGACCGTCGCCGACCGTCGTTCCGTCACCGCCCAGCAGCTGGCTCAGCAAAGCGGCTTCCGCAGCTACAGCACCTTCAGCAGCGCCTTCAAGCAACGCATGGGACAGAGCGTGACCGTCTGGATGCGCGATATGGACGGGTAGCTATTACCGAAAACAAGTTTCACCAAACAACAATAAAAACATTACAACTATGAAGACAATGAGACTATGGATGCTTGCCGCCATCCTCGTTTGCGGCACAACGACAGCGTGTTTCGGACAGTGCTGTTGCTGTCAGAAAAGCCATGCAGACAATGCTGCACAGAAGGTAGAGTCCACTGAACTCATTCGCACCAGCCAGAGTTGGGACGGCGTCGAGTTGCCCGAATATCTGCAGGGCCGCCCCGAGCTGGTGGCCGTGAAGTACGTGTTCCCCGTCGGACAGAAGCTCGGCTGGCACCACCATCCCGTCATGAACTACGGCGTGCTGATGCAGGGCGAGCTCACCATCATCGGCCTGGACGGCAAGGAGAAAGTCGTCCACGAGGGTGAGCCTGTCGTCGAGATGGTCAACACCATCCATCATGGCGAGAACCGAGGCACCAAGCCCGTCATCCTTTATATGTTCTACCTCTCGCAGAAGGAACTCCCCCTGGCTGTCCAGCATCCCGAGATACCCTTGGAGTAAGTAAGGAACCCCGTACGTAATTGCCGACAGAGTGCGCCATGCCGTCAGGAGAACCTTCTTCTTGAAACGGCTGGTCAAACTGTTTGTCAAGAACATGAGCGCTCATGATGAAAACGGACAATGACAGCCAATCCGTGTGCATAACAAAATGAATCCGAGCAACTTACCCTTGCCCGGATTCTTTCGTTTTCTCACACAGATCTCGCAGAGTTTTTTTCTCACACAGATCTCACAGATCCCACAAATTTATTATATTTCGGATTGACTTGAGCTATTTCCTGACTTCGGCAATGTGTCACCCTGATCTAAATGACTTTAATACCAGTTAGCCTGAAAATCGTCACGGCAGTCTTTTTATCTACAACACACTACACTGTTATCCTCATATACACAAAATAACAAAAACTATGCTATAGGTGCTATAGTTTCTCCGGAATGCCTTTGTACAGGGCGTTTAGCCTATAGCATAGTTTTTCAAAACCCTGCTATAACCCTGCTATAACTATGCTATAATCCTGCTATCATCCTGACAATTGTCGCATGCTGAAAAAATAGACACTTCTTATTTTGCGTAGGCAGTTATGACTTTTTGCGTATGCTCGCAAGGTGTTTTGCGTATGCCAGTAAGGTGTTTTGCGTATGCCAGTAAGGTGTTTTGCGTATGCCCGCAAGGTTGCGAGAAGGAATCTCCGTCCCTGCCAGGCAGGCTCTCGCACCTGACTTACTGCCTTCCGTACCCCTGCGAGAGCCTTACGAACTCGTTACAATCACCTTTATGCTTTCTGCAAGAGGGCAAATAAGAATCCTGAGTCACCCAAACCACCGAGCAAAACTCCCTGTTTATTGAAGTTTCAAGTTGGTTGCACCTTCTGAAAGGTTAAAACCGCCGAAGTCAGGACGCAAAAATCTGCAAATAACTGTTAACGAAAGTTTCTTCCCCGTCTCTAGTGATTCGCCCTACTCAATAGCCATCCGTTTCATCCGTTCAATCCGTTGTTGTGAAAAACCTCAAATCTCAAACCTCAAATCTCTTTAACTGAAGCAAGCAAAGCTTGCGAAAGTTGGATTATTTTCAATATGGTGCAGGATTTATCATTGTAAAGCCGCGATTTGCTCAGCGGTCAGCTTGCCGGAGTCGATGTAGGACTGCTTGATGGCATAGATTTTCTGTTGCAGGTCTTCTGTCATGGTGTAGTCCCACTGCCTGGCCTCTTCCGTGGTGACGCGCTTGCCACCGTTGTTGTGGTTGTTGTCAAGACAGTAGAACTGCATGTTGGGGTGATGCTCTTCGATGTATTCCACACGGCCTTGGTATTGTGGGTAGACGGAGATGTAGGCCTCGCAAGTGACGGCACGGTTTGAGTGAATCAGTCGCTCCATGCAGTTGGTATAACCCGTCTCGGCATCATTATAGACATAGATAAGGTGTGGCTCAAAGCCTCGCTTCTTAATCTTTTCCACCGTCTCGTCGAAGTATTTCACATTGTTGTATGCACCTTCGGAAACGACACCGACCTCGCTGACCAGCTGCTTCAGGTCGGGATTGTTGTTGAGACTGGTGGTCTTGCCACATCCGTACATGCCCATGGTGAAGAGGATGGTCTTGTTGTCAGCCGCTTCGGCACGGTCCATCAGCCGGATGAACACGACGCTGTCGATGAGCCAGCCAGCCTCCCTGTAGTCCAGCACATTCAGGCGTGTATAGCCGATGCACTTCAGCAGGTCGCGCGTCATGTCGGGATCTAACAGGTTGCCGCAGTCGGCCATATAGGCGTTCACCAGTGAATCGAGGTGGTCCTTGGTCCACTCCACAGCAGCTTGGCCTGTGAGAACGAGGTGCTGCGATGCTGGTGGCAGGAACATGTCATCGTCCTTGCTACACGACGTCAGAACTGTCGAACTGCTGATGATCAGGATGAGGGCCATGAGCCACAGTCGGATGGTCTTCATTGTTGTAGTTTTCTTTGTCATATCACTTGTTTCATTAGTTATTGGTTATGCAAAGTTAGTGATAATCAGGTAAACTCCAAAAGAAATTCTCAAAAAAATGGTCTGACGGCAGTTTGAATGTATAAAAGACTTTCAGAATCTGCAAAAATGTTTCAGAATCTGCAAAATTTGCATGTTTATAGTTCGAAGGTTTGTTTTTCTGAAGATTTTTCTGTATCTTTGCAAAAATAAAAACCTAAAAGAACTTATGCGGACAAGATTCAAGAAAAATGCCAAGGTTGCCGACATCGTGATTACCGCCGTCGGTGGCACGCTGTCGGTAGGCGTCATGCTTTATGCCGTATTCCATTTCGGACTGGCCGAGTCGTGGCCCGAACTGGTGCTTAACTTGTTCTACATAGCCTGTCTGGCGATGATATGGATGTACTTCTTCAACCGGCTCGACAGTCTCCGGTTCAACTACTGGTGCTCCGTCTTAGTAGGCATAACGGTGCTGCTGCGCGACATTCTCTTCGCCCCGCCTCTGGCTTCTTATGCCCTGCATCTGGTTTGCTTCACGCTGTCGGTGCTGCTGTTGTGCACGCTGACCTATTTCTATGCCCGCAAGGATTGGAAGAGCTACTCGAAGAGCAACCTGTGGCTGATATTCATCATCGACGTCGCCATAGCCTCGCTCTACAACATAGCCATCTATATGGTGCCTGTCGACGAATATACCAACTATCTGCTTACCGAGATATGGATCCGGCCTACGATAACCTACGGACTCGTGGCCTGCTTCGTGACGGAAAGCGAACAGTGAAGAAAATACTACCCGTTGATAATTCAAAACAGTATTAATAAAACAATGATGATTATGAAGAAAATGACAAAACAGCTGTTAGTAGCTGCAGTGGCTTTATCAGCCTTTACCGCTTGTTCTGACTCCGTGCTTTCTGAGTCGGGAACAACTGATCGTGTGTTAGACAGTCAACCCATGAATACTGCCATACTGACTGATGCCAGTGGCCAGCAGGTTGCCAGTGTGTCGCCAAACGTAGGCACGTATTATCTGGACATCAAGACCGATGGCGTCTGGTATATCGAGAGCGGCGACAACATGGAGTTCACTCCCACCCGGATGTTTGGTCGCGGCAGCATGCGCGTTCCGGTGATTATCGGCAACAACTGGGCCGAGCCCCGTCAGTTGTCTTACAATGTGAAGTTCTTCGGTGAAAACGGTCAGCGGCTGACGGCTACCACCAGAGCTGGCGAAGGTCAGACGTTGAGCCAGGATGCACTGTTAAGCCTTGATAGATTCAAGAAGGTTATCAACTCGAACGTCTTTGTCGGCTACGGCTACTGTCCTACGAAGAATGCGGTTCCCGAACTGTGTACGGGCATCCAGATCTTCGAAATGGAGTCCATCAACGACACTGACACGCTTGTCAAGCACGACTTTGCACCACAGACGCTGGAGGAGTACTACTACCATACCAGCGACAGCATGATGGACAAGCTGATTGCCGTAAAGGGTAATCCTGGCGGTAACTTCGGTGTTGTCAAGCTGGGCTTGAGTGGCGACGTGAACGTCAGCCGCGTATCGGAGAAAGGACAGACTGTCGTACAAAAGTCGCTGACGCGTTCGATGTACAGCCGTGAGCTTGCATGGGAAAAGGCTTGGTTTAACGACAAAAACTACACCCATGGCTACAAGTACTACAAGAACCTGTTCATCAGTCAGTTCAAGGCAGCAGGTGATGATTCAATCAAGAAGAAGGCCGCTGCAGACGAGTTCTTCAGAATCGTTGGTACCCATGTCATTACAAAATGTCTTTTAGGCTGCGAACTCAACTACCGCATGACTGTCAGCTCTAAGAAGGTCTCCAACAGCACTGACGTGAAGGCTGCCCTGGACTTCAAGTGGCAGCAGCAGATAAAGGATACCACCAAGCTCGACTCCGCTGCCAAGGCCAAGATGGTTGAACTGATGAAGGACAGCTCCAAGCTGAAGAACTTCTTCTTCAGCGGCAATGTTCAGGTTACCGATGCTCAATTCGATGCTGCCTCCTCTACGAAGGCAAAGGTCAAGGCTCGCGGCAATGATGTCCAGCTGGTAAACATCCTGGCCAGCGGCGGCTCACTGAATTGTGCCGACCTGGCGCAGTGGATGCTCGGTGCAGAGCCTGAAAAGGCTTCTATGGTGGGCATGCAGGTACATCCTATCTACGACATCTTCAAAGCTGACGATGGCAGTGATGAGGGTGAAGCGCGAAAATATCTAATAAAATATATTGACAAGAGTTTCCCGCTCGAAGAAAACAAGTACGGGAACGAACTGACGATAGACTTTAGCAACCTGAAGTAATATGAACAGAAACAGATCCTACTCGGTGTTGGTGCTTGCAGCCGTCTTTGCGGCAGCATGCTCCAGCAGTGAGGATATGACAGGCAGTGAGGTGACGGGCAGCGCGAGCCATGCTCCGTTTACCATCCTCGGAACCCCTGGGGGCGGCGTCGTGAATACTGGCGCGTCCTATGGGGAGTACTCTGCCTTCATCAACGTGCCGGGCAAGTGGTCTGTGGCAACTTCGAAGGGACTTGCGAACGTGTATCCGTCGTGTGGCGAAGGTCCGACGACGGCTGTCGTGCAGGTGGGCGAGAACTGGGGAGCGGTGCGCGAGAATGTGCTGACGCTCACCACCCAGGGTTCCGCCACGCGAGCCGGTGAGGAAAACACCTATAAGATGTCTATCGTACAGTCGGGCAATCCCTCGCTGGACTCCATCTCGACGGTGTTCTCCGCCAACAAGGGTGCCGGCTACAGCTATATCCCCGGTGGCGACTATTGCGACGGAGCGCTGATTCAGCTGTTCAACCTTGTCACGCTCGACAGCATACAGCGTGCCACGGGAGTGAGGCTGATTTCCGATGACATATTCCCCACGACCAGCCAGGAATTCATGGTCGCGAACACTGAGTCAGGCCTCACCAAGGGTCTTACCGTCAATGCCTCGGCCGGCATGAACTTCGGTTCGGTGAAGAGCAAGGGCACAGGCAGCGGCAGTGTCGGTGTCGGTGTGGGCAAGGGTCATGAGGAGAAGTCGAGAAACAAGTACGCCCTGAAGCGTCTGAAGAACACCCAGTTCACCCGCGAGATTCATTATATGAACATCATGGCGCTGGTGGCGCAGGCCGCCACGCGTGAAGACATGCTGAAGCTGTTGTCGCCGGGATTCCTCTCTGTTCAGGAGACGTTTGCCAAGGACGTTGCTGCTGCAAAGGGGAATACGACACGGCAGTATGACATCTGCGACAAGTTCCTGGGCGAGATCGGTCCTTGCTTCATCAGTAAGTCGGCGATGGGTACGGTGCTCGACTACCAGATCAGCGTCGACAGCACGTCGCTTCGCGACACGCTGGGTGTTGAGGTGGCTCTCGAGGCGAGTTTCCAGACCAAGGTGAAGAACAAGTCGGTAGGCGGCGGTGGAACCATCGATATCGGCGTTTCCAAGGAAGCCAAAGAGCTGATGGCGAAGACGACGGCGACCGTCAAGGTGCGCGGTGGCGACGTGAGCAAGGTGTGCATCCTGGTCACCGGCGGTGAGTTGGACGACAGCGACGTCACAGCGTGGCAGAACAGCTGTCTCCCCACCCGTGCCGTCATGGTCGACATGGCGCTGATTCCGATCTATGTGCTCGTGACCGATGCCTATGCCCGTGAAGTGCTGAAGAACTACTTTAATATAAAGTTGACAGTTGACAGTTGACAGTTCTTTGACCTAAAGGTACAAAGCGTTGCAACAACGATTAGACAATTAGACAATTACAACAGATGAGACGTATATACTATATTTTCCTTCTTGCCGGTGTGCTGGGAATGGTATCGTGTGGCAGTGACGACCCGTTGTCGTACTCAGAGCGCCTGGCCCTTGCCCTTGCCGGTGCCCAGGGAGCATCACAGGCCAATGGGCAGGCCTCAGAAGGATATGTGTCGCGGCTGCTGGCTCCACCGGGCTTCGAGCGTGGTGTGGGCTACTGCTATGCCACGGGCGCTGACTACCTGGAAGGCGTGACGTTCAACATCTTCAACCTGAACTATCTGGACTCCATCCAGTATGTCAAGGGGCTGAACTTCATCAGCGACGACTATACGCCGTATAGTGAGGAACAGGTCATTACCGGTGAGACGCGCAGTGCCGTGTCGAAGCAGCTGGCATTGTCGGCAAGTGTCGGTGCCAACTTCATCGTTGCCGACATCAAGGTGACGGGAAACTACTCCAAGGGCAGTGTCGAGGAGAGTCAGTCGGTGTTTGCCATGAAGCGCACCAAGCGTGTGGCCTACAGCCGTGATCTACAGTACAAAAATGTCATCATGTATTACAAAGAGACGGGCGACAGCATGGTATTTACCCCCGGATTCTATGCCGACTGGAAGAAGCTGGAAGGCAACAACACCAATCAGTCGGAGGTGAGCAACCAGATGGTGTTCGACTTCGTGAACAAGTGGGGTAGGGGCTTCGTGGCGCGCTCCTTCATGGGCGGCGTGCTGGAATACGTGTTGCAGATAGACAAGTCGGTCGTCAGCGAGAAACAGAGTCTCGAGATGGCACTCAATGCCAGTATCGGACTGATCGTCGGTGCTGAAGCCTCGACGAGCGTGGCTACCGAGCAGTTCCAGAAGGTTTCCCGTGACCGCTACAGCCTTGACATCCACGTTCGTGGCGGCAACGTACAGGCTGTCACCGAGGTGCTTTCGGGTCTGAAAGCCTCACCACAGGGCATCAAGGAATGGATGGAGAGTGTCAACTTCCCACCCTCCCCCGACAGCGAACAACTGAAGATGTGCTCCATGACCGATGTGAAGATTGCATCTATTGCAAATCTCTTTACGGGAAAGGTGCAAGACAGGGTGAACTATATCTTGCGGACGCAGAATTGAGAGGTAAGAAGTAAGAGGTAATAAGTAAGAATGAAGTACACCATATTATATATAGCAGCAGGCATGCTGGCGATGGCATCGTGCAGTCGGGACAACGAAACGCCCGTTGTTCAGGAAACACCTCAGACTGCCGTCGACTCCGAAGCGACGAACAGTCCGGTGTCGTGGCTTGCCCGTGCCTATACTTCCGAAGAGCTGCAGAAAGTGGAAGATGCCATTGGTGCCATTCGTGGTGCAGGCTACACCTACAGGGACAACGAGTCGTACTGTGTGGGCACCGATATGGAGGTATTCAATATGCGTAGTCTGCGCGATATGGAGCGGAAGTATAACACCTCCTATATCCAGGACGACTATATTCCCGTCAACGAGCAGAAGTTCTTCTACAGCGAGAGCATCAAGGAGTTGAAGGACCAGCTGTCGCTGGACATCGGCATAGGCTTTGATGTCGGTGTGTTCGCCTTAGACTTGGACGTAGCTTTCAACAAGAAGAAATTCTCGACCACGAAGAACTATTATTCGATGATGCGCATGAAGCAGAGTTACTTCTCGCGCGACCTGAACTACCTGAATCTGCGCGAGCAGGTGGCCAACGCCATTGCTGCTTCGACGCGAGTGAAGAACACCTATCCCAGCATCGATGCCGACTCGCTGGCCAAGGAGGTGCCCGTCTTTGGTGAGGTGTATGCCCCTGGCTTCTCAGAGGTAATGCAGAAGTTCATCCGTAAGATCCATGCCGCTCCGTCGGCATTTGCAGCCAGCGGCATCTGCCGTGAGTTTATCGACGAGGTAGGCTCTGGTTTCGTGACCCGCTCTGTCTTAGGCTGTTCGCTCGACTACTACAACACCACGCGGATGGACTCTGTGTCCAATTCGCTGGATGTGAAGGTGGCTCTTGAGATGTCTGTTCAGATTAAATTCATCACCGTCGGTACCAGTATGAGTACGGAATATCACGACGCAGCCATGAAGTGCAGCCGAAATTCTGAGAGCCATATCACCGCCCGTGGCGGCAACGTGTCGCTGGTGACGGCATTCACTACGGGCCAGCAGGCGACGATAGATACGAAGACACTTAAAGAGTGGCAGGCGACGGTGACGCCTCAGGATGCTGCGCTCATCGACATCCGTCTGGTGCCTATCTACGAGGTGATATACGATCAAAAGACGCGTACCATCCTGAAGAACTATATGGATAAATCGCTGCGTAACTACGAAGACGAGTGAACTATGAGATTTGAGTTTTGAGATTTGAGTTTTGAGATTTATGATTACAAACGATGATATAAGAGTGCCGAGGGTGAAAACAGAAACGAAGATGGGGAAGTGGATGTTGTGCGCAGCATTCTTCATTCTTCATTCTTCACTCTTCATTTTAACGACGTCCTGTTCCGATGACCTAATGGATGCAGGAGTTGATGACGGTAATTATCGGTTTACGAGGGCCTACTCTGATGAACAGGTCAAACTGCAGCGCCTGGGATATGCCTATAACGCTGCCGGCAATGTGATGGACGACAGTAGTTTTTCCACGAAGCCCGTCATCAATATCAACCGCCTCAAGGCTTCCGAAAAAGAGTATGGGCTGATCATCAGCTCCGAGCTTCGTCACTATACGTCGATGGACATCTTCAGCGGAAACACCCTGCAGGAGTTGGGCCACGAGGAAACCAAGTTCACTGTTGATGATAGTAAAGCAGTTGGTAGTGGCAAGTATTACCGCAATAATAAGACGACATATACCGGCAAGTGGAAAAACTGCTACAAGGCCCACCTGTTCATCAAGCACATCATGGCTACCATGACCATCGATGCGGGCATTCTGCGTTGCATGAATCTGGACGAGCTGGATAATGCAGAAAGCGTGTTGGAAGCAGACTTCCGCAAGGCTGTCGCCGAACTGGTCAAGAACGGCGAGGGCGGCATCACCGAAGAAAATGCCACCAAATTTTCCGAGACGTACGGCACGCACCTCGTGGTATCGTCCAATCTGGGTGGTATGATAGAGCTGCAGATGGAAATCAACCGCGACTCATGCGTCGACCGGGTATATACCACGCAGCAGGTCTGCGAGGTCATCCTTGGCAAGAAGGTTACGAAGACCACTAACTCGAAGGTCATCAGCGAGATTTCCAAGCATAGCGTTCAATATCATGGACAGGTCAGCGTCAAGGGCGGTTCTGCCGACGACTGTGCCAAGCTTCACAGGACCTTCGATGAAACGAAGGCTGCCGAAGTGAAAATCAGCGACGGCGACTATTACGGCTGGGCCAACCATATCAGCATCGAGCCCAACTCCTATAATGCCTCCTTCATCGGCGGACGTTATCTGCCGTTCTATGAGTTGTTCGAGGATGCCACCACCCGTCAGGTGTTGCGCCGGGCCTACGAGCTGTACCTGAAGAAGGAGGCTCCCATGCAGGAGGTCACTGAACCCGACTACGGCGTCATGCCCGTTGCAGGCAATTTCGGTCCCGATGTGCGGGTGGCCGCGGTGGATTCCAATAAAGCATGCATCATGTGTCAGGAGTATGTTCCCAGCATCCGCAGCGACAAACCCTGTGTCGTGGCCTACCCGCTCATCCGCGGTGCCGATGGACAGGTACGTCCGTTCCTGTATACCGGACTGTTTGTCGGTGACGAGAGCCATCGTCCGGGACGTGTCGTCTGGGAGGGCAGCGCATCGGTCTACACACCTTCCGACAGTATCTTCGCTGAGAGCGACAGTACAGCTATCCGTAATCTCTTCGACCCGGAGACCCACGCCCTGAAGAATGTGTATTTCTACTGGAATGCCGTTCATCCGCAGCCCTGTCCCACGGCCGACAAAGCGCCTAAGACATATAGTACTACCGTCTTCAGCACCCAGCCAGCGACCCTTGCCGAGCCGACTACCGTTGCCAAGGTAGCCAGCACCTTCTGGTCGGTGCGCCCCGTGCAGCCCAAGACCGACGGTCTCCGCAGCTACTGGGAACAAGACAAGCTGTTCAAGCAATTCGTGGAGAAAAGCTACAAAGACCATAACGGCACGTTATACAAGAACAACGACGGCTATTGGTTCTGTCTGGTGGACGGAGGCGACAACATCAAGCGCGTTAACGACCATACCGACGACAACGAGGGCAACAAACAGTGGACCGCCGCCGTGAGCCAGTCGGTCAAGGCCATCGGTCTGAACGACTGTCTGCCCACCGTGGAACAGTCGAAGAGCATCACCCGTATGCTGGGCAACCGCATGATCATTTTCTACGACCGTTCATACGACGGTCGTAACATGCTCGGACTGGACTGGCCCACCGGCTACTGGGTCATCGCGCATCCCAATCAGACAAAGACGTTAGCCAATCCCGCGCAGAACGACGGTCAGGGCATGCCGGTCATTACCAACGACGCCGGTCAAGCACGTATCTTGCGTCTGAGTGGTTCGGGAACAGACCTGCTGCTCGAATATCCCGAGTATGTCAGGGCATTCAACTACTCCGATCAGATGTTCTTCAAGTTTTTCCCGATATATATAACGATTGACAAGTTTTGAACTTTATGAAAACGAACAAGGTTATTCTATACTCAGCGCTTATCGCGTTTCACAGTTCACTGCTATTCACTTCCTGTACGCGTGAAGATGATGTCGACGTGCTGACGGCTATTGAGGAATACAACCCTGAGAATGCCAACGGCACCTACAGCGAGGCCCATTGGAGGCGGGTGCATGCCGCACAGCGCCAGGAATACATCGGCGACCTGTATCGCAGCTACGGTGTGGGCTACGGCTATAACGGCACCGGAAAGTACAGCGACTACGACGAGGTGCGCGACCGTGTCATCGACCTGTCGTATATTCAGAAGTTCGACCAACAGCACGGCTCTACCACCATCGTCGACGACATATCCCCGTCGTCCTACCATCATGTCTACAGTGGTACCGATGCCATCACGATATGCCAGAAGCTCACGGCAAACGCCTCGGTGAAAGTCGATGCAATCCTCTTCCAGGCCGAAGTCTCAACGACCTATAACAAGACCGACATGACGAGCAACGAATACGCCTTCTGCACCATCTACGACGGTCTGACCATGGCATCACGCCATATGGAGCCCTACGACCTGTACTATATCGCCCGTGAGCATCCAGAAGCCCTTTCTCCGGGATTCCTCCGTTACCAGAGGCTCGCCAAGGAGGCCATCGACAAGAATAATAACACCGAGGCCATCCGAATACTCCAGAATATGCTGCAGACCTACGGCACCCACGTCATCTATCATGCCAAGCTGGGTGGCAAGCTGAAGTTCAGCACCACCATGAACCGCCATGTGGTTGACTCGCGCAATTCGGTAGAGCAGCAGGCCAGTGCATCGTTCCTCTATTGCATTGGAAGCACCGACGGTACAGCGAAACAAGACTGGGTCATCAATACGAAGACAGACCGAGAGACTCACATCGAGGCTCTTGGCGGCAACAGTGCCCTCGCCCTGCAGTTGTCGGGTCTGCATGAAAGCGACGACAATGCGCTGAAGAGCAAGGTTGTGGACGAGTGGTTCAAGTCGCTGAAGTTCGACCCCAGTGCTGACAAGGACGAGAATAATGTGGAACTCATCGACATCAAGGTGGCCCCCATTTCCGACCTCATCACCGAGCCCAGCGTCGCCTCACTCTACAACCTGCTGGTGGGCAAGCACATTGCCTACGAGACCAGCGTCATGCCGCGTGCGAGGAATACGATATATGCCAAGATCCCGACTTCCGCGCTCCAACTCACCCAGCGTTCCGTCACCAATCAGGTTGTCGTCCAGAACGAGATCATCGGCGAGATCATCAATGAATACGTCCACAATGTGGAATATACGGTGTTCTATCCCACCCTTGGTGGTAAGATGGTTCGCGAGGGCCTTGGCCGCCGATGCAGCGACGACAGCCTATTCACCATCACATGGCAGTATCTCGAGGGTGCGGAGAACAAGGCGAAGGCCTATGTCACCCCGCTCGTACGACTCAACTACGATGATTACATCTATTATAACAACGGCGATATCGACATCTCGCCAACCGATAGCATCAAGTTCTACACTACCGCTGCCACGATCAGTCAGGCAGCCCTTTATATGTGGAACGACACCTGCACGGCCAATATGAAGATTGGCCCCTACTACCTGCACCAGGGTGTGATGGCCAACACCAGCGAAGACAAATCGGCGATGAACACCATACGCACCCTGCTGAAGGATGTCCCCGTGGGCTACGAGGTGGCCAATACGGTGAGGACGAACGAGATAGTGAATTTTATGTATTACTCCGGCGAGGTGTTTGCTTCCGACCGTATCAAAATGAGCGTAACGCCCTCGTTCTTCGGCTACAAGCGGTTTATCCTGTTCGATAGCGAAAAGAATCAGTATGGTATTTTCTGGTTGGAACCGAAGAAATCCGCTGTTACACCGCTGGAAAACGAGAAAATAGGCCAGGCATTACTGTTGCGCCGAAGGGACTTTCAACATAAATGAAGAGTTTTGAGATTTGAGTTTTGAGATTTGAGATTTGAGTTTTGAGATTTGAGATTTGAAGTTTATGATTACAAACGATGACATAAGACGGATGAGGGTGAAAACAGGAACGAAGATGTTGAAGTGGATGTTGTGCGCAGCATTCTTCATTCTTCATTCTTCATTCTTCATTTCCTCCGCTGGAGCGCAGGGTATGGTGACGGAGATAAAAGTCGTTGCCGTTCAGGAGTATAAGGATCTTGCCGCACAAGCCAGTGGCTATAGCGGTGACGGCAGTGCCGATCTGGATTTCCGTAAGGGTCGTGGCGGTGGCTGTGTGTTTGCTATCTTCAAGAACAGTACCGATACGACCCAATACATCACCGATGTGGCTGTGGAGATAAGGAAGAGCTTTGGCGAAGAGTATACATCAGGAGGAAAGAAATACACACCCGTCCCCTTCTTCCAGGCCGATAAGTATAAGGACGAAAGTTACCAAGGCGGACTCAACGGCCGTAACTATA
Source organism: Prevotella sp. (assembly GCA_015060485.1). Classification (GTDB taxonomy): domain Bacteria; phylum Bacteroidota; class Bacteroidia; order Bacteroidales; family Bacteroidaceae; genus Prevotella. Next base: position 115,131 of record SUYI01000004.1, on the reverse strand, counting down.
GCATTTTTGGCGGAGCCTACGAGAAGCAGGCCCATGTCTATGTCAGCCGCACCGGCAACAACGATTTCAACAAGAAGGTGCTCCGTTCGGCAAAGGTCACTACCAGCAAGCCTAAGGATCTGACTTCAAATGAAACCTACAGCGGCGGGCATGCCGGCGGCGGACGCTACTTCGTCTTTGCCTGGCATAGCCATGAGTCCAAATTCAAGAAGAAGGTTACCGATACCGCTTCTGATGGAGACATCACCACCCATATTCGTTATTGTGACCGCGACCAGTGCGGACTCACCAAGGAGGAGCCACACCGCTTCCCCCAGCTCTACGACGGCATCGACACCTGGATGCAACTGCCAAAGACAGACAAGCTGAGTGCGAATAAACACTATAAGAAATGTGATGATTGTGAACAGATCGTATATGAAGACCACAAATGGGCTACCTATACGTCCGACTGGCAGAGCCACAACAAGCGATGTCTCGTTTGCGACTATGTCATTGCCGCTGATCACGTCAATTTCGGCAAGCAGAAGATTCCCGTGGACGATGATTATCACATGATTTACTGTGATTGCGGATTCATGAAGAAGCTGCGTCATGAGTTCGGTGATCTGCGTTCGGAAAAGAGCCGCAACTGCGAGTACGTCATCATGGAATATACCTGCAGGCAGTGCTATCACCGGGCATACTTCGAAGAACCCGGCGAGGGCCATGACTACGACCAGTACGGCATCTGCCGCCGCAAGAATTGTCTCCATCCCTACGAACGTCCTGAAACGGAACCTCTCGCCGGCAGCAGCGACAGCGTATTTGTCGTCAAGAGTTTCGGAAACCTCTACTGGGTAGCCGACTATGTGAACAACCGCCGTCCCAAGACCAACGTCCGTCTTGCCAACGACCTCATTGCCGACGACTTCATGCGACTGCCTTGGAATCCTATCGGTGCTACTGACAGCACGGCATTCCAGGGGACCTTCGACGGTGGCGGTCATGTCATCACCACACTCCAGACGGAAGACCCCGTAGCTGGTTGCGCCCCTCGTGGTCTCTTCGGCACCATAGCCCAGGGAGCCACCGTGCAGGATGTGTCACTCGTCGCATGCAACATGCGTGGCTGGAATAATATCGGTGCTGTGGCTGGTGTCAACCAAGGTACGATTAAAGGTTGCCATGTACTGTTCTCCATCATGAGCAGTATCGGTACCGGCATGAACCTTGGCGGCATCTGCGGACTGAACAAAGGCGCCATCACCGGCTGTGTCACCGAAAACAATGTATGGGTTGGCGGTGTGCGCGACTATGCCGGCAGCATCTGCGGTACGAACGACGGCGGCAGCCTTTCGGGCAACACCTCCGCAGCCATCTGTGGCAGTGGATCAGATGCCGTACTGCCAGAGGCGGCGTCACAACAGTAGGAGTTCTTTGACCTAAAGGTACAAAGCGTTACAAGTAACGATTAGAGAGTTTAGAGATGAGAGTTTAGAGTTTAGTGTTATGAATAGGAAAATTTTATACCTTTTTACTTTTATACTTTTTTACTTGTCAAACGTCACAGCGGTTAAGGCTCAGTGTCTTGTGGAAGGTACATCCAGTGACGGTATTGTGATTACTGATGTGAAGTTGGATAGTGCTTATCGGCAGCTTACCAATGTGAATACCATACAGCTTGAGACGAAGAATAGCCGTTCCGTTCTGTCATTCAGCATCACTGTACCTGCGGGAAAAACGGCAAGTCTTTCCTACAAGTTGTTCCTAGAAATATATGCTTCGAAATCAGGTGGAAAACTTCCCAAGCAAAGTAATCTTTCTTTCACCGTGAGATGTGATGGCCATATCGCTATTGATCATAGCGACCCCGAAATGATCTTAGCGCAGTTAGACAGGGTTGAGATTACAGAAGGAAAACACTATATAGAAATCGAAACCCGTTTTAGTGCCAAGAAGTGCAATATCGCAGGAAGTATTGACAACCTGTCCATCCATGTCCATCAGTTCGGCAAGATGCAAGTCTCGCGCGAGTCTATCTGCGGCCAGGACGGTGAAAGTTATGCCACGTGCGACGTCTGTGGCAAGGACAGCACCATCACGATAGCTCCCCGATATAAGGAGCACAGCATGGTCGTGCGTTCTGGCACGGAAGCCAGTTGTATGAGTAATGCCGGCTCCGTGTCGGTGTGTGAGCATTGTCCGTATGCGGAAATAACCTATACTTATGATGTGAAGGAGCATGATTTCGATGCCGACGGCGTATGCCGCGTATGTCATCTGCGCAAGCCAAGAGCCAGTGCCGACGGTTCGGTGTACGACATTTATTATGCCAGTGAGATGCACGTGTTGTCCGAGATGGTAGGGCTGGGCAGAATTCCCGGCAATATCGGCGTAAATATTCATTCCGACCTCGTGTTCGACAAAGATACTACGATGGTGCCCTTAGGAACCTTCGACAATCCGTTCCAGGGCGTGCTCAATGGTAACGGCCACCGCATTCGCGGCATCGTTTATTCCTATCAGGGATTCGACTGTCTGGGCTTTGTGGGAGTGGCAAAGGGTACGCTCCTGAAGAATGCCGTCATTGCCAATCTCATCTTTGACAGCGGAAACACCCTCAGGGGTAAGTCATGTGTGGGTGGCATTGTAGGATATGCCTCCAACTGCGACATCGTCAACTGCGCCAGCTTCGGAGCATTGGAAGGTACCGACAATGTGGGAGGCATCGTGGGTTATGCCGACAGGCAGGTGAGCATCCAGAATTGTGGGTCGGTAGCCGGCATCAGGTCATACGGCCTGTGGAATACGATGGTGTGCGGCATGCCCCTAGGACACATCATGAACAGTTACGGTGCTTCCACCAACGTTCTTGACGGCGCGGTGGACGAGCTGCCGACCACCACGTTGCGTCATTGTTTCTCTACTCAGGCCAGTGGTCCCGGTCTCACACAGGTCAGTCACGACGTGTTGACGTCATACGCGATGGTTCAGTTGCTTAACGCGGAAAGCGAGTCGCCCTGCTTCGAGAAGTCACAGGACGACCATTATCCTGTCCCCGTAGTCAATACCGCCATTCAGGCCAAGGCCAACAGTGCCATCCAGACAAAGCGTAGTGCTGTTATGTGGCGTGCTGCTTCGGCAGCCCTTGGCGATGAAGGCGATGATTCCGATGATGAAGGGGAAGAGGACGAGGTGACAGGCGGCTACGTGGACGAGAACTCACCGTCAGCATTAGGCCATACCATTGAAGAAGTCTTGCGCGACGACTCCGTTCAGTATGCCGATTTCGAGCGCTTGTATGTTGTCACCCGCAGTGCTCCTGAGGGCTTCAATATGTACGACGAGATCAGCGGAGGCCGTCTGTTGGCGTTCGAGTCCTATATACTTCCTGCCGACTCCTCGTATTTCAAAATGACAGAATACGACGTCTCATCATCAAGCAATGTGATTGCAAAGACAGAGACGATGTGTGTGTACACTGGTGACAAGAAACGAATCGACGAATACACTATTGGCAGGGACGGCACTCCTTCGCTGACGTCGCGCATCAGTTTCAAGAACAATTACGACATCGTCTATCAGGAGAACGTCGACGGTGTACTGAAGCCCGTCTGGAGCCTGGAGACGAAATATGACGAGACCACGGGCAATGCCACCTACACCAATGGATATTCGTATGACCGCATCACAGGTGAAACGCATTTGGAATTCAGTAGCACATACGACAGCGAGAACCTGGATGATGATACAGAAGAAGAGTCTTACTTTGAGTATTGGGACGAGTTCACCAATACCATCCATATCATGTATTATTATATTGACCCCGCCGATGACGTGACACCCTGCCGTGAACACTTTATCCTCCGGGCTACCGACGAGTATCTCATGGAAATTCGTATTGAAAAAGTGATTAACGGCAGACTCGTTCTCACCGACGGCTTATACTTTATCTATGATAACGATGGCTCATTGGCACAGTCTGTGGCTTTCGGACCGGCCGATGATAATTCGCCGGAAAGCACTTTGCGTCCATACAGGTATCATGAATATTACGGTTTTTGGCAGGCCAATACGTATCCTACGGCCATCAAGGTGCCTACGGTGGAACAGTCGTCACTGAAGAACCGTATCGATCCCAATGTCTACGACATGCAAGGCCGTGTGGTACGCAGGGTGACGGATACGAAGGATCCGTTCAGCGGACTCCCGAATGGACTCTATATCTATCAAGGTATGAAGTATATCAAAAGATAAGAGTTTAAAGTTTAGAGAATTATGAGGCGGATGAGAGTTAAAACAGGCATGACGATGAGGAATATGCTGTGCGTAGCATTCTTCATTCTTCATTCTTCATTCTTCACTTCCTGGGCAGGAGAGCATACTGTAAGTTTACGTACCAATTTGTCGGATGCTAATCAAAACGGAAGCATTGACATTCCCATGCAGCATGTCGCAGCCGGCACGATAGTGAAGGTATATAGCCATCCGTCTGAGGGCTACGGCATGTCAAGAGGCGTTTACTATGCCACCAAGAATGCCAACGGTGAATATCTTTCAGAACAGTCGGCTACCCCCAAGGCTACTTATCCCGATGACCGGGCCAGCCTGCTGGACTTCGAATTCGTCATGCCCGATGCGGACGTTGAGGTTTGGGCATTCTTCACTCCCTTGCGTAAGCTGGTCATTCATCAGGCCGATGGCGACTCGCTGAAGGCGCTTTATGGTCATAAGGAGGGCGTTGACACCGTGGCATGGAATGTGCCCCGGCTGCCCATCCAGCTGAAGATTATTCCCCAGACGGGTAACGACCTGGTGGATGTAAACGTTGTCGGTGTTGACAAGTCCTACTGTCAAAGAACCTCCGACTCCATCCTCTCCGTCTATATGCCCTCGAAGAACGAGACCGTGTATATTACACCGATCTTTGGCAAGAGCAACTACAATGTTACCATTGAGGGAAATACTCACGTCGATGTGCAACTGAGCAATACTGCTCCGAAATCTCGTGAAGAGGTAGAGGTAACCCTGATATCAGATAAAGGATATATCCCTTCCAACATTTCCATTACGGGCTGCCAGTCGTGGTGGCTTGTGGACAAGCCGCAACGGGAGAGCGACGGCCGGTGGAAAACCGTCTATCGCTTCAAGGTCGATTTGCAGGATGTCACGATCGATGTTGGGGCTGAGCGGGTATATTCCCTGACCGTCAACGACACGCAGCACTCCGGGCGTGTAAAGACCTATATCCCCGAGATGATTCCCGACTATCCCGGTGTAGCGCGCAAGGACCAGCAAATTCCCGTAGTGTTTACAATGCCTAAGCAATTCAGTGCCACATATACGGCTAAAGCAGACAAGGATACGCCGACCCCGATCGTTTACCATAATGCCCTGAAGAACAGTTTTGCCGACCAAGGCATGGCAGGCTGGACGGAGACGAACGACTATGTCGGTGCGGGTCTGTCGATGGTGACGGAAACCGCTGCCGACGGCAACAATTATTGGCGCGCCAGTGTCAATAACACCATGTCACAGACGGTATCACTCGCGGGCCGTACTTTTCCTGCTCATGCAAAAACGGACAACAAACTGAAAATTGGCGCCCTTGCCAGCATGAATCCATACCGCGCCCCGCGTTGTGAGGCAAGTGTCGTGGCAATCGGTGACGGCATGGCGGATACGCTGGTCGTTGCCGATATGAGCAACGGACGGGAAGGCTGGCAATCCAAATTCATAACGGGCGAGGTAGCCGCCAGTGCCAGGGAGCTGAAGTTCGTGGTAACGGCTAAAGGCGACAATCCTGACAGGAAGTACACGAGCGAGGGTCCGATGTTCGACGACCTCTGTCTGCTGCTACCCACGGACGGGGATGTCATCAAAGACGAAGACGTGCTTGTCTTCAAAATGGGCGAAACCGACGTGACCATTGACTACACGCCGCAGGGCACGCAGTCGACGGTAACGCTCCAAACAGAAGCTCATGCCACTGTGATGCTGATTAACACCGCTACTGACGAGCAGGGCACGACTGTCAAGGCGATGGAAGGCGATACCATCTGGGCCAAGGGAAAGGCTGACGAGGGACATGCCATATACGGCATGAAGTATTTTCGAAACGGCCAGTGCTATCGCCTCATTCTCGACACGCTCGATGCCGTTGCCCGTGAGGTCAGCTATTACTTTGTCAAGATGGACGACAAGGATGTCACCATTACGATGGATGTAGACGTGGTGAAGGTTGACACAGATGACTGTTACGGAGGAACGCTTACTGTCAGCAATGAAAATGCGCGTGAGGGCGAGGATGTGACGGTCACGGTAAAAACCGATTCAGGGTGCAGGTTGAAGCGTATCACGACCTCGCCTGGCGGCATAGCCATTGACAAGACGGACAACGTGGATGCCACTACCGGTGCCGGTAACTATACGTTCAAGATGCCAGGCACACAGATTACGCTGACTCCCGAGTTTATCGTACCCATCACTACTGCGGCACAGCTGGGCGATATCCATCAGGAGTGTGGCGAGTTCAATCTCGAGAACGACATTGACCTCGGCGACGGATGGGACAGCGGCACCATCCTGTCCGGCCATTTCAACGGCAATGGGCATCGTATCACCTACAGCGGACGGACGAGTCTCTTTGAGTCCGTCGACTCATGTGCTTCCGTACGCCATCTGTATGTCACTGCCAACATCGAAGGGGAGGATTCGTACATCGGTGGAATAGCCATGTATAACAATGGCGTCATCGAGGACTGTGAGGTGAGCGGTACGATTAAGAATTCCAAGGAAAATTACGGCGTCGCCGCTGGCGTGGCGGGACAGAACGGTCCACGTGAAGGTACCGTCTCGCACTGCCATGTGGTCTGCGACGACATCAGCGGTGCAACGGCCTACGGCATAGCCTGGCAGACATGGGGTGCAACCGTCAGTGATAATGTCTTCAGCGGCCGGCTGACCGCAGATAACGGTCTGGCATACGTCATCTGCAATGATGTGAATAACAGCACCATCGCGAACAACCGCTATGTGACGGACGCAGGTGCGACGGTCTGTAACGGTGCGACAGCTGCAACGCCTGCCGAGCTCGCCGATCTGGCCAAGGACCAGCAGGATGCCTATCCCGTATTCGCTGCCAGCATTAGGAGCAGGTACAGCTTCTATAACGTCACCACCTCGAAGCCCGATTATGTTACCACCGAACTGACGCCTATGTCAGGAGGTGCCGGTACTGTCGTCAAGGGAACAGTGACGGTATCGGGCAACTACCACCTGGAGAGCATCGTCCTGTCAGCACCCGATGGCAGCGACGCTCAGAACTGCGCGTTTGACGACAATACCGAAAACGTTTATGAATTCTCGTTCACCATGCCTGCCCACGATGTGCTGGTCACCTTCAAGACGCAGGTTGGCACGCTCATCTACACTGCCAAGCAGCTGAGCGCTATCAGCGACAAGAGTGGCACATACATCCTTCGCAGGGACATCGACTTGCACAACTGGACCAGGAAAGTGACGCTGAATGGTCATTTCCGGGGTGACGGTCACACCATCAGGTACGATGCCACTGAAAGTTGCAAGGGCCTGTTCCAGAAAATCAGGAAGGGCGCTGTGCTCGAAGGACTGCGCGTTGTGGGATACGTAGAATCCGAGATTGACTGTGCCGGAATAGCCTACGACAACCAAGGCACCATCCGCGACTGTCACTTCTGTGGCAGGATATCGAGAATCCCGTCGCCTGACGCTTCTATGAACCGCATTGCAGCCATTGCCTACAAGGTGAATGCCAAGGCGGGGCGTATTGACCACTGTTCGGCTACGGGCGAACTGATATGCCGGGCGAATCAGGATGCTACGGACCGGAGTCCGCTGTGTGCCCAGAGTGATGCCAAGGTCAACGACAGCGTCTGGGTCAGTGCTACTGATACCGCCCGATACCAGGAACAGACCAATGTGGCCCATGCTGCCCTCAACGACTGGCCCGTCTTTGCACAGGGCATACTCGACAGGACAGAGCCCCGCATCATTACGGGCAGCGACACGCTGCATGTCGGCATTGGCGAGACGCTCAGCGAACTCACCATCACCGACGGCGTTCCATTCGTATGTACTGGCGACGTCAAGGTCGGCCGCATAGTCTATAAGCGCCGAGCCATGAGCAGTTTGGAGCAGTGGGTGCTTCCGTTCGACTTCAACCGTATCGCCGGCAACGGGACGCTGGACTATCATGAGTTTGTGAAAAACAGCCAAAACAAGCTGGACATCGGCGATGCCAACAAGCTGACGCTCACCGAGGCGCCCACGGCCGTCAGCTATCGGGCCAACGACCCCTGGATGGTCATGAGCGACGGCAGCGACGTGAAGTCGTACGTGCTGACAAACGCCGACGGCCCCATCACTGTCAAAGCCACTAACAGCAACTACATGGCACACGACGTGTCGGCATCGGACATCGGCACTTTCTACGTCACATACGACGGCATACCAGCCGCGACAGCCAAAGAGAAAATCATGCACGACACATGGGACAATGCGAAGAAGCTGTTTGTGCCTGCCGACGGAACGTCTGACATCAAGCCATTCCGCTTCTATCTGCAGTTCTATGACAAGGTGGAAAAGAAATACGTAACCTACGCGGAAACCGGGTGGGCAACAGGCGGTGCCTCGACCAGTCAGAGCCCCGGCGCTGCGCCGCGACGCCTGGCTTCGGCTATGGCCGACGGCTGGCAGCCCATCTTCCTCGACCCGCGCCAACCGCAGAGCGTCACAGCCCGTATGCTTGACTATTACGAGGTGGCATGTCTGGCTGATGCACGTTCCGAGTCGGTGGGCGAGGAAGGCGACGAGCCGCTGTCAGTGGTGACACTCGTCTATTGGATGGTTGACAGTCGCATGGAACTGCCTGCTGCCCTGCCGCTGCTGGTGCGAGCCAAGCGTTCCGATGCCGAGCCGCTGGCGGACGAAAAGACGGGTGCCGAGATTGAGGCCCTGATACTGCAGTCATGGATGGATGATGATGACGATGATGACGACGCGGACGACTTCGAGATGCCGCACTATTGGTGTGCAGCGTTCGGCGAGCGACTCGACGTATGGCCTTTGCCTTCGCCAGCGAAGTATGCCGATCTGGCGGAATATGGCTGTATGATGTTCAACGACAGCTACTACAACCAGTCATTCCTCTATGCCACCGGCACCGACAACCGCACCACGACTCCCATGAGCTATTGCATCACCGTGCTCAACACTAATACCTACGAACTGCTGCCGCTGATGGGCGACCGCGTGAATGTCGAGTTCATCGGAACAGGAGAGACGACAAGCGTTGAGACAGTTCAAAGTTCAAAGTTCAATGATCAAAGTTCTTATAATCTCAACGGACAGCGCGTGGGAGCGTCGTACAAGGGTATTATTCTGCAAAACGGACGAAAAGTGATTAGACGATGAAAAAGATATTTTTAGCGCTGACGATGCTGCTCACCATCAGCAGCACGTTATGGATAGAGAAAGCCTCGGCTAAATCCGAATTTATTTCCATCCGTTCTACCGAGGACTGGAATAAGTTCCGTGATATGGTAGAGGCCGCCAAAGGCCAGTATTTTATTGATGCCCGCCTGGAAGCCGACATCTCCGTTATTCAAGCCATTGGCTTTGGAGATAGCTACCCCTACCGAGGTACGTTCGAGGGTAACGGTCATACGCTGAATGTTAATATCAACGGTGGTAACAATAGAGCCATTGCCCCGTTCTGCTATGTGAGCGATGCCACCATCATGGACCTGCACGTAACGGGTACAGTTAATGGCGGTATACATTCCGCAGGACTTTTAGGCCAAACAAATGGTTCTCCCACCGTCAACATCGACCGTGTTTGGGTATCCGTAGAGGTGAACTCAACGAGCACCCATGCCGGCGGCATCATCGGACATTCTGACAAAGCTACTGTGAATATGTCCGACTGTCGTTTCGATGGTAAAGTTATCACTAATAATGCAGACGATTCGTATGCTGGTGAAATCATCGGCTGGTGCAACGGTGGCGGCTGGCATTTACAGCGTGTCTATGATTGCGGTTGGCCTACTGCTCATTGGATGTTCTTTTGTAATGATTACAATTCGGATAAGAATGAATGGAATAGCTGGGGAACCAATAATAGTAGTTTCACCATTACCCAGCACGGCTGGACAAATGTGGACTATTATAACAAGACCGACCAGAACGAGGTGGTGAATCTGATGAACAGCAGGCTGCCCGGCTCGTGGCATGTTGTCGACGGCAAGGCCGTGCCAGTGATGGGCAAACACTGGGTGTTTCTGTCGGAAGGCTCCTCTTCAGGAAAGACACTGAGGTCAGGATATTATTATGTCACTCGAAATATGGAGTTTAGCAACAGCTCCTGTAACAGCGGACTGACTATTGCCCCTGGTTCTACGGTGCATATCTATATACCTCGGGGCGTTACACTTACTGCCACGGGCGGCAATGCAGACGGACGGACAGGTGCCGGTGCAGGAATTCTGCTTCCATCGGGCAGCACGCTCTACCTCGAGGGTGCAGGCAAGGTAGTCGCCACGGGCGGCAATGCCGCTAATGGTGAAAAAGGCAGTAATGGTGAAAACGCTTCCCATAATGACGATAGCATGCTGCCAGGAGGTGGCGGCGATGGCGGCAACGGAGGTGGTGGTGCCGGCGCAGGCATCGGTACCCGAGGAGGCAACGGCGGCAGTGGCGGAAGCGGTGCTTCTGCATTGAGAGGCTTTTCAGGCTCACAGGTTATATCTGGCAACAGTGGATCTAATGGCTCCAGTGGTACTTCAGCTCTTGCCATGGGGACCATCTTTGTAGAATACTTAAATGGTGATAAAGTAAACGTTGAAGCCAAGGGTGGCAGTGCTGGAGCATATGGCAGCGGCGGTGGTAGTGGTAGTGGTGACTACAAGAAAAAGCCCGGCTGGTCTTGGGGTAATTTTGCAATTTCCCAGAATACTGCAGGCGGTGGCGGCGGTGGCGGCGGCGGTGCCGGTGGTTGCTCTGCCTCTGCTATCGGTACCGGCGGCGGCGGCGGCGGCGGCGGTGGCGGCGGTGGCGGCGGTAATGTCGATTGGAAAGGAACCAGTGGTACTCACATTGTTGGCGCTAAAGGCGGATATGGCGGAAAAAATGCTGAAAGCGATTATCAAGCCAATGGTGCTGAAGCATATTATAAACGCGATAGTGACTCTGAATGGGGTTGTCAGCCTGGACCAGGTGGCTCTGGCGGCAGTGGTGGAAACAAAAGCCAGCCCAGCCCCACCAATAAAGACTACCTCATCCGCTATAATGCGGTTGGTGGCTCGATACAGAAATCTAGCAAGGCCGGATACAGGTCGAATGTCAATTCCGGCTCCACCACAGTCACCATTCCGACACACCACACGCTGGGGTTGACCGACGCGGAAAAATATCTGCTGCAATGGAGCAGCAACAAAGACGGCAGCGGCTCGAAGGTGGCGGCATACGACGAATGCACGGTAGGCTGTGGAACCACTGATGTCTATAGTGAGTGGAAACAGTATAAGGATTTGTTCCCGCAGGGTAAGGGAACGCAGAACGCCCCGTTCATCATTGAGGATGCCCGGCTGCTGACGCTGGCTGACTACGTGAACAACGGCGGCAACACCCGTGGAGTATGGTTCCGCCAGGAGGGCGACATCGTTGTTGACGATGTGCTGAAGAACACTGGAAGGGGTGACCGTTGGACGCCTATCGGCCATACCCGGACGTTTGAGGGCGACTACGACGGCGGCGGCTACCTGATCCGTAAGGCCACCGTGGCCAACATCGGCACAGGCATCGGCATCTTCGGACGGGTGATGGGCACGATCCACAACCTGGGAGTCGAGGAGGTGACCATCAAGAGTAGCGAAGCGAACGACCGCTGTGGAGCCATTGCCGGTATGCTGGTGCAAGATAGGTATGAACTGTCGCGTGCAGGCAGCATGCAGAACTGCTATTCCGCACGCAACACCATCAGTGGCCCCTACGTGGGTTGTGTGGTGGGCGAAATGGAAAAGAATTCCAGTATGAGTCATTGCCTTGAAACCAACAACAACCTCGGCGGTGCACATGCCGGAAGCTTCAGCAGCATCATCCGGGAGAATGCCACGGTCGACAGGTGTTTCACCAGTGGAGGAGGTATCGCTCCCGATAATCGCGGCAAGGCCACTAACTGTGAGGTTAACATCAGCACAGACAGAATGGCCAGTGGCGCAATCACATGGATGTTGAACGATAAGACTGCGGTGAGCACCAGCAGTCCGGCGTATGGCCCCACTTGGTATCAGAACTTGGCGGGAAAGCCGAACCCCGATGCCTATCCCGTGCTTGACAATGAAAGCAGCCGTGTGTACTGCGAAGACGGGAAATACTCCAACGAGCCCTTGGGAGTCTATGCACTCCCCGGTAGCGGCACGGCGGAGGATCCCTACCGCATCGGCAGCCTTTCCGATTTGAAGAAGGTGGCCAAATACTGTAATGACGGCAACAAGATCACCGGCATCCACTTCCTGCAGACTGCCGACATCGATATGAACGGCAGCAATTGGGAACCGATTGGCGGTGATGCCGGTATGTCTCTCGAAAGTGGTACCTACGAATGGTGGAATCACCTGAATAATGATCCGAGAGGTAATGCTACGCTTGTTTTCGACGGTTACTACGATGGTGGAGGACACAGCATCCGTAATGGTAACATCAGTGCTGATTTCATAGTGTCTATCTTTGGTACCGTCACAGGAACGGTGACCCGGCTCAGCGTGGAGAATACGACTTTCAAGGCTCGTGAAAATCACGCACGCTTAGGTGCTATCGCCGGATTTCTGAGGGGTAACGGACTCATCACCAACTGCTCTGCCAGGGAATGCTCCATGACATACAACGGAACTTACGGCATTGCGGGAGCCATAGTAGGCGATATGTACGACCATGCCATTGTCAGAAACAGTCTTGGTTTCAAAAACACGTTGAGTGCCAGCAGAACAGGATACATCTGCAGCGACATGGCCAGTGGTACCCGGCTCGAACGGTGCTATACGGATGGAAACAAGGTGGTCAGCAGCAATGCCTATGGTGTTACCTCAGGCTGTGAGTACTACCCGGGATTGCAGGCCGCCAACTTCGCCAGCGGCGAGGTGTGCTATCTGCTGAACAACAGCTTCAGCAGTCCCGACCCCGTATGGTTCCAGAATGTCGACAACCACGGTGTCCACGACGACGCTCCTGTGCTGTCGGGCGACCATGCCATGTTGTTCAAGTTAAACAATGATGTGTACACCAACGACTCGCTGAACCTCAGCAGTCTGGGTAAGGGCACGGCCGAGGAACCGTACAAGATAGCCACCGCCGAGGATCTGCAGCGGCTCGTGTTGAGCATCGGACTGATGAAGAGCAGTAATTTCTATGTGCTGCAAACGGCCGACATTGACATGCAGGATACAACATTTATTGTCCCCATCGGAACATATACCAACGGGTTCGAGGGTCATTACGACGGTGGCGGGCATATCATCCGCAACATGAATATGCTAAATTATCAGGGTGAATCCATAGGACTGTTCAACAACATCAGTGGTGTTGTCGAGCGACTCGGCATAGAAAACAGCACGTTCAGGGCCGACGAAAAGACAACGCACGTGGGAGCTTTTGCAGGACGACTGACGGCGGGCGGCCAGTTGCGCAACTGTTACGCCAAGGACTGTACGATAGACAACAACCACTACCCGAAGACCGTGGTGGGAGCCTTGGTGGGCGAAATGACCGACAACTCGGGCATCAAAGGCTGCTACGGCTACCGCAATACCGTCGTGGGACGCGAGGACGAGCGGACGCACTATGGCCACATCGTGGGCTACATTGGCAGCAACGCCACGGGCGAACTGCTGTTCACCGACGGACCGTCATTGTCGGCTGGCGGACAGGACGGTGCCAAAAACATCGTCAACTCCGAAAGGAATGTCGTCGACAGCCGCTTCACCGTGGGTGAGATATGTTATCTGCTCGGCGGTTCGAAGAGTGACAACACGTCGGCATGGGGCCAGACCATCAAGAGCGACAGTCTGCCCGTCCCCGACAGCAATACCCACAAACAGGTTTACCGCTATGAGCTCAATGACCAGATTGTGTTCACCAACACCAGCAGCAAGCCGCGGCAGGTAGTGTTTACGCTGCACTCGAATGCTGATGTGGACCACGTGCAGACGGTGCTGGCATTCAGGACCGACGACAACTACTACGCGCCAGAATTCCGGCTTGCACCTTATGCCAAGGAGCGTCGATTCTATGATTTCGCAGGTTGGAACACCACGGCCGACGGCAAGGGCACGTTCTATCCAAAGGATGCGCGGGTTCTGCCGACAGACCATCTCTCACTCTATGCCGTGTGGGAACATGAGGTACCTGCCGACACGTCGATTGTCGTGACGCTTCGGACGGATACCGTGTACTTCAAGGTCTACGACAACGGCGGCTACAACAAACTGTACGATAAGGACTACAAAGGTGCACTCACGCTGGTGGCTCCGGACGATTGCATCATGACGCTGACCGGAACTATCACGACCGAGGCACTGGGCAGCGACGGCAAGCCGCGCGACTATATGAAAGTGTTCGACGGCGATGATGAGGGCGATGAGACGAAGGTGCTCACCAACGACCATGCCAAGAGCGGCAACGGCTTCAGTAACGTCTTCTGTAGCACGGAGGACGGAGTCAGGGAGGACATTGGCAGGATTATCAGTACGGAGAACGAGATGACGATTCTGTTTGTGACCGACGATGAAAACTGCTACGACGGTTTGGACCTCATGGTCACCGTCTCACCGAAAGCAATACGCGATTTAGGTCGGGGAACGGCCAACGACCCGTTTAAAGTCAAGAGTCTGGCAGACCTGAATGCGGTGAATAACTATATCCGCTTGACCAAGGACAGCAAAGTCTATATCCTGCAGACTGCCGACATCGACATGGCGGGCACGGCTTCTCCTCTGGCATCCAGCGCAGAGCCTTTTGAGGGCCACTACGACGGTGGCGGCCACGTCATCCGTAACATGAAGATGAATGCCGACAACGCTGAGGCTGTAGGATTCTTCCACACGGTCAGCGGTGTCGTCGAGCGTCTGGGCATCGAAAATTACATCATTGATGGTGCGGCTGACAATTCGGTCATCGGTATCATCGCTGGACGTCTGAGCGACAACGGACAGGTGCGTAACTGTTATGCCGTGGGCAATAGTGTCTCTTTTGTCGGTCAAGACAAAATGTTCACCATGGGATCGGAATACACGGCAGAGCGCTTTGCTTCGGGCGAGGTGTGCTATCTGCTTAATGGTGAGAAGAGCGATAGCAGTGTCGTATGGCGGCAGACGTTAGGTACCGACAGCGTGCCTGTCCTCAATAGCAGTCATGCTGTGGTGTACAGTTACTTGTTGAATGACCATCCAGCGTATAGCAACACGGCTTTTGCCCGTCCTCAGTATTACATCAACGACAAGCATGATTTCACAGCCTATGCCACTTTGGAGGGTGATATCCATCTGACTCAGGACCTCGACTTGGGCGAGTGGAACGGCGACTTCAGCATCCGTGGACACTTCGACGGCGGTGGACATACCATCACCTACAGCAATAGTACCAGCGGACGAGGACTCTTTAAGGAGGTCTGCGAAGGGGCTTCGGTGCGTCATCTGCGCGTCGAGGCAAACATGGTCACGACGAAGGATTGCGGAGGCATAGCCTACAGCAACGAAGGCATCATCAGCGACTGCCACTTCCGTGGAGACATCCGCAAACAGGGATTCGAAAATGAAGACAACTATATTGCCGGCATTGCGCTAGACGTAAAAGGCAGTGGTGTCGTCGACCATTGCTCTGCCACGGGTAGCCTCGTCCTGCAGGACAGCGTCAAGGGCAGTGTCTATCCCATTAGCAATCCTTCAAAGACCACTGTGGACCACTGGACTTGGATCAGTCCCTCCGACAGTACCGGGTATGCTGCCAAGACAGACAGTGCCTTGACGGTACAGGCCGACTATCCCGTCTATGCCAAGGGTATTCTCGACGTGACGAGACCGGTTATTGTCGTTGCCGGTGACACCACAGCCATCACCAGCCGACATCTTGAGTCGCTGACCATCATCGATGCCAAGCGCTTCAGTTGTTCCGCCGTGGTGCAGTTCGACCAGATTACCTACAAGCGTCGTGGTACCAGCGGAGCCTACGAGCCCTGGGTGCTGCCCTTCGGCTATACCGTCGATGCCGGCATGTTCCATGATGGTGTGGAGTTCTACCGGTTCGAGAAAGACAGCACGGGCAACATCCAGACCGTACTGATCAGTAGCGATACGCCTTATCAGGTCGAAGCCAATGAGCCGTTGGCGTTCCGCACAACCAATGATACTGAATACGCCTTCCAGATGAAGCTGGTCAAGGATGGTCGCACGCAACCGATGACCATCCGTATGCCGTCAGGTGGTACGGCGGCTACGCTGGCAAGCCAGAAAGACCTCGCACATCTGATGGTCACCTATGACAGCATCACTCCCGACAGGATTGCCGTAGAACCCATGTACATCTGGAACGACAGCAAGGGCGACTTTATCCTCGCCGACGACAAAACCGGATTGCAGGCCTTCCGCTACTTCCTGCAGTACGTCGACAAGGCTACAGGTCACATCGAACAGTACGAGCAAACCGACTGGGCACGCAGGCAGACCAGCAATGGTGGCTCTTCCGCACAGGCTGCCAGCCAGCGGAGGGCATCGCTGAGTGCTCCGCTCTCGACGCTGACTGCCAAGGGATGGCAGCCCATCTTCCTTGACCCACGGGAGTCTCAGACGATTACGGCGGAGATGCTCGCAGACTATTACATCCTGTGCCTCAGCGACATTTACGATCGGGAGGAAACAGACCCACGCTCTGCCGGGAACTATGCCGTGACGGTCGTCTATGAACCCGTCGAAGAGGGAATGGAACTGCCCGTCGCAGCTCCGCTGTTGGTGCGTGCCAAGCATCCTCGTGTCGAACCGTTAGTGACCAACCAGACGGGCATCGAACTCGATGCGCTGTTGATGAGTAACAACGAGGCTATGGAGGCATTCTATGAGCTTCACTACTGGTGCTCCACATTCGCCGGGCGCTACGATGTTTGGCAGATGCCGTTGCCCGAGAGCGACGACGTGTTGAATGAGTATGGGGCACTGGTCTTCACCGATATCCCTCACAGCTGCTGCTTCCGTCGCATCGGGCCATCCCGTCGCACCACCATGACACCGATGAGCTACTGCTTCACGGCGTATGATGCCCAGACATTCGAGAACCTGCCGTTGACCGATGATTGCATCGAAATAGTAGCTTACGGCTTTACCGAGGACATCATGACGGACATCGAAAGCCTCGATGCACAGCGCTCACAAAATGGTGATGGCAGCTCTTACAACCTGCAAGGCCAGAAGGTCGACGACAGCTATCATGGCATCGTAATCCGGAATGGACAAAAGGTATTCAAACGATAAGTCAGATTGAAATAGATATGCTGAAAACAAAAAGAACCTATTACAAGCCCACCGTCAACGTCGTGGAAATAAAAACCAGCAGGGTACTGTTATTGAATAGTGCTAAGCTTGGGGGATATAGTTATCAAGTAAATGAAGGGGATGATGGTTGGTCAGATTAAAGAAATGAAAGTGAAAACAATAAAGCACCTTTGCGGAATGCTGGCGGTGCTGGTATGCTGCGCATGTTCAAGCAATAGCGACGAGGGCGTTAACGCTCCTCAGTTCTGGACTGTCACCCTCACAGCGTCGATGGGCGATGTCACAACGCGTGCGCTGGAACTGGGAGAAGGTAATGCCATCAATGCTGTTTTTGAGGTAAATGATGAGGTATTTGTGGTGGATGCCGACGGTAGTACTATTGTCGGTACCCTAAAAGCCCAGAGCACCGGAGCGAGCACCACGCTGACGGGAACCTTGGACGCAACGAGCCTCGCCGTCAATGAGATTGTCACGCTGCGCTATCACAGCGCCACGGCCAACTACGACGGCCAGGTGGGCACACTGGCAGGTATCGCCACCAGTCAGGATTATGCAGAAGGTACCCTCACGGTAAGTACCCTCAGTCCGCTGACGTTTACTACCACCAGTGTCACACTCAACGCCAAGCAGTCCATCACGAAGTTCTCATTTACCGATGGTACCAATGCCGTGAGCGTAAAGACCTTCGGCATTGCTGCCACTGGTCTGGTGCAGAGCATCGCAACAAGCGGCTCCGAGACGGTGGGCGCGGTCACCGGCACCCTTGCTACTGCATCAACTGATGTCTATGTCGCTTTGCGTAACAACTCAGGTGCAAAACATACCTATTCCTTCATCATTCAGGACGACGCAGGCAATTGGTACAAGGGTCCGAAAAAAGCCAACCTTGCTAATGGCAAGAGCTATACGGCAACTGTAACACTGACAAAGTTGCCGGCACTCACCAATGGTTCTGCCGTTGGTACTATCGGCGTAGTGGGTGGACTCCCGGCCATTGTTATCAGTGGCAATAATGCCGTCGCCCTGATGAATGCCGGTGCCCTCTGTCCTGAACACTATGGAACATACTATACCTTTGCCAACCAGACATCGGGACTTTCAAATGGCTGGTATGTTCCCTGCCAGACTGAGGTTGAGGCGCTGGTCAGTCTTACGAAGGCTTGGGGCGCTCAGAATGGTGTAAATGGCTGTACGTTTACCATTGGAAGCAATACTCTCTTTCTCCCAGCTGCAGGATATAAAATAAATGGAAGTACTTCGTCAAACGTTACCACCTTTGGCTGTTATTGGAGTTCAACTGAACCTGTTGATCCTGAACTGGCAAATCTAGCCTTTGGCCTACAATTCAGTAGTTCTGTTAATAATACTTATAGCGCATATAAAGTCGACGGCCTCTCCGTCCGTCCTTTCCACACATTACCGTAACAAAACTCCACTTAGGAAGTCGCTCTTGGGCGGCATTTTGGTGGTATTTGGATAAAATGACTATTATTAGAGAAGAAACAGACATCGAAAATTTACGGAAAATGTTTAATTTTGCACCCGAAAAAGTGTGGCGGGGGAAAAGTGAGACTCGCTATGGACTGAGCATATGGACGAAATGAAATCGCTGGAAAACATCGGAGAGCCGCTTCAGGTGATAGGTAAAGACGTGTTGTACATCGACAGTGTGCGGCTGGTTCGGAATCTGCCTTCGCTTAGGTTTGATTATAACTCCATTGTGGTGTGCCGCTCGGGGCGTATCATGGTAGAGGTGGGCGGCAGCAGCCAAATCAATGTGCAGCCGGGACAGATGTTGCTGATTCCGGCAGGGAAGTTGGTCCAGCCCATGATGATCAGCACCGACGTCGAGGCCCATGCGCTGCTGGTGAGCGACAGGATGCTGAAACTGTTGCTTGGCAGCAGGATTCACATATGGAACAAGGCGTTGTATATGAAGGAAATTTTCGTCATAGCAGGAAACGGCTCGATGAGCGACATGCAGCACCTCTCCATGCCTATGCTGTCACGCTGTGGCGGGATGCACCTGTCGAAGGATATCCTGGAGTCGTACCTGCGAATGATGCTGTTGCTGATCTGCGAGGACCTGCTTCACCATGAGCACATGAGTGTTAAGGATGAGGATGAGTCGACCGACCATGACAAGGAGCTGTTCAACCGCTTTCTGATGTTTCTCAGTAAACAGCAGCAGAAAAGGCAGCGGGTGGCTTTCTATGCCGGCCTTCTGAATATTACACCCAAATACCTCTCCACCATTTGTAAGCGTGTGAGCGACAAGTCTCCGTCGCGATGGATTACGGAAAGCGTGATGCAGGACTGCTACATGCTGTTGAAAGACAGCGACCTGTCGGTGAAGGAGATATCGAACCGGCTGGGATTTCCCAATTCGTCTTTTTTCGGACAGTATTTCCGTGAGGAGGCGGGGATGACACCATTAGCGTATAGGAACCAAAATAAGAAATGAAAGTGGAAATTCGCAAGGTGACGTGCCGACGGGATATGGACGACTTTGTTCGTCTGCCACGCATGATGTATCATGGCGTGCCACAATATGTGCCCGACCTGGAACGCGATGTCGCTGATGTCTTTTGCAGGAAGAGTAATCCGGGACTGGAATTTTCCGATGTCCAGCCTTTCGTGGCTTATCGCGATGATGTTCCCGTTGGGCGTATCGTCGGCATCGTGAACCGCAAGGCCAACGAACGCTGGCAACAGCGGGTGGTACGGTTCGGACTGATAGAATTCATCGACGACCTGGACGTCAGCCGCGCCCTGCTCGACGCCGTGGCGCAGTGGGGCCAGGAGCAGGGCATGGACACCCTGCAAGGTCCGTTGGGTATCACCGACTTCGACAAGGAGGGCATGCTCGTCGAGGACTTTCACCTGACGGGTACGATGAATACCATCTGGAACCCCGACTATTATCCGCGCCACATGGAGGCGCTGGGCTTCCAGAAAGCTGTCGACTGGCTGCAGATACGCATCGGGATTCCCAAGGAAACACCCCTACGTTATAGTCGTACGGCACAGTATGTCCGTGAACAGATTGGTTTGCGTGTGGTGAAGATGGGTGATGCCGGTATCGACTCGCGACGCTATGCACGGCAGGCGCTCGAGATGTTCAACGAGGCATACGCTCCCATCTTCGGCTTTTCTGCCCTGTCGGAGACTCAGATTACGGCATTCCTTGACCGTTACCTGCCGCTTCTTGACAGGCAGATGGCGCCCATCGTGCTCAACCAACAGGGCGAAGTGGTTGGGGCTGCCGTCACGATAGGCAGTTTGTCGCGTGCTTTGCAGAAGGCCGATGGCCGGCTGTGGCCCACTGGTTGGTATCACCTGCTGAAGGCGCTGAAGTGGAAGCACGAGGATACGGTGGAGATGTTGCTTGTCGGCGTGCGTCCCGACTATCAGGGCATGGGTGTGAATGCGCTGTTCTTCGACGACCTGATACCTATTTATAATCGGTATGGCTTCAAGTGGGCCGAGACGGGACCGCAGCTGGAAGAAAACGTTCGCGAGCTGTCGCAGTGGAAAGCGCTTCAGCCCGAATATGTCAAGCGCCGTCGGTGCTATAGGAAATTGATAATTAACAAGTAATCATAAAGTTCAAAATATATGGAAAGAAGAGTAGTTATTACGGGTATGGGCATCTGGTCGTGCATCGGTACGACGCTCGACGAGGTGCGCCAGTCCCTGTTCGAAGGACGTAGCGGCATCGTGTTCAGTCAGGAGCGCATGGATGCGGGATTCCGTTCGCCCATCTGTGCCAATGTGCCGCATCCCGATCTGAAGAAAGTATTAAGTCGCAACGTGCGTCAGATGATGCCCGAGGAGGCACAGTATGCCTATGTGGCCACCGTGCAGGCCTTGGAGCAGGCACGCCTGACACAAGACTATATCGACAGCCACGAAGTGGGCGTCATCTATGGCAACGACTCCGTAGCCGAGTCGACGATGGTAGCTATGGACAAGTTCCGTCAGGTCGGTTCAACGGCCGCCTGTGGCTCTGGCGCCATCTTCCAGTCTATGAACTCGACGGTGACGATGAACCTGGCCACGCTGTTCCACCTGAAGGGTATCAACCTGACGGCATCGGCAGCCTGCGCCAGCGGTTCGCAGTCGTTGGGACTGGGTTTCCTGCTCATCAAGAACGGTTTGCAGGACTGCATCGTCTGTGGCGGTGCGGAAGAGAATAATATGTACGGTATCGCTTCGTTCGATGCCCTGCAGACGTTCTCCACCCGTATCGACGAACCCACAAAAGCCAGCCGTCCCTTCGACCGCGACCGTGACGGATTGGTGCCCAGCGGTGGTGCCGCCACACTCATCATCGAGGACTACGAGCACGCCGTGCGTCGCGGAGCGCCCATCCTGGCTGAGATTCTCGGCTGGGGATTCTCGGGCAATGGCGACCACATCTCCACACCTAATGTCGAGGGACCTGCCCGTTCGCTGCTCCGTTGTCTGGAGAGTGCCGGCGTCAAGCCCACAGATATCGGCTATGTCAATGCCCACGCCACCTCCACGCCTATTGGTGACAGTCGTGAGGCCGAAGCCATCGCTCAGGTATTCGGTGACTACAAGGTACCTGTCACGTCGACAAAGAGCCAGACGGGCCACGAGATGTGGATGGCCGGAGCGTCGGAGATTGTCTATTCGATGCTGATGATGAAGAACGACTTCATTGGCGGTTCGCTGAATTTCGAGAGTCCCGACGAGGTGACCCAGTGCATCAACGTCATCCCCGAGACCCGCCAGCAGCATTTCGACATGTTCCTGAGTAACTCGTTCGGCTTCGGCGGAACCAATTCAACGCTCATCGTCAAAGACTTGAAGGGTTGAAGAAATAATTGAAGTATTAATTATAATCGTTTAATTTTAAATCAAAATGACAAGAGAAGAAATCATTGCGCAGGTCAACAACCTGCTGGAAGAAGAGTTTGAAGTAGAACAGAGTGAGTTTGCCCCCGATGCAAACCTGAAAGAGACGCTCTCGCTGGATAGTATCAATCTGGTAGACCTCATCGCCCTGGTGCAGATGACCTACAAGATTACCATCCCTGTTGAAGACCTGAAGCAGATCCAGACCTTCAACAACCTGTACGACTACATCGAGCAGCACCTTTGATAATTGACAATTGTAAAAATGAAGTACGTTGGTAAGGACATAGAGCAGCTGATTCCCCAGCGCAACCCCTTTGTGATGGTGGATGAGTTTGAGGCAGGGGAGGCCCCCACGACGGCTGATAGCCTGACGGGAGCATCCTGCACGACCTCGTTGTCTGTGCGCAAGGACAACTACTTCATGCTGCCAGACGGTGAAATGTCAGCGTCGGGACTGATTGAGCATATCGCCCAGTCAGCCTCGGCACTTGCCGGACATGTGGCCACGCAGCAGGGCGCCGCCCGTCCGCCAGTGGGCATGATTGCCGAAGTGAAGCATTTCCTCTGTCAGCGCCGTCCACGACTCCATGAGCTCATCACGACAACTGTGACGATGGGCTTCTCGTTTGGTTCCATGACGCTCTGTCACGGGAAATCCTGCATCGGCGACGACACGATTTGCGAAGTAGACTTGAAAATATTTGTTCAATGACAGAATTGTTTGTCCGCATCTACCAGTATTTCCACAGCCATCGGCTCGTCTGCTGGCTCTCTATGGTGAGCCTCTTCGTGCTGTTCGGCTATTTCTCCTTGCAGATTCATCTAGAGGAAGACATCAACCAGCTGATGCCATCGTCGAAGAATGAGGATGGCACCACCAAGCTGGCCTTTGCCGATCTGAAGATTAAGGACAAGGTGTTTGTGCTTTTCAGCCTCACCCCCGGCCCCTCTCCAAAGGGCGAGGGGAGTGATGACTCAGACAACGGACGAGTAGCGTTGCTAACTGCTGTCTGCGATGCCCTTGCCGATTCCCTGCAACGCGACACGGCGCTGGTAGAGAACCTGTTCTATAAGATAGACGAGGATTTGTTGCCCGAGGGCATTGACTACATGACAGCCCACCTGCCGGCCTATATCGATACAGCGGTGTACGCACGTTTCGATTCCTTGCTGACGCGTGAACACTTCGCCGGACAGATGCAGCAGAACCGTGACGACCTGCAAGGCGAGTTCGGCGAGATGTTTCCCGAACTCATCGAGCTCGACCCCATGGGCATGCGCAACGTTCTGGCCAAACAGATGACGTCGTTGCTGAGCGGTGGCACTTACCTGACGGTGGACAATCATTTCTTCGTGCCCGACACGACGGTGTGTTTGGCATTCCTGACCCCTCGGTTCTCGTCGACCAATACCGGTCAGGGCTCCGCACTCTTCGAACGTCTCAACACCGTCATCAGCCAGCTCCGGCAGTCGCATCCTACTGTCGACATCAGCTATCACGGCACACCTGCCAGCGGCTACTACAACTCCACACAGATCAAGCACGACCTGACCACGACCATTGCTGGTGCACTGGTCCTGGTACTCATCTTCCTGCTGCTGTGCTTTCGCCGGTGGGATGCCATCCCTCTGCTTCTGTTGCCGGTAGCCTTCGGTACGCTGTTCGGACTGTCTATGATGTACTGGCTGAAGGGCCAGTTCTCGCTGTTGGCATTAGGCATCGGCGGTGTGGTGCTCGGCGTGGCACTCAGCTATGTGCTCCACGTCATGACACACCACCAGTATGTCAGCGACCCCGTACAACTGCTGCGCGACCAGGTGAAGCCTGTCCTTCTGGGCTGTATCACCACCATCGGCTCGTTTTCAGGACTCCTGTTCATTCAAACCGACCTGCTACGCGACTTCGGACTGTTTGCAGCCTTTGCCATTCTCGGCACCACATTGTTCTCGCTCATCTGGCTGCCGCACCTGTTAAGACCCGCCCAACATGCATTTCCCAAATTTATTGAGCGTATCAACGCCTGTCCTTTCGATCGGAAGAAACCGCTGATTGCCGTCATCGTCGTGCTGGCTGTCGTTGGCGTCGGTGCCTGGTTCGTGGGCGGCACCCATTTCGATGCCGACATGCATAATCTGGGCTACGACAACCCGATGGTGGAGCATTCTGAGAACCTGCTGAGCACGAAGACCTATACCGGCGACAAGACCAAATATTTTGCCAGTCAGGGACAGACCATGGAGGAAGCCCTCCATCACTTCGGCGTGCTGCGCCATAAACTCGACTCCCTGCAGCGCCTGGGACTGGTGAAGAGCTATACGCCCACCGACGAGTTGCTGGTGTCACTCGACCGTCAGCAGCAACGCATCGATGTCTGGCACCGCTATTGGGACGACAGCCGCCTGGCCACCGTCCGCCAGCTCATTGCAGCGACGGCACCTGCTGCCGACCTGCTTCCTGAAGCCTTCGAGACTTTCTTCCAGGCTGCCAGGGGCGACTACGAGGCCGATGCCCTCTACAAGGCCAACCTGATTCCTGAGGGCTACCTGTCGACGCTCATGGAGCAGTCGTACGACGGTACCTGGCTCTGCTTCACCTCCGTGCGCTGTCAGAACGACTCTGTGCGCAGTAGCGACAGCGACTATATGCGCATCTGCGATGCCGTCAGCAGCGACCCCCATCTGCTGGTGCTCGACACCTATTATTATACGACGGACACCCTGCTCCAGATGAGCAGCGACTTCGACCGCCTGCAATGGCTGTCGATGGCCTTCGTGCTCGTGGTGCTGTGGCTGTCGTTCCGGTTCGACATCAAGCACACCCTGCTGGGCTTCATGCCCATCCTGCTCAGCTGGCTCATCGTTCTGGGCGCCATGAATATCTTCGGCCAGCAGTTCAACCTCATCAGCATCATCATATCCACCTTTATCTTTGGTATTGGTGTCGACTATAGCATCTTCATCATGCACGGCCTCATTAGCGACGGCCTGTCAGCAAATCTCAAACCTCAAACCTCAAACCTCAATTATCACAAGACCGCCATCCTGCTCTCGGCAGTCACCCTGATAGTCACCGTGGGCAGCATGCTGCTCGCCGTGCATCCCGCCATCCGCAGCGTGGGCTTCTCCACATTGGTCGGACTGCTCTCGGCCATCGTCCTGTCCTATGTCGTACAACCCGCCGTCTTCCGGTGGCTTTATCGCAAGTAGCCCATGAAGTACGACGTCATCGTGATAGGCAGTGGAATGGGTGGGCTGATTTGTGCCCGACAGCTGGCACAGAGCGGACGCAGCGTCTTGGTGCTCGAACGGCAGCACCAGCCGGGAGGATGCCTGCAGAGCTACCACCGGGGCAGTATGGAGTTCGACACGGGACTGCACTATGTGGGCGGACTGGCCGAGGGACAGCCTCTGCACGACGCCTTCAGTCAGCTGGGACTGCTCAAGCTGCCTTGGCAACGGCTCGACGCCGATGGCTTCGACCAGATAACGATAGGCCGTCAGACCTATCCGCTGGCTGAGGGTTTCGACCGTTTTGCCGACACGCTGAGTGGCTATTTCCCGCAGGAGCGCCAAGCCCTGCAGCAGTTTGTCGACATGTTGCGTCATCTGCCTTCGTTCGAGGACAGCAGTCACGTGAATGCCTACGACTACCTGACGACACTTTTCCACGACGCGCTGCTCGTCAACATCCTTTCGGCCACTGCCATGAAGATGGAGCTGAGGCGCGAGTCGCTGCCGCTGTTCAATTTTGCCCACAGCCTGAGCAGCTACGTCCAGAGCAGCTGGCGACTGAAGGGCAGCGGCAACCTGATAGTCAATTCACTCATCAGCGACATCAAGGCTGCCGGAGGTGAAGTGTGCTGTGGTGCAGAGGTCAGGCGCCTCGAGGAGGCGGGTGGCAGCATCGTGGCGGCACGATGCCCGAATGGCAGGGTGTTCGAAGGCCGTCTCTTTATCAGCGACGTGCACCCGCAGCTGACATTCGGCTGGCTGAAGGATTCCACGCTGCTGAAAGGTGTGTTCCGCCGCCGCATCAATGCCTTGGAGAATACGTTTGGAATATTCACCGTCTCCCTGGTGCTGAAACCGGGCGTGCTGCCCTATTTTAACCACAACAAGTACGTCTACCGCAAGGCTAACGTATGGACCTTCGCCGAGGAAGTTGACGGTGTCGGTGGCGTGATGGTTAGTGCCAGGGTACCCGACGACGGTACGCAGTTCGTACGTCAGGTCGACCTGCTCACTCCCATGCCGTGGGAGGTGTGCCGCCATTGGGAGGATACGACGAGAGGACGTCGCGGACAGATCTACGAGATGCAGAAGGATCGGCTGGCCGACGAGTGCATCCGGCTGGCCGAGCGCGTCATACCCGGTTTGGCGGAGATGGTCGAGCGACGATACACCAGCACGCCACTCACCTGGCGCGACTATACGCTGTCGCCCTGCGGCTCAGCCTTCGGCGTCAGGAAAGACTGCCGCATGCCGCTGATGACCATGCTGTCGCCCAAGACACCCATCCCCAATCTCTTGCTGACCGGCCAGAGTCTGGTGCTGCACGGGCTGGAGGGCGTGACACGTACGGCGTTCAATACGCTGAATTTAGTTGACAGTTCTTTGACCTAAAGGTACAAAGCGACCAAGGTAGATTACAAAGTTCAATGTTCAAAGTTCAATGTTCAAAGCAATATGAAGTACGCATTAGTAACCGGCGGTAGCCGAGGCATAGGACGGGCCGTTTGTGTCCGCTTGGCACAGGAGGGCTACCAAGTGATTATCAATTACACCAGCAACGAGGCAGAAGCCCGTCGGACGCTGGAAATGACGGGTGGTAACGGCGAACTGCTGCCCTTCGACGTGAGCGACAGCCAGCAGACCCGCCAGGCGCTGGACGAGTGGCAGAAGAATCATGATGGACAGTACATCGAGGTCGTCGTCAACAATGCCGGCATCCGTCGCGACAACGTCATGGCGCTGATGCCTGAGGCCGACTGGCACCGCGTGGTGGACATCACGCTGTCGGGCTTCTTCAATGTCACCCAGCCCCTGCTACCTGCCATGCAGCTGCATAAGTTCGGACGCATCATCTCGATGGCCAGCGTCAGCGGACTGAAAGGACTGCCCGGTCAGACCAACTATTCTGCTGCCAAGGGCGGTATCATCGCCGCCACGAAAGCGTTGGCACAGGAGGTGGCCCGACGCGGTGTCACCGTCAATGCTGTTGCACCGGGCTTCATCAAGACCGACATGACCGAAGGCCTCGACGAAGCTGCCCTCAAGAAAACCATCCCTGCCCAGCGCTTCGGCACCCCCGAGGAAGTGGCCGATCTGGTGGCCTTCCTCGCATCGCCCCGTGCCGGCTACATTACCGGCGAAGTCGTTTCCATCAACGGCGGACTCTATACTTAAATGAGAAATGAAAGAAATGAATGAAATGAAAGAAATGAAAGAAATGATGAATAGACTATTCATATTCCTGATCTGTACGCTGGTGCAATTCACCAGCCTCAGTGCGCAGACGGTCACCAAGACCAGTCATAAAAAAGCCGTCAAGACCGATGTCGTCACCACAGGCACGCTGACCATCCGCAAGCCCGACTATATCTCGATTTCCACCGATGGCGGCAAAGACCAGCTCACGATGGAGGGCACCAAGTTCACCATGACGATGGGCGGACGCCAGCACGTCACCGACAGCCAGAAGAACCCCCAGTTTGCCACCTTCCATACCGTGCTCAAGGCAGTCATCAACCAGCAGGCCATTCCTCAGGGCGACGACATCACCGTCGTGACCAAGGGAACCACCACCACCGTCACCATCGTGCCGGCGGGTAAGAAGAAACGCCAGTTGTTCACCTCTTTCGTCCTATCCGTCGACGCCAAGAGCAAGGCGCTGCGCACACTCCGCATGAATGGCCGCGGAGAAGACTATACCGAGTACACTTTTAAATAACTCATAGTGTATGGCCTTCGGCATCACGCCAGCCGACTATCTCGCCAGCATGAGCCGTAATCTCGTCCGGGATTACGGGGGACTTATGATCCAATATCCAAAGGAAATGGTATCACGCCGTCCCCATGATCCTCCAGAACTTTTTTTTGTGAATAGTTTCTAAGCCGTCTGGTGAGCCGAAAAGCCCATGCAGACAGCCTTTTTACGAGGGTGATGTGAATTTTTGAATTGTTTTCATGGAAAACTATTATTATCATATTTCTTTTTTATTTTTTTTTCTAAGAAAAAGTTCAAAAAGTCACAAAAAAGAACCAATTCATTATAAATCAAGCACTTAACCATTCCTTTCGTCCTTCAAACTATTCACAAAAAAAGTTCACAGAGAAACGCGACAGACTTTTTCCTGCATCGCGATGGAAAAAATACTGGAACGGGATGGAGATATTTTTTGAACGGGATATAGGAAAGGGGGGAAATGATTAGTGACTTAAGGGATGCTTGCGGGCATTCCGTCGGACGGAATAAAAATTCCGTCGGACGAAACGAAAATTCCGTCGGACGAAACGAAAATTCCGTCGGACGAAACGAAAATTCTGTCGGACGAAACGACCACCCCTCCCCTGCGGGGGATAAAAATCCCTCATAAATGAGAAAAGTCGTGCTGAGATTTTGTCAGTCCGATTTTTTTGTGTATTTTTGCAAACTGAATGTCGGAAACCTTTATGAACGTAGACACCTGACAATAGAAATGAAGAGATATATGTGGGTAATGGCGCTGTTGCTGACAGTCATCGGCGCGTGGGGACAGAAAAAGGAGAAAATCGTGTTTACGCCGCAATGGACGGCGCAGGCGCAGTTTGCAGGCTACTATGTGGCGCAGGAGAAGGGCTTTTATCGCGAAGCCGGCGTGGATGTGGACATCGTGCACCCGTCGGTGACGCAGTCGGCCATGTCGCGCATGTTCAACAAGACGAGCCAGGCGACGACGCTGCAGCTGTGTCAGGCGCTGGAGCTGGCCGATGTGGGTGTGGAGCTGGTGAACATCCTGCAGACGTCGATGAATAACGCGATGGTGATTGTGTCGGCCCGCGGCAAGGACCCGCTGACGCAGAAGGGCGAGCGCGTGGGTGTGTGGAGCGTGGGCTTCGGACAGCTGGCCATCTGCATGAGCATCAAGGACGGACTGGACTACGAGTGGGTGCGTTTTGCCCATAACGTGAACCTGTTTGTGAGCGGTGCGCTGGACGCCACGCTGGCCATGAGCTACAACGAATACTACCAGCTGGTGCAGGCGGGCATGGAGCTGACCGAGAAGAACGTGTACCGATTCTGCGACCACGGATATAACGTGCAGGAGGACGGTCTGTATGTGACGCTGGACTACTACCGGAAGCATAAGACCGCGATGCATCACTTTGCACAGGCCAGCCGTAAGGGCTGGGAGTGGGCCTCGGCGCACCCTGAGGAGACGCTGGACATCGTGATGAAATACGTGGAGCGCGACCACATCGGTACGAACCGCACGATGCAGCGGCTGATGCTGAAGGAGGTGCTGAGGTTGCAGGTGGATCGCGAGTCGAAGAAGCGCGAGTTCCGTCTGCGCCGGGACATGGTGCAGCTGGTCAGCCGGCTGATGAAGGAGAACGGCATGCTGCAGCGCGAGGTGAAATATGAAGAACTGATAGCACGATAAAAAGGGGGGAGGACAACGACATGAGGAATATCGTAAACTATATCCAGCGGAAACTCTCGGTGAAGCTGAGTCTGGGCGTGGTGGTGTTTGCCGCCGTCATCTTCCTGGCAGCGCTGGGGTTCCTGTTTATGCAGTCGAGGGAGGCCGTCAGACAGGAGGCCATCAACCGCGCCACGCAGATTCTGGACAACACGTCGCTGCATGTGACGGGTATCCTGAACCGTGCGGAGGTGGCGTCGAAGATGACGGAATGGCTGGTGATGCGCCATCCGGACGTGCCCGACTCGATGTTCGTCTACAGCCAGGGCATGCTGCTGAACAATCCTGAATACTATAACTGCTCGATAGCCTTCGAGCCGTACTATTTCGAGAAATACGGCCGCTACTTCTCGGCATACGCCAGGCGCGACGGCGACAGCGTCAGGACACGACAGGGCGGCAGCGACGCCTACCAGTATTTCTATATGGACTGGTACCTGATGCCGCAGTTGCTGGACCGCCCGTGCTGGACGGAGCCCTACATGGACCTGGACGTGCTGACGAACACGAAGGAGATGGTGACGTCGTACTGCCGGCCGCTGAAGGACGCACAGGGCAGGATGGTGGGTGTCATCAACACTGGACTGTCGCTGAACTGGCTGTCGCATACCATATCGGCCGTGAAGCCCTACCCGAACTCGTACAGCATCATGATCGGACACGGCGGCACATACTTCGTGCACCCCGACTCGAAGAAACTGCTGAACCAGACCATCTTTACCGCGACGCTGGAGAAACCCGACACGGCACAGAGCGGGCTGGGCCACGCCATGCAGCGCGGCGAGGAGGGCATGCGGCAGCTGAAGGTCGACGGCGAGGACTGCTATGTGTTCTACAAGCCGCTGGGAACGACGGGGTGGAGCATGGCCATCGTGTGTCCGGAGAGCGACATCTTCGGCGGCTTCGAGAGACTGCAGCGCACGGTGGCGGCCATCGTGGGAGTAGGCCTGTTGCTGATGCTGGTGTTCTTTATCCGCATCATTACGCGCCAGCTGACACCCCTGCAGCAGCTGGCCCAGGAGGCTGAGACCGTTGCCTCGGGACAGTTTGACACGAGGTTGCCCGACTATAAGCGCACGGACGAGATAGGCCAGCTGAGCCATTCGTTCGGCAACATGCAGCAGTCGCTGGTGAGCTACATCGAAGAGCTGAAGGAAACCACGGCGCAGAAGGCGTCGATAGAGAGTGAGCTGAACGTAGCCAGCAACATCCAGATGTCGATGTTGCCCAGCGTGTTCCCCGACCGCGAGGGACTGGACATGTTTGCGTCGATGACTCCCGCCAAGGAGGTCGGCGGCGACTTGTACGGATACCTGCTGACGGGCGACAGCCTCTACTTCTGCCTGGGCGACGTGAGCGGCAAGGGCGTACCGGCCTCGCTGTTTATGGCCCAGGCCACGCGGCTGTTCCGCACGCTGGCCACGCAGCAGATGCCACCTGCTGAAATCTGTACGCGCATGAACGACGCGCTGTCGGGCGCCGAGAATCCTACGGATATGTTTGTCACGATGTTTGTGGGACTCATTGACCTGACGACGGGTCACCTGGACTTCTGCAATGCCGGCCACAACCCGCCCATCATCGGCGGCGGCGAGCAGCACGGCGAGTTCCTGCAGATGCTGCCGAACGTGCCCATCGGCATCGTGCCGGGCCTGGAGTACGAGGGCGAGGAGATAGCATCGGTGAAGGGCCGTCTGCTGTTGCTTTATACCGACGGTCTGAACGAGGCCGAGAACCGTCAGTACGAACAGTTCAGCGACGAGCGGCTGCTGGACATCCTGCACAACACACACTTCGACAGTGCCCGTCAGGTGATTGAGACGCTGAAGGACGAGGTGGAGCGCCACAGGGACGGTGCGGAGCCCAACGACGACCTGACGATGATGTGCCTGAGGGTGAGTTGAACTTTGAACCTTGGAGATGAAATACCTAACTGTAAATACGAGGAAATATGCGATAGCGGGGGTGATGATGCTGCTTTCGCTGGGCGCTGTGGCACAGGAGGCGGACTCGACAGCCGCCGGCCCCAGGAAGAACAGCCGCCTGATGAACCAGCTCCACCGTGTGCAGAACTACCTGGACTCGGCGGCCAAGCGGAAGGTGGACCCGCGGTTCATCGAGGTGCCTGACAGACCGTGGAGGGTCATCCTGCGCTACAAGGAGAGTGCGGTGAACGTGGACTACGAAAATCAACTGAATTTCCCCGAATACAATGAATACTCGGAATGGAAGTTGAGTTTCAAGCCCCCCGTGGCGGCCTCGGTCGGCGTGTGGGTGGGATATCGCGGTACGGGCATCTCGTATTCGTATTCGCTGGCCAAGAACTCGGGGCGTAACTTCTCGATTTCCACCACTGGCGCCAAGTACGGCTTTAACTTCCGGCTGCGACGTTTCAGCATGGACGATGTGGACTTTTCGGGTGCAGACTATATTAACGGCAAGAAGGAAGCAGAGGTCTCGCTCCACGGTCAGCTGGATGCACCGGTATGGATCCGCTCGGTGTATGCCAACGGATATTACGTGTTGAACGGCAGGCACTATTCGCAGGCTGCTGCCTACAACCAGTCGGTCATCCAGCGCCGCTCGGCAGGCTCGCTGCTGCTCGGGGCCACGTGGTATCAGTCGTCGATGGACCTGTCGGACCCGAAGAATGCACCGTTCGTCATCGGCAGCAAGAGCACGGGACTCATCAAGATTCACCAGGCCAACATCGGTGTGGGCTACGGATTCAACTGGGTGCCCTTCCGCGGCTTTGTGGTGAACGCGATGGCCATGCCTACGCTGAGTGTTTATAACCGCGTGAAGGTGTATAAATACGACTTCAACTACATGCTGGATTTCGGCAGCGAACACCCCGACGACTACGGTGAGTGGAACCCGGAGACGCGCCGGTGGGCCAACGGTGAGCGGTATAAGCCCATGGACAGTGAAGACAAATGGTTAGAAGACGTGGAATGCTGGGAGACGGACCAGAGCACCAGCTACGGCCGCTTGCAGCTGAACATCGACGTCAGACTGGGCATTGCCTACAACTGGAGCCGCTATTTCGCGGGTATGCAGTTGCAGATGAACCGTTTCTCGTACAAGCAGGATGTCACGAAGGTGACCGTCATTGATGCGTGGGGGCGCTTCTCGCTGGGCGTGAGACTATAGGGAAACAGTAGCTGTTGCACCAAAATAATAGTAAACTTTGTTAAAAGACGTGTACCTATAAAATAGGTATGCGGCTTTTTTAGTACCTTTGCCAGTCAAAAGTGTTCCTTACCGCGAGGGTGGGGGCCAGAATGAGATTATTCGAATAATAAATTAATAGGAAAGAGAAAATGAAAAAGATGATGATGCTTGCAGCCATTGCTGCAACGTTGGTATCGTGCGGAGGTGGCGGCGGACGTCCGACCTTTGGCGATAATGAGTATCCCGTGACAACGGTGGGAGCCTCGAGTGCTGACATGCAAACCACTTATCCTGCCTCGATAAAGGGTGTTCAGGATGTGGAGATTCGCCCGAAGCTGCAAGGCTTCCTGACACAGATAAACGTGAAGGAGGGTCAGACGGTGAGTGCCGGTCAGACACTGTTTGTGATTGACAACAACACCTATCAGGCTGCCGTCCGTCAGGCGCAGGCCTCCGTGAATACCGCGCAGCAGGGAGTGAACACCGCCCAGCTGACCTACGAGAACTCGAAGCAGCTGCATGCCAACAAGGTGATTGGCGACTATGAGTTGCAGACGTCGCAGAACTCGTTCGAGCAGGCCAAGGCTCAGCTGGCACAGGCTCAGGCTGCACTGGCTAATGCGAAGGAACAGCTGAGTTTCTGCTATGTGAAGAGTCCTGCTGCCGGCGTGGTAGGAACACTGCCTTTCAAGAAGGGAGCGCTGGTGAGCGGTTCGAACGTGCTGACAACTGTTGCCAACATCTCGTCGATGGAGGTGTATTTCTCGGTGACGGAGAAGGAGGCGATGGTTATCGCCCAGAGCGGTCTGGACCAGATTCCTGCCGTGAAGCTGCAACTGGCCGACGGCAGCATCTATGCCCACGAGGGTAAGGTGACGAAGATGAGCGGTGTGATTGATGCTGCCACGGGTAGTGTCCAGCTGATTGCCGCCTTCCAGAATCCTGAGAAGCAGCTGAAGAGCGGCATGACGGGTCAGATTATCATTCCTCGTCAGAACAATAACGCTATCATCATCCCGATGAGCTGTGTCAGTGAGGTGCAGAACAAGAAATTTGTCTACCTGCTGGGCAAGGACAACAAGGTGAAGTACACCGAGATCAAGGTAGACCCGCAGAACGACGGCAACAGCTATATCGTGACTGAGGGTCTGAAGTCTGGTGATAAATACGTAACGAATGGTATTACTAAACTCTCAGACCAAATGGAAATTGTTCCCATCTCGGAAGAGAAGTATCAGCAAAAGATTAGCGATCAAGCCAAAGCAATGAGCTCTGGAGATGTGCTTGACGCAGTGAATGCCAAGGATTCTATAGGAATGTTGGTTACGGCTGTCTTGATAGGAATCGTCGTGATTACTGTGTCAATTTTGTTGGGTATGTGGATTGGATCCAAAAGAGCAAACAAAAAAAATAGATCGTAAATTGTCAAATAGTAAATTGTCAAATAGTAAATCAACATGACTTTTACAACATTTATCAAACGCCCGGTGCTGTCGACGGTGATTTCAATCCTCATCGTCATACTGGGCTTTATCGGCCTGGTGTCGCTGCCTATTGAGCAGTACCCGAACATAGCGCCGCCTACCGTTGCGGTATGGACGAGCTATCCCGGTGCCGATGCCGAGACGGTGAAGAATTCCGTCATCACGCCGCTGGAAGAGAGCATCAACGGTGTGGAGGGCATGGACTATATTTCGTCGACGGCTGGTGCCGGATCGGCACAGATTAGTGTGCTGTTCCGCCAAGGTATGAATGCCGATATGTGTGCCGTGAACGTGCAGAACCGTGTGCAGCAGGCCCAGGCGCTGTTGCCTGCCGAGGTGACACGTATCGGTGTGACGGTGACGAAGCGTCAGACCTCGCAGGTGCTGATGTTCACCCTGACCTCCGACGGTCGTTACGACGACGAGTTCCTAACGAACTACAATAACATCAACATCATTCCCGCCATCAAGCGTATTCAGGGTGTCGGCGACGTGCAGAGCCCAGGTCTGAAGACCTATTCGATGCGTATCTGGCTGAAACCCGACGTGATGAAGCAGTACAACCTGATGCCTTCGGACATCTCGAATGTGCTGGCCGAGCAGAACATCGAGGCTGCTCCTGGTGCCTTCGGTCAGGAATCGGATGTAGCCTACGAATATTCGATGCGCTACACCGGTCGTCTGAAGACTGCCGAGGAGTTTGGCGACATCATCATCTCGAGCGACCGTAACGGCCAGACGCTGAAGCTGAAGGACGTGGCGAAGATTGAGTTGGGCGGTCAGCAGTACAGCGTGTCGATGCGTAACAACAACCTGCCGTCCGTATTAGGTATGGTGCAGCAGATTGCCGGTTCGAACGCCAACGACATTGCCAAGCAGGTGAAGGCCGAGCTGGAAGAGCAGGCCAAGCTGTTCCCGCCGGGCATGGAGTATAAGATTAACTACGACGTGACGGAGTTCCTGTACGCATCTATCGAGGAGGTGGTATTTACGCTGGTGTTCACGCTGATACTGGTGTTCATCGTGATTTATGTCTTCCTGCAGGACTGGCGTTCAACGCTCATCCCGCTTATTGCCGTGCCGGTGTCGCTGATTGGTACGTTCTTCTTCCTGAGCATTTTCGGATTCTCCATCAACTTGCTGACGCTGTCTGCTCTGCTTTTGGCCATTGCTATCGTGGTGGACGACGCCATCGTGGTGGTTGAGGCCGTGCACGCAAAGCTGGACCAGGGGTATAAGTCGACGCTGACCGCATCCATTGATGCCATGAACGAGATTTCGGGTGCTATCATCTCCATTACCTTGGTGATGGCTTCGGTGTTCATCCCCGTTTCGTTCATCAGCGGAACGTCCGGTTCATTCTACCGTGAGTTTGGTGTGACGATGGCCGTATCCATCTTCATTTCTGCGCTGAACGCTCTGACGCTGTCGCCTGCGCTGTGTGCCATTTTCTTGAAACCGCACGACAAGGACGGTCACGAGCGGAATATGAGTCGCATTGACCGTTTCCACATGGCGTTCAATACGGCATACGACAAGGTGCTGGGCAAGTATAAGAATAATGTGCAGAAACTGGTGCGCAAGCCCATTCCCGTGCTCATTACGGTGGTGATAGGTATCGTTGTGCTGGTCACGACGTTGTTTACCACAAAGACTGGACTGGTGCCTGATGAGGACACTGGTACTATCTTCTGTACCGTCTCGATGCCGCCAGCAACCTCTGTGGCCCGCACGCGCCAGATTATCGACGAGGTCGACTCTATTCTGGCTGCCGACCCCGCCATTCAGAGCCGCGAGCAGATTCAGGGTTATAACTTCATTGCCGGTTCGGGTTCTGACCAGGCGACGTTCATCATCAAGCTGAAGCCGTTCTCAGAGCGTCAGAAGGGCCTGTGGTGGAAAATCAGCGGACTATGGCAGGGTGACGGCATCTACCGTTTCTTCCTGAATCCCTTGGAGTCGACGGGTGTTGTCGCTCAGATATTCATCAAGACGGCGCACATCAAGGATGCCTCTATTCTGGCCTTCTCGCCGCCTATGATTCCTGGTTTCTCGGCCAACTCGGGTGTGTCTATCGTCATGCAGGACCGTACGGGTGGTAGCTTGAACCGTTTCTACGAAGTCGTCAAGGACTATATTGCCGAGTTGAACAAGCGTCCTGAGTTCCAGATGGCGCAGACGTCGTACAACCCCAACTATCCGCAGTACATGCTGCACATGGATGTGACTAAGTGTAAGCAGGCCGGTGTGTCGCCAGCTACGGTGCTCAGCACGCTGCAAGGCTACTACGGCGGACTGTATGCATCGAACTTCAATGCCTACGGTAAGCTGTACCGCGTGATGATACAGGCATCGCCGGAGACCCGTATGACTCCCGAGTCGCTGAAGAGCATCTACGTCCGTACCTCGGGCGGCATGTCGCCTGTGGAGGAGTTCTGCCGCATGGAGCGCGTCTACGGTCCTGCCAACATCAACCGCTTCAACCTCTTTACGTCTATCAACGTGACGGCCACGGTGGCCAGCGGCTATTCGACGGGTGAGGCCATCAAGGCTGCCCAGGATGTGGCCGCCGATATGCTGCCCGCAGGTTATAGCTACGACTATCAGGGTCTGACTCGTGAGGAGGCAAAGGCATCAAACACGACAGGTCTTATCTTTGTGCTGTGTTTCATCTTCATTTACCTCATCCTGTCGGCACAATATGAGTCGTACATCCTGCCGCTGTCCGTGGTGCTCTCTGTGCCGTTTGGACTGGCCGGCTGTTTCCTGTTCACGATGCTATTCGGCCACGCCAACGACATCTACATGCAGATTTCACTCATCATGCTGATTGGTCTGCTGGCCAAGAACGCCATCCTGATTGTGCAGTTCGCCCTGGAGCGCCGCCAGACGGGTATGGCCATCTCGTGGGCCGCCATCCTGGGTGCCGCAGCCCGTCTGCGTCCTATTCTGATGACGTCGCTGGCTATGGTCATCGGTCTGCTGCCTATGATGTTCGCTTCAGGTGTCGGCAAGAATGGTAACCAGACGCTGGGTGCTGCAGCAGTGGGTGGTATGTTGATTGGTACGCTGTTGCAGGTGCTAGTGGTGCCTGGCTTGTTCGTCATCTTCCAGTCACTTCAGGAGCATATCCGCCCGATGAAGTTTGAGGACGAGGAGGAAAATGGCGACGTGGCTTCTGAGATTGCACAGTATGCACACCGTCCTGTAGATTATGAATTGGAGAAGTAAGAGACTATGAAGAAGATTATGATATTTGGTGCCGCCATGCTGCTGATGAGCAGTTGCGGTGTATATAATAAGTACGAGCGTCCGGACGTGGAGACCACAGGACTGATACGCGATGCTGTAGTCGATACCGATACGCTGGCTGTGGCTCCGCAGGATACGGCATCGTTCGGCAACCTGCCCTGGCGCGCCGTGTTCACCGATCCCCAGCTGCAGGCGCTCATCGAGCAGGGCTTGGAGAAGAATGCCAACCTGCAGAATGCAGCACTGACTGTACAGATGTACGAGACGATGCTGAAGGCTGCCAAGCTGGCCTTCCTGCCTGCTATCACACTGGGTAGTCAGCAGTCGATGGGAAATATCCAGACCCTCTATACAGATCCGTCGCAAACCGTCAAGAGCTACACGTTGCCAGTGACGGCATCATGGACGCTGGACCTCTTTGGAAACATCCTGTCGCAGAAGCGTTCGACGCAGATGAAACTGCTTGGCTTCAAGGACTACCAGATGGCTGTCCGCGCCCAGGTGGTGAGTGGTATTGCCAACTGTTACTACACGTTGCTGATGCTTGACGAACAGCTGCGCATCGTCACTGAGATGTCGGAAATGGCTAAGGAGACGTGGGAGATGATGAAGCTGCAATACCAGTTGGGCCGTATGCGCTCGACGAGTGTGCAGAGTGCTGAGGCAGCTTATCTGTCAACGCTGACACAGGCAAACGATATGCGCCGTCAGATTCGTTCGACGGAGAATGCCCTCTCGCTGCTCATCGGACAGGCCGGACAGCAGGTTCCCCGTACGACGCTGGCCGAGCAGCAGCTGCCTACTGAATTCTCGACCGGTGTGGGTATTGCCTTGTTGAAAAACCGTCCTGACGTACATAATGCTGAGATGAGTCTGGCTGCCTGTTTCCATGACGTTCAGACAGCCCGTGCGCAGTTCTATCCCACTATTACCATTGGCGCTACAGGAGCATTCACCAATGCCAGCGGGACGCTGAATCCAGGCAAGTGGCTGACCAACTTCTTTGCGGGTCTTACACAGCCCATCTTCGCACGTGGTGCGCTGATTGCCAACCTGAAGGTGTCGAAACTGCAGTACGAGCAGGCCTTCAACACGTGGCAGAATGCTGTATACTCAGCAGGCAACGAAGTGTCGAATGCACTTGTCAACTACAACATGTACGATGCGAACTCGAAACTTGAGGCTCAGCGTGTCGAGGTGCTGACGAAGAATGTGGAAGACACCCGTGCGCTCTATCAGAGCAAGGGATCTTCTTATCTGGAGGTGCTCACGGCGCAGACCCAACTGCTCTCGTCGCAGATTAACAAGGTTACCGACGACTTCTACAAGATGCAGTCGGTGGTCAGTCTCTATACTGCATTAGGCGGTGGCGGGAAATAAAGGTAAAAAGGTTAAAACGTAAAAAGGTAAAACATGGCAAGCGAAATAAGTCCAAAAGCTGAAATCAGCCCCAAGGCGAAAATCGGCGATAATTGTAAGATATTCCCCTTCGTCTATATTGAGGACGATGTGGAAATTGGTGATGGCTGTATTCTCTTTCCCTTCGTGAGTATCATGAATGGTACGCGTATGGGAGCAAGAAACAAGGTCCATCAGGGTTCCGTCATCGGCGCCCTGCCGCAGGACTTTGAGTTCCGTGGCGAGAAGTCTGAATGTATTATCGGTGACGGCAACGTCATCCGCGAGAACGTAGTCATCAACCGCGCTACCCATACTGGTGGCCAGACCGTTCTGGGCAACGAGAACGTGCTGATGGAGGGTGCCCATATCTCGCACGACACAAAGGTTGGCAATCGTTGTGTCTTCGGCTATGGTACGAAAATTGCCGGCGACTGCGAAATAGAGGACGACGTCATCTTCTCGTCGTCCGTCATCGAGAATGCCAAGACACGTGTCGGAAAAGGTTCGATGATTCAGGCTGGTACGGCGTTCTCGAAGGACGTTCCTCCCTATATCATTTGTGCCAAAAATGTAGAATATGGCGGTGTGAATATGCAGGTGGCTCGTCAGCATGGCGTCGACGAGAAGACGCTGAAACACATCGCCAATGCCTATCGTCTGGTATTTCATGGTAAGACGTCCCTCTTCGATGCAGTGAACCAGATTGAGGAACAGGTGCCCGACAGCCCCTTCATCCGACATATCATTGAGTTCATCCGGTCTACGAAGATAGGCATTATTACTAAGATTTAACACAACACTACAAAAACAAAACTACTTATGACTAGACTACTAACAACATTACTGCTCACCCTGACGACCCTAGCCCTTGCGGCTCAGGGTCGCTGGGCTGGCAGAAATCTTCCCAACCATCAGAATGACGAATTCTTCCAAACGGAAGAAGCCCGCCGAATCGGTGACCAGGTGCTGCTCTATCAGCGCGTGACGGGCGGTTGGCCAAAGAACATTAATATGGCCATTCCGCTGAACGACGAGCAGCGTGCGCAGGTGCTGAAAGACAAAGCGCGCCGCGATGATTCGACGACAGACAACAGTGCTACCTCGCAGCAAATCATCTTCCTCGCCCGCTTGTATCAGGGCACGAAGGACGCCCGCTACAAGGATGGCTGTCAGCGTGGCATAGCGTATCTGTTGAGCGGACAGTATACCAATGGCGGCTGGCCCCAGTTCTGGCCAGAGATGCACGGATACCAGATTCACATCACCTACAACGACGACGCGATGGTGAACACGATGAAACTGTTGCGCGACGTGGCGCAACAGAAGAAACCCTATGGGGAAGTTGCTGACGCCGACTTGCGCAAGCGTTGTCAGGAGGCTTTCGACAAAGGCGTGGAGTGTATCCTGGCTACCCAGATACGTAATGCCGACGGGGAACTGACGGTGTGGTGCCAGCAACACGACCGCGAGACGCTGGCTCCCGCTGCTGCACGTGCCTATGAGTTGCCGTCGTACTGCTCGATGGAGAGTGCCAGCATCGTCAGGCTGCTGATGCAGTTGAAGAATCCTGATGAGCGGGTGAAGCGGGCCATTCATGCCGCAATGGCGTGGTTCGACAAGTACAAACTGACAGGGCTGAAGGTAGTGCGTTCGGGCATGTGGGCCAGTCCAGAGAGTGAGACACGGTTGGTGGAAGACTCTACGGCGGAGCCTCTGTGGGGACGCTTCTACGATCTGAAGCACTGTGAGCCCTATGTGTGCGACCGTGACGGGTTGCCTCGTCGCCGCTTGGAGGATATCGGCCATGAGCGACGTAACGGCTATGCGTGGTTTGGAAATCGCCCTGCCGAACTCTATCCGTTGTATGAGAAATGGGCTGACGAGTATGATCCGAAGCATAAGGTCCCCGTCAGTCTGACAACGAAGGGTGCCAACGAGAATGGACTGATAGAGATGTTCCGTCAACCCGAGAAGCATATGGGAGACTTTGATGTAGTGGTACGTGAGGGCGAAAGCATTCAGTCGGCCATAGAAAAGGCTCCAAAACAGGGTGCGAAGCCTTTTAAGATTTTTATCTGTAAGGGCATCTATCGCCAGAAGGTTGTCATCGACCGTCCGAATATCGTACTGGTCGGCGAACAGCGCGACAGCACCATCATTACCTTGGCGGAAACGGAACAGACGAAAACACTGAACGAGTATCGCGGACAACTTGTTCATCATGGTGTCGTCATTCTGCAAGAGGGGGCTGACGACTGTGTGATTAGCGGACTGACCATCTACAATAGCTATGGCACGACGGTGGAACCTGGTAATACGACGCACCAGATGGCTGTCTACGGGCGCGCGACGCGTACTATAATAATTAATAGCAACATCTGGGCTGACGGCAACGATGCCTTGTCGCTTTGGGCCCCCGAGGGTGGTATGTATTATCATGCTGACTTGCAGTTGCGATGTCTGGGTGTCGACTTCCTGTGTCCGCGAGGATGGTGCTATGCTACCCGCTGTCAGTTGATAGGCGACGGACATGCACTCATCTGGCATGACGGGCGTGGTGACAAGGACCAGAAACTTGTCATCACCAATTCGAAGTTCGACGCGCTGCGTCCGACGGAGCTGGGACGCTACCATCATGATTCGCAGTTCTATATGATCAACTGTCAGATGACAAACCAGATTCTTGACAAGAACATCGAACACGCCTAC
This sequence comes from Prevotella sp., assembly GCA_015060485.1. Taxonomy (GTDB): domain Bacteria; phylum Bacteroidota; class Bacteroidia; order Bacteroidales; family Bacteroidaceae; genus Prevotella. The sequence goes on along the minus strand of SUYI01000004.1, from coordinate 72,987 downwards.
AAGGGACGTACCGCTGAGGAAATGGCCCAACAGGGAAAGATACTCGATCCTTGTCCTTGGGGACCGCGCATCTATTATTACGGCTGTCGTCGTGACGGCGGACACAGCGGATGGCTTAACGACAATCTGAAACAGGCACCCGGCAAACCGGAATTCCACGAAATCACAGCCCGTTGGACATTTAAAGACCGCTGGGATCCGGAGAAGCGAATCCGTGACCTGTGGGATGTGTTAGCGTATTAGAAAAAAAAAGCTTTTTCTTTTTGTCGTTTGCTGATATTTTCGTATCTTTGCGGAAAATTAGATAGTTATGGCACTGAATCTCAACAAGAATTTGAAGCTGTACTACAGCATACGCGAGGTGGCAGAGATGTTTGGCGTCAACGAGAGTACGTTGCGCTATTGGGAAAAGGAGTTCCCTTACTTGAAGCCGAAAACCTCAGGACCAGCGAAAATCCGTCAGTATCAGGAGAAGGATATTGAACAGATTCGCCTAATCCATAACCTGGTGAAGGTGCGTGGTTTCAAGTTGGAGGCTGCCCGGAAAATCATCAATGCCAATCGTAATGGTGCTGACCGTAAGGCTGATGTGCTGACACGCCTCATTGACATCCGCACGGAGCTTCAGGCGCTGAAGAAGCAGATGGACTATCTTACCTAAGACACGAGCGACAAATTAACGTTAATCCTTTAAAACATAAACATTATGAAAAAGTATTTAGCAGAAATGGTGGGCACGATGGTGCTCGTTCTGATGGGCTGCGGTGTGGCCGTTAGTCTGGGTTGTGATCCTGTAAACAATATTCCCGCTGTGGTTGGAACGGCTTTTGCCTTCGGCTTGGCAGTGGTCGCTATGGCTTATACCATTGGCGGCATTTCCGGTTGCCACATCAACCCCGCCATCACGCTGGGCTGTATCCTCGCCGGCCGCATGGATGCCAAGGAGGGTTGCATGTATATCCTCTTCCAGTGCATTGGCGCTTTCATCGGTTCTGCACTGCTTGCTGTGCTGGTAGCTAATGTCCCCGGTATGGAGGGAACGGGTGCCAACGACTTGCAGGCTAACGTCAGCGTGCTGGGTGGCTTGCTGGCTGAGATTATCTTCACCTGTGTCTTCGTACTCGTTGTGCTGGGCGCTACTGCCAAGACAAATGGTGCCACTAACAATTTCGCTGGTCTGGTCATCGGTCTGAGTCTCGTGCTGGTTCACCTCGTCTGTATCCGCTATACAGGAACTTCCGTGAATCCCGCACGTTCGCTGGCTCCTGCTATCTTTCAGGGTGGTACCGCATTGGCTAACCTCTGGATCTTCATCGTAGGTCCTTTTGTCGGTGGCGCCTTGGCTGCTGGTATTTGGAAGCTCATTGAGCCCGCTGAGAAATAATTCTTTATATACACCTCATCTGATAATCCCGGTAGGAGAAACTATCGGGATTTCTTATCTGTCTCTGTTATGATGAAGAATCTGCGAATGCTGATGACGGCTATAGCCGTAATACTGGGCTGTGTGGCCTATGCTAAGACGCTGACGCTGTCGAAGGGGTGGCTGGTGCAGTCGTCAGCAAAAGTACAGTCGAGGGGTGATGTGCTCTCTACGTCCGCAGCAGACGTCTCTGGATGGTACGTGGCCACAGTACCGTCAACCATCATGGGCGTGCTGACAACTGATGGCGTTGAACCTGAAGCGCTGACAGCCGAAGACTATCAGCGTATCGGCAAAAAGCGTTTTGATGTCAGTTGGTGGTATCGCACGACGTTCACCCTTGACCAGTTAAAAGTCAAATCACAAGCCTCAAACATCAAACCTCAAACGTCAAAAGAGCACGTCCTGCTTTCCTTCGACGGTATCAGCTATCGTGCCAATATCTGGTTGAATGGCCATCTGGTGGCTGACAAGGACCATGCGGTTGGTACGTACCGGCAGTTTACGTTCGATGTGACGCCCTATGTCCGCAATCAGAATGTGCTGGCCGTAGAGGTGTTTCGTGCTCAGTCCGGCGAACCGAATGTTGGTTTCGTTGACTGGAATCCTCGTCCGGCTGACGAGAGTATGGGACTGTTCCGCGAGGTAAAGATAAAAACCTGTGGCGACGTTTCCGTCAGCCATTCGTCCGTCCGCTCTCGGGTAAATACTGAGACGTTGAAAGATGCGTGGCTGACCATTGATGCCGAACTGACCAACCATACGGGAGAGACGGTAAAAGGTTTGCTTCGTGGAACTTTTGACGGACGACAGTTGAAGACTTCCGTCACGTTGGCTCCTCACGAGCGTCGTCTGGTGACGCTGGCAGCTGATGCCCATATTGACAATCCCCGTCTGTGGTGGTGTCACACATTAGGAAAGCCTGAACTTTACGACCTGCACATGGAGTTCGAACAAGACGGTGTGGTATCCGATGCCGAGGACAAGCGTTTCGGCATTCGCGATATCAAGAGCCATCTGACACCTGAGGGTTATCGTGCCTTCACGCTCAATGGACGTAGTGTGCTGTTGCGCGGAGCCGGATGGACAGACGACATCTATCTGCGCGATACGCCCGAACGGAATCGTCAGCAGTTGGAATACGTGCGCGACATGAATTTGAATACTGTTCGCCTGGAGGGCTTCTGGGGCACGTCACAAAGTCTTTACGACCTCTGCGACGAGTTGGGACTGCTGCTATTGGCTGGCTGGAGCTGCCATTGGGAATGGGAAGAGTATCTGGGCTCGCCCTGTGATGAACTGTATGGAGGAATCACTAGCGAGGAGAACATTCGGCTGATTAGCGAGTCGTTTGCCGATCAGGTGCTTTGGCTGCGCCATCATCCCAGCATCATCGCCTGGTTCGTGGGTAGCGACCGATTGCCGGTTCCTGCTTTGGAACAGCGCTATCGTCAGTTCTTGGCTACCTGCGACGATAGGCCTGTGGTCGTTTCTGCCAAACAACTGGAAAGTACCATTTCCGGACTATCGGGTTCGAAGATGGAAGGTCCCTACGACTATGTGCCGCCTGCCTATTGGTATGATGCGCAGGCTCCAGGCGGTGCATTTGGTTTTAATACCGAGACTGGGGTAGGGGCCCAGTTGCCTGTCAGGGAGTCCTTGGAAATGATGCTTCGCAGTAAATCGCTGTGGCCTATTGACGATCGTTGGAACATCCTGTGTACAGCCTCTAGTTCCGAGATGAATACGCTGGCCAAACTGACGGAAGTCATCAATGCCCGTTTCGGAGCGTCGAAGACCATTGACGAATATTTGCATCGTGCCGACCTGCTCAGCTATGAGGGTACGAAGGCGATGTTCGAGGCATTTCGTGTAAATGTGCCTCGTGCGACGGGTATCATCCAGTGGATGCTGAACTCCGCTCGCCCCAGCGTCTACTGGCAACTCTACGACTACTACCTGCAACCCAATGCCTCTTACTATGCGGTGAAATGTGCCAATCAACCTGTGCAACTCATCTACGACTACCAGCGACATGCAGTCTTTGCTGTCAACGAGACGCTGCAGCCTGTAACACTGAGTGCTGCTATGCGACTGATAGTTGGAAAGACTGACAAACAGGAAAAAACGACATTAACACTGGAACCCGGTTCCATCGTGAAAGCTTTCGACGTTTCTTGTGCGACAGACGCCTTCCTGTTTCTCCGGGCTACCGATACCTCTGACAGTGAGATAGCCGTCAACGATTATTTCCTGCCCTCCGAAAGCGACAAATACGATTGGAAGAACACTAATTGGGTTACGACGCCCGTTACCCGTTATGCGTCGTATCGTGGGCTCAACGACCTACTTCGCGTTGCCTGCCAACTGACCTCTAAACGAATCAACAATGGCTATGAACTGACGCTCACCAATCCTTCGTCGACCGTCGCTTTCTTCCAGCGCCTGATGGTGAAGGATGCAAAGGGGGCGTTGATTACCCCAGCCTATTGGTCTGACAATTATGTGTCGCTGGCCCCTGGCGAGTCGCGCACCATAACCTGTAAGTTACCCACCGTCACCAACGATGCGGAGGTGCGCTTCGAAGTGGAAAGCTTCCGTTCTGGCAATATTGCCAATTATGACGTCGTTCCCTTGCCTCAAAGTATAGCAGAGCAGAAGGGTGATGCGTTTGTGTTGGAGGACGGGGTGCAGATTTTCGCACCTGCTGACCTGCAGACTGAGGCTGAGTTCCTGAAGCAATATCTGAAGGAAACTGCCTCTGTTGATCTGTCCATCGTCGCGAAACGCGTAAAACGGGTGCGTTATATCGAACTCGCTGTGTCGCCTATGGTTAAGCAGCGTGAGGGCTACGTACTCACCGTCAATAAGAATAGCGTAAACATACAGGGCGGTTCTACGGCAGGTGTCTTTTATGGCATTCAGACACTCCGTAAGGCGCTCAACGAGGGGCGCATCTTGAATCCAGTGACTATTACTGATGCTCCGCGTTTCCCTTGGCGAGGCATGCATCTCGACTGCTCGCGCCATTTCTTTCCGATAGCGTTTGTCAAGAAGTATATCGACCTGCTGGCCCTTCACAACATGAACGTGTTCCATTGGCATCTGTCCGACGATCAAGGATGGCGCATAGAAATCAAGCGTTGGCCTCAGTTAATAACGGTTGGTTCACAACGAACAGGTACAATTATCGGTACCAATTCCGACCTCGACGACCATACGCCCTATGGTGGCTATTACACCCAGGATGAGGCTCGCGAAATCGTTGCTTACGCCAAAGCTCGCCACATCACCGTGGTGCCCGAAATCGATATGCCCGGCCACATGTTGGCAGCGCTTGCTTCTTATCCTGAACTAGGCTGTACGGGCGGACCTTATCAGGTGGGGCACTACTGGGGCGTATACAAGGATGTGCTCTGTGTGGCCAACGAGCGCGTCTATCAGTTTGTGGAGGATGTGCTGACGGAAATCATGGATATCTTCCCCTCGGAGGTTATCCATATTGGTGGTGACGAAACGCCTACCGACAAGTGGGAACATTGTTTGAAGTGCCAGTCATTAGGGCTTGCCAAGGAACAGCTACAGCCTCGCTTCACGCGTCGTGTCTTCGATTTCCTCACTGCTCACCATCGTCGGGCTCTCGGTTGGGATGAGATCCTTGACGGCTCTCCGCAGGATGCGATGATTATGTCGTGGCGTGGGACAGAGCCAGGCTCCAAGGCTGCTTCTCTGGGGCACGATGTGGTGATGGCCCCTACTACGCATTGTTATTTCGACTATCAACAAGTCGAGGACCCGCAGTTCGAACCCAGTCGCTGTGGAGGCTTTATTCCTGTCGATAGAGTGTATAGCTTGAATCCTGTGCCCGATGGCTTCTCTGCTGAGGCTCAGAGGCACATTCTGGGTGTACAGGCGAACCTATGGACGGAATATGTCACCAACGAGGAAATGGCCGAATATCAAGTGCTGCCCCGTATGTCGGCATTGGCAGAGGTACAGTGGACACAGCCTGCGCGTAAGGACTACACAGCTTTTCTTGAACGACTCACCCGACTGACGGCTCTCTACGAGCGTCTGGGCTACACCTATGCCAAGCATCTATGGCCCGAACGTCAGATTCCCAGTCGGTGGCTGTTCTGATGGACTTTTTGCAACGCGTAGTTTGCATTTTTGACTGTGTTAGTTGCACAGAACGTCTGAAAGACTTAAAATCCGTGAAAACGGCATTAAATTCTTCATTCTTCATGCTTCATTCTTCATTTTTCTTCGTAACTTTGCAGTCGACTTCAGAAAACAGTTATTCATTTTAATAATATTACAACTATGGTAAATTACAAAGATTTAGGTCTCGTCAATACTCGCGAGATGTTCAAGAGAGCAGTAGCCGGCGGCTATGCTATTCCCGCTTTCAACTTCAACACAATGGAGCAGATGCAGGCTATCGTACAGGCTGCAGTTGAGACAAAGTCACCTGTCATCATGCAGGTTTCAAAGGGTGCTCGTAACTATGCTAACGCTACCATCCTGCGCTATATGGCAGAGGGTGCTGTAGCTTATGCTAAGGAACTGGGTTGCGCTCATCCTGAGATTGTGCTGCACCTCGACCACGGTGACAGCTTCGAGCTGTGTAAGGATTGCATCGACATGGGTTTCTCTTCAGTGATGTATGATGGTAGCTCACTGCCTTACGAGGAGAACATCAGGATCTCTCGTCAGGTTGTAGAGTATGCTCACAAGTACGATGTAACTGTAGAGTGCGAGCTCGGCGTTCTCGCTGGTGTTGAGGATGAGGTTCAGGCTGAGGAGTCTCACTACACCAAGCCTGAGGAGGTTATCGACTTCGCTACCCGTACAGGTTGCGACTCGCTGGCTATCTCTATCGGTACTTCTCACGGTGCTTACAAGTTCAAGCCCGAGCAGTGCACACGCGACCCGAAGACTGGCAAGCTCGTTCCTCCTCCCTTGGCATTCGACGTGCTGCACGAGATTGAGGCTAAGCTGCCTGGATTCCCCATCGTCCTGCATGGTTCTTCTTCAGTTCCCCAGGAGGAAGTCGACACCATCAACAAGTTCGGCGGCAACCTGCCCGACGCTATCGGTATTCCCGAGGATCAGCTCCGCGAGGCTTCCAAGAGCGCTGTCTGCAAGATCAACATCGACTCTGACTCTCGTCTGGCTATGACAGCTGCTATCCGTCAGTATCTGGCTGAGCATCCCGATCACTTCGATCCTCGTCAGTATCTGAAGCCCGCTCGTGAGAACATGAAGAAGATGTACATCCACAAGATTGTGAACGTACTGGGTTCTGACGGCAAGCTCGCTCAGCAGTAATCTGGTTTACAGACATTGAATAAATAATAGGGTACGTCCATTCGCAGGCGTACCCTATTTTTTTGACTTGGTTCCTACAGTTTTACGTTACTCCCAGAGAAAATATATTTCTGTCCGGAGAAAATTATTTTTCGTCCGACGGAATTTTTTTTTCGTCCGATAGAATTTTGGAGACTGTCACCATTGATTGGTAGATTGAAGGCTTCTCTTCTCTTAACAACAAAGTTTTTGTGAGAAAACGTTCATGTTTCGAAAACTTTTCGTAATTTTGCAGAAAAATCTGTGACATATTTGATTAAATGTGAAAAGGATGAAGAAATTCTTATTGCTATCTGGCATTTTTCTCGTGCTTATGGCTTGTACTAAGGATGAGTATAAAGAGGCGGAGGACTACGAACTTCCAAGCATTACGATGGATTCGTGTGTTGTAGCCTCCAGTAATTCTTTTACAGCCTATATGACTATAGACAAGGGTAAGTCGTTCTCCAATCATAGTGTGCAGTTGATGGTATATGACGCTAGGGATGTGAGCCGCGCGCTTTCCACCATCAACATAGAGCTTGGGGAAGATCGTCTGCAAAAAGTCCAGAAGACCTTCACCGTTCCTGTTGTGGACGACCAATATATAGTGAGCGCCGTGCTGAAGACCGAGAAGAACTCGTTCAAGTCACGTTCGCTCTTTGTCAGTCTGGCTAAGATGACTGCCGAGAGCTATCTCCTTATTTGGGGGCAGCCGCGCTATCTTGAGGAAGTCCGCTATGAAGGGAGGGCATATCCCTATAAGTATGCGACAGACGACATTGCGCTGCACTTCTCGTCGTCGAGACGTCTGTATATTCTCGTGAAACAGGCCTTAAAGGGCAAATCTGTCGAGGTCAGGGTTGGCAATCATATTTATCCTGTAGTATGGGACAGTTTGTTGCAAGAAGACGAATCTGACACAATGATGGAGGTGACAATGACCGATATTGAGCCAGGCGTCTACGATGTAGCCCTGCACTGGCCAGAAGCAGAAATCCCCTTGCCGAAGAAAATAAGAATCCTGCCTTTGAAAGCAGAAGAAGAGGAAACCACTTCGTTCAGCGATTTCGCGGATCTGCCGATTGATGCCAAGGCGTCGTTCAGAATAGGCGACGAGATGTATTATTTGAGCGATAATTTCTTATTCAGCACTAAGATACTTGTATCTTGCGATCTCAACACGAAAGTCTGGACCAAGCACAAGGATGTAGACTTTCATATCTCGGATATGGTGACAATCGGATCCAAGGCGTATGGCATCACAGAGATTTATAAAGAGTATGTCGCTGAGAACGAAACGGTGCAGAACAAGTTGTATGAGTACAATCCCCAAACCGACAGTTGGAAGGACCTGGGCGACTTGCCAGTGAAAGGTGAGATCTTCAATATGAGGATGTTCACGGCCGGTGGCAATGTCTATATCTGTGGCGGGCAATTTATAGATGATGACCATAGCACCTACTACGCCAAAACAGAATGTATGGAGACCTGGAAGTATGACCTGTCCAGCGGCCAATGGACAAGAGTTGCTGACAGACCCACTGGGGAGAACGTGATGCAGATGGGCAGCGGCGAGACCAATGGCTACATCATGACACCTCATGGCTTCCTCTGGGTGTATGATTCAAATAAGGATGCGTGGACAAAGGTGTCGCAGCTGAAGGCGGTTTACCTCTCTAATAACAGGGGACAATGCCTTCTGGAGCACGACGGCAAACTCTTCTATGTCGGCCATCCTGGCAGTACAGATGTTGAAACAGGAAACCCATGTATCTACAGCTATGACTTCAAGACCAGGACATGGGAGTTGTTAGGTCTTTACGATGTGATGCCCTTAGGCACCGCTATCTTGACAGCCACTTTCCACAATAATAAGCTTATTCTGGGTCCTATATGTAAACAAATGGACTACCCAGGCGCCACATGTATGCACTTCTTTAATTTTGACCTCAAATGAAAACAAAATCAATCATCATATCAGTGCTGTTTGTTACCATGGCATTGGCAATGAACAGCTGTAGTACCAATACCATTTGGGAAGAGATTACCTACGGACAGGAAGAGCCTTCGTATGACAAGGGCGAACTGCCTGTGATGGTGCAGGTTCATACGGACCGTGTTGAATTGACGCTCTATAAGAACCTGACACATTATATATATCTTGACGGCGTGCTCGTCAAGACACTGGGCAATGAAAAGAAAGTTACCTTGCGTGCTTTGACGCCAAACACACAATACCATTTGGAGATTACTGCCTTTGACGGTGTTAAGGTCCTTAAAAAGGAGCAGACATTCACCACGCTCAAGTCTTATGCCTCTGTCATCGGATGGCGCGAGATGGACCTCTACGGGAACAACGAGGAGGAAATCAGCTATATCAGACAACTTCCAGGAGGCGACTTCCTCGACTTTACGCACAGATATTATCATTATTCCGACGAAGACTACCGCCTGCGTCGTACTGATGCCGACGGACGGGTGAAATGGAGAAGTAACATAGCAGCTATCCATGCATCAGTTTCTGAGGAAGGTAATATCGCAGCATGGTCATACTACACGGCATATAAGGTTAATCCCGAGACGGGAGACGTACTATACAAATATACTCCGAATCTTAAGGAAGGCTACATCAATGCGGCTTATGCATGTAAGGATGGCGGTATGGTTGTTGTGGGTAGAAGTGAGACACCATACACTTACTTTTGTGCACGCTTAGATGCCAATGGCCAACTGATAAATCAGGAGGAAGGCGAACAGGCTGACGAACTGTATGCAGTTCACGAGATGGCTGACAGCAGAGTTGTAGCTATGGGTAAGAAAGGCGATGAAACGATGGTGGCTATCACCTTCGACGCAGAAGGTAAGATTGTCGGCATATCCACAGACAGTTCAGAATACAGGGACTTGGGCTACGCCTATGGTTTTGTTCAGTCTGTCAGAGACAAGAATGGCAACACATACTTCCTGGGGAATTATGAACTATGGACAGGAACCTATTACCCTGTTTCCATGATTGTCAAGGTGGATGCCCAGGGACAGATAGAATGGGTACACACGATGCACGACGAGGGTACGGAATACTATCCTACCGGTTTCTACTTCATCGACGACGACAAGTTGTTTGTAACCTATACCGGCGACACGGGATACTACTCAAGAAACACTAAAACACACGTGGCACTGATGACTACTGACAACGAGTGGCTGCAAGACGTGATGTTCAACGATAACTATGCTGCACTCTATGTATGGCCACTGAACGAGCAGTACACCCAGTTCGTCTTCTTCGACAAGTACGGCAGGATATTACTTCTCGACACTGAAGGGAAATGAAAAACGAATTCATAAAGTTACCTGACAGTCTTGTTGATGTTAATTCCTCTCGTCACGATAGGTTTATTGTCGGGATATAGCGAAGAAAACGTAAATTTAACATTTGGCTTTGGTGACATGGAGATTTCCCTCATGGAGGCAGGGCCGATTATTCTTTTCATCTTGATATTGCTGATGGCCGCCATTCTCCTTGCCACCTATCGCATCAGCAAGCACACTTATCGTATGAGCAAATAACTAAAAGAGTAATGGAAATTTCTTTTCCGTTTCAACGATTATTGCTATCTTTGTGGAGAAATAGAACTTAAAAATGATGACAGACAATAGCAAAAAATCCCGAGACTCACATGAATCCCGGGAATATTTATGATCAGATAACTGTCCTACTGATCATCTATGCTTTTGCTGTCTTTTTTTGTTTAGAATCCCATGAGGCCTAGGTCGCCAAAGACTTCTTGTTCCAAATCGTCGAACTCTGGTGCTGCAGCATTGCCGCCAGACATAGGATCACCAAAACCTGCTGATGTTGTTAATAATTCTTGCTGATTCTCCAGCTCAATCACGTCCATTTTTGGGCAAATATATGTTTTCTTCATAATGTTCTATTTATTTTATTTTTAATACAAATGCAACGCCACAATTTTTTACAGAATGACCTTTTTACCGTTCACGATATAGAGTCCTTTCGTGGGCTGAGCTACGCGCTGACCAGCGAGGTTATAGTACTCACCGTTTGCCTTGTCTGAAGCCTTCACCGAATCAATACCGGTAGTTCCGTTGAGATCGAACGACAGACATGGTGCGCTAGCAGTTGTCGGATTGCTGTCACAGTGCAGGTAAGCCCTGCCTACAGCTACTGTACCGCTGCTAATCAGGTGGAATAGACCGTCAGATGCCAGGATGTAGTCGTAAGATGTACCATCGAACTCAGTAATTCCGTCAGCCGCCACAAACATATTCTTGGCAGGAGGAGTAGCTGAAGCAGCTGCAGGCACAATATACTCAGTACCTGCAGTACCAATCAGCATCAGCGGAGTATCAGCGGGAACTGTCGTAACTTCTTCGAGAGTAACCTTACCAACTGCAGCAGCGGTAGCAACGTATGCCTTCAGGCCTGTAACACCGCTAAAGTCAAGAGCCGTTTTAGTTACGTAGGTTGACTTGTCGTTAGTAGGAGTGATGCTGGCCCTTTCCGTGCCATAAATCTCGATGTAAGCACCAAGCTGGTTGCCACCAATGGTCATTGTAATGGTTGCTCCGAAATCAAGTTCCGAATCTGGTATAAACTCAATGGTTTTCACGTAGGTTTCGGTACCAAATTCGTAGAATGAGCCTGATGCGGGGGTAAAGCCATCTAATGCGATAGTAGCAGCATCGCCGGCATTCCATGTTTTCCCAACAACGACGATCTTTGTTACCTTAATATCATTGCTAACCTTCAGAGTGTAGACATCGCCACTTGACATTTTAAATGCATCTGAAGAAGCAGTAAGGTTTGCTGGATTTATGCCACGACCATCTATAGTATTTGTTAATATATACTCACCGTTACTGCTTGTCCAAACAGCATCTTCATGAGAACCTCTGCCAAAGCCCAAGACAAACTGTGCAGAATGCGCCACAAAGCAGTCTTTAACGATAATACTAGAAGATTTCTCTCCCTTGATGGCTATGGCACGAACGGTGCAGGGGTCATCGATGGTAAATGCAGCACTGTAACTGGTACTACTTGCTGTAGGCACAGAACCATCTGTGGTGTAGTAGATGTTGGCTCCGTCAGTGCTGCAGGTAATGGTTATCTTGTTTCCGCTCTGCGAGATGGAGGGATTAGCAACATCGTCAGCACCAGGGCGAGTAATAGTGAATGACGTGAAAGTTTTGACACCATCCTTCCATAGATAAACATCCTGCTTGCCAATCAGGTCAGAACCACTTGGCACGGTATAGGGGAACGTAACAGAAGAGCCTTTTTCTGATGTTGCACTGATATACATCGTTCCACCAGCAGAGAGTGTAATAATATCACCTTCTGCAATGGTTTCATTAGATAAAATTGCATGAAAGTAACTGTTCCCTGAACCGCCTAAGTTAATTTGGCCATTACCCATATTGCTCACCGCTGAAGATTTGCCATTATAAACTTCAGCCGTTCCGCCCACAAATGTAGCAGTAACATCTGCAGTTTCTCCAGTAGCCAAACTTGTTGTCGGCCCTGTTACATCAGTCATCGAATAGATGATTGTGCCATCTGCCCACGCACTAGTGACCATTGCCACCAGTAGTGTCAATAAAGTAAATAATTTCTTCATTTTTTGTTTTGTTTTATAAAATGTTAGTAATAATGTATTGATGAGTGCAAAGGTACAATAAAAAAGTAGAAATACCAAATTATTTCCTTAAAATTTCCAATGCGTTGCAGCGCTGACTTACGTCCCCGCCACAATGCTTTGCGGAAGCGGTTCCAGCAACTGGATGATCATACACAAAAGGGATTCTACTGACTAATTCAAAATGTCAATGAAATGTTCAATGGCTGCAAAAGGATAATGGAAATTTCTTTTCCGTTTCAACTATTATTGCTGTCTTTGCGGAGTAAATAAAGCCTGAAAAAGATGACAGACAACAGCAAATAGGCTGGCTATGTGCTGCTATCCGTAATATGGTATGACACTAAACACCCTTTAGTATGATACCAGAGCGTCTATAGTATCATACTAAATGCAGGGAAACTACAGATACACCGCATGCCACGTTACGACCACGAAGAGTCGTTCTGATTATTATTTCTTGTTCTTGGCTTCTTTCTCGCGGCGCTTTTGCTCTTTGCGGGCTTCTTTCTCGCGGCGCTTCTGTTCCTTGCGGGCTTCCTTTTCGCGCTTTTTCTGCTCTTTCCTAAGCTGCTTTTCCAGCCTTTTGGCCTCTTTGGCAGCTTCTTTGGCTGTCTTGCGCTCGTCTTTCAGTTCTTGTTTTTCCTTGGCAGACGTCTCGAGGGCATCGCGCAGCATCTCTTTGTCGAACGTAAACACATGGCCCAAAACACCCAGCGACAGCGTCTTTACCTCGTCGTCGAGTTCTACGTGGGTTGTGTTGAAGAGCAGGTAGTTGTCGACCTCGAGCTTGGAATTCAGCGCCACCTCAACGGTCTTGTTGACAATGTTCTTGCCAAGTCGGGACAGTACGCCGTCGCCTATTCCACGCTTGGCGGCTTCTTCGTCGACATACTCCTTCACGGCTTCCATCATGGCTTTCTTATGTGCCTTCTTGTCGGGAACCGTCTTAATCATGGCTACTGCAGCGATGAGCACGAGGGCTCCAATCAGATACTTTTTCATGTTTCTTTTCCTTTTTGTTGTTCTGTTATTTTATGGTTGTTCTATTTTTCTAATTCCACCTGCTGACGGACTACGGCGCCTGTGGCCGGATGCAGCTGCAGGTGAGTGACGAAGCGACGGAAGAGGTCGCCATCGCGCAACTCGGTGAATCCGAACTGTGCCAGCGGCACCTGGAACTGTGCCAAGGTCTGATCGTCCTGACTGATGGTGAGCTGAGCCATGCCGGGCACGTTGACGTAGAATCCCAGCAGCTTTTTGTTTTCTGGAGCGGGATGCTCAGCAGGACTCAGGTTTTTCAGGTCTATATAATAAGGTATGCCCGAGAGGTCGTCCTTGTCGACCAGTCCCAAGCGACGTGATATGCGGAACAGCACCTGATGTTTGATTTCCTTTTCAGGACACAGCGTCAGCACATGTTCGGAACTGTCGCGACACACGGTGCCCGTAAAGTGTGCCATCAGCTGGTTGCACTTCTGGTCAATCTCTTGCAGCATCAGTCGCAGCTGCTGCTCGTCCTGCGGCATCTCGTCGGCCTCGCCCGTAGCCAACTGCTGGCGTCGCTCCTGCAACTCCTGAATCTGCTGGGCGGTAATCTCGGCCATCTTCGCCGTACTGCCTGCAGCAAGGGCTTCGGAAGACAGGAGGAACGTTGAGGTTTGAGGTTTGAGATTTGAGGTTTGAGATTTGAGCGTGGAGAGCGTGGGGACGGAGTAGGCGAGGGGTTCGTCGTTGACAGCCAGCAGGGTACCCTGCTCACTGAGACGAATCTCAGCCGTTTCGGCCTTGCCCTTCAAGCGGACGGAATAGCACTTCGACGTGTCGCGCACGCCAAAGCTACTGACTTCGCAACTGACGATGCGCTGGCTGATCTGCTCCTCCTGTACGACGCCCTTCAGGTGCAGGTAGCGCTCGGCATAACGTGCGAACTGTCCGGGGGTGTAGGTCTGTTTCTCGACAAGCAGATGGACGCGGAGCGAAGTCTTGGGCAGGTAATAGACGGCGCCTTCGGGTGTCTGACCGGGCTGCAGCTGCGTCATTTCCGGCTGTGCACTCAGCGACAGACAGAATAGCAGGAGGATGACTATACTTTGAATTTTGAATTTTGAACTTTGAACTTTGAACATTGAACTCTTAACTCTTAATTCTTAGCTCTGGATTCTCTTAAAGGCTCGCGGCAGGTAGTTGATGATGTCGCTGGCTATGAGGCTCTCTTCGCCTAACTCCTGCGCAGCAATGTCGCCAGCCAGACCATGCAGATAGACACCCACGATGCAAGCATCCTCGTGCTTGTAGCCACGAGCCAGCAGTGCAGTAATGATGCCTGTCAGCACGTCGCCACTGCCCGCAGTAGCCATTCCGGCATTGCCTGTCGGGTTGAACAGGATGTGTCCGCCCGGACTGCAGATGGCTGTGTAGTGACCTTTCAGAATGATATATCCCTTCAGCCGCTCGGCCAGTTTGCTGGCCTTGAAGAGCCGTTCGTAGCTGTCGGCAGAGTGGCCTTCCAGACGGTCGAACTCCTTGGGGTGAGGCGTCATGATGATGCCTTGCGGCAGCTGTTGCAGCCAGGCACGATGGTTGGCCAGGATGTTCAGCGCATCAGCATCGGCTACAATGGGACACTGCGTACGACGCAGTTGGGCAATCAGTGCAATAGCCGTCTGCTCGCTCTGTCCTATTCCGGGACCAATGCTCAGGGCGTTGAAGTCTTCCGTATCGACGGCTTCGGCAAACATGGTTTCTTCATTTCCTTTCTGGATGATGGCCTCAGGGACAGACATCTGCAGAATGGGGATGTTGCGCTTGGGAGAGTTGACGAAAACCTTACCGGCACCAGCCCGCAGACAGGCTCGGGCGGCCAATACGGCGGCTCCCGCCATGCAATAGCTGCCGGCAATGAGCAGGGCATTGCCCATCTGCCCCTTATGGGCAAAGGGACTGCGACTGAGCAACAATTGGCGCACGTCGTTTTCCTCGACGATGGTATATGGCGCCTCAATCTTGGCTATTCCTTCCTGACTCAAACGGATGTCGAGCACGCGGAGGTTGCCCAAAAACTGCTGGTTCTCAGCGAAGAGGAACGACAGCTTTAGTTGCTGAAGGGTCAGCGTATGGGTGGCTCGGATGATGTTGGCACGTACGTTGTAGGTGTTGTCTTCCGTCATCAGACCCGAGGGTACGTCGATAGCCACCACTTGGGCCGGCGAGGCGTTGATATACTTGACCAGCGAGGCGAAACCGCCAGCCAGTGGTTTGTTGAGTCCGGAGCCGAAGAGTCCGTCGACGACCAGCATGTCGGCTTCAAGGACGGGAGGGTTGAACTCTTCGACCACCTCGATGAACTGCTGGATGCGTTTGTTCTCTTGAATGCGCTGCTTGTTGGCAGCACAGTCGGGCGACAGACTGCCACTGATATTGAACAGGTAGACGCTGACCTGATAGCCCTTGTCGGCCATCAGGCGGGCCACCGCCAAGGCGTCGCCACCATTGTTGCCTGGTCCGGCAAAGACGACGACGGGCATCGATGCGGAGTACATTTCCGTGATGGCCTGCGTCAGTGCTTTGGCGGCACGCTCCATCAAATCGAGACTGGGAATGGGCTCGTTTTCGATGGTGTATCGGTCCAGCTCATGTATCTGAGCACTTGTAAATATCTTCATTTGCCTGCAAAAATACGAAAAATATGCTAATCAATGACTACTTTTTGCAAAAAAAATCGTAATTTTGCACCAAATTAATATTTTGCAGCCATGAGTATCGTTAAAATCAAAGACAAAACGTTTCAAACCTCGATTCCCGAAGCCGAGATTAAACAGCGCGTGAAGGAGTTGGCCGCCAGAATCAGCAAGGACTTGGAAGGCAAGAATCCATTATTGTTGGGTGTGCTCAACGGGTCGTTCATTTTTGCTGCCGACCTGATGCGCGAGATGACTATCCCCTGCGAGATTTCGTTCGTGAAGCTGGCCTCGTACCAGGGCATCACCTCGACGGGTAAGGTGCATGAGGTGTTGGGTATCAACGAGAATCTGTCGGGTCGTGACGTCGTTATCGTGGAAGACATTGTGGACACAGGCCGTACGATGAAGCAGATGGTAGAGTCGCTGGGTACGCGCAATCCCGCTTCCATTCATATTTGTACGCTGTTTGTGAAGCCCGACAAGTTGGAAGAACCGCTCGACATTGAGTATGCAGCCTTCTCGATCCCCAATGATTTTATCTTGGGTTATGGGCTGGACTACGACCAGCAGGGCCGTTGGCTGAAGGAGATTTATACGTTGGTGGAATAACGAAATATCGTAATAACGACATAATGGTATAACGTGATAACAAAAATAGTAAATTATGCGACAAATCAAGTTACCCCACCTGCCCAGTGACGTCGAGGAGCGTAAGAGCGACTTGATGACCGACCTGTGGTATAAAGGAAAAGAAACAAAAATTAAACAGGATAAACAAGAACAAAGAATTCAAATGAAAAACATTGTTATTTTTGGTGCCCCCGGTTCTGGAAAGGGCACACAGAGCGATCTGATGATAGAACACTATGGTTTGGGACACATCTCGACAGGTGATGTCCTTAGAAACGAAATCAAGAAAGGTTCGGATTTGGGTAAGACCGCCCAGAGTTTCATTGACAAAGGCAACCTGATTCCCGACGACTTGATGATTAGCATCCTGGCCAAGGTCTACGACGACTTTGGACGTGGACACAAGGGCGTTATCTTTGACGGTTTCCCCCGTACCATTCCGCAGGCTGAAGCCTTGAAGCACATGCTCAGCGAGCGTGGTGACAAGGTGGCTGCCATGATTGAGTTGGACGTGCCCGAAGACGAGTTGATGACACGTCTCATCAAGCGCGGACAGGAAAGTGGACGTGCCGATGATAACGAAGAGACTATCAAGAAACGTCTGGTAGTGTATCACTCGCAGACCCAGCCACTCATCGAGTGGTACAAGCAGGAAGGTCTGCATCACCATATCAACGGCTTGGGCACGCTGGAGCGCATCTTTGGTGATATCCAGAAGGTGATTGATAACCTCTAGTCAAACTAGTTAGACTAGTAATACTAGTAGAAATATGGAATCTAATTTCGTAGACTACGTCAAGATATACTGCCGTTCGGGCAAGGGTGGCAGGGGTTCGATGCATCTGCGCCACGTGAAGTATAACCCCAACGGAGGTCCCGATGGCGGTGACGGCGGCAAGGGCGGCAGCATTATCCTGCGTGGTAACCACAACTACTGGACACTGCTCCACCTGAAGTACGAACGCCACATCTTCGCTGAACACGGAGGCAATGGCGGTAAGGACAAGTGTCACGGGACGGACGGCAAGGATGTATATATCGACGTTCCTTGCGGTACGGTGGTCTACGATGCCGAGACGGGCAAATACGTCTGCGACATTACCTACGACGGGCAGGAAATCGTGCTGCTGAAAGGCGGACGAGGCGGATTGGGTAACTTTCAGTTCCGCACGGCCACCAACCAGGCTCCCCGTTATGCACAGCCTGGAGAGCCCATGCAGGAGATGACCATCATTCTGGAACTGAAGCTGTTGGCTGATGTCGGACTGGTGGGATTCCCCAATGCTGGCAAGTCGACATTGCTGTCGTCGCTGTCGAATGCCCGTCCGAAGATTGCCAACTATCCATTCACCACGATGGAACCCTCGCTGGGCATTGTGGGCTATCGCGACAACAAGTCGTTTGTGATGGCCGACATTCCCGGCATTATCGAGGGTGCTGCTGAAGGTAAGGGCTTGGGACTGCGGTTCCTGCGCCATATTGAGCGTAACTCGCTGTTACTGTTCATGGTGCCTGGCGATACGGACGACATCAAGCGCGAATACGAAATTCTGCTGAACGAACTGCGTCAGTTTAATCCCGATATGCTTGACAAACATCGTGTGTTGGCTATCACCAAGTGCGACCTGCTGGACGACGAATTGGTGGAGATGCTTCGCGAAACACTGCCCAACGACTTACCCTGTGTATTCATCTCGGCTGTAGCCAATAAGGGTCTTGATGAGTTGAAAGACGTGCTGTGGCGTGAGTTGAATGCCGAGAGCAATAAGTTGGCTGCTGTGATGGCTGAAGATACGCTGGTGCATCGCGACAAGGATATGACGCGTTTTGCCGAAGAACTGGCTGACGAGGGCGAGGATGACGATATTGAGTATGTGGACGAAGAAGACATAGAGGATATCGAGGACTACGAGGATTTCGAATATGAGTAAGACTAGCTGTTGACTATAATTTTCTGAAATTCCAATAAAAGCGACGGCTCTGAAAGATTATTTCAGGGCCGTCGCTTATTATTTAAGAATCGTGTTTTAATTGAATTTCAGAATCTGACCAGCTTTGAGCTTGGAGTTCTTCTTTAGGTGATTCAGTTTCATGATGGAATCCACTGTGGTGCCGCGCTTCTTGGCAATCGAGTAGAGTGTCTCACCCTTCTTTACTTTGTGGAAACGGGCCTCTTGTGCGTAGTTGGCTGCAGGTGCTGCAGTAGCCAGTTCAACGTCCTCACCATTGCCACCGAAACTTATTCCACCGACGCCACGCAGGCGGGTTGCAACGACAGACTCCTTCTGATAGGTAGACTTGCGGTAAACGTAGTAGTCGTCGACCACGTCCTGATTGCGGAAGTCGAACATCAGAGCCGGATTCAGCGCAACACCGCAGAGACGAGTCTCGAAGTGCAGGTGTGAACCCGTGCTACGTCCCGTGTTACCACCCAGTCCGATGGGGTCACCAGCGCGAACTTCCTGATTCTCCGATACCAACTGCTTCGACATGTGGGCATAGTAGGTCTCCAGTCCGTTGTCGTGACGAATGACCACATACTTGCCATAGCCGCGTCCTTCGTAGCGTACTACGCGTACCTTGCCGTCGAAGGCTGCACGAATGGTATCGCCAATATATACCTTAATGTCCAAGCCCTTGTGCTGGCGTCCCCAGCGGGCACCAAAGTTAGAGGTGAGCACACGGCTCGTGGTGGGCATGCAGAAGTTTTTCAGCGAGATGCGGAACGAATCGGGCAACTCGGTAGCATGGCTGTGGGCGTGCATGTTGTCCCAATCGTCATACAAATCGGCAGACGGAGACTCGTAAAAAGTCTCTGTCTCTATCAGTCGTTGCAGTGCGACGCTGTCCACTGCCTTCATCTTTCTATCAATAGGAGCCTGGCGTGCCAACAAGTCCTGTCCCATAGTCGGAAGGGAACTCATCGTTGCTAAAGCCAGAAATGCAATTGTCTTTAATATCTTCATTAATCTATAATTTTCTTGGTTATGGGTGTTAAAAGTCACCTTGTAAAACGCGTCTCTATCGAGTCGCTTCCTTTGTGTTCAGGAAAAACAACGGTGCAAAGATAGTAAATCTTGACGAAAATCAAGAAATAATTACGAATCGTTTAAGGTTTATTTGTGTGTTTTAACACTTAACGACCTATGAAATAGCCGCCCAATTAATATTTGTTTTGCGAAGCTCGCGCAGTCGGTGCCACAGCAATGCATAGCGTTCTGACGTGCAAGTGGGGTCGTCTTCGATGATGATTTGAGCCTCGTCGCGAGCCATTTGAACGAGCTGTCCGTCGCGTGCAATGTCGGCTATTTTCAAGTCGAAAGCCATACCGCTCTGTTGGGTTCCTTCCAGGTCGCCAGGTCCGCGCAATTTGAGGTCGGCTTCGGCAATGCGGAAGCCGTCGTTGGTCTCGCACATGATATCGATACGCTTCTTGGTATCGGAGGCCAGTTGGAATCCTGTCACGAGGATGCAATAGCTCTGGTCGGCACCACGTCCCACGCGTCCTCTGAGCTGGTGAAGCTGGGAGAGTCCGAAGCGTTGGGCGTCGAGAATGACCATCACGGAGGCATTAGGCACGTTGACACCGACTTCGATGACTGTAGTGGCAACAAGTATCTGCGTCTCGCCATTGACGAACTTCATCATTTCCGCTTCTTTGTCAGCAGGTTTCATCTTGCCGTGTACCTTACTCAGACGGAACTCAGGGAAAACCTGAGTTAACACTTGGAAACCGTCCTCGAGGTTCTTAAGGTCTATCTTCTCGCTTTCTTCGATAAGGGGGAATACGATATACACCTGGCGCCCTTGGTGAATCTGTTGCCGTATGCCGTCGTAGAGCGAAGGCAGCGAACGGTCGAAGACGTGTTGGGTAACCACAGGCTTGCGTCCCGGAGGAAGTTCGTCGATGACGCTGACGTCGAGGTCGCCATAGAGTGTCATTGCCAAGGTACGGGGAATGGGCGTTGCTGTCATTACCAGAACATGTGGTGGATTCACGCTCTTACTCCAAAGTTTGGCGCGCTGGGCAACGCCAAAACGGTGCTGCTCGTCGACGACAACCATGCCTAAGCGGGCAAACTGTACGGTATCTTCAATGACGGCATGGGTACCTACGAGAATCTGGACAGTGCCGTCGAGCAGCCCGTCGAGTATTTCCTGTCGACGCTTGCCTTTTACGATGCCTGTCAACAGGGCCACGCGGATGTCCATACCCTCCAGAAAATTCATGATGGTCGTAAGGTGCTGCTCGGCCAAGATCTCCGTAGGGGCCATGATGCAGGCCTGATAGCCGTTGTCCAGCGCGATGAGCATCGACATCAGCGCTACCAGCGTTTTTCCAGAACCCACATCGCCTTGCAGCAAGCGGTTCATCTGCTTGCCGGAACCCATATCCTTGCGGATTTCACGGATGACGCGCTTCTGTGCTTCCGTCAGCTGGAAGGGCAGATTGTCTTGATAGAATTCGTTGAAATAGTCACCGACCTTCGAAAAGACGTAGCCCCGATATTTGCGTCGCTGGTCGCTGGCATATCTTAATATGTTGAGCTGCACATAAAACAACTCTTCGAATTTCAGACGGACGCGGGCTTGCTCCAGTTCTTTGGCATTTTGCGGATAGTGGATTTTCCTCAGTGCCTCATCGTGCGACATCAGGTGCAGCTTTTCAGTAATGAAGGGTGGCAGGGTTTCTGGCAGTGCCTCCTTCATGACGTCGAGGAGTGTCTTGGTAAGGCGCTCTACTGAACGAGAGTTTAACCCCATCTTCTTCATCTTCTCCGTCGTGTTGTAGTAGGGCTGCATACCCATCGCCGACAGCTCCAGTTTCTCTGCTGCATCGATGTCAGGGTGAGTCACGTTGATGCGTCCGTTATAGACGTTGGGACGTCCGAAAATGACGTATTCCTTTCCGATGGTGTAGCTCTGCTTGGCATATTTGCCGCCATTGAACCACGTCAGGTCCATGACCTTGCCGCTTCCGTCGGTAAAATGAGCCACAACACGTTCTTTGCGGGCACTCATCTTAAAGGTTTCGAAACTCAGGATATGCCCTTTCACCTGTACGAAAGGCATATCGCCGTTCAGTTCGCTGATGCTGTACAGACGGCTCCGATCGACATGCTTGTAAGGGTAGTATTCCAACAAGTCGCCAAACGTATGGATGCCCAGTTCTTCGCCGAGCATCTTACGCCTGTTGGGACCCACGCCAGGCAGATATTGGATGTCTTGTTGGAGCAGGGAGATCATGCTGTCAGCACTTCAGCGATTTTCAGGTCGTAAGGAGTGGTAATCTTGATGTTCTCACGATTGCCTTCGACGAGGGTGATGCCGTAGCCAAAAGCTTCGACCACACTGGCGTCGTCCGTAAAGCCGTCGTTGTAGGGCTGGCGGTTAGCAGCTTTCAACAGCTGAATGTCGAAGCATTGCGGTGTCTGCACCAAGCGATACTCATTGCGAGGAACAGTTTTAGAGGTAAGAGGTGAGAGGTGAGAGGTAAGAGAAATGTGACGCAGCGTTTCCACTACGGGTACGACGGGAATGACGGCTTTTACGGTGCGGGCTGTCTCGTAGCAGTTGCGAATGACGTCGATGCTGGGGAAAGGACGGACACCGTCGTGCACGCCCACTACACCTTCTGCATCGTCAGGAATCAGTGCCAGGCCGTTTTGTACAGAATGGAAGCGTGTCTCACCGCCGTCAGCCAGCTGATACGCTACTGTGAAGTTGTGTTTCTGACACAACTTTTTCCAAAACTCCTGCTGTGCTTTAGGAAGTACAAGGATGATTTGCAGGGTAGGGGAGTACTGGCGAAACCGCTCCAGCGTCCGCATCAGTACCGGCTTCCCACCGATGGGCAGGAACTGCTTGGGAATGTCGCTTCCCATGCGAAGCCCCTTCCCGCCTGCTACGATGATCACATAGTCCACTTTTACTTTTTTATTTTTTTACCTTTCCATCAGGTGTTTGAAGCGCATGCCCTCGGCAATCTGGTCAGCGGTCTGCTTATTGATCAGCTGACTCAGCAGTTCGTAGGCAAAGGGGAATGCTGCTGCAGGACCCTCGCCAGTCGTAACGTTGCCGTCGACAGTCACGAGATCGCCCGTGTAAGTTGCATCTTCCAATGCTTGCTCAAAACCAGGATAGCAGGTAGCCTTCTTCCCTTCGAGAATACCAAGGGGAGCCAGTACGACAGCGGGTGAGGCACAGATGGCGGCTACCTTCTTGCCTGCCATGTGTTGGTCTACAACAGCCTTGCACACGCCCTTGTGGGCAAATAGATTCGAGGCACCGGGCATACCGCCAGGCAGGAAGATGAGGTCTGCATCGTCGAACGCTCCTTGTTCAAACATGATATCAGTCTCGATATTCACACCATGAGCTGAGCGCACCAACGGGAAATCGCTGATGCTCACAGTTGTTACGTCTACTCCTCCACGACGCCATACGTCGATGGGAATGAGGGCCTCGACATCCTCGAAGCCGTCAGCTAAAAATACATAAACCTTTTTCATAGTCTTATTTTAGAGCTTGTAAATACTGTTTGATGGTTTCGCGCAGTCCTAAGTAGAGCGCGTCGCAGATAAGGGCGTGCCCAATCGATACTTCGTCTGTCCAGGGAATCTGCTGGTGATAGTAGTTCAGGTTTTCGAGCGACAGGTCATGCCCGGCGTTGAGGCCCAGTCCCACGCGACGAGCCTCTTCGGCTGCTGCGATGAACGGAGCGATAGCCGCCTCGCGATTGGCCTGATAGCCAGCAGCGTAGGGTTCTGTATAGAGTTCCACACGGTCGGCACCGCACGCTTTGGCTGCCTCGACCATTCGAGGGTCTGCATCGACAAAGATGCTGGTGCGGATGCCTGCGTTCTTGAATGTCTTGCAGATGTCCGTCAGGAATGCCTTGTTCTCCAGCGTGTCCCACCCGTGGTTCGAAGTAATCTGGTCGTGTCCGTCAGGAACCAGTGTCACCTGATTGGGTTTGACAGAAAGCACCAGTTCGGTGAACGAATCGATGGGGTTTCCCTCGATGTTGAATTCTGTCGTGATGAGGGGGCGGATGTCGCGCACATCCTGATAGCGAATGTGACGCTCGTCAGGACGTGGATGGACCGTAATGCCCTGAGCACCAAATATTTCTGCGTCGCGTGCTACAGCCAGCACGTTGGGGTTGTTGCCACCTCGGGCATTGCGCAAAGTGGCGATTTTATTGATGTTTACACTCAGTTTCGTCATTTTTTTGCTTCGTTTTATACCTTTTACACAAAGATTTCGTATCTTTGCAACCGCAAAGATAGTAATTATTTGCGAATAAACAGCGAAAAAAGAAAAAAAAATGATGACGATGCGAAAACTTAGGTTTGCCATCTTCGGCAATATCTACCAACCCAAGAAGTCTGTTTCCATACAGAAAATCCTGGCCTGTCTGGCTCAGCACGAGGCAGAGGCATATATCGAGCGCAACTTCTATACCTTTATTACAGAGGGTCAGCAGTTGCCGCTGAAGGATGTCAACGTCTTCGACGACGACCAGTTTGAAGCCGACTTCGCCATCTCGATGGGAGGTGACGGTACGTTCCTGCGTACGGCCAGTGTGGTGGGTATGAAGCAGATTCCCATTCTGGGCATCAATACGGGTCGTCTGGGATTCTTGGCTGACGTCAATGCGCAGGAGATAGAACACACCATCGATGCCTTGCACGATGAGGACTTTGCCGTCGACACGCGTGCCGTTATTCAGGTGGAAACGAACGGCCAGCTGCTGCAGGGTTACAACTGTGCATTGAACGATGTGGCCATCCTGAAGCGCGACAACGCCTCGATGATTGCTATTCGTACCACGATAAATGGTGAGATGCTGACCACCTATCAGGCTGACGGACTCGTCGTGTCGACGCCAACGGGTTCCACAGCTTATTCTTTATCTGTTGGCGGCCCTATCATCGTGCCTGGTACTCACGTCTTTTCGCTGACCGCTGTGGCTCCTCATTCGCTAAACGTACGGCCCATTGTCATTAGCGAAGATTCGGTGATTGAACTCTCTGTCGAGAGTCGTACGCAGAATTATCTTGTGGCTTTGGACGGACGCAGCGAGAAGTTGCCTGACACGACGACGCTGACCTTGCGCCGTGCACCTTACAGGGTACAGGTCATTAAGCGCGCGGGAACGAAGTACTTCCACACGTTGCGTGAGAAAATGATGTGGGGAGCTGACCAGCGAGTGTAACCCGACAACTAACGGCTAATTGCTGATAGCCAACAGCCCATCGCTATTCTTTCGGGAGTTTCAAAATGAAACGACCTCCCTCCTTGTAGTCGCTATCGAGCAGAACGTCACCGCCTAGTTGACGTGCTACCCTGCGTGCCAGCGAGAGACCCAGTCCGATGCCTTCTTTATAGATATCCGACTTGTAGAAGTGTTCGAAGATTTTCTCCTCGTCACCCTCTTTGACGCCACAGCCGGTATCCGTTACGCTGAAGCAGACAGTCTTGTCTTGCTTGTCGTAATAGGTACAAAGGGTAATGGTTCCCTGTTTGGTGAACTTCAGCGCGTTGTCCAACAGGTGGTGCAGTATCTTTTCTACTTCAGTGCGGTTTGTCAAGATACAGAAGCTTTCCTTTAGTTGCGCGTCTATCATCATCTGGATAGTCCCAGGCTTGTCTATAAAGGGCTCCAGCACTTGGCGGGCCAGGTCGTTACAGTTCACCAAATCCGTCTTGTCCATAAAATGGATGCTCTCCTTACCGGAAATGTCGAGCAGCTCGTCGACGATACGGACAATGCTGTGCGTGCTGTGGGTGATACGCTGGGCCATATCTGCACGTTCCTTGTCGCTCATCAGCGTGTTGGGGTCGCTGATGATCTGTGCATAGCCGCTGATGACGTTCAGCGGCGTGCGGATTTCGTGGCTCATATTCTTCAGGAAGTTTACTTTCATACGCTCTGATTCGTGACATTTGTCGCGGGCGATGAGCAGCTCGCGATTCTGCTTCTGCAGTCGTCGCATATAGCGCAGGCGGTTCATGCGATAGATAAGGAAACCAATGATCAGCGCTATGATGATGACGGTGGGAATGATGCATTTCAGCAATTCATTCTTCTTGGTTACGGCATCATGCTGTTCCTCAGCGTGTTTTAGGTCTATTGCCGAACCAATCATCTCCTCGCTCATGATGACGTTGTTCACGGAGTCCTTGACGGCCATGTAACGTTTCTGGCATTCAAAGGCTTGTTTCGTGTCGCCTGCCAGTTCGTAGATTTCCGTCTGGAATTTATATATATCTGTTGTGTTGGTCAGTTCGTATGTCTGCTTGATGGCGTCGCTATAGCGTTCGTCAGCAGCACTCTTGCAAATAACAGCATAGTTGTAGTAGGTGGTACTGAAGTCCTGGCCCAGCTTCTTGCGTAGCCTCATGTACTCGGCGAAGGCTTCGTTCACCAGTTTCCAGTCGCGCATAGCGAAGGCCACAATGACCTTGAAGCCAATAGCATCGCTATATTCATAGCTGGCTCCATTGCCCTTGATGACTTCTATGGCAAGGTCCAGGTGTTTCATGGCCTCCTCGGGCTGGGTGTCCATCTCGATGTTCGACAGGTCCATGTAGAGCGAGATCAGGTTGGCGGGCTGTGAATGGTCCACCTGTTTCAGTGCATTCTCAAAATACTGGTGGGCCAAGGGGATGTTGCCACGCAGCGAGTAGATGATGCCCTGTAGGTGTGTCGTCTTGTAGTACTCGCTTGTGGCTCCGCGCTTCTCCATATCGCTCTGCATGGCCATTGTCTTGCGCATTGCGCGATAAAAGTGGTTATGGTTTACGTCGTATAATACTTCATTCTTCCAGTTCAGATAGTAGCCGCTGATGTCACCTTTCTTTAATAAATAGTTCCCGTAATGTTCGACTGCGTCGTAGAATTCTTGTTCGTTATTTTGGTTGAATGTGATGCGTACTTTCTGAAGTAGCCGGTCGCCTGTATCATCCTTTGCCTGCGTTTGTGCAGGTATGGTCGCAAAACAGGCGAGCGCCATGAATAGTGTGACGATGTTGTGTCGTAATTTTATCATATTGATAGTTCTATGTTAACCGTTTATGGTTTTCGTACTGCAAAGGTAGTAATTGTACACTTAAAAATCAAGTTTTTTGAAGAGAAATATACAAACGCCCTTCGGTTAACATTTGTTTGCAACTAAGAAGGTTTGTTTTTACCTGCTGTCCTATTTTATGTTTCTGCACCGGAGACTTATGTTTCCGCTCCGGAAACTTATGTTTCTGCACCGGAAACACATGTACTTCGACCGGAAACATAAAATGCTTAGAGTAGAGAAAACAAAACCATTTGGTACAAAAAACAAATGAAGCGCTTCTCCCATAGTATTGCTATGCGTTTTCGTCGCCTATATATAATATAAGGTGGAAATGTTAAAGTCGTGTTAAAACGAAAAATAATGCCGGAAAAATTTGGTGGGAACGAATATTTGCCTTACCTTTGCAGTGTACTATTAGAGTAGTACACCGATACACTGAGCAATCCGCCTCGTACCAACGGCCTATTCGCTTCGTAACAACAGACAATTTATCGTATAACAAAAGGAATAAAAAGTATGATTGACGTACAAAACATCAGTTTCAGGTACAAGGGCCAGAAGGCGCTTGTCTTCGACGGGTTCTCGCTCCAGTTGGAGGAGAACCGTATCTATGGCTTGCTGGGCAAGAACGGCACGGGCAAGTCGACGCTGCTTTATCTGCTCTCGGGCCTGCTGCGTCCTGTCAGCGGTACGGTGTGCTGCGATTCTGTCGCAGCATATAAGCGGACGCCGGAACTGCTGCGCGACCTGTTCCTCGTGACCGAGGAGTTCGAGATGCCCGGCATCCGTCTTTCTGAATACGTCAGGCTCTACAAGCCCTTCTACCCCAACTTCTCTGACGACGTGTTGCAGGGCTGTCTGGCCGACTTCGAACTACCTGCCGACGTCCATCTGAATGAGTTGTCGATGGGTCAGAAGAAGAAGGCATACATTGCCTTCGCTATGGCGACGAATACCAAATATCTGCTGATGGACGAGCCGACCAACGGATTGGATATCCCCTCGAAGTCGCAGTTCCGCAAGGTTATTGCCCAGCACATGACGGAGGAGCGTACCGTCGTCATCTCTACCCATCAGGTGCACGACGTGGAGCAGATGCTCGACCACATCGTGATGCTCGACCAGCGCTCCGTCTTGCTGAATGCCTCCATGCAGGACATTCAGAACGAATACTGCTTTGCATACCGCACGCCCCAGCAGATGGACGACAGCGTGCTCTACGCTGAACCCACCCTTCAGGGCAATGCCGTCATCTGCCGCCGTCAGGAAGGCGACGCCGAGACGCAGGTGAACCTCGAACTCTTATTTAATTATAAAACCACGAATATCACGAAATAAACGAATTTAGGATTATGAGTACTTTTAATTTCAATAGATTCTCACAGGCACTGAAGTGTGCCTTCATGGTGTCGCGCAAGGCGTGGATCCGCCTCTTCGGCATCTATACGCTCGTCCTGTTTATGGCCAACCTGTTTTGGACCCGTGTGCAAGGATGGTCTTATAATACGATGCTCGAAAGGGTAGAGGCAGGGGACTGGACGATGGATGAACTGATTAGTAGTTACACTTCGCATGTTGATAAAAGTATAGCATTTGGCATTATCTTCTTCTGTATCGCTATGCTGTTTTGTGCCAGTTTCATGTTCTCGCAGATGAAGGACACGCGCTCGCGCTCTGCCTATCTGCTGTGGCCCGTCAGCCATTTGGAGAAGTTCGTCATCAGCCTGTTGCTTTACGTCGTGCTGGCGGCTGTCCTCACCATTGGCGCCTACGTGCTGGCCGACGCCCTGCGCGTGTTCATCGACTGGCTGACGGGACGCATCATCGTCTGGGGTGTTCCTAAACTTTTCGAACCATTAGGCTCGAATGCTGCTTTTGATGATTGGCAGTCCGCCTGGATGTTCATTACGGTGGTATTCTATATCCATTCGCTCTATGTCTTTGGCGGCACGTTGTTCCGTCGTCAGCAGTTCCTGATGACCAGCGCTACGATAGTCGCCGTCGTTATCCTGGTGACCATCATTCTGAACCAGATAAGCTGGAGCGGCGATGGCTTTAACTTCATCTCAAGCACTTGGGATGAGAAGACACTTACCTATACAACGACCTTCCATCCAGCCTTCTACATTCTTAACACGGTACACTGTCTGCTCACGGTCTTCCTCTATTGGGCTTCCTACAAGCTGTTTACGCGCATGCAGGTTATTAACAATAAATGGTTGAACGTATGACATTTACTAACGATAAGGCGATATACATCCAGATGGCCGACCGCCTCTGTGATGAGATACTCGCAGGAAAATACAAGGATGACGACCGCATTCCCTCGGTACGCGAATATGCGGTGATGCTCGAGGTGAATGCCAATACGGCAGTCAAGGCCTACGACGAGCTCTCACGCGCGAACATTATATATAATAAGCGCGGCTTGGGATATTTTGTCACGCCTGGTGCCAAAGAGCGCATCCTTGACGAGCGTCGACGCGAGTTTATGGACAACAAACTGCCTGAACTTTTTCGCCAAATGAAACTTTTAGGCATAAAAAAAGTGGAAATTTGCAACCTTTTGGATCATTTCGACGTCTAACGGATATATGATACACTTACAAGACATCAACAAGACCTATCATGGCGCCCAGCCGCTGCACGTGTTGAAGGGTATCAACCTCGACATTGCCAAGGGCGAGTTCGTCTCCATCATGGGCGCCTCAGGCTCAGGCAAGTCAACACTCCTGAACATCCTGGGCATCCTCGACAACTACGATTCCGGCACCTACGAGCTCAACGGAGTTCCCATCTGGAACCTGTCGGAGACGAAGGCCGCCGACTATCGTAACCGCATGATAGGTTTTATCTTTCAGTCATTTAATCTCATCTCGTTTAAAACAGCAGTAGAAAATGTTGAGTTGCCACTTTTCTACCAAGGGGTGTCGCGTAAAAAGCGACACACCCTTGCTTTGGAGTACTTGGAGCGCTTAGGACTGCTGGATTGGGCCGAGCATTACCCCAACGAGCTCTCTGGTGGACAGAAACAGCGTGTGGCCATTGCCCGTGCGCTGATTACGAAACCGCAGATCATCCTCGCTGATGAGCCCACGGGTGCCCTCGACTCGAAGACCTCCGTCGAGGTGATGCAGTTGCTGAAGCAGCTGAACCAGGACGAGGGTATGACCATCGTTGTGGTGACGCACGAGAGCGGTGTGGCCAACGAGACCAACAAGATTGTACACATTAAGGATGGCATCATCGGACAGATTGAGGAAAACCTGAACCACGACGCCAGCCCCTTTGGCAGCGGAGGACTGATGAAATAAAGACTATGCGTGATATCATAACAGAAATATGGTCGACGGCTCGGCGCAACAAGCTCCGCACGACGCTTACAGGCTTCGCGGTGGCGTGGGGCATCTTCATGATTATCGTGCTGCTGGGTGCCGGCAACGGACTCATCAATGCCAATATGGAGCAGGCCGGCAATTGGCTGACAAACTCGATGGAGGCCTATGGCGGTACCACCTCGAAGGCCTATAAGGGTCTGAGCGAGGGACGCTATGTCAGTCTGAATACCTACGATCTTACAGCTACCGAATCGGAATTCAAAGACCATATCGACGACGTGGGTGCCGTTTACTACCAAAGTGCTACGGTGACCAATGGCGAGCAATATATGAACTTGCAGATTATGGGTGTGTATCCTATCCACAGTAGCATTGTGAAGCGCTCGCTGATATGCGGACGCAATATCAACGATATCGATTTGAAAGAGAAGCGTAAGGTGCTGGTGCTGACTGATAAACAAGCCAAGGAACTGGAACCGAAGGACTTCAAGTCGCTGTTAGGCAAACATGTCAAGGTGGGTAACTTCTCGTTCAAGGTGGTAGGAATCTATAAGACTCCTGGCGATGGCGAGAGCTCGGCCTATTCGGCGTATTCCACCATCAAGAGTATCTACGGTGCCAATCAGAATAGTATTGGAAACATCGAGTTTACCTTTCACGGCTTGCCTACTGAGGAAGCCAACGATGCCTTCGAGAAGGACTATCGCCGTCGTCTGAATGCCAACCATCAGGCACATCCGGAAGACGAACGGGCCATCTGGCTCTGGAACGGCTATACGCAGAGCCTGCAGATGGAAAAGGGTATTGCCATTATCCGTACCGCTCTGTGGATTGTCGGACTCTTCACGTTGCTCTCAGGAATTGTGGGCGTGTCGAACATCATGCTCATTACCGTCAAGGAACGTACCCATGAGTTTGGCATTCGCAAGGCGATTGGTGCCAAGCCTTGGAGCATCTTGAAGTTGATCATCGTCGAGAGTGTCATCATCACCACGTTCTTTGGCTATATCGGTATGGTGCTTGGCGTCTGTGCCAACGAGTATATGGATGCTACCGTCGGGCATGAGACTGTCGACACGGGACTCTTCCAGGCGACGATGTTCCTGAATCCTACCGTCGGACTTGACGTCTGTTTCGAGGCGACGATGGTGATGATCATCGCAGGCACCATCGCTGGACTGATTCCTGCCTTCAAGGCCAGCCGCATCCGTCCTATTGAGGCGCTCCGCGCCGACTAGTCATACTAGAAATGCTAGAGAAACTAGAAGATTATGAGAATAGATATAGATTCATACAGAGAAATCCTCGACACGCTGACTCGCAACAAGGCGCGTTCGTTCCTGACAGGCTTCGGCGTGTTCTGGGGCGTGTTCATGCTCATCGCACTGATGGGTGGTGGACAAGGCCTGAAGGAGATGCTTGAGAAAAACTTCGAGGGTTTTGCTCAGAATACCGTTATCATCTGGGGACAGCAGACGTCGAAGGCTTATAAGGGTTTTCGCAAGGGACGTTGGTGGTCGATGGACTATAAGGATATCAACCGTCTGAAGCAACGTGTGCCTGAACTCGATGTGGTGGCACCTGTGCTTTTCTCACCTTGGGGCAAGTCGAATACGGCCTATTACGGCGACCAGAAGACGACGCCTCGCGTACAAGGCACATCTCCAGAGTATGCCCTCGTAGTAGCCCCCAAACTCTATTATGGTCGCTACATCAACGAGATGGATATGAAGGAGCAACGCAAGGTGTGCGTCATAGGTAAGAAAATCTACAAGGAACTCTTCAAGGAGGGTGGAGACCCTTGTGGCAAAAGCATCCGCATCGACTCTACCTACTACGAAGTGATAGGTGTCGACTATGCATCGACGAGTATGAATATCAACGGACGAGCTGAAGAGCGTGTGACACTGCCGCTGACACTGATGCAGCAGACCTACAATCGTGGAAACCAGGTGGATATGATAGTGGCTACGGGTCGCCAGGGCGTGGTGATGTCATCATTGTCGGACCGCATCCGCGAGGCCGTGACGATGGCGCATTTCGTAGACCCGACGGACGAACAGGGAGCGATGGTGTTTAATACCGAAGTACTGTTCCAGATGCTAGACAACCTGTTCAAGGGCGTCAATTTCCTCATCTGGCTCGTCGGGCTAGGAACGCTTCTCGCTGGAGCCATTGGCGTGTCGAACATCATGATGGTTACCGTTCGAGAGCGTACCACAGAGATTGGTATCCGCCGAGCCATTGGTGCTACGCCGAAGATGATTCTTTCGCAGATTATCTCTGAGAGTATTGTGTTGACGCTGGTGGCTGGCATGAGTGGTATCCTCTTTGGCGTGTTGATTCTGCAGATGCTCGAAATGGGAAATACCGAGGATGGCATCGTGTCAGCTCATTTCCAAGTCGGATTCTGGACCGCCATCTTCGCTGCCCTTGTGGTATCGGCCATGGGTGTGCTTGCAGGACTGGCTCCTGCTGCCCGCGCCATGAGTATCAAACCCGTCGATGCCATGCGCGACGAGTAAACCTACATTCCCTAACATCCCTAATATCCCCTAACATCCCTAATAGAACCTACAAAAAAAACAACAATATGAAACGTTACAGTAAACTGATTATCGCAGCCATTATCGCGCTGATCTTCATTGGAACTTTCGCGTTCCTTTGGCAGAAGAGTCAACCCAAGGAAGTTGTTTACTCCGAATTTACCCCGAAGTTGGATAGCATCCAGAAGACCACTATCATTACAGGTAAGATAGAACCTCGCAACGAGGTTAATATCAAGCCTCAAATCTCTGGCATTATCTCTGAACTCTACAAGGTTCCTGGCGATTATGTGAACGCTGGCGACGTTATCGCCAAGGTGAAGGTGATTCCCGACATGAATCAGTTGAGTTCTGCTGAGATGCGTGTTCGTTTGGCAGAGATTAATCTGAAACAGTCACAGACCGACTTCCATCGTGAGGAGAACCTCTTCAACCAGAAACTGGTCTCTGCTGACGAGTACGATAAGTCCAAACTGGCATTGAGTCAGGCTAAGCATGAGCTGTCGGCTGCTCAGGATGCCCTTCAGGTGGTACGCGACGGTGTGTCGAAGTCGAATGCCAAGGCTTCGTCGACATTAATTCGCTCTACCATTAGCGGAGTGATTCTCGACATTCCCATCAAGGTCGGCAACAGCGTCATTCTCTCGAATACGTTTAACGATGGTACCACTATTGCCAGCGTGGCTAACATGAACGACCTGATCTTCCGCGGAAATATCGATGAGACTGAAGTCGGACAGCTCGTCAGTGGCATGCCCATGAAGATAACCATCGGTGCCCTGCAGGATCTGAAGTTCGATGCTGCGTTGGAGTATATCTCCCCCAAGGCTGTCGAGTCGAATGGTGCCAACCAGTTTGAAATCAAGGCTGCTGTTCAGGTGACCAAGGATGACAAGTTGCGCTCTGGTTATAGTGCCAACGCAGAGATAGTCCTCGCCCGTGCCGACAAGGTGCTCACCATCCCTGAGAGTGCCATCGAGTTCAGTGGCGACTCCACCTTTGTCTATATCGTTAAGGGCGAAGGCAAACAGAAAGAGTACGACCGCCGTCATGTCGTCACGGGACTCTCCGATGGTGTGAACATTGAGATCAAGAAGGGCCTTACCGACAAGGACAAGGTGCGTGGCCCTGAAGTAATAGCCGACGAGGACCATTAAAAGTAAAAAGCAATGAAAAGAATAATCATGCTAGTATTACTAGTGGCACTAGTCAGACTAGGCCTACTAGCCCAAGAAAAGCTATGGTCTCTGCGTGAATGCTGCGACTATGCCGTCGAGCATAACATCAGCATCAAACAGCAGGAGAACACGCGTCGTCAGCAGGAGTTGCAGCTTTCGACGGCCAAGAATTCACGTCTGCCGAATCTCAGCGCCTCTGCCTCACAGAACTTCTCGTTCGGACGTGGCCTAACGGCGGAAAACACCTACTCGAACACGAACACGTCGTCGACATCGTTGCAGCTGGGAACCAGTGTACCCATCTTTACCGGTTTCCAGATCCCCAATCAGATTAAGCTGAACAAACTGAATCTGGAGGCTGCTACGGCCGACCTTGAGAAGGCGAAGAACGACATCCAGATGCAGGTGGCTCAGGCCTACGTACAGATTCTCTACGACCTCGAAATTGGCGACGTCGCCCGCCGACAGATAGATATTGATTCCGCACAGGTAGCTCGTCTGCAGGCTTTCGTCGACAACGGCAAGGCCTCCGAAGCCGAGCTCTCGCAACAGAAGGCTACGCTGGCCAAAAGTCGTCTGACGGCTACCCAGGCCGACAATAACACGCGCCTGGCCATACTCGCTCTAACCCAGCTGCTTGAATTACCTACGCCCGACGGCTTTGCCATCGTCCGCCCTGACTTGACTGTTGGCGACGGTTTTGACGTCGCCATCCCTTCCCCCGATGTTATCTACGCCGAGGCCATTGGCGTCAAGCCCGAAATCGCTGCCCAGCAGCTTCGTCTGAGGGGCGCCAGCCACAATATCAAGATTGCACAGGCCGCCTATCTTCCCACACTGTCGTTAAACGGAGGACTTGGTACCAACTATTACACTACCAGTGGTTTCAAAAGTGACGCCTTTGGCACCCAATTGAAGAACAATTTCTCGCAGTATATCGGGCTGAGCCTTAATGTACCCATCTTCAATCGTTTCCAGACGCGTAACAACGTCCGTAATGCCCGCATCCAACAGGAGAACCAACAGCTGCAACTTGACAATACAAAGAAGACGCTCTATAAGGAAATCCAGCAGGTATATTACAATGCGCTGAACGCACAAACGAAGGAACAGTCGTCCCTGGAGGCGCTACAGAGCACCAAGGATGCCTTCAAGCTGATGCAGGCCAAATACGAGAACGGTAAGGCTACTATCACCGAGTTCAACGAGGCGAAGAACAACTACCTGAAGTCAGAGTCCGACCTTGTACAGGCCCGCTACGAGAACCTCTATCAGAAGGCACTCATCGTGTTCTACCGAGGCCACGACCTCAGTTTTTAATAAAAGTAGTCCGCTGATATTCAGCGGACTATTTGTTTCTTGCCGTTGTGGATATATAGACCTTTTTGACAGGGAGTGCCTGAGAGACGGCGCCCGTCAAGAGTGTACCACGAGTCACTTTGAACTTTGAACTTTGAACTTTGAACTGTTTCGATGCCTGTGCTGCTCACAAAATTCTTCAGCTCGTAGAGAGCAGAAAGGGCACGCCCGGTTTTGTAGTGGAACAGGGCTGCATTCCAGTAGCCGCTGGTAAAGTCCTTGCTCCAGTCTTCAGCGCCGTTCTTGAAAACGATGTTGTTGAGCGTGTATTCGGGATACCACCAGAATATGCCGTTGACATTGGGGTGTGCTTCGAGGGCTGCAATCAGGTCGGTGGCGAATTGTTGCTGTCCGCTTTCGGATATGGGCCACGTGCTGCTATAGTCGTATTTTGCCCCAGAGAGCTGCCACTCGAATCCGTAACCCGTCTCGACAATCATAATCTTTTTGTCGGGATGGTCAGTCTCTAATGTTGTCAGCGTGGAGCCGAGTGTGGCGAGTGTGCCATGATAGTCTGGATAATAGCTCAGCCCGATGATGTCGTAATTGACATCTTGGTATTTCTTCAGCTGATTGTAGAACTTGGGTACGTCGGCAGGAGCATGCATCTCGGTGTGGATAACGATTTGTGCCTCGGGACATTCCTCGTTGCAGGCTTTGATGGCACTGGCCAGATATCCGGCAAAATAGTCCCACGATCCTCCTGAGGGAGAACCGCCGCCTGCATAGATCTTTCCTGTAGGCCACAGCATACCTGTTGTTATCTCATTGCCTGTCTGGATGAAGTCGGGCTTGGCACCTGCCTGTTTCAGCTCCTGCAGACACGCTTTTGTGTATTCGGCAATCTTAGCCGTCATTTGCTCTACGGAAAGCGCGCTCCATGCTGATGGCGTGGCGTGCTGACCCGGGTCTGTCCATGTGTCGCTGTAGTGGAAGTCGAGCATGAAGCTGAGCCCCGCATCCTTGATGCGCTTGCCCAGAGCCTTGACGTATTCCAGGTCTTGTATGGCTCCTTCCTTCCTGTCGGATGCTGATGCTTTCGAGGGGTCTACAAACAAACGGACGCGCATGGCGTTCCAGCCTTGTTGCTTGAAAAAAGCAAGTGGTTCGACTTCTGCTCCGTCTTTGTCCTTATATACGGCTCCTTGGTCTTGGAACGTCTTTAGCATCGAGATGTCGCCGCCCACGTACTTTTGAGCTGAGACCACGGTGGTCAGCGCCAAGAATAGAGTCTGCAGTAATGTTTTCTTCATATTATCATGTTTGTTTTGGTTTGTTTTCTTACCTCTCACCTCTTACCTCTCACTTCTTATGCCGATTGGCCCGCTGCTCACGGTATTTGGCTTTCTGACGTGCAGAGCCACTACCGTGAGCACCAGTGATATACTTTTTCTTCTTGGCCTTGGTTTTTACCTTGTCGTCCTCTTTGCGAGGACCGCCGCCACGACCAAACGAAATGCCATTCTCCAGAATACTTTGAAAATCGTCCTCTCTGCTCATTTCTTCATTTCATCATTTGCATTTTTCGTTTCTCATTCCTCATTTCTCATTTGGAATCAATGATGGAAGAGACGAACTCCAGTGAAGGCCATGGCGATGCCGTATTTGTCGCAGGTCATGATGACATGATCGTCGCGAACAGAGCCACCAGCCTGGGCGATGAACTCCACGCCGCTCTTATGGGCGCGCTCGATGTTGTCGCCGAAGGGGAAGAAAGCATCCGAGCCGAGGGCTACCTTCGTGTTCTGGGCAATCCAGGCTTTCTTTTCTTCCATCGTGAGCACCTCAGGCTGACGAGTAAAGAACTGCTGCCATGCACCGTCGCGCAGCACGTCGTCATGCTCATCCTCAGAGATATACACGTCGATGGTGTTGTCGCGGTCGGCTCGGCGGATACCCTCCTTGAAGGGAAGTGCCATTACCTTCGGATGCTGGCGCAACCACCAGATGTCGGCCTTGTTGCCTGCCAGACGGGTACAATGGATGCGGCTCTGCTGGCCGGCACCGATACCGATGGCCTGTCCGTCCTTCACGTAACACACCGAGTTCGATTGGGTGTACTTCAGCGTGATGAGGGCGATAATCAGGTCGCGCTTAGCTTCAGCGGTAAAGGTCTTATTCTGTGTGGGGATGTTTTCAAACAATGCAGGGTCATCCAGCTTAATCTCGTTGCGGCCCTGTTCGAAGGTGATGCCGAACACCTGCTTGCGCTCGATGGGCTCGGGCTTGTAGGCAGGGTCTATCTTGATGACGTTATAGGTGCCCTTGCGCTTGTCCTTCAGTATTTCGATGGCTTCAGCAGTAAAGTCGGGGGCAATCACGCCGTCGCTGACTTCGCGCTTCAGCAGCAATGCCGTCGTTGCATCGCAGGTGTCTGAGAGTGCTACGAAGTCGCCATAGCTCGACATACGGTCTGCACCGCGGGCGCGGGCGTAAGCACAGGCAATAGGCGAGTCGTCAAGACCAGCGATGTCGTCCACGAAGTATATCTTTTTCAGCGTGTCGCTCAAAGGCAGACCAACGGCAGCGCCGGCAGGGCTGACGTGCTTGAACGACGCTGCGGCGGGCAGACCAGTGGCAGCCTTCAGCTCCTTCACCAACTGCCAGGCATTGAAGGCATCGAGGAAGTTGATGTAGCCGGGACGACCGTTAATCACTTCAATGGGTAACTCCCTCTCGGTCATGAAGATTCGTGAGGGTTTCTGATTCGGATTACATCCGTACTTGAGTGCTAATTCTTTCATTGTTAATATGTTTTTTTTCGTTTCTGGCTGCAAAATTACAAAAAAAAATGTAATTTTGCATGCGTTATGGAGAAAAAGAGACATGCACTGCGTAAACTTTTAGAGGCAGTGGAGAAGGAATTGTTGCAGAAGCCCAATCGCAAGACGCTGGACCGGCTGTCCTTGCTGGCTGGATTCCAGGATTGGGAGTCGTTCCAGGAAACCCTGCATGGCGACTTGGGAGGCGAGACCATCTATGGTGGTCATCAAGATCACGGCAAACAGTCGGAAGAAGAAAAGAAAAAAGAGACACCTCAACAGTGAAGTGTCTCTTTTTATGTCGTGCAGGAACGTGCGGCTTAGTCGGCCTTGATGGCAGAACGCTTCTCCTTAATACGAGCAGCCTTACCAGTGAGCTTGCGCAGATAGTAAAGCTTAGCGCGACGAACCTTACCAACCTTGTTCACCTCGATGCTCTCAATGTTGGGCGACTCGATGGGGAAGATACGCTCTACACCAACGGTACCTGACATCTTGCGAACAGTGAAGCGCTTTTTGTCACCATGACCGCAAATCTTAATGACCACGCCACGATAGAGCTGGATGCGCTCCTTAGAACCCTCGATAATTTTGTAAGCGACAGTAATCGTGTCACCAGCCTTGAACTCTGGGAACTTCTTGCCGGTTGCAAATGCTTCTTCAGCAACTTTAATTAAATCCATTTTACTATTAAAATAATAATGTTGTTGTATCGTTCCAACGCAACATAGACGGGCAACTCGTGACTTCCCTCCATCGGTTACGCCGAAAAGCGGCTGCAAAGGTACAAAAAGTCTTTGAATTTTGAACTTTGAACTTTGAAGTTTATGAATACTTTAAACTTATTTAACGTTTGGAATGTCACAATTTTCAAAGTTCAAAGTTCAAAGTTCAAAGAAAATGATTAAATTTGCAGCATAAAACTATGATATTATGAAAAGACAACCCACATTGATGACTCTGATGGCCGTCTTATTGATGGCGGTTTGTGCGTGTCGTTCTCACTATGAGGTGGCTGGCATTCAGCGCACCAGAATTCTGGTCGACAGTCGCTACGATGCCCAGCCCGATGTCCGTGCAACGGAATTCTTGGCTCCTTACAAACATATTGTCGACAGCATCATGGGACCTGTCGTTGGACGTTCGGCCAAGTATATGACAGCCCAGCGCCCGGAAGGTACCTTGTCGAACCTGTTGGCCGACATCTTGGTATGGGCGGCAAAGGACTACAACGAACAGGTTGATTTGGGCATCTATAACATGGGTGGCGTTCGCGCCGACTTGCCCAAGGGCGAGATTACCTATGGCAATGTGCTCGATGTGGCACCGTTTGAGAACAAGATAGCCTTCATCACGCTGTCTGGCGACGTGCTGCTCGAACTGCTGGGACAGATTGCAGCTGTGGGCGGCGAGGGCATGAGTCATTCTATGCGTATGGTAATCAGCAAAGACAATAAGCTGCTCAGTGCGACCATTCATGGTGAGCCCGTAGACCCTGCCCGCAGCTATCGCGTCACCACCATCGACTATCTGTTGGGAGGTACCGACAAGATGGAGGCTTTCAAGAAAGGCACCGACATCCATTCGCCCAAGGATGTCAGTAATAACACGCGCTTCATCATTATGAACTACTTCCGCGACATGCAGAAGCAGGGCAAGGTGGTGGACGCTGACATCGAGGGACGCGTAAAGGTAAAAGAGTAAAAAGAAAAAAAACAGAGAGATTATGACAACAGCAAATTTTATATATAATAAGGTGGTAAAAATGGTGTTAATGCTTTTACCTCTTTACCTTTTTACCTTTTTGCCTTTGACTGCTTCAGCCAAGAAACCCAAGCAGCTTGTCATTCTGCACACAAACGATACCCATTCACAGATATTCCCGATTAGCGAACAGTTGCCCGACACGATGAAAGCGGGTAGGGGAGGATTCATCCGTCGCATAGCCATGTTAAGGGAAGAACGCCGGAAACACCCCGATCTGCTGTATTTCGATTCGGGTGACTTCTGGCAGGGCTCCGCCTATTTCACCATGTTTAAGGGTGACGTAGAGATTGGACTGATGAACCAGATGGGTATTGATGCCTCGACCATCGGCAACCACGAGTTCGACTTCGGACTCGACAATATGGCTGAGATGTTCAAGAAAGCCACTTTCCCGATTCTTTGTGCCAACTACGACTTTACGGGAACGGTCATGGAGGGCGTCACCAAACCCTGGATCATCATCAAGCGCAACGGGGTGAAGATTGGTGTCTTTGCCGTCTGTCCTAAGTTGGAAGGCTTGGTGTCCGCCAAGAACTGTCCCGGCGTGAAGTATCTCGACCCGGCTCAGGTGGCTCTTCAGACGGCTACCATGCTGAAACAGGAGAAGAAGTGCGACATGGTGGTATGCATCTCCCACCTGGGATGGAACAGCAATCGTGGCGAGGACGATCAGTATATGATCCGCGGTTCGCGCAACATCGACTTGGTGCTGGGCGGGCATACCCATACCTATATGGAAGAGCTGAAGTACGAGAATAATATGGACGGAAAACCCGTTCCTGCCGATCAGAATGGCAAAGCCGCCATCTTCGTAGGGAAGCTGGTCGTCGATTTGAAATAGTTTCGGTATTTACTCGAAATAGAACGTCAGGACAATCATTTTCGACTGCGCGCTGCTGACACTGCCTGCATAGGCTTTGAGGTTGGCATCGCGTAGCTCGTTTTTGTGGTTGGTGTCCAGCACATTGCCCAGTCCGAAACAGAACTTCAATTCAGGAATCAGCTTGAAGAACGGCAGATAGAAGTCGCAGCCCAGTCCCACCTCCAGCATCGTGTTGTAGCGATTCAGCCGTACGATGTCCGAATCGCCACCCGTCAGGTTCATCACGGGATTGATGCCGGCCATGATGTAGGGACGGTGGTTGTTCCAGCGCGGGGCGGCAAACTTCAGGTCGAAAGGCAGCGAGACGTAGGTGTTCTTCAGGTCCTGCGTCTGGCTGAACGGCCTGCCCTCGGCGTCTAACTGTTTCATGTTGAGGAACGTCAGGTGTTTCGCACCGAAATGCATCTGGGGTGTGAAGCGCAGCGAGAAATTATCGCTCAGTCGCCATTCTGCCAGCACACCCACCGTGAATCCCGGATTCCACTTGTCGGCATCGCACACAATCAGTTCGTCGTGTATGGTTCCGTCCTCATAGGTAATGCTCTGCGGACCTACGTTTTCAAACTCAATATCCTGCATGTTCAGACCCACCAGAATGCCAAAATGCAACGGGCGAAGGTCGATGTATGGCTTATTCTGCACGCGGCGGTCGCTCTGTGCAACCACGACCTGCAAGCAGACCAAAAAGATAGTCAGTGTCGTTAATAATCGTTTCATATACATCATTAATAACGTAATAATAGGGCATTTTATTATTTCGATACTGTATAAATTAAGTGATAAAACGAAAATTTCTCTACCATAAATTAGGTATGAACCAAAAAAATGCTTACCTTTGCATCACAATTAGTAAGTATTTTAAGTTAAACAATTTAATTTTATAAGATTATGGCATACGTAATTGGTGACGACTGCATCGCATGTGGAACATGTATCGATGAGTGCCCCGCAGGAGCTATCTCTGAGGGCGACAAGTATTCAATCAACCCCGACATGTGCACTGAGTGTGGCACTTGCGCTGACGTTTGTCCGTCAGAAGCTATCAGCCTTCCCTAAGGAATAAGCTGAATTATGTGGTTAAATCAAAGACGGGCTCCCCAACGGGAGTCCGTCATATTATTAGTTCGTCCAATTCTCCTTTTTTACCTTTCCTTCGCGTACCATACCCTGACTAACAAATATGAAGGACATTATTGTTGCTTCTTGCTGATACGTTTAGTCACTCCGATGGCACCGGCAGGGCAGACGAGGCGGCAGAGGTGACAGCCTACGCATTTGGTACCTACCAGACGGGGACGGCGGGTCTCATGGTCGAAGACGATGGCCTGATGACCGCCGTCGCTGCACGACACCTCGCAACGACCGCAACCGATACACAGTTCCTTGTCGAACTTCGGGTAGATGATGGTGTCACGGTCCAGATTGTCAGGCTTCAGGAACTTCTCCAACCGTTCGCCCACAAGTGCCTGCAACTCAGAGACACCGCGCTTGACCATATAGCGCTGCAAGCCGAGGATGAGGTCATTGATAATGCGATAGCCGTACTGCATGACGGCAGTGCACACCTGCACGTTGCTGCAGCCCAGCTGGATGAACTCCAGGGCATCGCGCCACGTTTCGATACCACCGATACCGCTCAACTCAATCTTTGAACTTTGAATTTGGAACTTTGAACTTTTTGATAACTCTGATAATTCTAAAATGTGGCGCAGGGCAATGGGGCGCACGGCGCGGCCCGAATAGCCCGAAATGGTGCGCTGTCCTGACACCTCGGAATCGAAGGTCATTGTCACCGACTTGATGGTGTTGATAGCCGATATAGCGTCGGCACCGGCCTCCACACAAGCGGCAGCAGGTTCTGCAATGTGCGTGATATTGGGTGTCATCTTCGGAATGACGGGTATCTTCACACTCTGCTTTACACAAGCCGTATAGGTCTTTACCAACTCAGGACTCTGACCCACGTCGCTGCCCATGCCCTCGTGCTTCATCTGCGGACATGAGAAGTTCAGCTCCACGGCGTCGCAGCCAGCCTCCTCGGCCATCTTTGCCAGTTTCTTCCACTCTTCCTCGTTCTGTCCCATGATAGAGGCAATGACGACCTTCGTGGGATAGTCCTGTTTCAGTCGGCGCAGAATATCGAAGTCCATCTCCACAGGGTTCTCGCTCAACTGTTCCATGTTGCGGAAACCATAGAAGTCGCCGTGGACGGCATTATTATGCATGGCATCGAAGCGCGGCGATACCTCCTTGATTTCCTGCAGACAGATGGTTTTGTAAAATACCCCTGCCCAGCCGGCATCGAAGGCACGCGCCACCATTTCGTAGTTGGTACACACCGCTGACGAGGCCAGGAAGAAGGGATTCTCACAACGTATGCCACAGAAGTCGATCTCCAGCGATGGCGCGTTGACTATTAACCATTCACCATTCACCACTGACCATTCAAGGTGCACATCGTCCTTATGGATGCTGCGCAGCATCTCCTTGATGCGGATGGGCCAGTTGTAATGGATACAGGCCTCTTCTGCCCGTTCCAAGTCAGTATCGGTGCAGTCCTTCACCCATTGCAGGGCGGGCTTGTGGTTGTCGAAGCGGATGGCCCGAATGGCGCGTGCAGGGTCACCCGTCTTGCAGGCTTTGGTACAGGGAGCATCCTGACAAAGCAGGCAGCGGTTGGCCTCTTCGTATATGTTCACCCTGCGCAGTCTCACATCTTTCAGTTTAATCTGGTTATTCTCCAACGACTCGACAATGGCCAGCGACTCGATGTGCGTTACACCGGCATCCACCAGGACCTTGCGACCGCCTTGGAATTCCTTTTCTATGAGGAACCCCATGCCCACCAACTCTGCACCGGCCTGTCGGCAAAGATCCAAGATGGCCAGTCCCGTGTTGCCATACGCCAGGAAATCGTCTACGAACAGTACGCGATCGTCGGACCTCAGGTGTTCGCGGCTGATGATGAGCGGGCAGTCCACGTCCTTGGTAAACGAGTGTACCGTCGCAACCAGTGAATCGCCCATCGTCGATGGCTTCTGTTTCTTGGCGAACACTACCGGAAGTTCCATCATATATCCCAGCATCACTGCCGGTGCAATGCCTGAAGCCTCAACGGTCACGATCTTTGTCGGTTCCAAATAGGCAAAGCGTGAAAAAAACTCTACCGCCACCTGTTTCATCAGGTAGGGGTCCATCTGGTGGTTGATAAAACGATCCACCTTCAGGATGTCACCGTCCAGACTGTGGCCGTCCTGCAATATGCGATTAATCAGTGTTTTCATAGGCCTCTCTCTATGTAGGGTTGGGACCTTAGAGCTCTGCGTCTGAGCACTGGAAGGTAGTACCCTTTGAGATGTCGCCCGTCTCGAGGCCGAGCTTGAACCACTTCATGCGCTGTTTGGATGTGCCGTGATTGAACGATTCGGGCACAGCATATCCGCGGGCTTTGGTCTGCAGATAGTCGTCACCAATCTTCTGGGCGCAGTTGATGGCTTCCTCGATATCGCCGTCCTCCAGCGAACCGAAACGCTTGTTGTCGTGGTGTGCCCAAACGCCGGCATAGAAGTCGGCCAGCAGTTCCAGTCGTACGCTCAGCTTGTTGGCTTCCGCCTGGCTGAGCTT
Source organism: Prevotella sp. (assembly GCA_015060485.1). Taxonomy (GTDB): domain Bacteria; phylum Bacteroidota; class Bacteroidia; order Bacteroidales; family Bacteroidaceae; genus Prevotella. The sequence goes on along the minus strand of SUYI01000004.1, from coordinate 28,703 downwards.
GGCCATCTGGGCGTGTACCTTTTCGAGCGTTCCCGTCAGGTATTCCACATGGTGTCCTACCTCGTGGGCAATGACGTAGGCATACGAGAAGTCGCCATCGGCACCCAGTTGTTGTTTCATCGTCGTGAAGAACGACAGGTCGATATACAGCTTTTGGTCGCCTGAGCAATAGAACGGACCCATGGCTGCAGAGCCCTGTCCGCAAGCGGTCTGCGTGCCGTCTGTATAGAGCACCATCGTGGGATTCTGATACTGGGCGCCATGCTGCTTGAAGATTTCCGTCCACACATCCTCCGTACCAGCCAGAATCTGTGTCGAGAACTTTGCCAGTGCCTGCTCCTCTTCAGTGAACTCACGCTGTCCCTCGTTCACTTCCGTATTGCCGCCGAAGCCATTCTGCTGCACTTGCTGTACGACGGCTTCCAAGGGGTTGCCACCCGTCATCCAGGCCATCAGGGCCACTACGATAATACCGCCGATACCCAGACCGGCCTTAGCACCACCGCTCATACCGCGGCGATCTTCCACATTCGAACTTTCGCGTCTTCCGTCTAATTTCATAATGCTATAGTTTTAAAGATTGTCATTTTGCCTGCAAATATAATCATTTTTTAGTAAATCACACTATAAGTGTAGCCTTTTTTTTCGTTTACGACGGTTTCAAAGTGTTCTGAACCGTCCAAAACGTTCTTCATGTTGTCGGTAATGCCGCTTCCCATCAGTTTCAGTTTGGCCTCTTTCATGGTCCACAGTCTGATAAATTCCATGTCGGGGTGTGCGGCCTGTTCTATCTGTTGTACTTCCTGTTCGTTCATCGTGTAGTGTACGAGGGAATCCTTGAATTCGCGGATGCTCTCGACGTCGATGCCGACGGGTTTGTTGCTGACGGCGCAGATGACGGCCTCGCGACAGTGACTCAGGTTGAAATGGATGTCCTGATAGCCAACGATGGTGGGTTTGCCGTGCTCGCCATATTCGAACACGGGGCGTTCCGTCAGCCCGTATTCCTTCTGGAGTCCCTCGCAGAGCAGCAGATAGGCCATCGCACACGTCTTACGGCCCAGTTCATATTTGAACTTCAGGGCCTGTTCGCGACGTTGGTCGCTCAGCAGTGGCAGCGCAGCGTCGAAGTCAAAGCCGGCTATGTCGTCGTTCAGGTAGATCATCTTCTGAGTTTTCTGAGTTTTCTGAGTTATCTGAGTTATCAGAGTTTTCTGAGTATTCTGAGTTATCGGAAATCTCCGCTATTGACATCTCTGCTTTGGGGATTCGGCGGTTGGGATTCTCCTTGCCGCCCAGGTCGATGAGTTCACGGCCTTTCTGCACGACACTCTGCCGTCCGGTAAACAGCTTGTTACCTGCTGCGTCGAAGTCCTTGCGCACCAGTTCGATGTGCTCGCCCAGCTTGTTATAGCGTTGGATGAAGTCGCCCAGGCGATCCAGCAGTTGCTCGGCAATGCCGAACACCTTCTGTTGGTTCTCGGCCTGCTGATTCTGTACCCAGGCAATGTGTATCATGTGCAGGATGCCCAGCAGGTTTTGTTCACCCGTGACAAATACCTTGCGTTCGAAGGCGTCACGCCATAGCGTGGGGTCGTTGGCCAATGCCAGTTGCAGCGAGGATTCGAAGGGTACGAACATGATGACGAAGTCGATGGCTTCACGTGGCACCTTGATGTATTTCGAATAGTCTTTGCGCGACAGTTCGTTGACGTGCGAGCGGATCGACTTGATGTGCTCCTGCAGGGCACGTTCCTTTTCTTCGGGTGTTTCGGCATTCACATAGCGCTGGTAGGCTACCAGCGACACCTTGGAGTCTATGACGGCATCTTGTCCCTGCGGATAGTGCAGAATGACGTCGGGTTGCATCTCGCGGCCCGTCTCGTCGTTCCTCAGCGGACGCCCCATCTCGTCGCGCAGCCGGGCTTGCACCTCGTAATGGATACCCTCGGTCAGTCCTTGCGACGTCAGCAGATCGCCCAGGATAATCTCGCCCATGTTGCCGCTGATCTTGTTGTCGCGACGCAGCACGTTAGCCAGTCCCTCGGCTTTCTCGCTCATCTCGCGGCCTGTCTCCATCATCAGGCGCAGCTGTTCTTTCAGTGATGCCGTCTGAGCTGTGTGGTCCTTGGTGTTGTCGCTGATGGCTTTGCGCATCTCGCTGATGGCCTGTTTCAGGGGTTGCGTGATGTGGTCCATGCTCTCCTGGTTTTCTTTGTTCAGGTGGCGGGCCTGTGCCTCGGCCAGCAGCACACCCATGTCGTGCAACTGGTCCTTGGTGGTTTTCATCATCTCAATCTCAGTCTCTTTCTTGGCCAGTTCCACAGCCATCCGGCTCTGTCTCTGGTTCATCACGAAGTACACTGCCACAGCCCCAAGGGCTATACCTATTATTATATATACTGCTATCATCATGTTAATTCATCATGCTTTATTCGCATATCATATCTCTCATTTCTCAATTATCATCTCTCATCTCTTCCGTCTGTGTTTTGGGCCAATTCACCAGATATAGCTGTTCCGTAGCACGGGTGAATGCCGTATAGAGCCAGTGCAGGTAGTCGACCGTCAGCATGTCGTCGGTCATGTAGCCTTGGTCAATGTAAACATGCGCCCACTGTCCACCCTGGGCCTTGTGGCACGTGGCGGCATAGGCGAACTTCACCTGCACGGCATTGTAATAACGGTCCTCCCTGACCTTCTTGATGCGGTCGGCCTTGTGGGGAATGTCCGCATAGTCCTCCAATACCTTATTATATAATAGCTCCTGCTGTTCCCTGGTCAGTGCGGGGGCTTCCGATGTCAGCGTGTCCAGCAGCGTCATGACCGTCAGCTGGTAGTTGTCGTAGTCGGGAAATGTCATGGTGACCTCGGCGAAATGGAATCCGTACTGTTCGTGAACGTGGCGCACACGGCGCACCACGGCCCTGTCGCCGTTAGCCAGAAACGACATGGGCTGCTCAATCTTCTCGCTAGCCTGCCGCAGTTCCTCTTCCAGCCAATAGTAGTTGTTCTTTACAATCATCAGCTGGTCGCCGGTACTCAGTTCCTCTTCGCAGTCCAGCACCTGGTTGCGGATGCCCTGGTTGTAGATGTTGGCGCGCTTGTTGCTACGGGTGACGACGATGGTGTCGTCCATTCCGACGTGCGAGTAGCTGTTTGACAGCGTCTCGATGAGTTCGCCGCCAGGCACGATGCGGATGTCGCTGAACCCTGCAAACCGAATCTTCGGCAAAGCCAATCTCTCACCTCTTACCTCTCCCCACTCACTTCTAATTTGTGTCGCGTTCCACAAGATGCCCGACTCCTGGCTCTGGCGCAGCACCTGGCTCAGGTCGCATTCGTGGACGTGCAGTCCGTAGCTGCGCAGCACGTCCGACTGAAGGGCCGGACTCTCCGTCTCGCCTACGGGAGGCAGCTGTGCACGGTCACCGATGAACAGGATGCGGCAGTTGCGGTCGTTATAGACGAAGCGAATCAGGTCGTCCATCAGTTGTCCGCCGGCAAAGATGGTGTCCGAGAAAGACGACGCATTGGCAATCATCGACGCTTCGTCCACTATGAACAGCGTGTCCTGTGCGTTGTTGAAGCTCAGTTCGAAGCGCCCCTCCAGCGACTTCTGGCGGTAGATGCGGCGATGGATGGTAAATGCCGCATGCCCTGCGTAGAGCGAGAAGACCTTGGCGGCACGACCCGTCGGTGCCAGCAACACCAGTTTCTGTCCCAGCGTGGCCATGGCCTTCACGATGGCGGCGGCCAGCGTGGTCTTACCCGTACCCGCCGAGCCGCGCATCACCATCACGGCCTCTTCGTGGCGGTCGGTCATAAACCGTCCGAAGGTGTCGATGGCGTCATTCTGTTCGGCGGTAGGTTCCAGGCCCAGCGCCTCGCGGATGCGGTATGTCAGTTCGTCGGCAATCATTTCTGCCTGCGAAATTACGAAAAAATGTGTAAATCTCCAAATAAATTTTGGCTTTTTGCTCGCGAATTTGTACCTTTGTCCCCGTAATGACAAACATTCAGAAGACAAACCTCCTTTTGGCGCTGGTCAGTGCGGTGTTGGCCGTATTGTGTGTGCTGAGCATTATGGAGAAATAGACTATGAACAGACAACGACTCATCATCCGGATCAGCCGCGACTCCATTGCCCTGTCGACTTCCGACAATGGTCAGGTGCGCTACGAGCGCTACCCGATGAATAGCGGCATATCGCTCGCCGCCAACATGCGTGAGGCGTTCCGCACACAACTCTTCCTGCAAGACGACTACGAGCACGTACTGGTACTTGTCGACTCGCCCGTGCTCACCATCCCCGTGGCTATGTTTCGCGAGGAGGAACGCGACCAACTCTACCACTATACCTTTACACCCCACGACCAGTTCATGGCCATGCACGCTGTGCTGCCCGACCTGAATGCTGTGGCCGTATTCTCCGTGCAGAAAGACCTGCGACAGGTGCTGGCCGACCGCTTCGGACGTGTCTGCTACCAACCGGTGATGTCGGTCGTCTGGCGTCACATGTATCAGAAGAGCTTCACCGGCCAGCATGCCAAGCTCTATTGCTATTTCCACGACCGCAAGATGGAAGTCTTTGCTTTCGGTCCCAACCGTTTCAAGTTCCAGAACACCTATGCCGTTACGACGCCCGACGACGCACTCTATTATGTGCTCTCCGTTTGGAAGCAGCTCGGCATGGACCCACAGTCCGACGAGTTGCATCTGGCCGGACCGATGCCCGAGCTGAAGGACCGTGCTCTCACCTTCGTCAAGCGCGTCTTCGCCAGCAATCCCACTGGAGAGTTCAACCGTGCCCCCGTCACCCTGATCGACGGCATGCCTTATGACACCATGCTGGTGTATCTTAGAAATTAGAGGTAAGAAGTAAGAGGTAAGAGAGATGCGAATTATCACCGGAAAATACAAAGGTCGTCATTTCGACATTCCGCGCTCGTTCAAGGCGCGGCCTACCACCGACTTCGCCAAGGAGAACATCTTCAACGTGCTCATCCAGTACGTCGACTTCGACAGTGCCGAGGCCCTCGACCTCTTCTCAGGCACGGGCAGCATATCGCTCGAACTCCTTTCACGTGGCTGCTCACGGGTTGTCAGCGTCGAGCTCGACCGCGACCACCATCGCTTCATTCAGGACTGTCTGAAGAAACTCGGTGCTGGGGCCGACGACCCCGCCGAGCGCAGCGGTTCTGCTGCTGCGGTTATTCCCATCCGCGCCGACGTCTTCCGTTTCATCAAGTCCTGCCGCCAGCAGTTCGACTTCATTTTTGCCGATCCCCCCTATGCCCTGAAGGAACTGTCGACACTTCCCGACCTCGTCATCGACCGCGGTCTGCTGAAGCCCGATGGTCTCTTCGTCCTCGAGCACGGCAAGGATTACGATTTCTCACAGCATCCCCACTTCATGGAGCACCGCCAGTATGGCAGCGTCAATTTTTCGCTCTTCCACCCCTAAGCAATACATTATAATCAGACTCAAACAGATGTACAATATGCATAGAACTACTTGCGGTAAATGGGCATGGTACAAGAGAACAATGATGCTACTGCTCTCTCTACATCTTTCATTGGCAGTAGGATTTGCCCAATCAGACAACACGCGGGTCTTCTCGACGAGTAATCCGCTGATTTATGAAGATGTTTGGGACCTGTGGCCCTACTCGTTTCTGAACGACAACGGCGATCCGGACGGCTTCAATGTCGACCTGATCCGGCTCATTATGAAGGAGCTGGACATTCCATACGTTATCAGGCTGAAACCATCATCGGAAGCCTTCCGTGACCTGAAAGAAGGAAAATCTGACCTGATGCTGGGACTGGCCGTAGGATTCCATGACGAATTCGGAAAATTCTCGAAGAATGCTGTAACGCTCTTCACTCAAAGCGTAGTGATGCCTAAGAATGACGAGGTGGTCATCAAGCGTTTCCGCGATCTGAGCAACCATAAGGTGATAGTCTGCGACAGTTCATTGGTCCACCACCTAATGTTGGAATATGGGTGGGGCGAGAATGCCATTCCTGTCAGTGATATGCGCGAAGCCATCCAGGAGGTCAGCGCCAAGGGTGAGGGTCAGATTGTGTGGAATACCCTCTCGCTGAAGTGGCTTATGCAACGCTATCACACCGACAACCTGGAGTTGGCCTCCGTCAACATGCAGCACGGACAGTACAAGTTCATGTCGAACAACCAGCAACTGCTCGACAAGCTCGACGAGGCCTATACCAAACTCTATACCAACGACAAGATACAGCCCTTGCAGGACAAATGGTTCTATCCCGAACGTCAGAATATGGAAGAGCCGAAAGGAATGTTGTATCTGTTGGGCGGCGGTTTGCTGCTATTTGCCTTCATGGCCGTTTATGGCATCAGCTACCGCATTCAGAACCGGAAGCTGAGACAGGAGAACACCAGACGTAACAACCGCCTGGCGCTGATTCTGCAGACCAGCCAGGTGCACATCTGGACCTACGACATCAAAACGAACCGGTTCTCCTGGCATAACGACAACGGCCAGGTGGCCTACACATACTCGATGGAGGAGTTCTCGCAGCGATACAGCCACGAGGATTTCGTCAGCCTGAAGTCGGCTTTGGACAAACTCGCTGATACCAGGAAGACCGATGAGGAAGAGAAGGAGATAGAACTGAACCTGCGTGCCAAGGACGTGGAAGACGGCAATACCAACGACCGCGACTATCACATCGTGCTGTCCGTATTGAGCCGCGACAAGAAGGGCAACCCTACCGTCATCATCGGCACCAAGAAAGACGTGACAGAGGAACAGCAGCAGAAGCGGCTCGACGAAGAGCGCACGCTGCGCTACTGGTCCATCTTCTATACCCCGATTCTGGGCATCATCCTTTTCAACAAGGACGGCCGGTTGGTCAACATCAACCCCAAGGCTTGCGACATTTTCGGCTTCAATGCCGAGGAATCCATTGAAAAGGGCGTTGACATTCGTTCGATGTTCGACATCGACATGCAGGATTTGGAAGATCTGAACGGATATCAGGCTACCCATACCGTCGGTCACGACATGATAACCGAGTACCGCCTGATGACCATCCACGACGATGCCGGCGATATGCTTGGCGTGTTCGCCTTCTGCCGCGACATCACCATGTCGGTCAGCAGCAAGGGCATGGAGCTGGAAGGTCAGAAGAAAATTGACACGGTACACCGCGAGCAACGGCAATACAGTGAGATTCTCGATGCCGCCATCAGCGACACCGACATCCGCCAGGTTACCTACTCGCCCGACTCCCACACGCTGACCATCTACCGAGGTACCGACACCATCCAGCATGCGTTGACACAGACGCGTTGTATGACACTTGTCGACGAGCAGTCGCAGCGACAAGCCATGCGTCTGTTGAGCGATATGGACGACTATGAAGACAAGGTGATAGAATATAAAATCAAGACCACTCTCCGCTCGACGGGCGGACGGCCCATGATGCTGTATTTCCGCTTAGAGCCCTGCCATAACAGCGACGGCAAGGTGAAGGAATACTGCGGTATGCTGCGCGACATCAGCGAGATGGACTGGATAGAGCGCCAGATGGAATTGCAGACCTCGAAGGTGCAGGAGGTGGAAAGGACGAAGAACAGCTTTGTGAAGAACATGGTGCAGGAGATTCGCACTCCGATGAATGCCATCGTCGAACACGTGTCGCAGATCAGCGACGACAGTCCTGCGGCTAACGAGCCGGAGCTGTGCAGGGTTATCCAAAAGAACGCCGACTACCTGCTGCACATCATCGATAATATCCTCTACCTGTCGCGCCTGGAGGCCCAGATGGTGGAAATCCACCGGCAGCCGCAGAACTTCGCCGAGTTATTTGAGTCGCAATGCGCCACGGGCTGGATGAAGTTCATGAATGCCGACACCAATTACATCGTGGAGAACCCCTACGAGCAACTGACTGTCGATATCGATGCCGAGAACCTCGGCCACGTCATCGAGCAGGTGACATGCAATGCCGCGCAGCATACGAAGCGGGGCACCGTCAGGGCCCGCTACGACTACATCGGTCGACGACTGATTATCTCGGTCGATGACACTGGCGAGGGCATCCCCGAGGCCGAGCTTACCCGCATCCAGGAAGAACAGGGCGGCGCCCACAACACCAAGGGCCTGGGCTTGACTATCACCAAGGAGCTGGTCAGCCAGATGGGCGGCACCTTCGAGATCAGTTCAGAAGAGGGATCGGGCACCACCATCTACATCATGATTCCGTGTCACGCCTCAGTCATCAAAAGGGTAAAAAAATAAAAAGGTAAAAGAGTAAAAAGAATGATTATGAAGACAAGATATTCTATGAAGGTCCAGAGGTGGGTAAAGGTTTTACCTTTTTACCTTTTTACCTTTTTACCTTTATCGGCGCAGCAACTCTCCACTACGTATACCAAGCAGCGACCCGTCGTCATAGTCTGCGACTGGGACAAGGCTCCCTACGAGTTCTTGAACGACAGGGGACAGCCCTCGGGCAGCAACATCGACGTGATGCAGGCTGTGATGAAGGAACTGAACCTGCCGTGCCGCTTTGTGATGAAAGACTGGAGCATCGCCCTGAAGACCTTCGAGCGCGGTGAAGCCGACATTATCCTGGCCAATGCCCGCCGCTACCGTCGCGACCCCTATGTGCTCTCGGATAATATCGTCAACTACAACCGCATTCGCGTGGCCATGCACTCCGATTCCGTCGGCATGGTGTCGCTCAGCGAGTTGGAGCGCGAGGGTGCCGTCTTCAAGCCCGGCGACTACTCTGCCTTCTATTTCATGGACGGCGACACGATGCGCAACAGTCGCATGGAGTTCCAGACGCCCAAGGTGGCGCTGATGGGCGTGCTCAGCGGCGACTATAAATACTACGTATGGGGCGAGCAGCCGCTGAAGTGGAAGATCAAGGAACTCAACCTCGAGGGCATCGTGCTCAACGACGTGGGCATCCCCATCTCCGAAATCCACATCATCGGTCGCGACCGCGAGCTCATCGAGCAGATTGACGACCAGTATTCTCGCTTGAAACAGAGCGGTGAGATAGCCGCCATCCAGGACCGCTGGTTCCATCCCGAGCGCGTCCACGACCACTCGTCGCCGATGGTCTATTACATCATCGTCGCCGTGCTGCTATTGACGGTCCTCTCCTATTTCTTGGCCCGGCTGGCGAAGGCTCACGTTCAGAACGCCGCCCGCAAGTCGACGGAGTTGAACAGCATGATATACAAGGCCCTGCACATGGGTAACTTCATCATCATGGTCTATGACATCAAGAACGACCGGATGACGAACAACTACGGACAGATACTGCCCAAGGAAGGTCTGACCTTGGAGGAATTCACAAGCCACATCCACCCCAGCCAGCAACAGGAGTTCACCCAGAAGATGAAGCGCCTGACCGAAGGCCGTGAGCGCCAGTTTGTGCTGAACAAGCTGTTCAACAACGCCACTGCCGACAATCCCAACTGGCTTAACTTCCACGGCCATGCCATCCTGGAACTCGACAACGAGGGACAGCCTGCCTATGTCGTCAACGCTATTCACGACGTCACCCACGATGTCGAGGAGAACAAGGCCGAACGCGAACTCGTCAAGAAGTACGAGCAGTTGTCGAACATCCCGTTCATCGCCATGTCGTTCTACGACAAGAACGGCTGGCTCATCGACCTCAACGACAACATGCGAAAGCTCTGCGGCATGACCGACGATCAACCCGAGAACAAGCGCTTCTGGGAGACCGTCTGCATGTTCGATGTCCCGCTGTTCCGCAACATCTACTCGCCTGACAACCGTAACGACATGCTCATCTGCCAGCACATGGACTATCCGGAGATGGGCATCGACCGCTATATCGAGTTCTACATACTGCCGCTGTTCAACAGCGAGGGCGAGACCTGCAACTATTTCATCACCACGCTCGACGTCACCGACGACCGCAACCGCGACCACGACCGCCACCTGCATGACAAGGAGGTGCGGGCCATACAGACTGACATTGAGCACAAGAAGCAGACTCTCGCCTTCCTCATGGAACATAGCGACCGGCATTTAGAGCAGGGCAACGACGGCAGGATGCGCATCGTCGTCGACAACTCGAAGCTCGAGAAGGCCCGCCGACAATTGCAGGCTGTCACCACGCTGGCCGACGAGAGCGTCAGGTTGAAGAGCGGTTTCATGGCATCAATGACTCATGAGTTGCGCACGCCGCTGAACGCTATCGTCGGTTTCACCGGCGTTCTCGACACGCTGGACGACAACCCTGAGCGCGGCGAGTATGTGCGCATCATCCGCAACTCCACGGATATGCTGCAGCGACTCATCAACGACATCATCGAGGCCTCGTCCATCAGCGGCGGCACGCTCACCATCAAGCCCGAGACGATTGATTTCGCCACTGCCTTCGACGACATCTGTCTGACGTTGCAGCAGCGTGTGCAGAGCAAGGAACTCAGGTTCATCAAGGAGAATCCCTACGACACCTTCGTCACCACGCTCGACTTCGAGCGCGTCTACCAGGTGCTCACCAACTTCGTCACCAACGCAGTGAAGTTCACCGAACAGGGCCACGTCCGCTTAGGCTACCGCTACGAGAAGCACGGCATGTACCTTTACTGCGAGGACACCGGCATCGGCATCCCGAAAGACAAGCAGAATATGGTGTTCGACCGCTTCGTTAAGCTCAACGAATTCGTTCAAGGCACGGGCATGGGACTGGCCATTTGCAAGTCCATCGCCGAGAGCTGCGGCGGCGACATCGGTGTCATCAGCGGCGGCGACGGCCGCGGCTCCACCTTCTGGCTCTGGATTCCCTGCGAGAACGCCGCCTGATTCTTAGCGCTCACCTTTATTTGATGCTGACACAGAGCATGGTGAGGTCGTCGCTCTGTTCTGCGCCGTCGACGAATGCGTCGAGGGCGCATTTCATTTCTTCTATCAGGAAGTGTGAGCGGGTCTTTGGGGTGCGCTCTCCAAAGGGCTGCGTGGATTCGCGGAGGACGCGCAGCATACGTTTCTCGCCGAACTGCTCCTGTATGCGGTTCTCGGCCTCGTTGACGCCGTCGGTGTAGACGAATAGCGTGCAGCCGCGGATGTCGCTGAGGTGCTGTCCGATGAACTCGGCTTCGGGCCACAGTCCGATGGGGGCATTGGCCTCGACGTCGAGGAAGCTGAAGACGGTCTGCGAGGTGTGCATGCGTCGCTCGCCGTAGACGGGCGGGTTATGGCCGCAGTTACAGAAGTCGAGCCGGCCCGTCTTGAGGTCGATGATGCCGATGAACATCGTGACGAAGACACCGCTCTCGTTGTCGGCGCACATGGTGTCGTTGAGCTTGGTGGCAATGACTTCGGGCGGGAAGCCCTCCTTGGCGACGGTGCGGAACAGGTTGACGGCGACGGCCATGGTGAGCGATGCGGGAATGCCTTTGCCGCTGACGTCGCCGACGCAGAAACAGAGGCGGTCGTCCTGGATGAAGAAGTCGTAGAGGTCGCCGCCTACTTCCTTGGCGGGCATGATGGCTGCGTGGAGGTCGATGTCGCGTCGCTCGGGGAATGCAGGGAACGTACGTGGCACCATCGACATCTGTATGTCGCGGGCAATGCGCAGCTCGCTGTCTATGCGCTCCTTGGCGTTGGTGGTGTCGGCCAGCTTGCTGTATGCTTCGCGCAGCTCGCCAATCTGCTTGCGGCGGCGCAGGTAGTAGAAGACGAAGAAGGCGAGGGTGATGAGCAGGATGGCGAGAGCGGCCTGTATCTGGAGGTCCTGCTTCGAGAGACGCAGGTCCTTGGCCTCGTTCTCGGCGCGCGTCACGTCGAGCTGCGATGCGTATTCGTACGACAGCTTCTGCACCTCGGAGGTCTTCATCGAGTCGGCGACCTCCTTGTAGCGCTTTTGGTATAGGTAGGCCTGGCGGAAGTCGCCGAGGTTGGCGTAGGCCTTGGAAATAAAGTTCAAATGGTCGGTTTTGCCCTTGATTGTCTTTGCCATCTCAAGGGCCTCCTGGAAGCGGCCGTTCTTCTCGGCATAGTAGTAGTTGACGACTGTGCCGAACATGTCGTCGTGGCCGTACTCGTTCATGATGCGCTGCCGCTCGGCGTAGGCGCGGTTGAACTCCTCCTTCGAATACTTATCGTCGGCATAGGCCAGGCACATGTAGCTCCATGCCGTCAGCTGGTGCTGCATGATGACGCCGGGCTCGGCCAGCGCCTTGCGTGCACAGTCGATGACCTTCTCGAATTCCCGCTTGTTCACGTAGATTTTCGCTGCCCCCAGATACGGCGCCGCAGCGCTCTCGTCGGGGAAGAAGCGGTGCTGGTAGTTGATGGCCTCGTTGAACTCGCGCTCGGCCTGGTCGAAGTACTGCAGGCTCGACGACATGGTCGCCAGTGCGTACGTCGAGGTGTAGAGCCCGAACTTGCTGTCGTGCTGGCTGGCGTAGTCATGAATCTGGTTTGCCATCTCCAGTCCTCGCTGGTGGTTGATGCGCAGGAAGTAGTAGATGGCCTGGTTCGACCACGCCTTGTAGAACAGCCGCTCCTGGCTCTTGCCGGCCTGTCGGCAGGCCTCAATCAGTTCGTCGGTGACAATCATGAAACTGTCATTCTCGCTCGAACTGAAGTATCGGTACATCTGTTTCTCCAAGTACGCAATGCGGTCTTCGCCCGACACCTGCGCTGTGGCGGTAAGTATCGCCATGACGGCCATCAGCGCGGCCACGTATAGTCTCCTTACCATGTTCATTATTATATGTTATAGTGCGAAATCGATTCCAATGATGACCCGCGGATGGCTTTTCAGCAGGTCGTTGCCCCAGAGATACACGTTCCACTGCCCCAGCGCTCCCCAGTATGCGCAGCCGGGGCCCGTGTAGAGGTCGATACCTGTCGCCACATGGTCGCCCACGCCGTATTGGAACGTCGTGTACGTCTCCTGCCGGTTGATGCCCGGGCGGACTTTCACCGAGGAGTATCCGTATAGCTTGCCGTCGCCGACGGTTCCCGCAAAGTACGGAATCTGTGCGATGGCTCGTGGGGCGCAGAGCAGCACCCATGCGATGACAAGAATCTGCTTCATTCGGTTACGACAATGGCTACCGACCAATGGGTTCGCTTCAGTGGTGTGTAGTAGACGCGCGACGGTACGCCGTTCACCTCGATGTCGGCATATCCGTGCTTGTGCTGTTTCAGGTTGCTGACGAATGCCTCGTCGTTCATGGTGATGATGTCACCGTCGCGGTGGGCGAAACTCGTGCCGTCGTCATTCAGCACGACGATGAAGAAGTCGCGGTTGCCGGGCATGTTGTATTGGTTCAACATCTCGTTCTGCAGGAGTTCACACTCAATCTTCCGCAACTGTTGGATCATCCATTCCTGCGTTATGTCGGCACCGCAGACGCATACCAGCCGGCCCTGCGCGTCGAAGATGGGCGTGGCGAAGGTCATGTAGTAGCCGCTGACCACGTTCAGGTCGTCGGCATAGTAGTAGGGCTCCGACCAGAAGCTCTCCTTTTCCTTCTGGGCTTGCACGTACCACGTCGACTTGGTATAGTCGTGGCGTGCCGAGCCGACCAGCGTCATCACGAACTCCGTCGAGTCGCCCTGGTGCACGTACGGCTGGAACCACTGGCCTTCCTGCGGGAAGTAGCCGGGCACGAAGGCCGCGAAGTATCCGATGACGTCGGGATTCAGGCTGGTCTTGCTGCTGAGTGCTTCGATGACGGCCTGCGGCGACTCCATGTGCTTCGCCACCTCGTCGAACACGTTCTCGGCGTTCATCTCCACGCCGCGGACGGTCTTCGACAGCTTTTCCGCCACGATGTTCATCATGCCGACGAAGCGCGCGTTGCGCTCCGCCTGGTATGCGTAGTTCAGCGCCAACGACAGCATTACTACTGCTATCGCCAGCACACCGGCAGTCGTCGGCCACAGCCATTTCCTGGTATTCTTTTTTGTATCCATAGAATCAATGGTTTTTGTTTTAGTCCTTCTCGCCTGCAAAGGTACGAATAAACAAGCACAAAACAAAACATTAGCTGATAATTTTTTCCTAAAAATACGAATGACCATATAATGGCTCATTTTGGAACGGGATACATAAAAAACAATAATTTTCAGCTCACAATGAAACCACTATCTAAATAATTGGAAGAAACGCTCTGAGTCGTTTTCTTCCAATTTTTCTTTTTTTTGTTTTTCCCATTGATGCCACCCGCCTGTCCAATAGCCTAATCAACTAACAATTTGCAGATTGTTAGTCGTTTTTTGTAATTTATTAGTGCAGTTTGCCCTTTTTTGCCTACCTTTGCAGCACTATGACGATGATTTACCACCTCAATCATCCAAGAAACATCATGATGCTTCTGGCGTTGTTGTTGACCTTGCCAAGGACAACAGCGACATCGACTCATAGTGCCAATACGGAAGTGAGGGATGGTTACAGAATAGAGAAAATAGTACCCGAGCGCCTGCCCGATCTTCATATTCCTCGCAGTGGCCATCACACGGTTTTTGTGAATGGTGAACTGACAGTCATGGGTGGTCACACCACCGCCTTTGTCCCAACCCCGACATTGGAATACTACAGCGACGGATCCTGGCATGTGGTACAGATGGCCTATCCCCATGATGCCGGACTGCTTGTCCCCATGTCAAACGGCAAACTGCTCATTGGCGGCGGCTTCGAGAAACCATTGGGCATCGGACAGCTCTACAGCACGGAGGTCTACGATCCATTGCCTCATAGCTTTTCCGAATTCGGATGCCTTGACGTGCACAGGGTTGCAACTTGTGGCGTGGAACTCGACGAAGGCCGCGTTCTCATCACCGGCAACTGGTACCATCGCGATACGATGGAGATATACGACGGCAAGGGCCATTACAGTTCTGTCAAGGCCGTCACCACTCCTCTGTCTAATCCCTATGTGTTCCGTTCTGCCAAGGACAATGCTGTCATCTTCGGCATTGCCGGCATTAAGGGCGACACCCTACACATCAATAGCGTAGACCAACTGAAAGGGAATGCTTTTCATCCTGCGCTGTTTGAAACTTGGCAACCTTTAAGGATATACGAAGCCCACCAGAGCACCGACTACGAGGTAGGCGACACTGCAATGGGCGACTATAGTTACCTTTTCCCCATGACCGACAGCACAGGGCAGGCAGCCATCGGAATCTGTCGCAATGGCGATCTCTCGCAGCTGCCCACAGCTAGTCCTATTCCCATGAAAGGTCCTGACGGCAAGGAGATCCAATATCTCAGCCTTATCGTTGACAAGTCCCGCCAACGAGCCTATCTGAGAGGTGACGATCGCAGAAGTGAGGCCGAAATTTGGGAGGGCATCAATGTTGAACGGCGTCACTACCTGCTCCGTATCGACTATGCCCAGGCATTACAAGGCAAGGGCAAGGCTCCACTTACCTTATATTATACGGACAAGATGGACTTGGTCAGCTTTGACAATCCCACCGTCACCGACAATGGCGATGTAGTGATGGCAGGCGGCAAATATCGCGACAACTACACCCCATTGAGTGCGGTATATGTTTTCCGGCTGGGTGATGCCCCTGTGGAGTCCGCCAGCGGGAACAGCCTCTGGCAATGGATTCTACAGGCTCTCTTTGTCCTGCTTACCATCGGTCTGACTTGCTGGCTTGTCTACAGTCGTCGGCAGAAACCCACCGTAGCAGCTGTCGTCGAAGAAGAAAGCGACAATCAACAGAAGGTAGCACTCATGAAACGCATCTGCCAGCTGATGGACAATCAGAAACTCTATTTGAACAGCGACCTGAAGATACAGGATGTCGCTTCTGAGTTGGGTGTCCATCCCAATGTCGTGTCGGCAGCCATCAACAGCCAGGGAAATTCGTTCAACCAGTTTGTCAACGACTATCGCATTGAATTTGCCAAGCGCCTGTTGCTCGAAGAGCCCGACAAGAAAGTCAGCTCCATCTACTACGAGGTAGGCTTCGGCCACGAGCAGACCTTCTTCCGAGCCTTCAAAGCCCGCACTGGGATGACCCCGTCAGAATGGAAAAAGCAGGAATCGACTAACAAAATGTAAATTGTTAGTCGATTTTTGAAAAGTGTTAGTCCTTTTCTGAGTCCTTTTCTTATCTTTGCGGCAAATTACTAATTCTAAAAACAAAGATTTATGAAAAGACTGATTACTTTTTTATGTATCCAACTATCAATTAC
The DNA here is from genome assembly GCA_015060485.1 of Prevotella sp. Classification (GTDB taxonomy): domain Bacteria; phylum Bacteroidota; class Bacteroidia; order Bacteroidales; family Bacteroidaceae; genus Prevotella. The sequence continues at coordinate 12,497 of SUYI01000004.1, read as the reverse complement.
TCTAGGAACGCTTGGAGCAGTGACTGAGACGTTTGATGATGAATCTGTATTCCCAGCGTTTGGACTTGGTGGCATTACCGCCACACAGCACACGGGTGCCTTTGGCGATTGGACATTATACGATGGAAATGGTAAGTCACACAGCGGAAAGCAATGCATGATGTCTATTGTTCCTATTGAAAACCATGTGCCTGCTACTACCGACCACTGGATCATCTCTCCAGAACTGTCGGGCGAAGCACAGACCATTACTTTCTATACCAGACAATTGACTACACAATATGGAAATGAAAAATATCAGGTGTTGGCCTCTTCTACCAATAATGAGCCAACCAGTTTCTTCATTGTAGGGTCAACACGTGAGATTACGGGTGAGGATTGGCAGGAGGTAATCGTCAGCCTGCCCGCTGGCACCAAGTTTTTTGCCATTCGCCACATCTCCTACGATATCTTTGCCATGTTGGTCGATGATATCACTTATGAGCCGAAAGGGTCTACCGGCAGCGATGATGGCGACTCATCAGAGGGAACGCCTGGTTTGGAGTACGTCCTTGACGATGCCACGAAGACGGCTAAGGTGACCTATCGCATCAAGGAATGGGGCGACGGCACATGGGAGCGAATTAAAGGCGGCTATCATGGTGACATTGTCATACCCGAAACTTACAATGGATACACAGTAACAGGCATCAATGAATATGCCTTTGACCAATGTACGGACATACCGTCGGTAAAACTCCCCAAGACTCTCAAACAGATAGAATATTCCGCTTTCAACGGCTGTACAGCATTGAAAGAGATTATCATTCCCGCCAGCGTCGATACCATCTACAATACAGCTTTCGATGGCTGTTCTGCATTGGAGAAGGTGGTCTTTGAAGACGGTACGAATGTGCTGAAACTGGGCGTGGGCAGTTCCTCTGCAGAATCAGGCATGTTTAGTTTCCAACCCGTCAAATCCGTTTATATCGGACGACCTTATCGTTATCCTAAGCAGAAAGACTGGGGATGGTACATCTACTATGATTTGAGTGCTTTTGGACGTTGTACGACGTTGGAAGAGGTGACATTCGGTGAAAATGTCAAGGAAATCCAGCCCTTTGAGTTTATTCTTTGTCCTTCTCTTAAGAAGGTTACAATAAACGGAACTGTCACATCTTTGGCAGAAAAAGCATTCTATAAGTGTGAGAAACTGAAGACCATCAATCTGCCAGAAGGACTTGCCACTATAGGAGTAAGGGCTTTTGAGTTCTGCAAGGAATTGGAGAGCATTACCTTCCCATCAACCCTCACAATGATCGATGAATATGCATTCGGAACATGCGAGAGTATTAAGAGCCTGACCATTCCTGCCAGCGTCGGATCATTAGGCCTTGCCGCGTTTACAGCCTGCTCCTCCCTAAAGGAACTCACTTTAGAAGACGGTCCTTACGAACTTCGTTTGACACATGGAGAAGGAGGCAATTCAGGATACTTCACAGAAAGGCCCTTAGAAAAGGTCTATGTCGGACGCCCCATCAATCATCCAGAGACAGGCTGGGGTGGCTATAGAGCCGGTGCCTTTAGCAGGATTAGTACATTGAAGGAGGTTGTCGTGGGCGAATATGTCACAGAGCTACCCGTCAACGAATTCATGGATAGTGGTCTGTCAACCATTTCGCTACCCAAGAACCTGACCAAAATTGGAAACTTCGCACTCTCCGGCTGTTCGTCACTCAACTCCATCACTTGTGAGGCTGTCACACCTCCGACATGTGGAGACAATGTGTTCAATACAACAGATAAAAAAGCCTGCAAATTGTATGTTCCTTCAGGAAGTGTTGACAGTTACAAGACCGCTAATGTTTGGAAAGAGTTCTTCAATATCGAGTCAGGCATCAGCGCCATCACCATCGACGGTGCTCTTAACGGCAAGGTTTACAACCTCAATGGCCAGCAGGTCAACGGACAAGCAACTCAGAAGGGCTTGTATATCCTCAACGGCAAAAAGGTCATCATCAAGAAATAGGGCAAAAATAAAAAACAAAAAAATCCTCCGTATCTTTGCAACGTGAAGGGAGAAACCAGGTAGAGCCACGATGTGCGGAACGGTGGCATGGCTGTGGAAACGCAGAGATGATGAGCAATTCGACCTTGCCGCTTGGTTTCCTTCACTCAAACATAGCCGGTCACGTGTGTCCGGCTTTTATATTTTCCGATATTTCGGCAGCGTGAATTCAGCAGGATCCTTCACTCTCGTAGCAAAGGTACTAAGTTTTTTTGTTTTATCGTATTCCTGAAGTGAAAAAGTTTTGGAAAAAGTTGGAAATATCAGATTATGTTTGTAGAGTAAGAAAACCACTATCTAAATAATTGGAAGAAACGCCGTGAATCGTTTTCTTCCAATTTTTCTTTTTCCACACGTTTTTGCAGACTCCGGAGTCTGCACGTGTTCCCTCCGGAGTCTGCACGTGCAACCTCGAGGGGTGTGCAAATGTAACCTCAAAGGCCTGCTTTTCCACGTCACTCATGCGTCGCACGTTCATCCCTGCCGAAGTAGACCTCATCTTTGTTGAGCTTGGCTACTCTTGAATCGTAGTGCACATAATTCAGCTAGTAAAATTTGGTATTCTCATTTTATTATTGTATATTTGCACCCAAATATGGGTAATTGTTACTACAAATAATGAACAACGCAGATTTTTGGACATTCATACGCAGCATTATAGCCGAGGGCTTTACACCCGAAGGTCTGCTTAAACTAGATAGCTATTGGATGGTCGAGTCGTGACGGACGAAGTCAAAGCTTTTTCAAAGAAGTAACCTATAATGAAGTTACCATTCCATATTATTCAAATGTTGAAGCGTAAATCTGGAAATGATTTGCGGCAGCCGTCAGACTGCGAATTCCTGTCTCTTGACATTGCGAGCAAGACGGGAGTACGCATTGGGGCAACAACGCTGAAACGCCTTGTTGGTTTTGCCCAAGATGAACGGACGCCGCATGCCAGTACATTGGATGCAATAGCCCGCTATCTCGGCTTTGCCCATTGGGACGAACTGTCGAAGATTGAGGATAGCGGCAATTCCGATTTTGATATGCCTGATGATGAAATCCGTTCTGCCGATCTGCAGCCTGGCACCAGCGTGGAAATCACGTATCTGCCAGACCGAAAGCTGACATTTGAGTATCTTGGCGACAACCGCTATCGCGTCACTAATAGTCAGAATAGCAAGTTGCAGAAAGGTGACGAGGTGGAAATCCACCATTTTGTCCTCCATCATCCATTGTTGGTCGTTAATGTCTGGCGCGAAGGGGGACCATTAGGACAATTTACGGCAGGCCGTGTATCTGGTCTTTCTTCCATCAAACAGCTTTGAGCCTATGGAGTCGTCGCAGTTTACAGACAGCCTGTCACAATTTAAATCCCTTGAGCCCCTTGATACTCAAGGAGCCACCTGCGACACCTATCGCGTCAAGCTCTATGGCAAACTGCATTTTCTGAAAAGGCTAAAGCCAGAGCATGCTAATGACATCCGCTATCAAGAGGCCTTCCGTAAGGAGTTTGAGACAGGCTATCGTTTGGAACATCCCAACCTCGTCCGATATATTTCTCTGACTTCCGATGGTATTCTGATGGAATACATTGATGGTGAGACTCTTTCGCAGCACCTTACCACTCATCCAGACTATTTCAAGGACAAGAAGAATACAGACAAGTTCCTGCGACAGTTGTTGGATGTTGTGGGTTATCTGCATAGTCATCAGGTGCTGCATCTTGACCTTAAGCCAGACAACATCCTTCTGACACGCATTGACAACGACGTCAAACTTATCGACCTTGGCTGTTGCTATACCGATACTTTCACCGACACCCAAGGGCGCACCCATCGTTTTGCCGCCCCAGAGCAGTTAGCAAGTAAGGAACCCGATGTCCGTACCGACATCTACGCCATTGGTAAGATTCTCGAACTCCTGCCCAATCATCATATATATAATAAGGTGATTGTCCGTTGCACAGCCTCAAATCCGTCAAATCGCTATCAATCGGTAGAAGAGTTGTTGAGTGACATTCAGAAAGCCAAGACCAAGAAACATTTTTTTATTTCCATCTGTGTACTACTGATTTTTTTTATAGTTGCAATGCTTATCTATTTTTTGAGCGTAAACAAAGAACTGCAGATGTCTCCAAGTGTCAAGACAGCAGATAGTATCGTTGTGGCTGACAGTGCCATAGTAGCAGATAGCCTAAGCATGAAAATGAAGAATCAACCAAATGAAAGCCGAGATAATCATCAGTCCTCGCCAGCAATTGAAGAAAAGGATGTCAGTTTGGAGCAATTACGTGAGGACATTCAGAAGACGATTCTGCCAAAGTTCAATCAAACAGTAGGCGCTTTGCCTGATTCTGTCATGCCTGGCTCTTCGGAGTGGGCAGATGCCTGTAAGGCATTTGAGCCGATGATTACGGAATCCCTGAAAGAGATTATCATTGCTCACCAGAAGATACCAATGACTACTGTAGCCAAAGAGTTTAATGACTACGTCCAGTCGTTGCTTACCTTGAAAATGAATCAGGCAAAGGATCCCCAATAACAAATATTTGTGAAATGGAAGAAATGGTCACGCTATTTCTTCCATTTTTCTTTTTTATTTCTTAACTTCGCCCTCGAAAAAAGAGTGTTGTACAAACTAAAACTAAGAAAAATGGTAGAAATAACAATAAGAAGTGGCTGAAATTAAGAAAAAAGAACTACTTTTGCAAAAATAACGGCTCACAATGAACGTATTTTGCTAAATTTTTCTTATATTTGCACCGTGGCGGAAAATCCGTCGCAGACATGACATAGGAAGCGTTTAGCTTTTTCCAAACCGAGAACTTCGACAACTCTCATGAAAAATTGGAAAAGTAAAGACGTTCTTCCCTTGGTTATGATAGTAGTGGAGTGTATCCTATTACATCATACAAGGGTGTGAGCTGTTTTACTAATCTTTTTTCAGGCAGTCGAAGGCCTCTCGGTGGATTAGCTGGCAGGCTCACACTTCTTTGTTGTGGCTATAGTCTAAAACAATAAAACTCAGAGATAAAAATGAATTTAATTCAAGAGGTGAGATTGTTGGGAGAAAAGTCCGGATTGTCAACAGCAGAAATGAAAGTGTTGGAAGACTTTGTTGATAATTATATTGGAACAACAGAAGAAAATTATATTCCCAATAAAGATTATTATGAGTTACACATAATAGAGCTTACACCCATATGGAGAAAACTGAAAGAAAAGTCAAAATTTGGGACATTGATAAATATCCTAAGCCCTCACATTAATAGCGGTGTTATAAATTTGCTGGACTAGATCATACTCCTATGACTACATTATATCGTCCCAAATGGACTTGTGGCAGATATAACGCAAAAGCACAAGTTGCAATTTATTACAACTTAATTGCAGGTATGAGTTATTTCTTCGAAAGCTATTCTGCAATGGTTATTGGAGAGATTCTATCAGAGCCAAGAAATGGAGAGTTCTGTATTGAGGAAATAGCATCTAAACTCAATATTGCAATGGAAAGCCTTGAGCCATTCTTTGAGCAATTAGAGCAGATGGGAATAGTATCCTCTGTTTTTCCAACAGAAGAAATTATTGCTAACTATCGTAAACGCGTAAGTGATTATAATTGCCAACAGCAACAGATCGTAGAGCGCACTACTCAAGAGAAATTGCCATATGCAATTTCTAATGCCGAGCAACTATATACAGAAAAAGTAGGCGGTATTACAAGTGCAATGTTCGAACTAACTTACCGTTGTAGTGAAAAGTGTATTCATTGTTATAATGAGGGTGCAACGCGTAATGATAAAGAAGTGAGTACACGTGGAGATCGAGTGGAGTTGACGCTTGATGAGTATAAACGGCTTATTGATGAATTATACGATCAAGGATTAATGAAGGTTTGTTTGACAGGTGGAGACCCTTTTTCGAAGTCCTTTGTATGGGAACTGATAGACTACTTATATAACAAAGGTATAGCTTTTGATGTTTTTACCAACGGGCAGCGAATTGTTGATGATGTAGAAAAACTTGCCAATTATTATCCTCGTTTAGTAGGAGTATCTATTTATAGCGGGATACCAGATGTTCATGATTCTATTACACGCATCGAAGGTTCATGGGAGCGTTCTATGTCAGTAGTACACCAACTATCCGCATTGGGTGTTCCGATGAATCTAAAATGTTGTGTAATGCGTCCAAACGTGAAGTCATATTATATGGTGGCCGATATAGCGAAGCGATATGGCGCAGTTCCTCAGTTTGAGATTAATCTGACAGATTCCATTGAGGGTGATAAATGTGTAAGCAAGTATCTGCGAATGACTTCAGAGCAGCTTGAAATAGTTTTGCGCGATGATAACGTTGCACTATATGTAGGAAAAGAAGCACCAAATTATGGTGGACAGTCAAAACCAATGGATAAAAATCCTTGTGGCGCTGGTGATAATTCTTTCTGCATAACTCCAGAAGGTAATCTGATACCTTGTTGCTCTTTCCATACTTTATTAGGGAACATAAAAAAACAGAATGTTTCGAAGATTGTCAATGAGAGTAAAGAGTTAGCATATTGGAGAGGATTGAAACTGAGTGATTACGAAGAGTGTGGACAATATGACTATTGTGCTTATTGTAACCTGTGTCCAGGAAACAACTTCATAGAACATGGTACACCCCTAAAACCCTCAGAAGTTAACTGCTTTATGGCAAAGACACGTTATAACCTTGCCCAGAAGATGATGAGGGGCTATGATCCATTAAACGGAAAAAATCTTCGTGAACGACTGGCAGAATTGCCAGACTATGTTCCAAAGAAGATAAAAAAAGAAATGTCGCTAGATTATAGCGAAACGAGATTAAAGGTAGGTGGGTAAATGTGGTTCCCCAAGAAATATCACTATAACCTAATACATTTTCAACTATGAAAGTAGATTTAAATGTTAGCGCAGCTTCAAAGGTAATGACTGCAAGTGGATGCCCTAAGTATTCTGAGAATCAATGTGGTATTATGTATCGCCAAGGCTAAAAGGCCGCAATTAATAGCATGGGGAAGGCAACACCTTTCCCCATGCTTTAACAATACAGAAAATTCTTTCTAAATCCAGAAAAATGAATATTGCTTACAAATCAGCTAAAGAAATCTCTGATGCTATTATGCCTTTTGTGAGTGAAGTTTGTACTGATGTTCTTGGTAACATTATAGCTCATAGAAAAGGTATAGGGAAGAGAATTATGCTTATTGCTCACCATGATGTTGTGCGCTTTATGATATCTCATATAGACGAAAATGGATTCCTTTTTGTAAAACCTGCAGGATGTGTTGATGCTTCAATTCTCCCTGCAAGGAAAGTTGTTATTAGGCATGAGGATAAGGCCATCACAGGTATTATAGGTAAAAAACCTATTCATCTCATACGAGAGGAACAGAATAACAAGTATACGTATGAAAGCATTTGGATAGATATAGGTGCTAAAAGTAAAGCAGAAGCTTTACAGATGGTTAGTAAGGGAGACTATGTCTATTTCTGTACTGATTATGAAAATTTACCAAATAAACTTATTGCAGGATCTTTTTTAGATGATCAAGTTGGGTTGAATGTGCTATTGAAATTGGCAGAGCAACTAAATGAGAAAGAGATACCATGGGATGTTTATTATGTTGCATCGAATCACGAAGAGATTGGGATGAGAGGTGCTTCAGTTGTAGCTAATTCAATAAAGCCTGACGTTTGTATCTGTATAGACGTTACTCATGCTACCGACTATCCTACCATGAATGTTATAAGCGATGGAGATATCAAGTTGGGAGAGGGGTGTGTTTTGGCAAAAGGTCCAAATATTTATCCTTCACTATTCAAGAGTTTAGTAGCTATTGCGAATAGACATAAGATAATGTTTCAAATAGAAGCAAGTCCATATCCAACAGGAACTGATGCGAACATTATTCAACTGTCAGGAGATGGGGTTCAAACGGCTGTAGTATCGATTCCTTGTAGATACATGCACACACCTTATGAGGTCTGCTCAAAAAATGATATTGAATCTGCAATAAAAATTATTGGTGAGTTTATGAGGGTATGTATAAACTATTAATTGTATGGCAGCAAGAGGAATAAACTGGAACTTTAATGGTTATAAAAAGGCAGCGCACTTTTTCCTTTGTGGGGCATTTGAGTCTTTTGAATTTATTAGCACTTTTTTGAAAAAGACAAAAGATTGTCCATGGATGTTAAAGGACAATGTAGTGATAGATAGTGTGTTTGGATCACCTACATGTATTTGGAATGGAGGACGTACTCTAGCAAATGTCTATTATAACAAACAACAATTACAAAACATTCATGACACCTATGCCGACCTTGGCGTCAAAGTGAGACTAATCTTTACCAACTCATTGCTAAATGAATATGATTTGTATGATAGATATTGCAACTTGATTATGAGTATCTTTCAGGATTTGTCGCCTGAAGTAGTTGTCAATTTACCGCTATTAGAGGAATACCTGAGAAATAAATATCCTTCTGTATCTTTCATTAGTTCGACAACAAAACGTCTTCAATCTGGCGATGCACAGTTGAGAGAATTCAACTATAACTATAAATATATTTGTTTGGATTACGACTACAATTACAATTTTGAATTTCTTGACAGCATTCCAGAAAAGGAGAGGGATAAAGTAGAAATACTTATAAATTCTATATGTCCTAAAGGATGCAATGTAAGAGTTCTTCATCAAGAGTTCTCAGCTAAAAGACAGTTGGAATACAATAGTGATGATGAATGCGATGAGTCAGAATCTTTTTTTATGAATTGTCCATTAATGAAACGGAGTAGAGAGATACCTTTGGCAAATCATGGATATACCAAAGACTATCTTAATGGGACGAACTATTTTTTCCCTCAAGATTTAGATATATATTTAGATAAAGGATTTAACCATTTCAAAATACAAGGCCGTGAACTCACACCAAGCCAGATGTTTGCTGAGTTTTTCCCTTATCTTATTAAACCTGAGTTTTATCCATTGGCAATTTCAATTATCAGTAATGGCAAATAAGGAATAAAAGTGTTTTAAAGCAATTAATGATTGTTATATTGGTTAATTATGAGTAATATAATTCGTTGTATGTGCTGTAGTAGAGAGTATCCTGCCAGTTGGAATTGGTATGTTTGCGATTCGTGTGGTTATCGTGTTTGCCCTCATTGTCTGAGCAAACACAGTGGCGCTTATGGTTCTGGCTATAAATGTAGTCAATGTAGATGGGGGCATATGAAATTTCAGAATGGGTACTAAAATTGAAAAAATATGACTTGGATTTGTAATTTGTTATTGACCATCATTGCGACTTTGTGGTCATTTTGGGTTGCTGCATTTGGACGGGCAGATTTGGAGGCCCCATTTTATAAATGGGTTTTGAAGTGTTGGGAGGCAAAAGAGAAAAACGGTGGCATTGCATGAAATGAATTTCTTGCACTGATGAAATATCTGAGTCTTCATTATATTCAAGATTCAGAGGCAGACAAATTGTATAGATATGCTAATTATGTAGATGTCTCAGATTATTATAGGTATATTCAACAAGGCGATATAGAAATATCTAATGATGAAGATACTCATATCGACTATCCACCTAATAAATCCCATGAAGAATATGTTAAAGAGCAAGGGGAACCTGTTACTGAAAATAAAAAGGTATGGTGGCAAGAAAAGTACAAACCTTATACTGCTTTTGAACCTCACAAAAAACAGATTGACAATAATGCACTTGAAGAAAGCATCACTTCCATGATATATGCTCATCGTCAGCGTTATCAAGAGGAAGGGGATAAAACGGTCAGGTCAATACTCAAGCCAAAATTATATCCGAATGCAAACATTCAGCTGTTTTCGGATACAAATATGCAGTCAGTACTTAAAGTACTTATTAACAAAACAATTGAAACAGATACTGGGTTGTTAGAAAAGTTACAGAATAGTCAATTTTGTAATAAGTTTACAATGGACGAGACAGATAGTGATTCTGTATCATTAATCCTAGATTTCCATAATGATGTGGAATTAGCAAAAAAAGTTATCTTTGAGTTGTTGATGACGGTATATAACCAACCCCAAGAGTATGCTATCAGTTATGTAAACAATGTCAGTGGCTATACCATGCAAGAGCAAGGCATAGAATCGAAATCTGGTTGTGGCTTTTGGACGTGGTTTTGGATACTGGCGGTTATTGCTGTCCTTATTTGGTTAATAATGTAGTATATGGATGAATTTGAAGGAGATTATTCTAGCGATGGGAAACACTTGCTGAAAGCACCTAATGTAAAGCGGTTCCGGATTGCAGAGGGATGTGAAGGGACGGATGAGCATGCCTTTGATGACTGCAAGAGGTTAGAGAGTCTATATATACCACTATCGTTTAGCGAGGAGGAAATAGACAAGACACTTGATATCTTGCCAGAGAGCGTTAATAATGTCTGTGTCTGGGACAGACCATACGTAGATGAGGTCTACGACGTGAATGAATATTGGTATGATGAGGATAGGACGCAGATGGATATGTATGGAGTCGTTTATGCCAACGAAGGGCGAAGGCTGCTAATGGCAACAAGGCCAGAGTTGATAGGAAAGGAGTATGTGGTTCCTGACGGTGTAATGACTATCTGTGATGGTGCGTTTGAGTTCTGTAATGACTATCTGGTGCTCTCTGTACCTTGGAGTATTGAGGTGATTGGTGACTATATTTTTGGAAAGGAAAGCGGTAAAATGGTAATACGAAATAAAAGAGATGAGTGAAATTAAGATTGTGGTGGGAGACATCACGAAACTGAAAGTGGATGCAATAGTGAATGCTGCAAACAAAACCTTACTGGGTGGTGGTGGCGTTGATGGAGCCATTCACAGAGCTGCAGGACCAGGCTTGTTGAAGGAGTGTAGAACGCTTGGTGGTTGCGAGACTGGCCAGAGCAAGATGACAGATGCCTATAACCTGCCTTGTAAGAAGGTAATCCATACCGTTGGTCCTGTTTGGTATGGTGGCAGCAATAATGAACGAGAGTTGCTGGCATCTTGTTACGATACGGCCATGCGCCTGGCTGAAGAGAACGAATTGAAGAGCATCGCTTTCTCCTGTATCAGTACTGGTGTTTATGGATTCCCAAAGGCTGAGGCCGCCAATATTGCTCGCGACGTACTGACCAAGCATATAGAAAATGGCTATCAGGGTGAAGTGATTGTATGTTGCTTTTCGGAATCAGATTCAAAATACTATCAGGAATGAGAGAGGTACGCTTTACTCTAAAGACTTCTTCAACTTGAGTTTTCTCATTCCGCCTGATTTTGATTTGTCAGATGACCATTGATCTTTAGGCCCCAAAAAGCATTCATCAACGAAAACGCTAAACGTATTCATATAGACTTCCCCCTTGCTATCTGTCTTAGGGAGAATGATTTGATAGGCATTAATATCCTCTATGTAATGTTCTGCGACTTCAATGAAATCTTGCAAATAGGTATATTCGGATTCAAGGTTTACATAAGACAGTTTATCGAAGACTATCATCTTTCGTTTAGTCCACAACCTACCCGTAAGCTTAATGTTGGGGTAGTCAAAACGAATTTGCTCTAGTTTGTTAAACAGGTCGGGAATTCTCTCATCGGATGAGCCCCATAGCAGTCTCCCCTTTAAATCATCATAGTAAACAAATGGCATTGCATCATCATCATTCCAGTCAAGTTTTACCTTTACAGGGAGTAACCACTTCCAGAAGCTATGATAAACCCTTACCTTTAAAGGATTTACTATCCCATAACCATTAGATGAGAATTTGAAGTTGCATTTTTCCAATCTAATCATGCTTTATTATTACTATGACCTCAAAATGAAATAATTTCTTTTATCGGTTGCAAATATAACTCTTTTTTTTCATAAAACACGTAAATATTCAATTTAATTTCTAATATGGGTCACTGATATGAGTAGTATATTGATGCACTCCAGTTCGTCTTAGTCCGTTCTGGAATACTTGGGACGGTTCTGCTGTTGATGGCAAGGGACAGTCAGTGACAACCACGAAACGACCGCCTCGTCTATCATTACAACGCCACACTTCGACCTTTGGGTTGAAAAACTCTATGGCCTGACAGAAGAAGAAATTAGAATTGTAGAGAGGATCATGGGGACTCATGATCCGTTTTGAGATTCAGATCTTACTATCATTAATCGAGAATTCCAGAGAAAGCGGTGACCCGTCCACAAATAGTCATAGACTAGGCGGCTTAGTCCGTCCTTGCGGACTGCCAGTCCGCTACCGACGGACTGCGAGTCCGATGCTTTCGGACTAAAATTCCGGATTAATCGGACGGGGCGCGAGGTACTTTCATCGCAAGCAACGAATCGCGATTTTTACGGAATTCAAAAATGTCCCTCCCTTCCTCCCGTTTTTACTGGGAATACCTTTCTGCAGAGGGGATGAGG
>SUYI01000049.1 GCA_015060485.1 Prevotella sp. | reverse complement strand
CACAACGGCGAAATCGGTGATTCTATCGTTGAGCTCGACAAGCTGGATGTAGCTCTGGGTGTAGAGGAGCTGGCTAAGAAGAACGGCGTAGAGCTCGTGCTTGGTTCTGACTGCACAGCTACCAATGGACTGGACTTCGGTACTATGACTGTCAAGGCTGGTGCTGAGATCATCAACTGCCCCGCCAACAAGGTTCCTGCTGGTTTCGAGGGTGTTGACGCTGGTCCTGAGAGCCAGAAGGCATTTGCTGAGGCTATCAAGGGTGCCAAGACCATTCTGTGGAACGGTCCTGCAGGTGTGTTCGAGTGCGACAACTTCACTGCTGGTTCACGTGCTATCGGCGAGGCCATCGCTAAGGCTACTGCCGAGGGTGCATTCTCACTGATTGGTGGTGGCGACTCTGTGGCTTGTGTCAACAAGTTCGGTCTGGCCGATCAGGTTTCTTACATCTCTACCGGTGGTGGTGCTCTGCTCGAGGCCATCGAGGGTAAGGTGCTGCCTGGTGTTGCAGCTATCAAGGGCGAATAGTTCCCTTGATAAGGTGCATAAAATGCAGCTTAAGGGCGAATAAGACGCTGCCGGACGGCTTCGAACATCAAGATGGCAGCCGAGACGCTGACGTTGAGTGAGTCGACCCGTCCTTGCATCGGAATACGAATATGCGAATCTGCGGCCTGGCGCCATTGCGGCGTCAGGCCGCTATGTTCTGTTCCCATCACAATGGCTGTGCCACAGGTCATATCGGTATCGTAATACAGGTGGGAATCCTGCAACTGAGCCGTCAGAATCTTGATACCGCGCTGCTTCAGGAAAGCAATGCATTCCTCCGACTGACAGGCCACACAGGGCACCGTGAAGGCTGCACCCACCGACGAACGAATCAGGTTGGGATTATAGAGGTCAGTCAACGGGTCGCACACCACCACAGCATCCACCCCAGAAGCATCGGCTGAGCGCAGGACGGCGCCCAGATTACCGGGTTTCTCGACACGCTCCAAGACCACTATCAGCGGACGGTCACCTAACTTAAGATCGTCAAGCTGTAGATTCCTTGTCTTTACCTCGGCTATCACACCCTCCGTCGAGCCACGATAGGCCACCTTCGCGTACACCTCGGGGCTTACCCGGAAGCAGCGGGCGGCGGGAAGCCCGACGGCAAAACCGACAGGTACAGTGCCCAGCGGTTCTGCCGCTGGGTTATCCGTCGGGCTTGCCGCGCCTATTTCCGGACACCAGAACACGGTGTCCACCACGTAGCCCGCACTGATGCAGTGCTGTAGTTCCTGCTGTCCCTCGACGACGAAAAGTCCCTGCTTACGACGTTCGGACGACTTCTGCTGCAAAGCCAACAGCAGCTTGATTTTCGGATTCTGTATACTAGTGATAGCCTCTATCATGCCTGCAAAGTTACAAATTATTTCCGAAATACAACGATTACGTTAAATATTTCTTAATTCTTGAACCGAAATGAGCAAATTCTTCGTATCTTTGTAGCCGAAAAGAACAAGAACAATTAAATATCGAAAACTATGAGTAAAAAGTTTGTGATTGGAGACCGCACGAAGGACGAGTGGATCTCAGTACTGGACAGAGCGAACAAGAAACTGGAGTTTACTAACCATCTTGCATCGGCCAAGGAGTTCCTGAAGGGTTTCGACGACACGAAGTCTGAGCTGAAGGCACTGCAGGACGAAACGGGCTACTTCCAGGATCTGCAGGTTTACGTGTTGGGTGAAGACAACAAGGCTCACCGTCCTGACGAACGTGACATGATGCCGTGGTAAACAACGGATTACACGGATTAAACGGATTGGTTTCCTATGCAGTATAGAGCATTAGGTAAGACAGGAATGCAGGTGTCGGAGCTGGGCTTCGGCGCCTCTTCTTTGGGTGGGGTATTCCACTCTTTCAACGAGAATCGTGGCATCGACGCGGTGTTTGCTGCCGTCGACGCTGGTATCAACATCATCGACGTGTCGCCCTACTACGGCCACTACAAGGCTGAGACGGTGCTGGGCAAGGCACTGAAGGATATGCCTCGCGACAAGTATTATCTGTCGACAAAGGTAGGCCGCTATGGCAAGGACGGCGTCAACACGTGGGACTATTCTGCGCGTCGTGCCAAGGAGAGTGTGTACGAGAGTCTTGAGCGTCTGAACATCGACTATATCGACATCATCAACGTGCACGATATCGAGTTTCAGGGGCGTATGGAGGGCGGACTGCAACGCGTGGTCGACGAGACCCTGCCCGCCCTGCACGAGTTAAAGAAGGAAGGTGTCGTCAAGCATGTAGGCATCACCGACCTGCAGCTGGAAAACCTGCGCTGGGTCATCGAGCATTCAGAGCCTGGCACCGTAGAGAGCGTCATGAACTTCTGCCACTACTGCCTGTGCGACGACAAACTGGTCGACTTCATGGACTTCTTCGACGAGCGCGGCATTGGTGTGCTTAGCGCATCGCCTTTCTCCATGGGTCTGCTGACCGAGCGTGGCGTGCCCGACTGGCACCCGGCACCGAAGCCATTGGTGGAGGTCTGCAAGCGTGCTGCAGAGCATTGCAAGCAGAAGGGCTACCCCATCGAAAAGCTGGCCATGCAGTTCGCGTGCTCCAATCCGCGCATTGCCTCGACGGTTTTCAGCACGACGCGCCCCGAGGCCATCAAGACGAACATCAGCTATATCGAGGAGCCAATGGACGAGCAGCTGGTTCGTGAGGTAAGAGAAATCATTGGTGACCAACAGCGCGTCAGTTGGGCGAATACGTAAGGCCTTCGGCCAAATGAGTAATGAGTTATGAAAATTATTGATGCTCACGCGCACTTGTGGCTCCAGCAGGAGACGGTGGTGAATGGTCTGGCCATTCACCAACACCCGTGGAATCGCAGTCGTTCGGAGTTCCTGGGCAATCCCGACGTGCAGATGCTGCCGCCGTTCATGATTGACGGGAAGAACTCGGCTGAGGTATTCCTGTCGAACATGGACTACGCGCAGGTCAGCGCAGCCGTCATCACGCAGGAGTTCATCGACGGACTGCAAAACGAATACTTGCAGGAAGTCATGCAACGCTACCCCACACGGTTCTTCTGCTTCGGTATGCCCGAATGGCGCAAAGAAGGGTATTATGATGAGGGCAAAACCCTCATCCACAGAGGCTTTCGCGGTCTGAAAATCCCTGCCGCACGCTTGCCAAAGGATTTTCTGGAGCAAGACGAGTTGCGCCGCTTGCTGCAGCTGATGGAGGATAACAACATCATCCTTGGTATCGAACTGCACGACGGGAATGCACAAACGGGGATGATGGAAGAACTGATCACCGACTTCCCGCGGCTGAAGGTGGCCATCGGCCATTTCGGCATGGTGACGCGCCCGAACTGGATGAGCCAAATCCGGCTGGCCCGCCATGAGAACGTCTACGTCGAGAGCGGCGGTATTACATGGCTGTTCAACGACGAGTTCTATCCATTCCCGTCGGCCATCCGCGCCATCCGCGAGGCTGCCGATGCTGTGGGATGGCACAAATTGATGTGGGGCTCGGACTATCCGCGCACGATAACCGCTATCACCTACAAGATGTCTTTCGACTTCGTCAGCAAGTCAAAGGAGCTGACGGACGAGCAGAAGCGGCTGTTCTTGGCCGACAATGCCAAGCAGTTCTTCGGTTTCGGCGAACTCGTCGACCTGCCCTACATTAAAAACATGAGTGAATAAGAGAAGTTAAAGAAGTTAATAATGAAAGCAATACAGATTACAGCGCCTTCGGTGTTGAAGGTGGTAGACATGGAGAAACCCCAGTGCGGCGCCGACGAGGTGCTGCTGAAGATTCACTACGTAGGCTTCTGCGGAAGCGACCTGAATACCTATCGCGGTCTGAACCCGATGGTAAAGATGCCTGTCATTCCCGGTCACGAAATCGGTGCCGAGATTGCCGAGGTGGGCGCCAACGTGCCCGGGCATTTATGTCCGGGAATGGCCGTCACGGTGAATCCCTATACTAACTGCGGCCATTGTACGTCGTGCAAGAACCGCCGCTATAACGCTTGTCAGCACAACGAGACGCTGGGCGTGCAGCGCAACGGTGCCATGCGCGAATACATTGCCATTCCCTGGCAGAAGGTGATTCCCATCGGTTCGATTACCGTCGAGCACGCCGCCCTAATTGAACCGATGTCTGTAGGTTTCCATGCCGTAAGCCGTGCACAGGTTGTTGATACTGACACGGTGATGGTCATCGGTTGTGGCATGGTGGGCGTAGGCGCTGTGGTTCGCGCCATCATGCGCGGTGCCAAGGTCATTGCCTGCGACATGGACGACGAGAAACTGGCCATTGTCCGCGGACTGGGCGCTGAATATACCATCAACTCAGCCAAGGAGAATGTCCACGAGCGCCTGCAGGAAATTACCAACGGGGCTGGTCCCGACGTGGTCATCGAAGCCGTAGGAGCCCCAGTGACTTATCAGATGGCTGTTAATGAGGTAGCCTTTACCGGTCGCGTGGTGTGCATCGGCTATGCCAAGCAGGACGTCAGTTTCACCACCAAGCTCTTCGTGCAGAAGGAGCTCGACATTCGCGGTTCGCGCAATGCACAGCCCGAGGATTTCGAGGGTGTCATCCGCTATCTCGAGAAAAACAACCCGCCCTACGACATCCTGATTTCAAACGAGGTAACGCCCGAGCATGCCGAAGAAGCCATGCAACAATGGATGCAGGCTCCGGCAAAGGTGTTCCGTATTCTGGTGAAGTTTGCCTGAATTCCGCCGGGGGAGCACGCGAACGCTCCCCCGCATGGTTTTCATTTAGATTTGTAGAATCGTGTCACGGTTAGCCTCGATGCTAACCTGACGATCCTGATAGTAGAGCGTGCCGCGGCCTCCCGTGGCACGTATTTTTATCTGTTTGCTGTCCATTTCGATGTGTATGAGTCCGAAGGGTGTGGGCACATCGCCCTCCATCCATTCCAGTCCGCCCAGCGCGGGACGCACCTCATACTCCTCGTAGCCCGGCATGGTAGGACGGACGCCCAGAAAATATTTGCCTATCAGATAGATAGGACTGGCTCCCCAGGCATGGCACAGCGACTTGCCATAGGGACGGCCATACATGGCCAGATGCTGCACTCCCGTCTCCTCGGGATTGTATTTCTCCCAGAACGACGTGGCTCCCTCGCGAATCATGCCGCCCCAGTAGTCACGCATTTCCTTGAGAACTTGCGTCTGATAGCCCATCATGCACAGCGTTTCCAGCTCATAGAAACGCATATAGGGCGTGGTGATGGGTGGAATGGCAGGGTTGAGCATGACGCTCTGCATGATGTCCTGCTGCTCGTCGGTGTTGGCCAGTCCGTAGAGAATGGCGAACATGTTGGGGAACTTGGTGACCTGATGATTCATCTGACCGTCCTCGATGGCGTGCAGGTATGCATGCCGCTCACTGTTCCAGAAGATATCTTTCACCTTCTGGGCAGTCCTTTTGGCTTCCAACTCGTAGTAGCCGTCATCCTCGTCATCCACCAGTTTGGCGCAGACAGCCATAGCGTGCAGGGCTTCCACAAAGAGAATCTGCTCGAAGCACAGCGTGCCGCGCTTGTGCATAGGGAAGTCCACCCAGTCGACGAAAATCCAGTCGTCGGGCTGTCCTTTCATGAGTCCGTCATAGTCGGTGCGAATAATACAGTAGTCCATCAGTGACAACATGCGAGGCCACATCTCGCGCACAAAGTCCACGTCACCCGTATATTCGTAGTAGTCGAGGATGGACTTGAACCAGTAGAACGTGTAATCCATGATGGTGTTGATGTGGGCCGTAACGGGGTCCTTGCCACGCAACTGGCGGATGGTACGCTTCACACATTCCACATCAAAGCGCAGGTAATAGTTCATCAGGTACGACTGAATGGCATCGCCCGACCATGTCCAGCGGTCGCGCTTGATGCCGTCCATGAAGAACTCACGGGTAGTCAGGTCCATCGTGTAGGCTGCCACGTCCCAAATCTTGTTCAGCTCGTCGTCGCTGCAACGGAACAAACCGCTGCGGGCAGCGTCGAACGGGGCATACTCGTAGTCCATCAGCACCTCGTCGTAGCTGGCACCCTCGTCTTTTTCGATATAGACGAAACGGAAGGCCTTGGATGAAGCGACAGAGAAGCCGGCGCTGCCGACAGTCGCGACAGAATCGCGCCCCACAGGGACTGCGGCGGGGAGGGATGCAGTGAGGACGTCGAGCGTTTCGCAATGCTCCTTGTCGAGAGCTTCCTCGCAGCTTTCGCCATAATAGATGCGAACGGTGCCCTTGAGGCTCTTTAACTTCAGATAGCCGAAGGTCTCGCGGCCGAAGTCGTAGAGGGTCCCATTGGCTGCGACATTGTCGCAGCTTACAGGACGCTGCTCTTCGCGCTCCAAGTGGTAAGCGGACGGCGGGGTGTCAGGGCTGTTGAAACACCACGAGGCAGCAGGCACATAGATGCCAGAGCCATGAGCAATGCCGTTCTCGTCTATCCACAACTTGTCCTCGTAGGTGACGATCCATGTGGAGTCCGTCTTGATGGTCTCTCCATCGATGAAGAGCGCCGGCGGCGTTGCCTGGTTCCATACCTTCAGATTCAGCTTGTGTTCTCCCTGGGGCACGGTGAAAGTCTTGGGTTGTCCAAATTGCAACTTTCCATCGAGCGCCAGGTTGAACTGCCCTTCACAGGCTATGGTGATGGTCTCCTCGCGGTCCAGAGTAAAGGCCTTCGAAAACTCCACCGTCGACCAGTGCGAGTCCTGTTTCCAGAACGGCGGAAACATCGCCCCGCGCTCTGTCCTGCGGTTGTTAAAGAGGTTGCCGAGCCACACTTCAAAATCGCCCGGATACCATATCCACGTTCCACGTTTCTGTTGTTCGTTCATAGTTATTTCTCTGATTTGTTTTCGTCATACGTGCTTGATGTCTGCTGTCTCCGATAGATACGCCACCCGACAGCTGCCACCAGGATGCTCATCAGCGGCGACATCAGGTTAAAGAAACAGTAAGGCAGATAGGTCAGCGTTGGCACACCCAATACCGTCGACTGCGTCATGCCACACGTATTCCACGGCACCAGCACGGAGGTCACGGTGGCTGCATCCTCGCACGTTCGGCTCAGCAGCCGCGACTCATAGCCCTGCTCGCGGTACACCTCTTTATACATGTCGGCCGCCAGCACAATCGAGATAAACTGGTCGCCCGTAGTGATATTCAGGAAAATGCCTGTACCCACGGTAGACCCCACCAAACTGACACGGCTCTTTACCCACCGCAGAATGACCCACGTCAGGCTCCCTATCATGCCGCTGGCCACCATGGCTGCACCGAAACACATGGCACACAGAATGAGCCAGATGGTGTTCAGCATGCCCGCCATGCCGCCTGTCGACACCAGTTCGTTCAGAGAGGCATTGCCCGTGTCGACGCCGGTGGTTCCATAGTAAGTCGTGGCCAACCCGCGAATTAAGTTGACAGTTGACAGTTGACAGTCGACAGTTTGCCTGACGCCAGTGGCAATCTCCGTCAGGATATGGGGCTGCAACAGCAAGGCCACCACGCCAGCCATCACGCTCGATGCGAACAACACGATCAGCGAGGGCACCCGTCGGGCTATCAGCACGCCCGTCAGCAACGGCACCAACAGCGTCCACAGCGAAATACGGAACGTCCCCGACAGTCCCTCGGTATACTCAGCCACATGCAGTTCCGCACTCGTGGCATTGCCCAGTCCCGTAACGAAGAAGATGGTGATGGTTATCAAAAAAGTGGGCACCGTGGTTAGCGTCATGTAGCGGATGTGGGTAAACAGGTCCGTCCCAGTGGCCGACGAAGCCAGAATGGTGGTATCGCTCAGCGGTGACATCTTATCGCCGAAGTAGGCTCCCGAAATAATGGCTCCCGCCGTCCACGCCTCGCTGGCTCCCAAGGCATGCCCTATGCCCAGCAAAGCCACACCGATGGTGGCTATCGTAGTCCACGACGAGCCCGACAGCAGCGACACCAGCGCACAGATGACACACGACGACACCAGGAAAAACTGCGGCGACATCACCTGCACGCCATAATATACCAACGTGGGCACAATGCCGCTCACCATCCACGATCCGGCCAGCATGCCGACACACAGCAGTATGAGCAACGTTATCGAAACCTCGCCCAGTGTCTTCTTAATCTGTGCCTCGAACACCCGCCAGGGCACCCTGTAGAATCCCATCGAAATGCTGACGCACACCGACATGCCCATCAGTAGCGCCACCTGGCTGCCACCGCTCAGCGAGTCGCTGCCAAACAACGCAATGACCACTGCCAAAAAGCCTATCAGCACCACTACCGGCACCAACGCCACCATCGGATGAGGAATCGCTTGTTTCATTTCGCCTGCGAAGATACGAACATTTTTCGTAAAATCCAATATTTTCAGGCTGTTTTTTATTTCCTGCAACCGGCATTTTGGCGGATGGTGTCGGAGACTTGCGGGCCGTTATTTTCCCACACGTTGCCGGGACCATTTGCATTTTGCAGGAATTTTTCCGAGGGTGTCCAGTTGTCGCGCATGGTGATGTTGCTGCTTCCCTCGTCGGTATAAAGGTAGAACCAGTGGTTGGGGTCGTGGACATAGCTGGGTTTGGCAATGTCGCGCACCACATTCTCGCTGATAATCGTGCCGGGCTGGTTGCCAAGGGTGTAGATGCCTGCGCAGTCGTACATGTGGCGGGCGTAGTTGTAGATGAGGTTGGCCTGCACGCGGTTGTTCTTCATCGATACCTGGTCGCGGTTCCACCCCCACCCCAGCGAAATGCCGGTATACGATATGTCGTGGATGGTGTTGTGGTGGATGTTGACGTCCGACACATAGCCCGCCGCAATAGCCACACAGCCCCAGTCTTCGTTGGTGACGTCGCAGAACTGGCAGTCGCTGACTTCCTGACGGGTGCACACCTCGCGGAAATCCGAAGGCTGGTAGGGCCGATGGGTCTCCAGTCCCTCGGGCGAGAAGGAGCCTATGACCAAGCCATTCATGGCAATGTCGGTGAAGGTGGTGCGTGTCACGTTTCCGCCGTGACATCCCTCTACATAATCCAGCCCCGAGCCGCCCAGATGTTCGAAGCGACAACCCTCGAAATTGATATTCTCGGCATGGCGCAGTTCCACGGCTGCATCGGCACGGCCCAGCCAGCCCTGGTTGTCGAGCTTGTGGTTGTTGGGGCGGTCAATCTGCGGGCGCAGCTTATAGGCCTCGACAAGATACATGCCAGCCTGCAAGGGCACATGACCTTTCTCCGACGGTCGCATCCAGGTGGTATGGCTGAACGTAACGCCCTCGATGGTGATGTTGCGAACGGGATATTCTGCCGTTCCGATGAACTCGATAAGGGTTTCCACCATTGGCACGACGGCCTGGATATTGGAAGTTTGAAGTTTGGAGTTTGAAGTTTTCTCGGGCATGTAGTATAACTTATGCTCTCGAATGTCGTGATACCACTCGCCAGGCTCGTCGAGCAGCTCGCGGGCATTGGTCAGATAGAAGGGCGACGGATGGCCCGTATTGGGTGTCATGGGCGACGGCCACGGGTGCTCGAACTGAATGCGCGCCTCGGGATCGTGGAACCGCACGGCGACGGAATCGCCGTGCACAGCCATAGACTTGATACGCAGGTTTGACGTGCACCACATCTCGTGGAGAACCATCTCTAGACTTTTAACTTTGAACTTTGAACTTTGTAATCGACCTTGGTCGTTTTGACCTTTAGGTCTAAGAACTTTATGATTTGCACCTATATAGCGTTCTACCGCCTTCTTGGGAATCCACAGCACGCGGTTCTTCTTGTCGTAGGTCATAATGCGGTTCATCTGCTCGAAGTCGCTGACATCGCGGGCACGGACAGCCTTCCGGCCGTTTATCCACAGTTGGCGGAAGTCGATGGGGCGACCGTTGAAGTCAGGCACATCGGCCACC
The DNA here is from genome assembly GCA_015060485.1 of Prevotella sp. GTDB lineage: Bacteria > Bacteroidota > Bacteroidia > Bacteroidales > Bacteroidaceae > Prevotella. The sequence continues at coordinate 14,132 of SUYI01000049.1, read as the reverse complement.
AGCAGCTTGCCCTGGCGTTTCCAGCCGGTGATGGGCAGGCCGCCGCTGATGACGGTCTGAGGGTCCAACGGAGATGCGTCGCGAGTTGTGGTCCCGACAATGCGCAGGCCGCTGTCCTCGGGGCGCAGGCGCAGGGGTTCGTACAACTGATAGACTCCGGCACTGAGGTGAATAGTCACCTGCCGGGCCTGTCCCAGGCGTCGCATCTCGCGGGCCTTGCGCACAGCGTCCTGCAGCGACGAGTCGGGCGTGATATAGATGTCGGCAGCCTGCACACATAAGCTACAAAGCAGACTGATAAAGAGCAGTTTTATTCGCATATTCCTTAAAGTCGTTAAGTTCCTTAAGGCCTTTAAAGACCTTAAGGATACTTGTTATTTCTTCAGTTCGTTGGCAATAATCTCCGCCAATCGATGGGCACCCTTGCCGTCGGGATGTATGCCGTCCTTCAGCATCTTGTCGCCATCGTTGGCATAAAGCGTGTGCAGGTCGATGACTTGCAGGCCGTACTTTTGCGCCACCTCCTGCTGAACCGGGATAATTCCGTTGACAATAACAGAGTCGCTGATGTTCCATGTTGGCTTAAAGGCCGGAATAGGAGTCATCAGGATGATTTGCGGTTTGGCAGTAGGGATGGTAGGTGTGGTAGGTTTTGTAGGTTTATTAGGGGATTTGCGGCCTTTTTTGCCGACGGGCCGAGCCAAATCGGGACGCAGCGTCAGAATCATCTGTTCCAAATCCTGACGAAACTCAGCACCATACTGCCAGTTCTCGGGCTTGGAGTCGTTGGTACCCAGTTTGATGAGAACCACATCAGCCTTGAACGCCTGCGCATCCTGCCAAGCCTGCTCGTTCATATAGGGATAGTCGCCCTTGTTGAGCATCGTGCGCGCGCTGACACCGAAATTCTTCACCCAATAATCGCTGCCCAGCAGTTTTTGCAACTCAGCGGGATAGCCGTAGGCGCCACACATATCGATGCCAAAGCCTTCGGTGATGCTGTTGCCGACACACGCCACACGGATGGCATCAGGACGGGGCGTCTGACGGGCTTTCAGCCAATTGCCGATGTCGGTGAGCAACTGGTCGTGATACTTGAACCAAGGACCGAAACCGAAGCCATGGTCGCCCGTAGGATAGACATACATGGCACAGTCATTGCCAGCCTGTCGCATGGCCCTGTAGTACTCCAGTCCATTGGTAACGAAAGGTACGAGACGGTCGTCGCTGGCCGAAACAATCAGGGCAGGAGGCGTCAGGTGGCGGCGCACGGCCTTGTTGGTAGAGAAGTCGCGAACGATGTCCGGGTTCTTCTGGTCCTCGCCGAGAAAGTTACGGCACGACCAGATGTGCGACACGCGCTCATCCATCGAGATGACCGGATAGAAAAGAATGGTGAAGTCAGGACGCACATCGAACGCGGCATGCGTAGAGATGACCGATGCCAGATGGCCACCGGCCGAGAAGCCCATGATTCCCACGTCGTGAGGATTGATGCCCCACACCCGGGCAGAGTCGCGCACGATGCGGAAGCCCTGCTCTACGTCGCTGATGGGCTTGGTGCGGTCGCCCTCAGGCAAGCGGTAGTTGACCACGAAGTAAGCAATGCCCTGTTGGTTGAGCCAGTCGGAAGCCATCACGCCCTCATGGCCGTTCGACAACACGGAATAGCCGCCACCCGGTATGCCCACAATGGCTTTGCCCGAGGGGTTCTGCGGCAGGAAGCACACCATCTGTGCCTTTCCGTCGTCCGTCAGATTAAGCGTAAATGTACGAGCTGTCTGAGCCTGCACTCCCATCATAAAGAGCAGCATCAGCAGCGTTACCAGTTGCCTCACAAGGCATGTTTTGTTTGTTCGTTTCATTTTGAATAAGTTAATTAATTATAGTAATGAATAGGGTTATCGTGTTAAGGGCAACCAGAGCGACATGTCGTCGATGCCACGGTTGTCCCACGCATAGTAAGGAATGAGGCGAATCTTCACCTTCTTCTGTTTCGCCGGGCGCAATTCGCGATAGAGCTCATCCTTGCCCCAATGGCCGTTGTTGACCAACAGCGCCTCGCCCTCAAGAGCAATCATGTCGCTATGGCTGATGGTTATCTTCTTTTCCGTAAACTGAATGTCGGCAGGGATGGCGATGTCGTTGATGCGATAGCCACCCTCGATGTCCTGTCCTTCCAGACAATAGACGATGGGTCCACGCACGACGGCAATCTGATTCTTGGCTTCCTCGACCAGTGGGTTGGCCTCGACCAAACGGGGTTTCATGGGCAGGGCGAGTTCTATCGTGTCGCCCTTCTTCCATTTACGGGGCTGTCGCAAGTCCTCGGCCAGGATTGGCTCACCATTCAGCTCCAACTGCATGTCGGGAGCCCAGCCGGGAATATGCATGCGAATGCTGGCCAGACGCTTGGCCTTCTTGACGGTCAGCGTGATGTGTCCGTCCCACGGATAGTTGGTGGTTTGTTCTATTTCTAAATCCTTGGTGGACAGCCTGTTCTGTCCGTAAAGATTGACCCACAACGTATCGCCCTTCATGCTGTAGGCATACTCCTGAGCCTCGCAGAGCGTGCGCAGGGTGTTGGGCGGACAGCAGAAGCAGGAGATGTAACGCTGGCGGTGCTTGGGCCAGCGCATCACATAAGGGAACTCCTTGGTGCGGCGCAGGGCCTCGGTATAGAAAAAGTCCTTACCGTCGAGCGAGATACCGCTGAGGATACCGTTGTAAAGTTCGTTCTCGATGTTGTCGACGTATTTGGGGTCGACGGTGGTCTGGAACATGCGCCAAGAATAGAGCAGCATGCCAATCTGCGCGCATATCTCGTTGTGCGCAGCCTCCTGCGGCAACTGGAACTGACGGCCATAGGCCTGATGAATCTGCTGGATAGACGGCTGGTCGTAGGTGGTGCCGTCGGGTGAAACGCCGTCGTAGAGTGCGCCGCAACCACCCATGATGTAGATCTTGTGGTTCACGATATCGTCCCAGATGGCGCTGAGGTTCTTCATCAGTTGTGCCTCGCCGGTCTCAGCATAGAGGTCAGCGACGCCGGCATAGAGGTAATTGGCACGCACGGCATGTCCCATGGCCTCGTACTGGTCGCGGAACTTGTGGCGGTCTTGGTTGTGGTCCTCGCCATTTTGTACGCTGTCGCGGATGGCTATCAAGCCTTTGGCCAACTCCAAATACTTAGGGTCACCGGTCTCACGGTACATCTCGGCAGCACCCATATAATGGCTGGGACAGATAGCGTTACGCGAAAGTTCTGCTGCATCGTTGGTCAGGAAGTTATAAAGGAAATCGGCAGCCTTCTTGCCACACTCAAAGAGCGTGGTCTTACCCGTGGCACGCTTGTGGACGATGCCAGCAGTCATCAGGTGGCCGAGGTTGTAGGTCTCGAAATTCAGACGCGAGGCAAAGGCATGCTTCTGGTCTTTGCCAATCTCGATGCCGGCAGCATTTTCGGCGTTTGCATGGCTGTCGATGCCCGCATTGCGCTCAGCAATGACTACCGGGGTATGAATATAGCCATCGGCACGCTGAGCCAGCACCACCTGCTCGATAAATCGGTCCATCAGTTCGTCCAACTCGCCGTCCTTCGTCACCGCATAGACGGCAGCACAGGCCTCCAGCCATTTGTACATATCGCCATCGTGGAAAGGAGGGCCGTGGTGCTTACCCTGAATGGTTCCGGCAGCGACCTGGAAATTGGCAAAACCATGCGAGCCATGCTTGCCGTCTTCGTCGAGCACTTCCCAAGGGGTGTTCCACGTATCCCACATCGACCAGATGGCGGTCCCGTGCATCACATCAAATACATCGCCCCAGAAACCACCCGTCCATTGGGTAGCTCCCATGGGCAGGTTCTGCATCTTGGCCTGTCGGCTGCGGCTCATGTCGGTGAGCCCTTGTGCGTTCATGTATGTTGCTGCAGTACAGCAACATACCAAACATACTATGAGGAATCTTTTCATATCGCGGTGTTAATTAAAGAATACGTAGAGCGAAATCATCACGATGGCCAGAGCCGTCCATAATCCGACTGCCAACTTCGACCAATCTTCGTGGATGGGGGCAGGAATCTCGTACCGGGTCTTATCGCTGTCAGTCAGCGAGATAATAACCATCGAAACAGCCAGGATGACAAAGAGCTCGAACGAGAGCAGCATAAAGTGCGGCCAGGGGAACGAGAGCCATTCTGGTGGCCACAGATAGAGCACGCCGACTATCAGACAGAACGTAGTACCGAAGGTCAGCGCGAAGTTGGCAGCACGGGTCGTGGCACGTTTCCAGAAGATGCCCAGCACGAAGACGGCAGCCATCGGTGGAGCAATGAAACCCAATACCGACTGGAAGACATTGAAGAGGTTCAGGCCTTTGATGCTGTCGATAGCCACAGTCAGAACAATGGCGATGGCAGCACCGATGACCGTCACGATGCGTCCCACGTAGTTGATGCGCCGTTGCGAGGCGTTGGGGTTGAACTTCTTCACGTAGATATCCATCGTAAAGACGGTGCTAAGGGCATTCAGCGCAGAGCCGATAGTAGAGACCAGACAGGCTGTGAGCACGGCAAACACCATTCCCACCATACCTACAGGGAAGAGATTCTCGACCATGGTCAGATAAGCCTCATCAGGATTCTTCAGCGTGTCGCCAAACAGGGCAAAGCAGATGATACCCGGCAGAATATACAGCGCCACATCGAGAATCTTCAGCCAGCCGGTGAAGTTGGTTCCTAACTGTCCTTCGCGCAGGTCCTTGGCAGCCAGCACGGGCTGGACCATGCTTTGGTCGGTACACCAGAACCACACACCCATGACGGGATAGCCAAGGATAATAGGTAGCCAGGGGAAGGCTTCGTCGCTGTTGGGCTTGAACATCACCCAATAGTCACTTGGCACCTTGTCGACCAAGGCCGAGATGCCTCCCACGCGGTCCAAGCCCACAATAACCAGTACCAACGAGACAGCAATCAGCAGTATCATCTGGTAGACGTTGGTATAGGCCACGGCTTTCAGTCCACCCAGCATGCTGAAGAATGCCGAGATAAACAGCAGCACCAAGGCCGACGCCCACATGGGGATGTCGAACACCTGACGAATCAATATGCCGCCGGCAAAGAGCGTCAGTGCCAGCCACGAGATAACAATCGTGACGATGGTGTACCATGCCAGGATGTTTCGCGTGGATTGTCCGAAGCGCAGCCCCATGAACTCTGGGAGTGTCGATACTTTGGCCCCCAGATAGCGCGGGGCAAAGACAAAAGCCAGCAGGGCGATAAACACAAAGGCGTACCAGGCGTAGTTGCCGCTGACAATACCCGTCGTGAAACCTGCCGAGGCTGAGGCTATGAGCATCGATGGTCCCACGTTCGTTCCCCACATCGAAAAGCCGATGTGATGCCAGCGCAACGAGTGTTCGGCCAGAAACAGCGCCCCACCCTTCTTACGTCTCGTACTGGCCCAGATGCCAATGGCAATGAGCACGGCGAAATAGATTCCCAATATCAGCCAGTCGAGGCCTTGCATGTAGTGACTTTCCATTATATTCCTTTATAGTCTTTGGTTATTTCAATTGTTATGGATTTGTTCAAGTCCATCTGGTCGGTGCAGTCGACGTCGTCTGGATACATCTTGATGAGTGAACCGGGACGGGCAAAGACTGGCATCTGATCCAAGGGAACCTCCACGCCATAGTACCAACGGCCACCCTCCAGACGCTGGCCCGTAAAGAAATTCACCCACAGACCTTCTGGCAAATAAATGTCCCGTTTGTTGTCGCTATTCATGACCGGACAGCAGAGGAACTCCGATCCGAAGTAATATTCATCGTCGATATGCCAGCATTGGCGGTCATGGGGATGGTGGAAGATAAGGGCACGCACCATAGGATAACCACTCTTGGTACATTGCTCGCCTTGTTCCACGATATAAGGCAGCAACTGATAGCGCAGCTTCCACCATTTCTTCACGATGGGAGCAATCTTGGGATAGTGCCACGGCTCGCGCTTGCAGGTGCCGTGATAGCGCATGTGGCTGGAGAAGATGCCAAACTGAGTCCAACGCACATAGACATCCTCGTCAAGGGGAGAATTCATGAAGTCGGGGATGGAGTGGAATCCCGGCACATCGTGACTCCAGAAGGCAAAGCCGGAGAGTCCGAAGTGCAGTCCGCCCTTCAGGCTTCCTGCCAGTCCGTCCCACGACGAGGCGCTGTCGCCACCCCAATGCAGGGGATAACGCTGACAGCCGGCCCAAGCCGAACGCGCCCAGACAATGCCGTCGCCGGTTACTTCTTTCGTCACCTCGTAAGCTGCACGTTGGTACAGCAAGGAATAGATATTGTTTAGCCTTTCCGGAGTCATCGCATGATAGCGGTGGTCCATATGGATATTCTCGCCAAAGTCGGTCTTGATACACGTTACGCCCAAGTCCAGCAGAGGTTTCAGCAACTGATTCTTATACCAGTCAACGGCTTTGTCGTAGGTGAAGTCGATGGTGCCGGCATAGTCGAGGGCGGAGAAATTAGAAGCACCGCCCGCATTGTCAGCGGCAGAACTGCTAACCACAGGAGTGCTGATATAGTGGTTTGCCTTCGCCTCTGCCAACTGTTCAGCGCCAGCAGCCACGTAAGGAAGTTGCCATAGGGAGACACGGAAACCATTATCCTTCAAGCGTTTAACAAATCCTTTAGGATCAGGGAATCGCTCGGGGTTGAACTTCCATTCGCAAAGCCAGTCAGTGCGGAACCAACCAGTATCAAGGTGTATCACGTCGCAGGGATAATGCTCACGGCGCAGACGGTCGCAGATGTCATCCACCTCGTCAGCTGAGAAATAAGTCATGCGACTCATCCATATACCAAACGACCACAGCGGAGGCATCGAGGGGAAGCCTGTCAACATACGGTAGCCGCGCAGAATCTCTTCAGGCGACTGTCCACCTATCAGGAAGACGTCCAGTGTGGCGCGGTCGCACATAAACTGTACGCTACGAGTGCTATGGTCGGCCATCGACAGCTTGCAGTAGTCGCTGGTATGGTAGAAGCAACCGTACATGCGGCTGCTCATATAGAATGGGATATTCTTATAGCAACGGCGGTTGTTGACACCCTGCCCGTCTTGATTCTTCAGCTGGAAAGTCTGGCCGCTAAGGTCCATCTTGCGGAAACGCTCGCCCGTACCTACGAAGCACTCGTCAGGGGTGCACTTGAAGCTGATGGTGGCGCGCTCGGTTCCGTAGACCGAGGCAGTGCCTCGATTTACTGTACAGAAGCCCAGCGGCAGGGCATCATAGCGAGGGGGCGAGAAGTGGTCGTCGCTCAAGGCGATGCCTTTCTCCGTGTCACCATCAGGGTAGAACGTGATGAAGGGGGCCGGTTGTGGGGCCGGCAACAGGTCGCTCCATTTATCGAGGCGCGGAGTGCTGAGGTCGATGGTGGCCACCTTCTTTCCATTTGCTGTGATGATATCGCAGCCTACCAGACGAAGGGGCAGGCGCTTCACTTCCTTTGCCATCATCAGCATATCGTCACTCTCCACCATCTCGTCATCCGTCATGGTCGTAAACAGGCGAAGGATGTTTGGGTCGTAGGCGCGTATGAGGAGGTCGAAGGTTTGCTGTGCCACCTCCGTGTCAGGCGCCATGTCTTCCTGGTGCAGCTGTTTCTGATAGGGAATGGTGATGACAATATCACCGTCGCGTTCCTTGATTTGGCTGGGGGCATATGCTTTCCACAGGGATTCGTCCTTCTGAAGCGAAGGGTCGAAGTCCATGAAGTCGAAGAGATGGTAGTTCGTCTGTTTCATCTATACCTTTTTACTTTTTTACCTTTTTACTCTTTAAAGATGATGTTGGGACCGGGGTGGTTGTCGCCGATTTCGTCGCGGCGAATGGGACGGAGGGTGCCAGAGGCAACACCTCCGACCACACTGGTTTTGTTGTTCTCTATGGTGAAGCCGTCCGTTCTTGCATCGAGGTAGATGCAGAACCCGCGGTCGTTGGTGGCATAAGGAGCGGGATAAGGTTGCGAAATCTCGTTATTACAAATAGATGAGCCCGGCTGATTGGATAGTGTATAGATACCTCCGGCATCATAGAGCTGACGAGCGTAGTCGCTAACCTTGTTGTTGATGATGTGGTTGTTCTCCATCCCTGTATAGTGGGGTGTCCATCCCCAGCCGACACAGATGCCGGAGTAGTTGACGCGGCTCACCGTGTTTTCCGAGATCGTGCAGTTACGGACATAGCCACAACTGATAGCCACAGCACCCCAGTCTTCAGTAGTGACGTTGTGGATATTGTTGCCATGTATCTTGAGATGCTGGCATTGCTTTGCCAAGTCTGTATAGGGACGATGTACCTCTCGCGGACTCTCGGCGAAGGAGCCTGCCATGATGGCCGTGCCGCCGATGTCCACAAAAGTGCAGTGATCGATAGTACCGCCATTGATGCTTTCGTAATCAAGAGCGGTTGCACCCAGATGCTGGAAGAGGCAATTCGTGAAGCGTACCTGTTCGGCATTCTTGACAGATACAGCACTGACGGGACGCTCAATCCATGCCTGATTCTCCAAGCCGTCGTCCCAAGGTAAACCAGGGACCGCAAGTTTATAGGCATCTATGAGAGGGAATCCGCCTTGCAGCGTCACATGGCCTTTATGCAATGGACGGTTCCAACAGGTATTCTCGAAGGTTACTCCATCAAACGTTACGAAATTGGCCCCATCCACGATGACTAACTGCTCGATACCATCACGCCGTTCGGTAGTTCTTAACAGGAATGACGAGTTACCCTTCTCGCCGCCGATGACAGGCTGTGGCCAAGGATGCTCGAACTCCAGACGGCTCTCGGGCTTTTCGAACGATACGATGATGGAATCGCCCCTTGCCTGCATGTGCTTAATGCGGAGGATGGCGATGGCCCAGCGCTGGTGGACCACCATTTCCGAATGACGGGGCGGCGGCATCCATAGCTTATCATACTGCGGAATGGTGATAGTGCGCGTCTTAGGATTAAAATTGATGATGCGCCCCATGCCTTCCTTAGGCCATATTTGCTTATGGGACTGCATAGGGTCACCGCAGAGAACAGCACCGGGTTCCCCCTGAATAATGAGTGGCGAATCTTCCGTTCCACTATCCTCCGGACGAAGGAACAACGGCTCGTTCATATAGTATCGTCCGGCTTTTATGCGGATCATGATGCCTCCCTCACAACGGGGATCGTTGGTGCGCCGCCATTCTCTGGCCTGTCGCAAAGCATCATGCAGACTCTCTCCTTCGCGGACAAGTATTTCGCCAGCGAACACTTGGCAACTCGCGAAGAGGAAAAGAATGGTTAGTATCTGTTTCATGTTGCTGTATTCTTTAATATATAGACGTAAAGATTGTTCAAATGTCATCAGACATACACGAGCGAGGACATGATGTAGTCGCTGACGAAGAGTCCTTTTCGGGTGAGTACAAGGTGATGGCCATCATAGCGTAACAGTCCGTCTGTAATAAAGCGTTGTGCTTCGCGCAGACAATAGTTGCGATACTTATCTGACAATGTATCAAGGTCAAGGCCGTCGCTGGTTCGCAGAGCCACCGTAATTCGGTCATTGTAATGCGTATCAGCATTGATGGATTCCTGTTCACAGGGTATTTCATTACGCTGAATAGCATCAATATACTGGCGGACGTCGGCAACGTTCCAAGAACGGACTGCGCGAGACTCAGCGGCAAAACCGCTGAGAACAGTATAGCTATGAGCAGCAGCACCCAAGCCTATATAGGGTGTATCGTTCCAGTAGCTGCTATTATGGCGGGAACGAAATCCCGGACGGGCAAAGTTGCTGATTTCGTAATGTTCATAGCCGGCAGCAGTCAGACGGTCTATCAGTGCTTCATACATCGCCCGTTCCAACTCCTCCTCCCTATCATTTGCCATTTCTTCATTTCCATTTCTCATTTCCAATTTCCCGTTTCTCATTTGCTCATAGAGCACCGTTCCTTCCTCTATCATCAGACAATAGGCAGAAAGGTGCTCCACATCGAGTGTAAGGGCAGCATCAATGTCATGTTGCCAATCGGCGAGGGTTTCGTGAGGGAAGCCATACATCAGGTCGACGCTGATATTTCGGATGCCGGCATTTCTAAGTCGCTGGACAGCCAGCGGCACTTGCTCTGCAATATGGCGGCGGTGCAGAAAACGAAGCCTTGCGTTGTCGAAGGTCTGGGCACCCATGGAGACGCGGTTGACGGGGAGCTGCTGTAGTACAGCGGCAAACTCTTCAGTAACATCATCCGGATTGACCTCGATAGTCACTTCCTCAGCCTCATCGCCATACACCTTATTAATATATAAAAAAAGTTGCTGCAATTGTTCAACAGACAATTGACTTGGTGTTCCACCACCAAGGTAGATGGTATTGACGGAGGTTGGTTCGGCGACAGAATCGCTGAAAACGGCAGGGCGCAACTCCATTTCCCGACATACGGCATCTACATATCGTTGGCGCCATCTGATGTCCGTCGTGGAGTAGAACCCACAATAGATGCAACGACTCCTGCAAAACGGAATATGTATGTATAAACCTGCCATTTGGGGTACAAAATTACTAATAAAGTTTAATATTTGAAAGCTTTCGTTGGTTTTTTGCACGAAAATGAGTACTTTTACGACCGCTTTTGAAATAATAAACCTAAAGATATTACGGATATGAAAGTTTATCAAACTAACGAAATCAAAAACATCGCACTCATTGGCAGTGCGGGTAGCGGCAAGACTACTCTTGCCGAGTCAATGGTCTACGAAGCTGGCATCATCAAGCGCCGCGGTACCGTAGAGGGTAAGAACACCATGAGCGATTACTTCCCTGTTGAACAGGAATATGGCTACTCGGTGTTCTCAACTGTTTTTCATGTAGAGTGGAACAACAAGAAGCTCAACATCATCGACTGTCCGGGTTCTGACGACTTCGTTGGCGGTTCTATCACCGCTATGAACGTCACCGACCAGGCTGTCATCCTCATCAACGGCCAGTATGGTCCTGAGGTAGGCACGATGAATGCTTTCCGCAACACGGAGAAGCTGAAGAAGCCCGTCATCTTCCTGGTTAACCAGCTGGACCGCGACAACTGTGACTTCGACGCTATCCTGAATCAGCTGAAGGAAGTTTATGGTCCCAACTGTGTTCCCGTACAGTATCCTATTGCTACGGGTGCAGGCTTCAACAGCGTCATCGACGTGCTGCTGATGAAGAAGTACTCTTGGAAGCCTGAGGGTGGTGCTCCCATCATCGAGGACATTCCTGCTGACCAGCTGGAGAAGGCCAAGGAGTGGAAGGCTGCCCTTGTAGAGGCTGCCGCAGCCGGTGACGACACGCTGATGGAGAAGTTCTTCGAGAGCGAGGACCTCAGCGAGGACGAGATGCGCGAAGGTATCCGTAAGGGCCTTGTCACACGTTCTATCTTCCCCGTATTCTGTGTCTGCGCAGGTCGCGACATGGGTGTCCGTCGTCTGATGGAGTTCCTTGGCAACGTGGTGCCTTTCGTCAGCGAGATGCCCGTCATCAAGAATGCTGCCGGCAAGGAGGTTCCTGCCGATGCCAGTGCTCCCACATCACTCTACTTCTTCAAGACCGGTGTTGAACCCCACATCGGTGAGGTGCAGTACTTCAAGGTAATGAGCGGTGCCGTCAAGAGTGGTGATGACCTGACCAATGCTGACCGTGGCTCCAAGGAGCGCATGGGTACGCTGTATGCTTGTGCCGGTGCCAACCGTATTCAGGTTGACGAGCTGCGTGCCGGCGATATCGGCTGTACCGTGAAGCTGAAGGACGTAAAGACCGGCAACACGCTGAACGGTAAAGACATCGACAACAAGTTCGACTTCATCAAATATCCTAACTCGAAGTTCTCGCGTGCTATCAAGGCCGTCAACGAGGCCGAGACTGAGAAGATGATGGCTGCCCTGCAGAAGATGCGTCAGGAAGATCCCACATGGGTTGTTGAGCAGTCTAAGGAGTTGCGCCAGATTATCGTTCACGGACAGGGTGAGTTCCACCTGCGTACCTTGAAGTGGCGTATGGAGAACAACGAGAAGATTCAGGTGGAATATCTGGAGCCGAAGATTCCTTATCGTGAGACCATCACCAAGATGGCCCGTGCCGACTATCGTCACAAGAAGCAGTCGGGTGGTGCCGGACAGTTCGGTGAGGTACACCTGATTGTCGAGCCTTATACCGACGGCATGCCCGATCCTACGTCGTTCACCATCAACGGCCAGGAGTTCAAGATGAACATCAAGTCGAAGGAAGAGAAGGACCTCGAATGGGGCGGCAAGCTCGTATTCATCAACTCGGTTGTCGGTGGTGCCATCGATATGCGTTTCATGCCCGCTATCCTGAAGGGTGTCATGGAGCGTATGGAACAAGGCCCGTTGACTGGTTCTTATGCCCGCGACGTCCGTGTCATTGTCTACGATGGTAAGATGCACCCCGTTGACTCTAACGAACTTTCGTTCATGCTGGCAGCCCGTAACGCCTTCAGCGCAGCCTTCAAGGAGGCTGGTCCTAAGGTGCTCGAGCCTATCTACGACCTCGAGGTGCTCGTGCCCGCCGACTACATGGGTGACGTCATGTCTGACCTGCAGGGTCGTCGTGCTATCATCATGGGTATGGACTCTGAGGCTGGCTATCAGAAGCTCTCTGCCAAGATTCCTTTGAAGGAACTGGCCAGCTACTCTATCGCACTCTCGTCGCTGACGGGTGGCCGCGCATCGTTCACCACTGCATTCAGCTCTTACGAGCTCGTGCCGAACGACATCCAGCAGGCACTCATCAAGCAGCACGAAGAGGAGATGAAGGAAGAAGATTAATTCCTTTCCAAAACTCAATAACTATGAATAAGAACGAGAAATTTGTCATCACGATTAATCGTGAACTGGGCAGTGGTGGTCGCACCGTCGGCGAAAAATTGGCCGCAAAACTGGGTGTTCCTTTCTATGACAAGGCTGTCATCAAGTCTCTGGAGGAGAAGTATCATCTCACCGTAGAAGAGATAGAAACGCTGAAAGGCCGTAAGCAAAACTGGTGGGCCGACTTCAAGCGTGTGGTGGGCATTGGAGAAGGGATTGTCAACAGATCCAAATACTATCAGGTGGCTATGGGAGAAGAACCCGAATTGCTGACTACCGACGAGGTATTCAAGGCAGAAAAGGAAATTGTAAATGAAATCGCCGATGAAGAATCAAGCGTCATCGCCGGACGAACAGCTTTCTTTATTTTGAGAAACATCCCCAACCGCCTCAGTATCCTCATCCAGGCCCCAATGGCACAGCGCATTGAGCGCGTCATGCGCAAGCAGGGGCTGAGCCGCGAAGATGCCGAGAAGGCTATCAAGAAGGTGGACAAGATGCGCGAGAACTACGTTAACAAGTATACTGGCACATCTCGCTACGACACCCGTAACTACGACTTGGTCATCTCGATGGAGGGTAAAACTGAGGACGAAGTGGTTGACTTGATTCTCAAGTACATCGGGTAAGACACAGCCGACATAAAAAAGAGGGAGGTTTCTTTACGGAAACGTCCCTCTTTTTTATCCTGCAAAGTTGATAAAATAAACGCATCAAGACCATGACTCATTCGGATAGTCCGAACGACTCGTTCGAATAGTCTCTATGGGGGTAAAGGGATTATCTCTTTGACTCGTTCAGACTATTCGAATGAGGCAAAGAGACTATCCCGACGAGGCAAAGGTGACTTTGCCTAATTCTCTTTGTCAAATACGTGGCTATCTCCCATACTCCCACCCATCTACCACCAATCTACCACCACCAAGAATCCTTTTATTTAAAGGTGTTTCAAAAGATTGGTGGCAGTATGGCAGATAAAATCACAAAAAAAAATTATATATGCGTGAACTAAAGGTCAAGAGGACTGATTATTCCTTGTAACATCCAAAAGATTATGAAAAAAAATCTTTGCTCGTCCTGGGAATAAACTAAACTATGGCCCGTTGGTAACACACGAGAATTAAAAAAAGATTCCCTCAGTAGAAGGAATCTTTTCGAGCCTCTTGTCGGATTCGAACCAACGACCCCGAGATTACAAATCACGTGCTCTGGCCAACTGAGCTAAAG
>SUYI01000048.1 GCA_015060485.1 Prevotella sp. | reverse complement strand
AAAAAATTCCGTCGGACGAAACGAAAATTCTGTCGGACGTTTTGACCACCCCGCCCCGAGGCAACGACGCGTCAAACGAATTCACTTTTTTGTCAAACTAAAAAAAAACGAAAAAATTATGTTGGAACTTAATCTTTTTCAGAACACAAACTCTACTCTTCAGGCCAACGGCCAAGCAGCTCATCAAGAGCAAGACGGGTGCTGATGCCACCGACGGCGAGGGAACCGCAACCAGCGGCGACGACGACAACTCGGGCGGCTTCGAGATGGGAAGCTAAAAAAGGTTAGCGCCTTCGGGCGCTACCTTTTTAAATGAGAAATGAGAAATGAAAGAAATGTAAATGAAGAAATGAAGAAATGAATTTATGATTACTTCATGCATTTGAACATTTCATAAACCTCAATCCTCAAACCTCAAATCTCAAACCTCAATGAAGTGCAAAAAAAGATAAAAAAGCGGGGGTATTTGTAGAAAAGTCTATAGTTTTTTATATCTTTGCAGGCCGTAAGAATAAAATGCATAAAAATTGTATGAAAAACTATTTATTGCTGTTTGCTTTCTGTGCCCTGAATGCTATGGCTCAGACGACGGAACCGAACCTGAAATGGGGTAAGCCCACCGACGAGGAACTGAAGATGACGGAATATGCCGGCGACAAGGATGCCGAGGCTGTAGAGCTGTGCCGGATGGTCAATGTGAAATACGACTGGGTGGTCAACGACTTCCGTGTCTTTTATCGCGTGAAGTGTCGCCTGAAGGTGCTCAAGGCGGAAGGTAAGCATGTGGGCGACCAGACGATTTCCATCCGTACCAGCGACAACACGACCAAACACGAAATCGTAGGAGGTTTGAAGGCTACGACGTATAATCTGGAGAATGGCAAGGTGGTGAAGACGAAGATGGAAAGCTCGATGGTGCATGAAGAACAGTTGGACAAGACGACGAAGCTGATTAAGTTCAGCATTCCCCAGGTGCGCGTGGGCAGTGTGATAGAATATGAGTACCGGGTGGAAAGTGATTTCTACTATGACCTGCGCGACTGGTATGCCCAGAAGGACATTCCCGTGGCTTATACCAAATACGAGCTGGCAGTGCCAGACTGGTTTGCCTTTAACCTGGACCAGACGGGAATGGTGCGTTTGGAGCATCAGGAGAACAGCGGGTCGATGATTATCGGCGACACGCATCTGAACGTCCAGGAAGACACGTTTGTGGGCAGAAACCTGCCTGCCTTGAAAGACGACGACTACGTGTGGTGTGCAGAGGACTATGGTTGCAAGATTACCCACGAGCTCAAAGGCATCTACGTGCCCGGGGCTGTTTACAAGGACTATACGGCCAAGTGGGAAGACATTGACAAGATACTGCTTGACGACGACGAGTTTGGCGGACGGATCAAGAAGAGCAGTCCGCTGAAAGACGAAATCCTGTCGGCAGGAATACCGGCCATCGCCGACGCTAACGAACGGGCCGCTGCCTGTTGGCAACTGCTGAAGAAGCGGGTGAAGTGGAACGGCGACTATGCCTTCTGGGCCAAGTCGGGAAGCAAAGTGCTGAAAGAGGGCACGGGCACGAATGCAGACATCAACTTCCTATATATAAATATGTTGCACGATGCGGGGTTGGAAGCCTATCCCGTTGTGCTGAGACTTCGCAACCGCGGGCGTCTGCCCCTGTCGCACGCCAGTCTGAAATACCTCTCGACGTTTGTTGTCGGCATTCAGGTCAGCGAGACGACGACGGCGTATATGGACGCTTCGGTGGAAGACGGTTACCTGAATGTGTTGCCGCCACGACTGCTGACAGAGATGGCACGTACCGTCCGCAAGGACAGCGAGGGTCAGTGGGTGAACCTGCTGGCGACAGCCAAATCGTCGGAGACTACCGTGGTGCAGGCAGCTCTCGACGACAAGGGCGTCATCAGTGGAATCAGGATGAACAACAGCGTCGGAGAGTCGGCTGCGAACCTCAGAAAAAAGTGGCGTACGGCAAAAGACAGTATCGACGTCATCCACGACATGCAGGAGAGAGACGAGATGGAAATCGCCCAATACAAGCTGGAAGGTCGCCACGACTTTTCTGCGACGGTGCGTGAAACCGTCAACTTTACAAAAACATGCACTACGGCGGGTGACCTCATCTATCTGAATCCGCTGGTGTTCACCCCTTGGCAGAAGAATCCCTTCACGACCGACACGCGCGACCTGCCAGTGGAATTCCCTTATAGCCAGCGCGAAACCTACAATGTGATGCTGAAACTCCCCGACGGCTGGCAGGTGGAGGAAATGCCCCAGCCCATCGTCCTGAAGTTCGACGGCATTACAGCACGCATCGGCGTACAACAAAACGGCGACATGCTACAGACTCAGTACAAGCTGGACTGCAGCCGCACCTTCTTCACGCAGCAGCAATACCAGGATTTGAAGAGTTTCCTCGACAAGCTCATTGAGAGCACCAAGCAGATGATAACGCTGAAGAAGAAGCCATGAGACTGATCGTGCTTTTTGCCCTGACGCTCACGGCACTCTTACGTGCCTCAGCGGAAAATGCCGTCGTCGAGGAGTCCGTCACTGAGGTGGAGTGCACCAGTGCGACCCATGCCATCGTTCGTTTCAAGGAGGTGACCACCATTCTCAACGAGCACTGCGCCGACCTTGCCACCTTCGTCTGTTCGTGTAGCAAGAACGACAAGCTGACGCGGTTCAAGGGACAGGCGACGGATGCCACGGGGCGCGTCCTGCGCAAGTTCAAGGAGAGCGACCTGAAACGCACAGAGTACTCCCAGTATCTTGCCATCGACGACTACAGGATGTATCTGGACTATACGCCACCCGTCTATCCCGTCACCGTCACTTATGAGTGGACGATGGAGAGTCACGACAACCTGATAGAGCTGCCCCGTTTCTGTCCGCAGACCGACTACGACGTCAGCGTCAAGAAGGCTGTCTACCGGCTGACAGCCCCTCGGGACATGGCCATCCGCCATGCCTGCCGGAATATCGACAAAGCGGTGACAACATCGGACGACGGGCGGACACTCACTCTCGAACTCGACAACCTGCCAGCCCTGAAGCAAGAGCCGTTTGCACGTCCCCTGAGAGAACGTTTGCCGATGGCCTACTTTGCACCTACGGACTTCGTATATTACGGCACAAAGGGCAGTTTTAGCAGTTGGGGCAACTATGGCAAGTGGGAGTACAGCCTCATCACCGGGCGTGACGTGTTGCCTGACGACGTCCGGAAAGACATCCACCAGATGACCGACGGACTGAAGACTGATCGCGAGAAGGTGGCCGCACTCTATAAGCATCTGGAGAAAACCACCCGCTATGTGGCTATCATGCTGGGCATCGGCGGACAGCAGCCTGCTCCGGCAGCAAACGTCAGCAAGAGTGGCTTTGGCGACTGCAAGGGACTCTCGAACTACATGCGTGCCATGCTGAACGAGGTGGGAATCGCGTCGAACTATACCATCATCAGCACCACCAATCGCCGCCTTCTTCCCGACTTTGCCAGTGTCGGACAGATGAATCACGTCATTCTGCAAGTGCCGATCACGGGCGACACGCTATGGCTGGAATGTACCAATCCCGAGTTGCCGATGGGCTATGTGCATGAGGATATTGCCGGACACGATGCCATCGAGGTCAGCCAAGCTGGCGGACGGTTTGTCACCCTGCCCGTCTGTGCCGACACCGCCAACCTGTTGCGAAGCACCATCGGCATTGAGCTGGATGCCACGGGAGCTGCCGCCGTCACGCTGTCGCAGCAGTCTGACCAACTGCAATACGAAAGCCGCCGCCCCCTGTTGAAGATGGACGATAAAGAGCGTCAGCGCGTACTTCGGCACATGGTGCGGGTACCGCAGGCAGAAATCAGTAAAATCGATGTCCGCGAAAACGGAGCCTCCATCGTGCTCGATGCTGACGTGAAAAGCCAGAAGTATGCCTCCGTCACGGGGAAGCGGCTTTTCGTTCCCCTTTGTCCTATCCATCGGGACTATAGCACGCCCAATGCCACCGACCATCGCCAGGAAGACATCTGGATAGAAACGGGCTATCTGGACGAAGACGACATCACCATCGCCTTGCCAGAAGGCTACCAGATTGAAGCCAAGCCCGCCGACATACAGATCGAGAAGCCTTTCGGCACATTCTCCTTTACACTGACGTCTGACAACGGGAAAGTGCTGGTCCGCAACCGCCTGGTGATGAAATCAGGCAACTACGACAAGTCGCTATACCCCGAACTCATGGAGTTTTTCAAGACCGTCAGCAGCACCTACAGCCAGAAAATGGTGCTGGTACGATAATTAATCGTCTGAAAATCTTGCGCGGGTCGCGGAAAATGATTACTTTTGCATCGTCAAACTATCATTCATCATTACAACTATGATTACCAACGAGCAAACAACAGCATTGAACGAGCTGCGCCGCGATTGTGCCAAACAGCAGAAGAAAGGCTTGCATTTCATCCTGGCTTCAGTGTTTATCTGGGCTGCCATTTGCATTGTACATCTGACCGGCCTGCCCATCGAGACAAAGAATATTCTCACCTTTTGCGTGGCCTGTCCGTTGATGCCACTGGCTTGGATGATTTCCAAGCTGATACATGTGGATTTCCAGGGCAAGAGCAATCCCCTGACGGCATTAGGGCTGCTTTTCTCTGTCAACCAGATTCTGTACATTCTCATTGCCATGTGGGTGTTTGCTGCCGTGCCCGAGAAAATGCTGATGGTGTATTCGATGATTTTTGGAGCCCACCTGATGCCTTATAGCTGGCTCTACCAGTCGAAGAGTTACATGGTGATGTCCGTCGTCGTACCCGTTCTGGCGCTAGTCATCGGCCTCATAGCCCAGCCCTGTGTGTTGGCAGGTGTTATGCTTGCTATGGAAGTCGCCTTCTCGCTCTGTCTGGTCATGGAAAACAAGCAACTGGCTTAGAAAGTTAGAAAGATGAATTACACGATAGAGAAAATCACTACGCTCATAGGCGCGCGACGCATCGGTACGGCGGAGGCGCGCATAGGGTGGCTGCTGACGGATAGCCGCTCGCTGTGTTTCCCCGAAGAGACGCTGTTTTTTGCCCTGAAGACGCAGCGCAACGACGGACACCGCTATATTGCCGACCTGTATCGCCGAGGCGTCAGGAACTTCGTGGTGGAACCCGTGCTGAACGCTGTCCGCATGGGTGGCGAGGTGGACTATACGGACGCCAACTTCCTGGTGGTGCCGTCGCCCTTGGCAGCCTTGCAGCGACTGGCCGAGCGCCATCGCGACGAGTTCAACTGTCCGGTGGTGGGCATCACAGGGTCGAACGGCAAGACGATGGTGAAGGAGTGGCTCTATCAGGTGCTGTCGCCCGACTTCCACGTGACGCGTTCGCCCAGGAGCTTTAATTCGCAGATTGGCGTGCCGCTGTCGGTATGGCTGCTGAACGAGCAGTCGGAGGTAGGACTCTTCGAGGCCGGCATCAGTCAGCCTGGCGAGATGCCGGCACTGGCGGACATCATACAGCCCACCATTGGCGTGCTGACCAGCATTGGTGCTGCACATCAGGAGAATTTCCGTTCGATGGAGGAGAAATGTATGGAGAAGCTGCAGCTGTTTCACGATGCCAAGGTCATCATCTATAGTGCCGACGACGACTTGGTGAGCCGTTGTGTGCGCCGTTCCGGCTTCAAGGGCAAGAAGATTGGCTGGCGCCGCGAGGAACTGCTGAAGAGCTATGAGCTGCCGTTTATCGATGAGGCTTCGGTGGAGTGTTCGCTGGCGGTAGCGGCCACGGCCCTGTATCTGGGTGTCACTCCCGAACAGCTCCGTGAACGTATGGCGCGGCTGGAACCCGTGGCCATGCGACTGGAGGTGAAGGAAGGCCAGCACGGCTGTACGCTGATTAACGACTCGTACAATTCGGACATCAATTCGCTCGACATTGCCCTCGACTTCATGTCGCGCCGTGTGAACGACGAGCGTCAGCGCACGCTGATACTGAGCGATATCTTCCAAAGCGGCATGGCGCCCGTCGACCTCTATCGTGAGGTGAATGCGCTGTGCATGAAGCGCGGTGTCGGCAAACTGATTGGAATAGGTCCGGAGATTATGTCTCAACGTTCCAGCTTCCAGGTTCCGTGTTCCATGTTCTTTGCCACGACGGAGGCTTTCCTGCAAAGCAACGACTTCCATTCGCTGCGCAACGAAGTGGTGCTCATCAAGGGCGCGCGACCCTTTTGCTTCGATCATATTACGGAACAGTTGGAGCAGAAGGTGCACGAAACCATCCTCGAAGTCAATCTGAATGCCGTCGTCGACAATCTGAACTACTACCGCTCGTTCCTGAAGCCCGAGACCAAGCTGGTGTGCATGGTGAAGGCCGACGCCTACGGGGCAGGAGCCGTCGAGGTGGCCAAGACACTGCAGGACCACCGCGTGGACTATCTGGCGGTGGCTGTGGCCGACGAGGGTGTGACGCTGCGCCGTAACGGCATCACGCAGAACATCATGATTATGAATCCGGAGATGACAGCCTTCAAGACCATGTTCGACTACGACCTGGAGCCCGAGGTGTATTCGTTCCGGCTGATGGATGCCTTGATACGTGCCGCTGAGAAACAGGGCGTCACGGGATGGCCCGTACACATCAAGCTGGATACGGGTATGCACCGTCTGGGATTCGACCCGGAAAAGGATATGGACGAGCTGATCGGCAGGCTGCGCAGTCAGAATGCCATCATTCCGCGGTCGGTGTTCTCGCATTTCGTGGGCTCCGACAGCGATGACTTCGACAATTTCTCGGCAGAGCAGTTCCGTAAGTTCGACGAGGGCAGCAAGAAGCTGCAGGCAGCATTCAGCCATAAGATTCTGCGCCACATGGACAATTCTGCCGCCATCGAGCACTTCCCTGAGCGGCAGATGGATATGTGCCGATTAGGCCTCGGGCTCTATGGTGTCGATCCACGCGACAACCGCATCCTGCATACTGTCAGCACGCTGAAGACGACCATCTTGCAGTTGCGTCACGTGCCTAAGGAGGATACGGTAGGATATAGCCGCAAGGGCATCCTGACGCGCGACTCGGTGATTGCCGCCATTCCCATAGGCTATGCCGACGGACTGAACCGCCATCTGGGACGTGGCGCCTGCTATTGTCTGGTGAACGGCAAGAAAGCCCCCTACGTTGGAAACATCTGTATGGATGTAGCCATGATTGACGTGACGGACATCGATTGTCAGGAAGGCGACATGGTGGAAATCTTCGGCGAGCACCTGCCTGTTACCGTCCTCTCTGATGTGCTGCAGACCATTCCCTACGAGGTGATGACCAGCATCAGCTCACGCGTCAAAAAGGTGTATTTCCAAGACTGACACCTATTGATAATGATAATGGCGCCTGTGCTTCAGATAGGACAGGTCGTTCTGGTGGCGGTAAGCCTCTTTCTCAAAACGGATGTTGTAATACGCCTTGAGCCTGTCCCGGTATTTGATGCAGAGCACCAGCCATTCTATGCCGTACCAGATGAAGAATGGAATGTAAAGCAGTTCCCTCTGTTGTGCCACATGGATGAGTTCATGATTGACGGCATAGGGGCTTAGCGGCTCCTTGGCCAGAATGAATTCGCCAAGTGTCAGCGCCAGAAAATCTTTACCAAGGGGGAATTTCTTGATTCTCAGTATCTTGGGCATGCTATTGTAATGGTGTAGCCTAACTTTCTTCCTGCGACTTGTTTTCGTTCATGTATTCTCGCGGCGACATGCCATAGAACTTCTTGAAGATTGTCGAGAACGACGCGGCATTGTTGAATCCGCAGGCAAACATCACTTCCGTGATATTCATGTTCTGCGACGACAATAACTGTGCTGCCTGCTTCAGGCGGATGTTGCGAATGAAGTCGTGGGGAGTCTGACCGGTCAGCTCCTTCATCTTGCGATGCAGGTGGACACGGCTGATGCCTACCTCGTCGGCGATGCTGTCGACGCTGAGGTCGGAATTGCCGATATTCTTGTTGATGACCTTCATGACGCGGTCGAGCAGCTGCTCGTCGGGCGACTTCATCTTGACCTGTTCCACCTGTTCCTCCAGATGGTCGTTGCGGCCATATTTCAGCCGGAGCATCTGGTGGGTATGAATCAGGTTGATGATGGTACGGCGCAGAATGTCCATGTTGAAGGGTTTCAGCAGATAGGCGTCGGCTCCTGTCTCCAGACCTTCCAGACGGTCTTCGTCACGGTTCTTGGCGGTGAGCAGGATGACAGGGATATGGCTCGTCGTAGGACTGCTCTTGATTTTCGAGCACATCGTGTTGCCGTCCATCTCGGGCATCATGACATCGGAAATGACAAGGTCGGGAACCGTCTTCAGCACTTCGCTGAGTCCGGCCTTGCCGTTCTCGCAGACGCTGACGTCGTAGTCGGGCGACAGCTCGCTCAACAGGAAGTCGCGGATTTCAGTATCGTCCTCGACGATGATGATATGCTGTCGGCGGTTGGCCTTTGGCAGCTCTATGGGGGCTTCCGTATTTTCCTCGGTGGGCACTTCTTCTATGAGACTGGTGGCCGGTGCGCTCTGCTGGACTTCTTCTTCCTCAGTCATTTCCTCCGGTTTCAGGTGTGCAGAGCCGACAGGAATGGTTACCACAAACTCACAGCCCTTCTGGTCTTTGTTGTTGTGGGCTTCAATAGTGCCGTGGTGTAATTCTACCAGAGAACGTGTCAGGTCGAGGCCAATGCCCGTACCCGTCTTGCGATCGTTGACGTGGGAGGGCGTTTGGTAGAAACGTTCGAAGATGCGATCCAGCTTGTCTTCGGGAATACCTTCTCCTGTATCCTTGATGGCCAGGCGGACGTTCTGCTGGTCGTGGGTGATGGCCATGCGGATCTCACCTCCTGCGGGGGTGAACTTGAAGGCGTTCGATAGCAGATTGACAATGACTTTGTCGAAGTTGTCGCGGTCAATCCATACGTACAGCTCCTGGGTGTCGTGCTCGTAGGTAAAACTGACGTTCTTCGTCTTGGCCTGCTGCGTGAACAGCGTGTGGATGTCGCCCACAAACGAAATCAGTTCCGTCTCGCGCATGTGCATCTGCATCTGACCCTTGTCAATCTTACGCAGGTCCATCATCTGGTTGATGAGGCCGAGGATACGCTCTGCATTGCGGCGGATGATTTCGTAGGTGCTGCGGCGATGTGGATCGTCGTCCTGCTTGATGAGCGAAAGCAGCGGGGTGACGATGAGCGTCATCGGGGTGCGTATCTCGTGCGAGATATTCATAAAGAACTTCAGCTTGGCATCGGCCATCTCCTCGGCATGGATGTGTTCCTGCAGACGCAGGTTGTCCTGTTCCTTGCGGCGGTGTTGCTTTCTGTAGAACCAGAACAGCGCCGCTAAAGCGATAACGTAGATGACGTAGGCCAATGGCGTGCGATACCAGGGTGCATGGATGACAACGGTAAAGCAACGCTCGGGGGTGTCGATGCCGTTCTGCTCGGCCACGACGCAGAAGTGGTAGTCGCCGGGCGATAGGTGCGAGAAGGTGATTTCGTTGACACCCGGCTTCATGCGCACCCAGTCTTCGTGGTTGATGCGGTAACGGTAGACAATGTGCTCGGGATTGTCATACGTCAGCGTCGACAGCTGCAGGGCAAAGTTGTTGTCGCCGGGGCTCAGCACGAAACGGTCGGCAGCAATGACGGTGGTGTCGACCACATGCCAGAATCCCGACATAGTGGCGGGAGTTACAGGCTCGCCGTTGACTGAGAATCCTGTCAGCTTCACTTCAGCCTTCCATTCGCGTTCCTTGATTTCTTCGGGCTGGAACCACGTCACACCACCCAGTCCGCCAAAAATGAGCATGCCATTATAGGCTTTCCATGAAGCACCGTCGCTGAATTCGTTCGACTGCAGACCATTGTCGACAAAGTAGTTGTTGGTTTTCTTGGTCTTGGGGTCTAATCGGCAGAGCCCATGGTCTGTCGAAATCCACAGATAGCCCTGGTTGTCTTGTTCAATGCTTGAAATACCATTGTCGGCCAGTCCGCTTTCAATAGAATAGAGGAATTCCTTGTGCGTCTTCAGGTCGTAACAGAGCAAGCCGTCGTTGGTACCTACATAGAGTATTCCATCGAATTCGCGGGCAAAACGAGTGGGAGTGCCGTAATTGATACAGTTTACTCCGTTGAAAGTTTTCAGCCAGTTTTCTGTCTTCAGGTCCATCGCACAAACACCCAGTGTTGTAGCTACGTAGATGCGCTGCCCGTCGGGCGATAGTGAAACCTGCGAGATGTAGTTGTTAATCAGGCAGTTTGCCTTGCGGTCTCTGTTGGCGGCCTCCAGTTGTAAGTATGATTTGATGTCGCCCGTCTTGGGGTCGAGGCGTAGCAGACCTTCACCCATCGTGGCCATCCATACTAGTCCCTGTGAATCGCTTTTCATCGAGAATACGCTGACGGAGGAGCCTTGAGGCAACGGGTAGGGATGGTAGGTCAGCGACTGGCCGTCAATCCATCCGATTCCCTCTTTGTATGAACCTACCCAGATTCGTCCTTGCTGGTCCTCCGTCATACCTAAAATGGTCGAGGGGAAATTTTCCTTGAAATGTTTGAGTACTTTAGGCTGATTGTAGACACAGTAGAGTCCGTCCTTGTCGGTTCCAACCCAGTATTTTTCGCCTTTACTGCTCATCACGCTGGTTACACAGGCGCTGCCGATGGTGTTATGTGCTCCCAGCTTATAGCCCATATAGTAGAATCCCGTGGTTTTCGCGGGGTGCATAAAGATGCCTTTCTGCAACAGTCCCAGCCACGTGTTGCCATTATTGTCTTCGCAGATGGAGTAGACCTTTGCCGTGCTGAGGTTCACGTCGCGGCTGAAGTAGGGGTTGTCCGTCAAACGGTCTGTCTTTGGGTCATAGATAGCCATGCCCAGTCCGTCGTAACCGATCATAATCCGGTTGTCGTTACTGCAATAGAGCGTGGAGATGTGTTTAGAGGCTGTGGCATCAATGTGTCTCGGAGTCCAGTTCTCATCGAATACGAACAAACCCGCATTGGTTGTTCCAATGTAGATATTACCTTGCTGGTCTTCGCAAATGTCAAGGACAGATGCCTGTTCTTTCTCGCCTTGGAAGAATCGTCTGATGGTCTTGCCGTCGTAGCACCACAGACCCTGGCTTTCTGTCACAAGCCATAAGTATCCCTTGCTGTCCTCCTTGATGCGGTGGACAGACATCAGGTTTGACAGCACTCCACCCATTTGGCGTGCCTCGTGCTTACTCTTGTCCATCTTAAGCACACCATGTCCTGACGTACCTATCAGGATATCGCCATTTCCGCGTTCCAATAGACATGTGATATAGTGGGGTTGCGAATGTCCGTCCAAGTCGTAGGTCGTAACATCTTGGAACCTCTGGCCGTCATAGGTTTGCAAAGCACCATACATGCCGATATAAAATAGTCCGTGACGGTCCTGCATGATGGCGTTGACATAGTTGCTGGCCAATCCTTCTTGCGATGTTTCCTTTTTGATGATGCGGAACTGGTATCCGTCGTAGCGGTTCAATCCGTTACGCGTGGCAACCCAAATGAATCCGTCGCGATCCATGTAGATTTGTGTCGTGAAACTGCTTGACATCTGTTTGTCGGCGTCGAACAACTTTCCCATCTGGGCGTGCACGCTCAAACAGCAAAAGGTTAGTCCGGACAAAAGCCACAAGCGTAGTAGGTTCGTGCTTTTAGGCTTTAGAACTTTACTTCTCATAGAATAATGCATTCAGTTAGTCAGTTGTTTTATAACTGCGTGCAAAGTTAAACATTTTTACCATAACTTCCAAAAAAAACGTAAACTTTATTTCATGTAACACCCGAAAATGTTACATGAAATAAAGATAAGCATATAAAAATAATATCTTTTTTACTTTTCCGCTACGCTGTATTCGAAGCTGTCGACATCGACCCAGCCACCGAGTTTCTTAGTGGCAAAGTTGAATATGGCGAACTTGGAACCCATGAAGAACTGCTGCCAGTCGAAACGCATCTTGTAGTCGTTTGTTCCAATCTTTGTCCACTGCACGCCATCGAGGCTGTAGTAGAAGTTGGCTGCATCTTTTCCACCACGCTCTCCAGGGCGGAAGTCGCCGTCAATGCGAAGCCAGATGCAGGTCTGCTTCTTGTCAAGAGCCACGCTCTCGACAACATTCTCGCTGACGTTCTCTTTTTCTACTGTCTTGTCTTTGGGAGTCAGTTTCACGCCCCATTCCTCAAATTGTAACACAGCCTTGCTTCCTTGTTTCCTGATGGCCAGGGCACCCGTCTGGTCGTTGAAGGTGGCAAATCCGGCGCAGTCGCCGTCTTTCATCTTCGAAATATCCATTTTCACTACACCGCAGCAAGTAGGACCTTCCATACGCTGCGTCAGCGTATTGGGAGCCAGGAAAATGTTGGGCACCACTCGGTTGGTCTTCAGCCTGAGCCATCCTGCACGATCTGTCAGGTTCCAGGCATTGTCTATGGGGTTGTGATTCCACTGCCAGTGCAGTCCGAGCTTGGGCGCTGTGGTAAAGTCGTCGCTGCACACGATGTGGCGCTCGGGTTCACCGCTCTTCAAAGGGCGCATTACTGTTGGCACGAGACCTTCTTCGTCGCCCAGCATGGGCCAGCCGTCAATCCAGCGACAAGGACTCAGTGTCAGCACGCGTCCCACGCCGCCACGGTCCTGGAACATCACGCCATACCAGTCGCCGTATTCCGAGTCGACAATCGTTCCTTGAGCCAGATAGGAGAATCCGCCAAAGGGAGATTCGAGGATGGTTTTCTTCTCGTAGGGTCCGTGAATATCGTCGGCACGATAGCATACCTCGCGGCGGTGACGCCCCGGTGCATACACGTGGGAAATCATGAGCAGGTAGTATTTGCCGCGATATTTCACCACGCGCGAACCCTCCAGGAGTCCTGTCTCGTCAGCCTCGCGCTGGAATATTTGCTGGTGTGTACCTTCTATCACGTCAGACAGGTCGGGTTTCAGCTCCATCAGCTCGCCCGTCCCATAGATGACGTATACGCGGCCGTCGTCGTCGAAAAACAGCGAGCAGTCGTGGAAGTGGCGCATGCGCGATAGCAGCGTCCAGGGGCCTTCGGCCTTCTCGGCAGTAAAGATATAGGTGTCGCCCATGGGACCGGACTCGTTAGGAGCCAGCAGGGCATAGAACCGTCCGTTGTGATATTTCAGCGAGGTAGCCCATTGTCCGCGTCCGTAGGCCGTGCCCTCCAGCAAGTCATACTTGGGCGAGTCGGTCAGCCGGTCGAAGATATAGCCTACCGTCTCCCAGTTCTTCAGATCCTTCGACCGCATGACGGGAGCGCCTGGCATCAGGTGCATCGTGGTACTTACCAAATAATAGGTATCGCCCACGCGTATGATATCGGGATCGGGCACGTCGGCCCAAAGCATCGGGTTTTTCACTAAAGCACCATCAGTGCTGCTGGAACGCTTTCCAGCAGCCTCTGAGGTTACAAAACAAACTACTAATGATAATATTACTAAAACAAATCTCTTAATCATTTTGTTGATGTATATGCGGTTTTAGTTTTTTGACGTTGCAAAGATAAATACTTTTTTTAAATAATATATTATTATAAGTTTCATAAACTTTTTTATTTGTATCAACATTACAAATAATAAAAAACTCCCACCGTTTAGAAAAAATATCGGTGGGAGTCTTGGTGTTTTTTTGATTAGAAAAGGAAAGCTTTTTCTAACCAGTAAGTAAATATACCCGCCAGATAGCCCACAAAAGCTATCCAGGTGATTTTCTTCATGTACCAACCGAAGGTGATTTTCTCCAGTCCCATGACTACCACACCGGCTGCGGAACCGATGATGAGCATCGAACCTCCGACACCGGCACAATAGGCCAGCAGCTGCCAGAAGATTCCGTCGACGGCGTACGGCTGCAACGTGGCATTGGCAGCCAGTGCTGCCGCATCGGGCACTTGGTACATTCCCATGCAGCCTGCCACGAGCGGAACATTGTCGACGATGCTGCTGAGCACGCCGATGATGCCGTTGATGACGTAGTAGTTGCCTGCGAAGGCCTCGTTGAGACCCTCGCCCAGCATGGTCAGCACGCCGATAGTTTCCAGACAGCCTACGGCCATCAGGATGCCCAAGAAGAAGAGAATGGTGTCCATGTCAATTCTCGATAGCATCTTCGACACGCGTTTCTGCGTGTTGCGGTTGTCGGCGGTGTCCTCATTCTCCTGATGGATGCGTGTATAGAATATTTCCGTTGTAGTCCACAGCACGCCCAGCACCAGCAGAATGCCCACAAACGGCGGTAGGTGGGTTATAGTCTTGAAGATGGGAACGAAGATGAGACCGCCCACGCCGAGGAAGAAGATGGCCTTGCGCTGTGTTGCTGAGAGGCTGTCGGATTCTTCGAGCACCTCTGTCTCCTGCACAGGTGTCAGCTCGCCCTTCAGTGACAGGGAGAGGACGTATGCCGGAATAACCATCGATATGAGCGACGGTATGAAGATTTCGGTGATGACGCCGGCAGCCGTGATGACCCCCTTGTTCCAAAGCATGATGGTGGTGACGTCGCCGATGGGCGAGAATGCCCCTCCGGAGTTGGCGGCAATGATGACCAGTGCGGCATAGATGATGCGATCTTTCTTGTCGGCTACCAGCTTGCGCAGAATCATAATCATGACGATGCTGGTCGTCAGATTGTCGAGAATAGCCGAAAGGAGGAACGTCATAAAGGCTATTCGCCACAGCAATGACCGTTTGCTCTTGGTCTGCATGGTGTCGCGTACGAAGTTGAAACCACCGTTCTGGTCAACCAGTTCTACAATAGTCATTGCGCCCATCAGGAAGAACAGCGTGGTAGCCGTGGATCCTAAGTGGTGTTCAATGACAGTACTGACCACTGCTGCTTTCATCTCGCCTATGGCAGCGGCAACGTAGCTGGCCGGGTCTATCATGAACAGAGTCCAGCAGCCTACGAACATCAGCAGCGCAATGGCTGCCTTGTTGATTTTTGTCACACTCTCAATAGCAATGCAGAAATAGCCAAGACAGAAGAGAATGACAATACAAATTGTTAAAGTAGACATAATATGCAATTATTTTTTAAATAGTTCCGTTTACATGGTGACTTCCACCGTGTGCTTGCCGGCAGAGTAGGGGATGACATTACCCTCGACGGGGGAACCGTCGAGCACAATCTGCTTCACGCCCTTCTGCTGGCCATTCGGATGGATGGTAATCTCGTAGTCTGCATCGCGGAACTTACGCTGGACAGTATAGTCTGAAGCTGTCTTCGGCAGACAAGGATCAATGAGGATTCCATCGTAGTCGGGCTTGATACCGAGGATGAACTCCGACACGGTATACCACATCCATGCTGCCGTACCCGTCAGCCATGAGTTCTTACCCTCGCCGGGCTTGAAGGCATCCTTACCGGCTACCATCTGACAGTTCACGTAGGGCTCCACCTTATGCAGCGTCTGGTATTTCTCTTCAACATAAGAGGGCAGAATCTTGGCGTAGTGGCTCCAGGCGTCGTTGCCGCGACCTGCCAGACACTCGCCGATGATGACCCATGGATTGTTGTGGCAGAAGATACCGGCATTCTCCTTGTAGCCCTCGGGGTACGACGAAATCTCGCCGTATTCGTAGATGAACTTCGAGAAGGCAGGGTTGTTCAGCACCATGCCGTGCTCGCACTCCAGGTATTTCTTACACGAGTCGAGCGACTTGGCCACCATGCCGTCTTCAGCACCGATTTCGGCCATCGTACACCAGCCCTGGCTCTCGATGAATATCTTCGCCTCGTCGCACTCGTTCGAACCGATCTTGTTGCCATAGAAGTCGTAGGCGCGCAGATACCACTCGCCGTCCCAGCCGTGCTTCTTCACGGCATCTGTCATGGCGTCGACGGCCTGCTGCATGCGCTCAGCCTCGGCGTCGTTGCCAATCTTCTTACAAAGGGCGACGTAGTCCTTGCCCGTCACCACAAACAGTCCGGCAATCATCAGCGACTCGGCCTTGGTGCCCTCAGTCACGTTTTCGGTGGTTTGGAACGACTCGTTGGGATCCCACGAGAAGCAGTTCAGGTTCAGACAGTCGTTCCAGTCGGCACGGCCGATGAGGGGCAGCATGTGCGGACCGAGGTTCTTGATGACGTGGTCCATCGATACCTTGAGGTGCTCGAACAGCGTCACCTCGGAGCCCGGCTGGTTGTCGAACGGCACCATCTCGTCCAGAATCGAGAAGTCGCCCGTCTCCTTGATGTATGCCACCGTTCCGAAGATCAGCCAGCAGGGGTCGTCGTTGAATCCGCCGCCGATGTCGTTGTTGCCGCGCTTGGTCAGCGGCTGGTACTGGTGATAGCAGCCGCCGTCGGGGAACTGGGTGGAGGCGATGTCGATGATGCGCTGGCGGGCGCGAGGCGGAATCTGGTGTACAAAGCCCACCAGGTCCTGATTCGAGTCGCGGAAACCCATACCGCGGCCTACACCGCTCTCGAAGAAGCTGGCCGAACGCGAGAAATTGAACGTCACCATGCACTGATACTGGTTCCAGATGTTCACCATGCGATCCAGCTTGTCGTTGCCCGTTCGTACCTTATATATATTAAGCAGCGCATCCCAGTATTCGCAGAGTTCGGCAAATGCCTTGTCCACCTTGGCGGTGGTGTCCAGCTCGGCAATCAGCGCGTGAGCCTTCTTCTTGTTAATCACCTGCGGAGCCTCGAACTTCTCATCCTGCTCGTTCTCGATGTAACCCAGCAGAAATACGAAGTCCTTCTGCTCGCCGGGCTGCAGCGTCACCTCGATGTAGTGCGACGCAATGGGGCTCCAGCCGTGCGCATGGCTGTTGCGGGGCTTACCTTCCATCACAACCTGCGGGTCGGCAAACTCGTTATACAGGCCCACGAAGGTCTCGCGATCCGTGTCGAAACCCTGGATAGGAGCATTTACATGATAGAAAGCGTAGTGGTTACGACGCTCGCGATACTCGGTCTTGTGGTAGATGGTAGAGCCCTCAATCTCTACTTCGCCCGTCGAGAAATTGCGCTGGAAATTCTCCATATCGGTAGCGGCATTCCAAAGACACCACTCCTCGAAGCTGAAGAGCTTGAGGTTTTTAACCTCGCCAGAGGTGTTCTTAAGGGTGAACTTCTGAACCTCGGCCCACTTCTTAAGCGGAACAAAGAACAGAACGCTGGCCTCTACGCCATTCTTCTTACCCGTAATGCGGGTGTAGCTCATGCCGTGGCGGCACTCGTAGAAGTCGAGTGGAGTCTTGCAGGGCTTCCATCCCGGGTTCCAGACTGTATCGCCATCTTTGATATAGAAGTAGCGACCGCCGTTGTCCATCGGCACATTGTTGTAGCGATAGCGCGTGATGCGGCGGAATTTGGCGTCCTTGTAGAACGAGTAGCCGCCTGCCGTGTTCGAAATCAAAGAGAAAAAGTCCTCGTTGCCCAGATAGTTAATCCAAGGCCAAGGAGTCTGCGGGTTTGTAATGACATACTCGCGGTGCTGGTCGTCGAAATGACCGTAACGTTTCTGCTGTTCCATTGTCTAAATTGCTTTAATTTTAAGTTTTGTCTGCAAAGTTACTAAAAGAAATTGGACCGACCAAATGGTCAGCCCGTTTTTTTTTATTCCTGCCCGTCAAATAATATGTGGAGTATGACACTAAAGGTGGTTTAGTGTCATACTAGTTGGCAAGGAGCGCCCCCCAAAGTGGGCTACGGTAAAAAAAAGAAACAGCTTTCTTTGTTTTTCGCTCACTTATTCGTTACTTTACGCTCATTCGAGC
This sequence comes from Prevotella sp., assembly GCA_015060485.1. Classification (GTDB taxonomy): domain Bacteria; phylum Bacteroidota; class Bacteroidia; order Bacteroidales; family Bacteroidaceae; genus Prevotella. The sequence goes on along the minus strand of SUYI01000048.1, from coordinate 6,712 downwards.
GCGAAGTTACTGCGTCTCGGTAAAAAAATGAATAAATTCTTTTGTTTTACTCTCGACTTTTCGTAACTTTGTAAGAATTCTCAGCTTCTCTTTGTATAAAGGCAGTCTGGAGAATTGATGAAAAACAGGGTTACGAATTGGCAACCGTTCTCAATTCCACATTCTGCTATGAATTGCATCAAAGAACACTCGATGCTGAGCCAGCAACCATTTATGACTCATCATCGAGTGCAAAGGTAATCATTTCTTTTGAAAGAACCAAATCCATACTCAACTTTTTATCCTGAGCTTGCTCAATGCTCTTGAACTGATTGCGGCATATTTTGTGGCACCTGCTTGAAAGATGCGTATTAGGCTACGTCCTATTGCCGAAACGACATGCCTCTATAATGTCTCTCTATTATTCAATTGCCATGACCTGTAGATCCTTCACGTTCCAAGCATCTCAGTGATCTAATTATTCATAGATCTAATGAAAACCACGTTCAAGATCTTCTAGTTCTTTCATATAATATGGATGTTCTGACATACAAGCCATTGCCTTTTCTTTCATTTCCAAGGCGTAGTCAAATTTATTTAATCCTGTGTACATGCGGGACAACTCAATATAAGCTCTTATTTTTAGATCGCTGAATCCCATTTTTTCAAAATCATTTGTTTTCTGATATATGCTTAATGCGTCATTGTCAAGTCCTTGCCTTACATAGAATATGATAAGTCTATAAATTCTTCCCTCACATATGTTATCAACCAACTTTTCGTCTTTTTCACAATTTTGTTGAAACATATCCATAAGTTTTAAAGCTTCTTCATATTTTCCAATATATAATTTTACTGTTGATAGAAGTTTCCAAAACTCGATAAGAATCTCTGTTGTCATACTATCATGGTGTTCATTTAGATAATTAACAATAAGATTATTACAATCCTGGTATTTGCCATGCTGTAACAAATACCTTGCATATGTCTCTGTAGCAAAGAAGTTATATTCACCTTCTGTGTTAAGTAACTTAGCAAACAGATTTTCTGCATTTTCTTTATCACCGATATTTGCATATGATTCCGCGGCATAAATAGAAATAAAAAATGAAACAGTATCATTTGCCTGACTACAAAAGTCCGAATATGTTGAGATTATACCTGACCAATCACCGCCATTGTATTTTGTTTGTATAATCATGTATAATGTATAATTTCCTAATTTTTGCAAATTAAGTACATCAACAATGCCCAACAAAATGTCAATACTATAGTCAGCCTTGTTTCCGTCTTCAAACATATCATATGCACAATCGTCTATGACATCTGATATAATATTCTCCAGTTCAGCACTATCTTCAACTAAAGGTTTTATTCTTTCAATTTCAGAATGAACCTGTTTACATATATCATACGATTTGAAAGGGCTTGAATCTAAGAATTGAGCTAAAATGTATGCAGCATCCTCTCTGTTTTGAATAAGATCAAGCAACTTGTGCAAATGTTCACCCAGTATTGTTGAATAATTAATAAAAACTTTTATATAGTCATCTTCCGAAAGATTGAAATCATGGCATAACGAAAACAATCTTTGACATCCTTTTTCAAGTATTTTTTTTTCTGTTTTCTTCAAGAAAGCTAATTACATCACCATCATTAGGAAAAGTTTTCTTGTTATTAGTGTTTTCTAACGACCATGAGGCATTTGTTTCTTGTAATATTACGCTAGCCATATTGGGCTCAAATAAATATTCACGATAGAACGTGTCTGGAATTGCAAGTCCCTTGTTTGTCATTATATCAAAAGTATTAAGTACACACTTATTAAAAGCAACATCTTTTCTCTCTTTAATCCAATTTTGAAGGATGTGCTTGACCAGTTCAAAGTCATATCCGTTCTTTTTCTCGTTTGCTATCCATTGAATAGCTTCCACTATCTCGCCTTCCTTCATCCAGGTTTTAATTCTTTGAATCTTCTCCTTAGCCATACTGACAAGTTCTGTATTATTGGAGTGATATTCATTGATTTTCTGCCTTTGCCATGCGGAGAATATTTCTGGATTAGGGCATGAGTCATAAAACTTACATGCTTCATTCATCTGTTCAGTATCAATATACAATTCAAGTAAACTATTTCTCATCTCGTCTCGAATATCTTCTGATGATAAATTGATACCATTCTCCATGATAATTTGGTCCTGTTTTAATAGTTCTAAATGGATTGGAGATTCTTTCTTTCTTAATAAATAGGTTACTCTACTTCCAATTATTGCATAATAATCATCAGTTTGAGCAGAAGTATATTCAAGAGCTTTATTTAATAATATCAACCCTTTGCTGTAAATTTCCTCATCGTTAGTTTTGTCATACATATCTCCATAACAACCTGCTTTAAGATGATATAGCGACGACTTAGCCTTACCAGTCAAATCGTCATACGTCGCTATAATATTATCAATTTCATCACATACGGTTTGTGGAGATGTTTTCCGTAATTTTCTTAGGTAATCTATGTAGCACTCCAGCAATCCATCGTCCCATTTTTCTCCATATTTACTTTTTGCAAGCTCTATTCTTTTTCCCAGATAGTTGATACTTTCAGACGAATCATTACAACAGTTCGCCAAGTTTATATAACAATCAATTTTTTTATCAGTATCAACACTGCAGTCATTAAGAACAATTAAGAAGGACTCTTTTGCATATTGTCTAATTTCCCACATATACAACCACTTTCCGAGAGCCATAAATAGGGATAGTCTCTCTTCATTGTAATCTATGGTTTTTGAAACACTTTTTATGTAAGCTATAATGTTATCAGGATCCTGTCCTTTTGCATCCATTAACATAATATTGCAACGTGTTTTGTTGAATATTGTTTCTATATCATTGACATCTCCAAATTCTTCAATAATTCTCAAGCAAGTTGCGAAATCTTCACTTTTGAAAGACAGCATAAAACGCAAAATTGGAGTGCGATTACCTAAGTATCCACCGTTACAGGTTTCTTGTACAGAGTAATATCGTATCGCTTCTGAAATGTTATTAAGTCGCATACAACAGCAACAACAGATGAGACAAAAATTGGCATATGTAACTTCTTCTTCCATTTTTAAATTATTATCTGCGACAATGGAAGCTGCCTTTTGTAACATGGAATTAATTTGCTTTTTGTTATAAGAAGTAGAATTCAATATTTGATTAGCAATCATAGTAAGGTTGATCGGATTAATTTGCATGTAGTTTTCTTTAGTCCATTGATCTTCAAAATCCTCGTTTGGGGCATCGTTACCTTGTAATTCATTTAAGATGAACTTTCTACACTTAGGAAACAGAAATAAACATTTTAATTTGTTCTTAAATAATTCTTGTTGATTCTGACTCGTATTTGTCTTTGTTATAGTCAGATATGTACTCAATAAATCTCTGTGATATTTGTATATTATTGGCAAAGCCCAAATAGACAAAAGTCCATATAAGCCATCTTCATATTCTTTTAATACGGAAAAAGTAAATGGATCAAGAAGAACTATTCCCATATTTTTTGAAATAGCGTGTAGTTTTTTTTTCTGCCCAGTTAAGGCAAGTTGATGCCTTATTTCTGAATTAATTCGGAAATACTCATCATTATTGTTAGCAAACATCCAGTGTCCATTTAGCATTCTAATGACTACCCTATCCCAAACCGGATAATTTCGGGGCTCGATCAAAATATTACTTTCTCTCGTTCTGCATTCAATGATATACTTTCTTAATGTATTTTCCTTGTATCTGTTAAGTAAACAAATCTGGTGATATATAGAATTTTTAATTTCTTCAGTCGCGATATGCAGATACCTGTTTTCCCTAATTACAATTGGATCAATAGCGTTCATAATAGAACAGAAATCAATTGGTGGTATATCCAAATAATCACGCAATTGTTGTTCTGTCATGCCAATGTTTGACAGACACAGTAGAGAAAAGACATCATGAATTCGCTCTCTGCTAAAATCTTCTTCAAGACGGTTGAGAAAGACCATAAGAAAATCATCTAAATTGTCTGTCGCGATAAACTTATCAATATAATGATTTAGCATTTCATAAACCCCAAATGTTGCAATCTCGTTTAAGAACAACACTAGTAGTCTTGGATAAACGAGTAGAGGATGAGCACATATATGAGACCGCTGTTGCATCGTTAAAACTTTTGATAGGTTTTTCAAATATGAGGAGGTTATGCTCATTATGCTACTGGCATTTAATGACGGAATTATGCACAATTTAGGATTCCTATCCTTCCAGATGCTTCTTATTTTGGAAATAATACTAATTTCAGATGTAGAAAGAATTAGTGAAATGTTATTGGGCAGAGAATTGAGCCAATTCATAGAGAGATCTTCTGAACTTGCCAAACGCTCTAGTCCGTCTATAACCCAATAAAAACTATAAGGATGAAGCATTTTATTTGATAGTATCTTGTTAAGATCTATCATTTTGTCTTTTTCAAATATCTCAGGGCACTTAAAGTCTACAATAGACTGACTTATTTGATATAACAACAATCTATATAGTTTCTCTATTGAATTTATTTCGTCATCAATTATAGCGTGATAAACAGGAATCTTGTTTATTTCATCACCAATTTCAACGGAAAGTATGGAAGTCTTACCAAAGCCTCTTTCTCCGTAAAGTAAAATACAGTTGTCAGTATCTGTATCTATTTCATTAGGAAATCTTTTACTACTATCTTCAAAGAATATATCATTCCTCTTGTAATATGTTTTAGATAGCCGTGCTATAATCGCTCTTTGTTTTTGATCTATTATAGCCCATTGATTATCTTCTTTTATCGGATATAATTCCTCAACCAAATTTAATAACTGTTTGTACACAGCATCGCCAAGTGATCGAGTTGTTTTATATGGCGTTAACTGGCACTTCCCCTTATTAGCTGCCGATTCGATGGAACTGCGTAATTTGATTAAACGTCCAAATTCAACAGTTCCTTCTTTTTCTTTAAACTCTCTTGAAACACTTTCTAACTCACGAAGATAAAAAAACGACTTGACATTTTCGCTGTTTTTTAAGGCTCCATATTGCATTTCCAGTTCTGTAATGCTAAGCCCGTCACTTATATCCTTTTTTAACCATGGGTATTTCAATAACAGATGCTCGTTTATTATAAACTCAGACTCATTAGGAATCCACCCATAGCGACCGCCCACAATGCCAATAAAGAATGGGCGTGTGCGTTCTATCTCATCAAGGCAAATTTCAATTACCTTGCCAGTCTTTGATTCTTCTTCCGTGATACCCCATCTCAAATCAACGACAGACACGTCAACATTGCGTTTTTTACATTCTGCATATAAAGCAGGTAAGGTTTTCTTTACTAAATAATTCCTCTCCTCTTGCATATCTGCAAAAGTTGACGAAAGAAATATACGGATATTACGATCTTCTATCATATGAACTTGTTTTTAATTGAAAGATTCTTTCGTGCTTTTCCTAAAATTAATCGTTGATGGGGTAATTCATTTTACTTTTGTTCCTCTCTCATAATCAATAAAACTTTTTTTTGTACAATTCATTGTATCAGAAGAGATATAATTATCAATGCTAACTATTATGGTAGAGTCCTTTATTTCATCTTTGTTATTCTCTGGATTAAGAAAATTTTTAATTTTTACTCTGTTCTTTGTGATAAACAATTTACTTTCATCTTCATTATAATAGAACATAAGTTTTAATAATGCAATTTGATGTTCTGACATTGTTGAAAATAATAAAGAAATGTATGCCTCTTCATCTTTTCCATAATTGAAAATCATTTCTAACGCTTTGCAAGAAAGACGGAAGAATGGGATTAAGATGAATCTATGTCCATCAAACAGTTTTATTTTTGTTGTCGTATAATCGTCCAAATATGGAACTTTTGGATTTTGAGTTGAGTTATAGAAAGACTGATAATAAAGAAAAAAACTATTGAGATCTTGACCATATAATGATTTTTCACTAATTCTGCTTGTCGTAGTCGAACTTACTCCGTCAAGAAAATATGTGAAGGCCTCTTTATTGATATCGATTTCTTTGGAAAACTTTGCATCTTTTTGTTTTTTATATATTAACACCGCCATTGCTTTATATTCATAAAACATAAAATGAAATGCTTTTTTTGAATTTCCAACATTTTTGATAGATGTATTTGTCTCAAGGCTATTTAACAATTCAAGAAGATGATAAAATTTATTCTCAAATCTATCTCTTTTCATATCCATTTCAATGTTCTTGTTTGCTTTATATTGCTCGTGAAATGCGAGAAACGTAAGTATTGCTGCAATTAGTCCGATGAACGGAGCTGTTATTCCTCCAATCGTATCGCCTATTTGTCCAGTTGTGGAGAAATCAAAGAAATTAGCCAACCATTCCCATGGGATGAGAACTTTGGTTAATAATATAGGGACAAATAAAATTAATATAAAACTTATAAAGAGCCATCTCGCATGAACATCATGGTTCGCATTAATAATTTTATCGACAATTCTATCAATAAAGTGGAAGATACGAGTGCGCAGATTTGATTTTTTCACAACTTCATTATTTAATACCTTTTGCATATCTTTCAGATTTTTTATTTGGGCATAAAGTTAGTAAAATTTATTTGTTCTACAATGCAATACTTAGTTAATTATACATTTAATCGTTTGAAAATCAATGAGTTACATTAACAATATATAACTAATAAAATTTG
>SUYI01000047.1 GCA_015060485.1 Prevotella sp. | reverse complement strand
ATCACATTTTCAAAGAACTCTTTGGCTGTGCGGCATAGCCGTTAGGCCATATATTGAATTTTTAACGAACTATTGTAATGACAATGAAGAAAACATTATTGATTTTGTTAGCTCTGCTAACATTCGGTAGTCAAGTCAAAGTAGCTGCCGTGAAAAAAGAGAAAAAGGAAAAGAAAGAGTTGAAATGGGATTGGGACGGTACTCTTTCCAAAAATGAGGAGATTAACAAATATCTCCTGAAGATAGATACCTTATATAAGAAGGTTCAGGCTTACAAGGAAGATTTTGGTACTTATAATTTAAATGATTCTACAACTCTCTATGATGAGGCAACAGGTAAACTCTATAAGTTGGCTTATATGACAAATGGAAGTGGCCAGATGGTGACTCGTGCCCGTGTAAACTGGCAATTTGCCCAAGCGTATGCAGAGGGAGCTTTGATAATCTTAGATATGACTTCCGCAGGCCTTATGTCTGCCAATGCTGCATTAACACTCCCCAAATTGGGACTTGATGCTTTTAAGTTTGGAAAGTATGTAAAAGGAGGTCCACTCGTCATCTCTGAAGGCACAAAAAGTATAAAGACAATTCGTGGTTTGTGCATGTCTAATTCTCGCACATGGAAATCAATGAAAGACGGAGCCATTGAAGATGCTTCAACTTTAGGTCTGAAGGGCATTAGTCCAGGAATTGCCGAGAAACTCAACAAGTGTGCCTACATTAAAGAGGTCAGACAGGACGATCCCGAATATCCAGAACTCATTGCAAAATACAGAAACATGACATCAGAAGAAATCGCAAGCAAGTATGATAGTGTAATACAAGTATTTGCCGATTCTACCATTCTGCCTGAAGATGAAATGAAGAAGGCTGACGAACTACCTGATGTTGACGAAGAACTAAAAAAGCTTGAGGGAAACAGTTAATCTAAACTCTCATTCAACAACATTGGTGTCTGCTGTCTATGCTTTCGATTCCACGACCATATCGCTATGCCTGGATGTTTTCTGGTGGGTCAAGTTCCGAAAGCATAAGGGTGGAATCAAGATTCATACCCTATATGACTTGGAGACTCAAGCTGTCACACTACGAAGGATGATATGCGGTCTAATCATATTGCCCCCAGCTCACAAAGCTGGGGTTTTTGTATGGTGGGTGATTAGAGAACCGGAATCCGTTAAAGAATATCACTAATGGTGACACTGTTGCCGTGCAATAAATGATGAGTATTAACGTTTTAAAAATAATATGAAGAAAATGGAATCTATGACTATCGATGAACAACTTGAATATAAGAGTTTTCTGATAGAGAAGGGTAGGTATATTGAATAGAGATAATGGTATGAAAGAATTACTTGAGAAAATGATAATCAGACTGCGGAAGCAGGTGGAGGAGAAGGTGCCGGCAGAAGGCCTGTTCCCTATGGTATATGAATGCGAGGATGTTTCTGAGAAGACTGGGGAATTGTCGGAGATCATCTTAAAAGTGTCAAACACAGGAGTCAAAGGCAGTGAGAATAAACGCTATTTGGAGTTTGGGGCCATCAAAGATTCCTGCCCTTATGGCGTAGAGGTTGTGGTGGGCTATGGCTCTACTCAGGACATTCTTGCACGACTACAGGAAGACGAGCTGTTGGATAAGATGATGAGCAAGATTCCTAAGTTTATCGAGGATATTGAATATGAGGAAAGACATCCGTGGGGATGAAACTAGTAAATGCGGATCCCCTTGCATCCGTTAAGCCTTTGGAGTGAATAATTGGTGGTAAAACGAAAAGAAATGGGCGAAAAGTTTGGAGGATTCGGAGTAAATGCTTGGTTCGTTTTGACAATCACATCTCCTCCATGCTCAACCCCTCGTACGTAATTTCATAATCCTTGAATGCACCTGTTGCCCGGAGCATCACCTCCGCCTTCTCCTTCAGCTCCCCTATGTTAATCTCGTCTTTCTGCCGCTTAATCTCGTAGAATGTGGCGCTGTCCGCCAACTCGTCCTCTGCAATCAGGTCAATCTCGTTCTCCCCCTTGCGGTCCCACCAACGGCCCAGACGTGTAAATTCACCGCTCTCCATCGCCATGCGGTGGAAATAACGCTCAAGCATCAAACCACTGAACGTATTGTAGTCGCGTTCAATAATCTCCCGAAGCTTGGCATAGTTCTCAATCTCAATGATATAGCTGTACTTGAAGATGAAGCGAAACCAAAACGAGTAAAACACATCTCCCAATTCGTAGTGCACGTTCTTCGTGGTGCTCTTCTCGAACAGGGGTTGCCGCTTGGCAATCAGTTCATAGTCGTTCTCCAGATTGGTCAGGTATCCCCCCACCTCCTTGCCTATCACGTCCTCAATCTCGCTGCGGGTATTCTTCCCACGAGCTATGCACGACAGGATAGAGAAGTAAACTCCGTAGTCCTTGCCGAATTCCTCTATCAGGTTGTTCTTTCCCTCATTCAGGAACGTTGAATTAGGGCTGATGATGTGCCTGATCATCGCATCTTTGTCCGTTGCTCCCGCATCCACCAGCTGGTTCACATACTTAGCTACACCACCCGTAAAGGTGAACAGTGCCAGCAGGTCCTCCTGACTGTATCCGGGTTTCGCGTCTGCCATAATCTGCTTCAGCACCGAAGGCTGAAAAGGCTTCAGCCTAAGTTCAGCCGTATTCCGTCCGTACAGAGGTTCTTTCTTGTCCTTAAATAACTTCTGCATCAGCGAGTAGATGCTGCCGCACACAATCAGGTTGATGTGCGACTTCTTCTCAAACTCGTCCCATATATCCTGCATATCGCTGAAAACCGACTTATTCACTCGGAAGAAATCCTGGAACTCATCTATCACTAACGTGAAACTTTTCGTCATCGACAGCTGCATCAGATAACGGAAGATGTCTTTGAAATGCCTGCTGGTACCCAGTGTGGGGATGCCCAGCTTTTCAGTGATTTCCTCCAGATACACTTCGCAGAGGTCACTCTCCGCCTTCCTGGCCACGAAGAAATACACAAAAGGCTCATCCTTATATGCCTCTCTTATCAGCGTTGTCTTACCAATACGCCTCCGTCCTGTGAGCACCGTGAAACGGGCCACCGTCTTTGCCTGTTCCCGAGTTTTCATCAGGAAGGCCATCTCCTGCTCTCTGTCGTAAAATCTCATACTTCAAATCTTTACATTTCCGAAACGGACATTTCCGAAACGGCCATTTCGGATGCAAAGATACGATTAAATGATTAAAAATACAAATATTTTGTCGAAAAGTTTAGAGGATTCAGAGTAAATGCTCTCTTTATGGAGTTATCTTCTCACTGTTGCCCCAGCGCAATCCCAAACAGTTCTATCGTATGTTACTCTATTCCTACAACACGCCCGATTTCACTTTGCGACCCGTTAAAACCGATGCCCGGCTCATGGGCCGCAACATCGAAAGCGACCATCGTGAGGCCTCTTGGGTGACTACTTCACAACCCTCTAATCCTTAAATATCATGTAACCCCCAGCTCACCACAGGCAGGGGCTTTTCCCCCGAATCCACGCCGTACTTGCCCCTATAGTTCATCCCATCGCGTGGAATATGCGCCAAGCAATTTGAGGGGTATCTGCAGTTCCGTCGCTGTCTTCCTCTTTGTAGCGTATGCCGCCCATGCGCGTAAAATCCTCGATGCCAATGAGGTAGTCATAATTGGTGAGCATACGTGTCGGTCTGCCTTCTGACTGAGCTGTCAGTCGCTCCCTGCGGTCAAGCAGCAAACGCCCCCAACGGTCGGGAAAGGAATCCTTGACGAAACCGAATACATTGTCATTACCGCGAGGATGCTGCAACGAAGGAACATTCATCAGGTCACCGCTCAGCAGAATGCCGCCATACTGCTTCAGCCAATCGCGAGAATACTCAAAGGCAAAGTGGTCTTTGCCACGAACATGTTCGTAGCCTAACGTTCCTATCTCCTGAGGAGCAGAAAGGAAGTCGAAATCTGCTAAAACTGTTATTCTCTTCATCGTTTCAGTAGTTCTGCGTCCTGAAGTTGTCTGCCGAGAGCATCGTCGGCAGCAAGGAGGGTGATGTCGTTTTCCAGATTAAGCGCAAAGAGTACGCGTGCATAGATTCCCATGGAGACCGTTGGGTCACCATGTTCCACTTTAGAGACAGTCAGTCGGGTCACCGTTGCCCTGTCTGCAATGTCCTGCATGGACAGATGTCTGCGCTTGCGTGCCAGCATAATCTGTTCGCCCATGATCTTCAGGTTCTGACTCAATGCCCTTGGCATCGTCTTGCCAAATGTATTCTTGCCCATAGTTGTAACTTATCGGGTGCAAAAATACATAAAAATGTTTAATATAACAAACATTTTAAGGAAAATCTGCATTTCTTCTCTTGAATTCGATTCATTTTACAAATAATGGCAGGTAAAGCATATCTTATTGGCTACCGATTTGCTCCTCACGTAAATATATGACGTTTTTCTTGGATGTTTCCTGATTTATTGTTATCTTTGCAGAAAATAGAGCAATGATGAGACAGGTGAAGCATTGGTTGCTGGTTGGAATCATGAGCTGCTGGGGTGCTGTCAGCATGACGGCCCAGTCGGTGAGTGATGAGTTGCGCGAGGACGTGCGACGAGCTGCTGGCATGCACTATGCGCTGACGTTGCAGAAGGTGCACGACACCCCTCCGCCCGCAGGCAAACAGCCTTTCTACATCAATCACTACGGCTGTCCGTCAGCATACTATCAAGAGCGCCGCGAATTCTATGACGATCCCTATCGCACGCTGTCGTGTGCCGACAGTCTGGGCAAACTGACTGTGATGGGCCGGAAAGCTCTGCAGAAAGTGACTCAGTTGCGAAACGAAGCCCATAGCCGTACGGGAGAGCTGACGGAAGCTGGCAAGCTGCAGGCCAAGGAGCTGGCCCGGCAGTTGACGCAGCGACTGCCCGAGATGTTTACGGACAAGAGTTACGTGGACATACGTTCCATTGTACGGAACCATTGTCTGCTGACGATGGGTGAGGCGGTTTTGCAAATGTCGTTAGCACACCAGCCGCTGTTTATCAACATTGGTGCTTCGTTCCGGTCGCAGCGATGGATGAATCCGCAGGACAAACGTTTGGAGGCGCTTCGTGACGATTCTACCGCGATGGCGCGCTATGCAGAATTCGCTGCACGGTGGGCGCCAGACAACACGCACCTGATGACTACGCTGTTCAATGATGCTGACTATGCTCAGACCATCGATGTTGCAGAACTGAGCCGACAGCTGTTCGATTTGGCCGGCTGTACGCAATATACGCAAAAGACGGACGATATCTCGCTCTACGATGTCTTTACACCCGAGGATATCCATCGCCACTGGATGCGTCGCAATGCGTGGGCATACATACGATATGGTGGCTGTACGCTGAACGGCGGACACCAACCTTACATACAGCGCAGCTCGCTGTCGAACCTGATACACCAGGGCGACAGCATGATGACACTTGACAAGCCGATTGTTCACCTGCGCTATACGCAGGAGAGTACGGTGATGTCGCTGATTTGTTTGTTGGAACTGAATGGTTACGGCTTGCAGACAGGTAACCTTGACTCGCTCGAAGCACTGGGGTGGGCAGACTACCGCATTGCCCCTCTTGGCGGCAGCATGATGATGATTCACTACCGTACGGACAAAAACGATCCGGATCCACTGGTGCGTGTGCTGCTGAACGGACAAGAGGCACGGTTGCCCATTCAGTCGGACTTGGCACCCTACTATCACTGGCAGGACGTGAAACGCTATTACTTGCGAAAGCTGTATGCCTATGCAAGAGAGTGGGATGAGGAGTAAAAGTAAAAAGGTAAAAAAGATAAAAAAGCGAATGATGATGAGCTTGTTTAAAGATAATAGGGTAATGATGTGGGTGAAAGGTATTGTTCCTTTTTACCGTTTCACCCTTTTACTCTTTTACTTTTTAACCCTTTTACCTTTATCCACCAGGGGACAGGCGGTGCTCGACATCATCCGGGAGAGTCCGGGTTATGCCTCGTGCAACTACGACGTATACCCAGACAGTGTTCCTGATAATCTGACTGCTGCCCCTCGTGGTAAGAAACCCTTCTATATCTCACACTACGGACGTCATGGTTCACGATATATCAACCGCCGTTCGGGTTATGAGATTCCCTACAAGATGATTCTGCAGGCTAATGGGGTAGACGAGTTGACGGCTATGGGCAAACGCGTCTTTAGCGAGATGAACTTCATATTGAACGACTCAGAGGACCGCTGGGGTGACCTGACGGCACTGGGAAAAATCCAACAGCTGCAGATAGCCCGTCGTATGATCAACCGTTTTCCTGAGGTGTTTGCCGACTCAGCCTATGTGGCGGCTATCAGCACAGTGGTGCCGCGTTGTGTGATGTCGATGGAGTCATTCCTGATAGGATTGACCCAGCAGAACCCGCGTCTGCACATCACGATGGATGCCTCGAGGCGTACGCAGGGATACATGAATTACCAAGACCCCCTGTTGCGCATCAATAAGATGACTCCCGAGGCACAGAAAGCCTATGATGCCTATATTGCCAGTCGTGTGGGAAACAGCCGACTGATGGAGATGCTCTTTAAGAATCCCGATATCGTCAAGGAACTGGTGGATGAGACATTCTTCAGCTACTACCTGATGAAGATGGGACTCTTCCAGCTGAACACCCATCTCAATCAGAACACTTTCCTGACGGATCTCTTTACGGCTGAAGACCTCTATCGTATGTGGCAGATAGACAATGTCCTGTGGTATGTACGCTATGGATTCTGTCCACTGAACGGAGGCGACTATCCTTACACCCAGCGCCACTTGTTGCGCCAGATGATTGCCGATGCCGACAGTTGTCTGCTTCAGGACCATCCCGGAGCCCAGTTGCGCTTCGGACACGATACGGTACTATTGCCGCTGGTGTGCCTGCTGGGCATCAACGGTTACGACCTGCAGACCAGCAATCTCGAAGAAATCGAGGCTCGTGGCTGGTGGAGTTCGAGTGTGTTCCCCATGGGGTCGAATGTGCAGTTTATCTTCTATCGCAGCAGTCCCAAAGACAAGGATGTGCTCTTCAAGGTGCTGCTGAACGAACAGGAGGCCCGACTACCCATTCGAACCGACTGCGCTCCCTACTACCATTGGCGCGACTTCCGCCGTCACTACCTCAAGAAACTCGACCAGTACGAAAAACGCAGAAATCGTTAATTATCAATTCTTACGGCCGGCTCTCGCCCTCGACATACTCTTCCAGGAACATGTGCTCACCGTCGTAGACGGCATAGGTGAACTGCGAGATCCAGTCGCCCAGAATCATCAGACGCGTATGTCGTGCGAGCTTGATGTCGAGTTCGATGTGGCGGTGCCCGAAGATGAAGTAGTCGATGTTGGGATGGCTCTCGATATAATCCTTGGCAAAGAGCACCAGGTGTTCGCGGTCCTCACCCATATATTGGGGTTCATCCTTTTCCTTGTGTTTGATGTAGCTGTGACGGGCCCAGGCGAGTCCGAAGCTGATGCCCCAACGTGGGTGCAGTCCTGAGAAGAGCCACTGGCAGAACGGAGAGTGGAAGATGGCGCGAATCAGCTTGAACGACTTGTTGGGGTCGCCCATGCCGTCGCCGTGTGCCAGGAAGAATTCGTGGCCGTAAATCTCGGTAGTCTCTTCCTTCTTATGCAGGATGACGCCACACTCCTTCGCCAGGTAGTCGTAGGCCCAGATGTCGTGATTGCCGGTAAAGTAATGCACCTCGACGCCCATGTCGGTGAGTTCCGACAGCTTGCCCAGGAAACGTGTAAAGCCCTTGGGGACTACGTATTTGTATTCGTACCAGAAGTCGAACATGTCGCCCAACAGATAGACGGCGGCAGCCTTCTCCTTGATGCTGTCCAGAAAACGCACCAGTCGACGTTCCTGCTGTCTTTGGTGAGGAATGGCCAGCGACCCTAAGTGGGCATCGGAAAGGAAATAAATATTTTTCATAAATGAGAGGTGAGAGATGAGAAATGAGAGATATGATTACTTTGCAGGCGGGATGCCAAGCTTTTGTTTGAGTGACTTGATAGAGGTGACGAGCATTTTAATAAGTTCATCGCAATCTTGTGAGATTGATTCGTATTCCTTTTCATTGAGGTATCCTCCACTGTATAAATTTTTAATTCAATAGGAAGTTTCATCTGCTTCTTTTAAGGCAATATTCTGTTTGTTGAGATAGTCAGCAGTACTTTGTGCATTGCGGCTTTCGGTAATATTTGCACCGATACTTGTCCCACTTCGCAAAACTTGCTTAGATATTACGTTCTCTTTTTTCTGAGTTTTGAGATACTGATACATCTTGACAATACGTCCTGAAAAGGCTTCGGATTTCTCTCTAAGAATATTCTTTTCTCTTTTCAGCATAACTATCAGTTTTATATGTAATCATATCTCTCATTTCTCATCTCTCACTTCTCATTTAGTCGAAGCCCAGTTCGACTCGTGCTTCTTCGCTCATCATGCTTTGGTCCCAGGCAGGTTCGAAGACGAGGTTGACATTCGCTGAGGTGATGCCATCGACCGACTCCACCTTCGTGCGGACATCCTCCAGGATGAAGTCGGCAGCAGGACAGTTCGGGGCTGTAAAGGTCATGTCCAACTCGACGCTGCTGTCGTCTTGCACGTCAATCTTGTATATCATGCCCAGGTCATAGATGTTCACTGGGATTTCGGGATCGTAGACGGTCTTCAGCACGTCGACGATGCGCTCTTCCAAAAGAGTCTTTTCTTCTTGCGTCATTGTTTTTTTGCTCTTGTTTTGTGCAAAGGTACGAAAAAACGTGAGCAGAACAAAATAAATTCATTTATTTTTTTATGCTGAAATGAAGAGGGTGTGCCTATTTTGACACACCCTCTTCCCATGATAGTGATATGATTAGGCTTCAATTCTCTGCCGTAAGGTCCTCTATCTGGTCGATGATGTCCTGATACTGGCGCTGGGTCTTGAAGTTGAGGCTGAGACCGCAGATGGCGCCGATGATGCCACCAATGCAACCACCCCAGAAGAGTCCGTTAGTTAAGGCACCTCCATGTAGCTGATAGGTTTCGTACAGGAACCAACTCATCCATAATACGACGGCGGGGATGCCTATGAACAGCCAGTTGGCTTCGAACTTCTTGGCGCTAGCCACTCTTTTGCGGGCTTCCACGAGATTACGGTTCATCATATCTGGGTCGCTGATTTTACGGTAGGTGTAGAAGGTGGCACCTGTACAGACGAGCATAAAGATGCTGGTTATAATCCAAAAGAAGATGGAGAGCCCTCCCAATTTCACAAAGCACCAGTAGCCATAAGGCACCATAAACAAGCCTACGAACATGATGATATAGTAACGGCGGGCGATGGTGTTCACTTCGTTGCGCATCGAGCGGCGCATAAGGCGGTCGCTGACAATCTCTTGCTGGTTGAGCTTATTCTTGAGTGTGGTCATCTGCTGACGCATGTTCTCTAATTCGAAATCGTTGTTGTTCATAATGGGTAGTTTTTAATCGTTAGACATTTTTTTTAACTGTTCGCGGATTCTGAACAGACGGACGCTGACGTTCTTGGCAGTGATGCCGACAATCTGTCCGATTTCCTCGTAGCTGAGGTTCTCGAGCCAGAGCAGGACAATCGCACGGTCGAAGGGTTGCAAGTTGGAGATACGCTTGTGGAGCATGTCCACCTGGCGTGTGTCCTCGTCGCGGTCTTCAAACAGGTTGATGTCCATGGTCAGCCGGACTTCGGATGCGCGTCGCCGCTTCTTTCTGTCTATCGATATACAGGTGTTGAGGGCGACGCGGTAAATCCACGTCTTGATGTCACTGCGATGCCCGAAGCTCTCGAAACCCTTCCAAAGATTGACTAGTATCTCCTGGAACAGGTCGTTTACCTCGTCGGCATCTTGCGAGAACATGTAGCACACGGTGTAGATGGTGCTCTTGTGTTCTGCTACAGTTTGCGCAAACTGTCTTTCTTTGCTTTGCAAAGCGATTTTGTCGATTACTAATGCATTCATTGTCTCATCTGTTTTTGAATCTTTACCCATTAGACGCAACTTGGTTACGAAAAACTACATCAATTAGCTACTTTTTTTATTTGCTGTTTTCAACTGCAAAAGTACGCATAGTTTCCGATATCGCCAAATTATTGGGATAAACAGCATAGAAATGTGATAAATGACATTGACTATAGGCGGTTCTTCTCGTCGTTACCAGCTCCAGTGCCCTTGTACTTTGAACTGCTGGCATTGAAGTTGTAACTCAGCGTGAGACCTACCTGCTGCGTATAGTTGTAGATGTCCTGTGCAGTCGAGCCTATCGCGTAGTAAGTGGTCAGTTTGGTTCTGCAAGTGCGGAAGATGTCATTGGCATAGATGGCTGCCGTCAGCCGTCCGTCCCAGAAGGATTTTTGCAGGCGGGCATTCATGATAAAGTTGCTGCCGCGATACATGAATGCCCAGTGGTTGCTGCCAGTGTAGCTGGCCTGGAGCAGCGCTTTGGTAGAAGGATTGATCACGAACCAGCTCTTCAGGTCGAAACTGAATTCAGGCTTGTTCATCTTCATCGGCACACCGTATGCCTCAGCATCGAACATCTGCTGGTAGTAGTGCAGCGTGACGGTGGGTTGCCAGAACCCCAGCTTGGGCGAAGCCACGAGTGTGGCATACACACGGTCCTGATGGTCGAAGTTGGCAGGACGGAAGATGGCTATCTCCTTCTCTTCGTCGTACACCTGGCCTATATGGGAGAAGATATCCTTCTCGCGGGTAAAGCCTGCTACGAAAGTCAACCAGGAGTAGATGAGATTCAGGTCGATGCTCTGACGTGTCGATGGGCGAAGCAATGGATTGCCGCCCTCATAGAACATGCGGCTGTCATAGACTATCATCGAACTTAGCATGGCGTAAGGCGGACGAGTGATGCGCTTGTCGTAGCTCAACCGTGCGCTCCACTTGCCTTTTTGCCAGGCAACTGAGAGGTTGGGGAACCAGTCGTTGTAGGTGCGGCTGGGTTCAGACTGCCAGACACCAAACGACGTGTAATCTGCCGCAACGTGTTCATATCGCAGACCGCCATTCAGATGCCATTGGCCCAGCTGCAACCCGTATTCAGCAAAGCCGGCAATGTTCTTTTCCTTCATCTCAATGTCGGCCTCCGGTATGATGTTCTCCTGATTGAGGTTGTTCCCGTGACTCTGGGTGGATGTAGCCTCAGAACCTACACTCAGCTCGCCCTTCCAGACGGGGTAAGTTAGTATCAGCTTGCCGGCAGCCATCGTGTTCTTCTCTTTGTTGACGGTAGTAATGGGGCGGTCGCCAAATTCCTGACTGTACTCCTGCTGCTTGATGTCGTTCTCCGATTCGCGTCGCAGCAGCGTAGCGTTGAGGTCGATGCCCAATTGCCCCACCTTTCCTATATAATAGGTATTCAGTTCCCACACCGGCTTGTCGGGTTCGTTGATGTCCGTTTTCAGAAGGATGTCGCCGTAATAGGCCCCGTTCTTCTGGTAGTTCTGCGTCATACTCGACTTATAATGTCCAAAAAGGCTTTTCTTCGACGAGAAACTCAGTCCTGCGGAATGGTCGGTATTAAAATCATAGCTCAGACCTGCCTTGTACTGAAACTCTGCCCATCGTACTCTGACGGGTAAAGTAGCATGGACAAGAAACAAGTCCTTGCTGATTTGCAGCTCTTGATCGAGTTCCTGGTCAAGGCTATTGTGGTTCCAGTCGAATGCGACGTTGGCAAAGGCCTCCAGACCGCCAGTACGGTATTTCAGCGTCAGGTCGTCGTAGTTGTTCCACTGGTTGTTTCGCCAAGTCTGCGTTGTGGCCATCAGACTCAGTCCGTCGCCCTGAGGCTTCAGCGTCTTGATGCGAATGACGGCATTCACCTCTGCGTTGTATCGTGCACCAGGAGCGGTGATGATGTCTACGTTCTTGATGTCAGATGACTTCAGCTGCTTCAGCTCGGCAGCGTCGCGTACCTTTTTATTATTGATATAAATCTCAGGCTCGCCCTTGGCCATCACTTCGAGTTTGCCGTCGCGTCTCTGAACCATCGGCATCATCGACAGCAGGTCGTCAGCCGAACCGATGTCATGAAGAATGGAGTGTTGCACATCCACCTCTACGCCGCCAGCCGTCATCCTGTACTGCGGAATCTCACCTTTGACCTCTACGCCTTTCACCATATAGGTCTCTGGATGAAGGGTGATGATGCCTATTTCTCCGACGCTGATATTGCGCAGCACGGTCTTATAGCCAATACAGGTTATCTTTACTGTCACCCGTCTGGCATTACAGGGAATCACGAAGTCGCCATTCTCATTGCTCACGCTGCCGTTGATAAAGGCTCCGGCCATCACGGCGTCACCTTTTGTATTATTGTATGTGGAACTTTTTTCGTTAACTAAGTCTTTGGCCTCGCTGAGCAACGAGACGTTGGCGAATTCGATGGGTTCCCCTTTTTCATCCACCACACGGCCAATGACCTTGGTGGTCTCTTTCTGCGTACACTCCACGAAGATGCGGTCTTTGTCGTAAGTCACCTTCATGGGGTAGAATCCGACAACCTGCCTGATGGCCTCTTCAATCTTTAGGTTCTTGAAACTGGTGGTGACGGTGAAGTCTTCCAGTTCGTCGTAGATGAAATAGATGGTATGGTCGGTTGTGGCAACATTCAGGTCTTCGAGCACCTTCGAGAGTGACTGGTTCTGATAGTCGCGGCTTAGTTTCTGGGCGTTTATGCACAGGGCAAGGCCGCACAGCAGGACTGTGAATAAAAACTTCTTCATGTTCGTCTGGGCTTTAAACTATTCAACAATCAGTTTCTGGTTGGCTTTGCCTTCGTCCGTCACGACTCGGCCATCTTCGAGCGAGCTCGGATGGCTCTTGCTGCTCCGTCCGTTCTCTCGGGTGATGTGGAAACGCTCAAACTTGTTACACGTTTCTAAAACCTCGTCAATCTGTGCCGTCTTGTCCCACGTAAAGTAGAGTCTCACATGCTTCACCCTTTCGTTTCTGTAGACGGTCTCATACTGGTAGAAAGCAGCAATCTCACGGAGTATGGTTTCCAGTTCTGCATCCTCAAAGACCACAGGCTGCATGGCCGTTGAGTCGATGGGCTGCCCGACGGTCTTCTGTAGGCCCGGATTTGATACGGTCACTTCTCGAGTCTGTGATTGCATATCCTCTTCACCACGTTGGCTAACGATTCGGATGGTGGCATAGGAAATACCCGAGAGCAGCAGCACACCGATAAGTATCGCAGCCATTTGATGTAACCGGAGAAATTGCTTCGCTTGCTGTAGGAGTGAAGCGTGAAAGTGCGCCGCCTCAAATTTAGCCCACTCTTCATCAATCATATCAGCATCTGTGCTCTCTTCGTAGAGGGTTTCCTCCGCATACATCTTCCGGAGGAGCTCTTCCAGTCTGTTGTTGTCGTTGTTAGATTCCATACCCTTTTGCTTTAAAGTGTTCCTTCATTTGCTTGAGCGACTGCGACAGATGATGATGCACGGTGACCTCGCTGACTTGCAACTCCTCGGCAATCTCCCGATACTTCAACCCTTGCTGATAGCGCAATCGGAGTATCTGCTGCGAGAGCGTTGGCAGTCGCTCGTCGATAAAGCGGTAGAGGGCGTCCAGCAGTTCCTGTTCCGTATCGTCCTCCTGATGGATATCCACCATTACTGCCGATTGTTCTCTCTGCCTGCGAACTAACAGATTGATGCAGCGGTTGCGAGTGAGCGTCAGCAGATAGTTCCGCAGCGTCTCTTCCCGCAGGCAGACGGAGCCGTCGAGCAGTTGGGCGAACACGTCGCTCACCACATCTCTGCTCTCAGCATCGTTGCCGAGCATCCGGCAGGCCAGCCGATACATCGCACCGTAGTGCTGCTTGAATATCCGTTCAAGACTCTGTTTGTCAATCATCTTGTCGCGTTGCTTTTATTCTATATACAATCTGACACGCCATTTTCCTAAGCAAAACGGTATGAAATATATTCTACATGCTTTATTTTTGACGAAACAAAGGTACAAATAGTTGCCGTAACCGCCAAATTATTGGGATAAACAGCAGAGAAATGTGATAAACGGGCATAAAAGTGGGATGAAACAAGTGAAAAGTGATGAGCGGTAGCAAATTCTTCACTCTTCATTCTTCATTCTTCATTTTATTTTGTACTTTTGTCGACCGTATGAACAACGGTCATTTTAATAATTATACACGCTGAACGCGAAAAAGTGCATCATGCCTATCAGATATACACATAAGGAAGAGCTGTGGAATGCGTGGAGCCATGCTGGCGGCATCGTCATGGGAGTCGCCTTTGGCATGGTGTTTCTATGGATGGCGTTTCGGGGTGAGAACCCCTGGGCACGTCTGGGTGTGTGCCTCTATCTGTTTGGTATGCTGGCCAGCTATGTGGCATCGACCGTCTATCATGCGCTGCCGCTCTACGAGCGACGTTGCGGACAGGGACTCGTCGGACACCGTTCGAAATGGAAGGAACGTCTGCGCCATTGGGACCATGCGGCCATCTATTGGCACATTGCCGGCTCGTACTCTCCGCTGACGCTGGTGGCGCTGCGCACGCAAGGCTATTGGGGCTGGTCGCTGTTCTCGTTCGTATGGCTGTGTGCCATTGCAGGCACCATTGTGAGTTTTGCCCGACTGAAGGAGCATTCCAACCTCGAGACGTTCTGTTTTGTGGGAATGGGACTCAGTGTGCTTGTAGCCTTCAAACCGCTCATCGACTCGGTGTCGACGGCAGCGTTTATCTGGATTGTTGCCGAGGGCGTGTGCTATATCACGGGAGCGGTGTTCTATTCACTCAACAAGCAGCGTTACATGCACTCCGTATTCCACTTTTTTGTGCTCGCAGGAAGCCTGTGCCACATCATTGCTGTGTGGGACGTGCTGATGGAGTACATCTAAGTGAGAAATGAGAAGTTAGAAATGAGAGATATGATTACTTTTCTTTACGAGAAGTAATGGAGAACTCGCAGCCGCAGTACTGCTGGTTGTAGAAATCGTATTCTTTCAGCAGTTGGTTGCGACGTTCGTAAAGACCGCCCTTGCGCCAGTTTTGTGCCCAGAATTCGGTGTCGGGCACAGCGGCCTGTGCCTCGAGTCCGGCAGCAGTAATCTGTTCGATGCTCTTCCAACGGGAAGAGGCGAGGGTAGTGGTGAAGAACCGCAAGCCCTGTCGGTGGGCCTCACGGGCTGCCTCTGTCAGTCGCAGCCGGAAACACAGGCTGCATCTGGAGCCCCGTTCCGGTTCACACTCCATCCCATGCACTTCACCGAGCCACGCTTCGTGGTCGTAGTCGCCGTCAATCCATCGGATGCCCAGCGCGTCGGCATGTCGCTTGCTTTCGTTCTTGCGGATGTCGTACTCCTCGCGGGGGTAGATGTTGGGGTTATAATAAAATATGGTGGGGCGGACGCCGTTTTGCAGCATCCACTCTACGATAGCAGATGAACAAGGAGCGCAGCAAGCGTGCAACAGCACCTCGTGCGCTCCCTGTGGTATAATTATTGCGGGTTGTTTCACTTCACATACTCCGCAAAGTCCGTCAACTTCATGTCACCCTTGCGAGCCAGCGTGTCGTGCATAGCGAAGGCTGCCGGCAGGTTGTGACGCGTCTGTCCCATTTTGGCAATCTTCAGGTAGTCCCACAGCAGCTGCTTGTAGTCGGGGTGAGCACAGTTCTCGATGATTGTCTCTGCACGCTGGATGGGGCCCTTTCCACGAAGGTCGGCAATACCCTGTTCCGTCACGATGATGTTCACGTCGTGCTCGCTGGAGTCCTGATGAGAAACAAAAGGAACGATAGAAGATATCACGCCGCCCTTGGCCACACTGGGACAAGTGAAGATAGAGAGGTATGCGTTGCGGATGAAGTCACCCGAACCACCGATACCGTTCATCATCTTCGTACCGCTGATGTGCGTCGAGTTCACGTTACCATAGAGGTCGGCCTCGATGGCTGTATTGATGGCGATGACACCCAGTCGGCGGATGATCTCAGGCGAGTTCGAAATCTCGCTCTGGCGCAGCGTCAGGTGGTTCTTGAAGTAGTCCATGTGGTCGTACACCTGCATCAGACACTCGTTCGATACGGTCAGCGAGCAAGCCGACGCGTCCTTCACACGTCCGTCGAGCATCATGCCGACCACTGAGTCCTGCAGCACTTCGGTATAGATGTTGAAGTCGGGCACGTGCTTGTCCTGTCCCAGGGCACCGAGAATGGCATTAGCCGTCGAACCCACACCGCTCTGCAAGGGCAGGAACTCCTTGGGGATACGGCCCTTGTGCATCTCCTCGACGAGGAACTCAGCAGTTAGGTAGCCAATCTTATCCGTCACGGGGTCGCTGTCCTTGAAGGCACGCGCCTCGTCGGGGATGTTACACTCTACGACACCCACCACCTTCTCCTTGGGAATGCTCACGTAGGGCTGTCCGATGCGGTCACCGACGTGCTCGATGGGGATAGCCTTGCGGTAAGGGGGATCCAGCGGCTCATAGACATCGTGGATGTACTTCGCGTTGGGGTTGTGGAACGAGTTCAACTCCAGGATGACGTGCTTGGCCAGACGGGCAGCCGTCGGAGAGATACCACCGGCAGCAGTCAGATAGACGTGATAGTCATTGCCCACCTCTTCGATGTCGCAGACCTCGAGGATAGCCCAGTCCAACGGACCGTAGAAGCCATAGCGCAGCTCCTGTGCCATATGGCTCAGGTGCAGGTCGTTGTAGGGAATCTCACCCATGTTCACATGCTTGCGGAAGTCGGGGTTCGTCGTGTAGGGCGCACGATAGAGGATAGCCTGTGCGTTGGCCAGGTCACCGTCTGTCGACTGTCCCGTCGAAGCACCCGTGAAAATAGCCACTTTGAACTCGCGGCCGGCCTCGTGCTCAGCCACAGCAATCTTGGCCAGCTCTTTCGTTGTTGCCTTGGCCACACCGGCAGGTGTGAAGCCGCTCATGGCGATGTGCTCGCCATTCTTAATCAGCGCCGCAGCCTCTGCGGCAGTCATACGTGTATAAGCCATTTTATTTACTATTTGACGATTTACTATTTACGATTTGCAATTTTGCCTGCAAAGGTACGGAAAAACAAAGGAAATGCCAAAGGAAAACATGTTTTTCTTTATTCTCCGTTAATTTGCGCCGCTGTCTTGAGGATGTCGGGAATGTCCACACCCATCATTTCCAGAAGGGTCGTAACAGGGTAGTCCTCTTCGCCCAAGATGGTCGTATGAATCATGACGGTGGGGTAGTAACGGTTGGTGCTGGCGTCCTGTTGTACACCCATATAGAGCCAACCCATTTGGACGTCTGCCAGTAGCAGGTTCAGCGTGAGGTTCTCGTTGAACCGCTCCACCATTTCCTTGCACTCCTGCTCGGTGGTACCTTCCTTCATGCAGCGGGAAAGGCGCACACCGTCGACCACCAAATAGTTCACGTTGCTCGTCGTACCCACAAAGGTCAGCGTGTTCATGGCCGTTACGGTGAAGTCGGCATGCACGTTGACGTCGTGCTTGAGGATTTTCCATACGTCGGCATCGTCTTCCAATTGGGCGCTCATCGTCAGCAACGGCACTTCTTCGCCGCTCTTGCCGTAAACAAGGTCTAACGTCCGGTTGTGTGCGCTATGCTTGTCGTACGTCAGGTTGATCTCGTAGTCGCGATAGTACATCTGGCCGGTAAAGAAATTGTCCTGAATGAGTACGGGGAGCCACACAGGACGGTTGTTTTCCGAACCCGACAGTATCTTCAGCACCTCTGCGCCGTCTTTGTAGATATAGAATTCACCGGCTTTCTTGACAACCACCTTCGTCTTCAGACCTCTGAACTGAATCGTGGTTTCCTTGTCGATGACGCCCTTGACCAGATACTGGCTGCCGTTCTTGGCCGTATAGTTCACCTCACCTTTCTTTGTGGAGTTCAGTCCGAACCACGAAGAACTGCTCTCGCCCTCGTCGCCCAAGATGACCGACAGGTCCCATGCCAGCTGCAAGGCACTGTTGAACGAATGGAACGAGAACCGGTGGCCTATTTGTACGGAACGTCTGCCCGTCTGTTCATCTTGCAGCAACGATAGCAGAGCCGACAATTTCGTCTCGAACTCGCTGCGTACGCTGTTGTCGTCGGCACGCGTTGTGGCTGGAACCACTTCAGCCAGCGGAGTCAGCTCCTGAAAGTTCAGCCCCGCCATCTGTTCGTTGAAGGTGTTGGCAGCTTCCGTCAACGGATTGGCTCGTATCACTTCCGTTCCGACTTCCGTCTTGTCGTCGTCCTTGCTGCAACCAGACCATACGCTGAGTCCTGCTGCCAGCAGTAGCATCGGGAATAAGGATTTCATAGTTTTCATCATCATGCTATCATTTTTGCGCAAAGGTAATAAATAATTGAGAATTAATAATTAATTATTAAGATATTTTTAGTATCTTTGCACCCAAAATTGCAAAAAGTATGGAATCAAAGCTGGTTATTTATAATACGCTGACGCGCCAGAAGGAGCGTTTCGAACCGTTGCACGCCCCCAATGTGGGCATGTATGTCTGTGGTCCTACCGTCTACGGAGACCCCCATCTGGGACACGCCCGTCCCGCCATCACCTTCGACCTGGTGTTCCGCTATCTGAAGCACCTGGGGTATAAGGTACGCTATGTGCGCAACATCACCGACGTGGGCCATCTCGAGCACGATGCCGACGAGGGCGAGGACAAGATTGCCAAGAAGGCCCGCCTCGAGCAGCTGGAACCCATGGAGATTGCCCAGTACTACACCAACCGCTACCATCAGTATATGGATGCGCTCAACGTACTGCGTCCCTCCATCGAGCCGCACGCCACAGGCCACATCATCGAACAGCAGCAGCTCGTCCGGCAGATCCTCGACAACGGCTTTGCCTACGAGTCGAACGGCTCCGTCTATTTCGACATCGAGGCTTATAACAAGAAATTCAAGTATGGCATACTCTCCGGTCGTTCGCTCGAGAATATCAAGGACGAGAGCCGTGAACTGGCTGGAGTAGGGGAGAAGCGCAATCAGGCCGACTTCGCCCTGTGGAAGAAGGCACAGCCCGAACACATCATGCGCTGGCCATCGCCTTGGAGCGACGGATTCCCCGGCTGGCACTGCGAGTGCACCGCCATGGGTCGTAAGTATCTCGGTGAGTCGTTCGACATTCACGGGGGCGGCATGGACCTTGTCTTCCCGCACCACGAGTGCGAGATTGCACAGGCACAGGCCTCGATGGGACACCCCGCCGTCAAATACTGGATGCACAACAACATGCTCACCATCAACGGCCAGAAGATGGGTAAGTCGTACAACAACTTCATCACCCTCGAACAGTTCTTCACCGGCAACCACCCGTTGCTCGAGAAGGCCTACTCACCCATGACCATCCGCTTCTTCGTGCTCTCGGCACACTATCGCGGCACCGTCGACTTCTCCAACGAAGCCCTCGTCGCTGCCGAGCGAGGCTACGAGAAACTCATGAACGCCATCAGCGACCTCGCCCGCATACAGGTTTCACCGCAATGTGACCCCGAAACGGAGAAGGTCGTCAAGACCCTGCGTCAGCGTTGCTACGACGCCATGAACGACGACTTCGCCACTCCGCAGGTCATCAGCCTTCTCTTCGAGGCCTGCACCGTCGTCAACAAACTCGTCGACCACAAGGCCACCATCTGTGCCGACTGCCTGAAAGAACTCTCCGAGACGATGCACCTCTTCGCCTTCGACATCCTCGGCCTTCAAACATCAAACCTCACATCTCAAACCTCAAAAGATCGTGAAGAGGCCTTCGGCCGTGTCGTCGACATGGTCCTCGAGCTCCGCGCAAAGGCCAAAGCCGATAAGGACTGGGCCACCTCCGACCGCATCCGCGACGAACTCGCCGCCGCCGGCTTCGAAGTCAAGGACACCAAGGACGGCGTCAC
Source organism: Prevotella sp. (assembly GCA_015060485.1). GTDB lineage: Bacteria > Bacteroidota > Bacteroidia > Bacteroidales > Bacteroidaceae > Prevotella. The sequence goes on along the minus strand of SUYI01000047.1, from coordinate 6,058 downwards.
CTGGAAACTGAACAAGTAACAAGTTCACACCCCCTATAACTCCCACCATCGTCTTCTGCCCTTTCTCCCACCTAAAGGTAGGGGTGTGGCGTTGCAATCTGCGAGACACAAAACAAAAATCGCGAGACCCCAATCGGGACCTCGCGATTTCACTCATCACTCATCACTCCTCACTTAATATACTCCATTCTCCCGGAGGAGGCATGCACCAGTTGTGCACCACCCCAGTGCGGCTCCGGGTTCGTGCTGTGCCAGCCCAGGTATCCGATGATCTCATCCGACACCGTACCGTCGACCCCTACCCTCAGGTAGCGTCCCCGCTTCAGGTCGTTACACGTCACGAAGAAACATTCCACACCATACGCGGCGATGGGCATCACCTCACCGGTCCTCTTGAAGACGATGACATTCTTCATCCACAGAATCTCGCGGTTATACCAGATATCCTCCTTGCTCACCGCCTCCCGCAGGTGACTCGTCTGTTGTCGCAGCATGTATTTACCACCGCTGCGCACCATGTCCACGCCCCCCACCTCTTCGAAAACAGGCAGCGAGCTGTAGTAGCGCTGTCCCCGGCCGTCCCAGTAGGTACGCTGTCCGTTGATGGTCTGTCCCTCGATGACATCACCGTGCGACTTCACCTTACCATACAGCGACGCCCTCATGTCAAGGCCCTTCATGCTGATTACCGTCGTCTTGCCTTTATACACCGCATACGGATACGTGGCCAGCGCGAAGTATTTGCCGTCACGCAGTCTGCTGATGTGTTCGTATTCCGCCCGACACGTCTCACGGCCATCCACCATGATACCATATTTGCCACCTTTCATGAATATCTCCACACCCGTATTCTGTTCGCCGCGACGCTTGATGCGTACCATCTTCAGGTTCACCAGCGTCGGCTCGTTGCCGTCATCGCGGATGACGTAGCCCCGTTCATCGCCCTGCAGACCCTTCCCCGACTCCTTGCCGGCAAACATCAGAGCCCAGCTGCGCTCCTCCGTCGGCATGCCGAAGGTCTGGTACATACCCACCTGGTCCAGAATGATGACGTAGTCCTTTCCCGGTATCACGCGCATGCCACGTCCCACCTGCTGCAGGTATTTCGACAGCGACAGTGTCGGTCGCGCCAGCTGGATGAATTCCACATCCGGACAGTCAAATCCCTCCGAGAATATATCCACGTTCACTATCACGTCAATCCCATCCCCCGCTTCCGCGTGCCTTAATAAATCTGTGCCATCTGTGTTATCTGCGTGCCCTTTATACGCTTCGACGATCTTTCTGCGCTCCTCCGCAGGCGTCTTCGCATCAATCACCGCACACCGCACCCCATGCTCTCGGTAGTACTCTGCGATATGCTGCGCATGCTCCCGGCTGATGGCATACACGATGCCCTTCTTGCCGTTGGCATACTGTCGGTACGACTGGTACAGGTGCACTATCGACTCCGGTGCATCCATCACCGTAGCCATCTCCTTCGTCTGGTAGTCCCCGTCCACGCCCCGTTTCTTCAGTCCGCGGATCCGTTCCACCATCTCGTTGTCCGGCGTCACCGAGACATACTCAAAGTCGCTCAGCCATCCCCGGTCAATGAATTCCTGTATGCTCCACGACTGCAGCAGCGTGTCAAACAAGTCCGTGAATCCCGTTTGGTTCAGCCGGCAGGGTGTTGCCGTCAGACCCAGGAACTTCGCCTTCGGCCACCTGTCCCACATCCACCGGTAGCTCTTCGCCACCGCATGATGCGCCTCATCCACTATCACCAGCCCCGGCTCAAACCTTTCTGCGTTTTCTGTGTGACCCATTCTCCGTGCGAGCCTCTGGATACTCTCCACCCTCACCAGCTCCTGCGAGATACCCAACGCCCCCAGCGTTTGCCGTATCTGCTCTATCAGCTCCCTGCGGTGCGCCACAATCAGAATTCCCTTGGAATTCCCATTCCTCATTCCTAATTCCTCATTCCACATTTCTTGGCGGATAACTTCCGCCAAGATGAGTGTCTTCCCCGTACCTGTCGGCATCTGTACCATCACACTCCGGTACCTCCTCCAGGCCTCATGAATCCTCTCCAGCATCTCCCGCTGGTAGTCTCTCAACCCATCCATTTTCATTGCAATTCACTATTTTTCGGACAAAAATCCGAAAAATAAAAAATGAGGGCCACATCGTAATGATGTGACCTTAAGTGTTACTATAAAGCCTAATTATTTTGTCAATCTGCTAACATCTCATCGGCCCAATCCGCTCTTGCCATTAACCATGAACCATGAATCATGAACCCTGAACCCTACGTGTTCCACGTGCCCTAATAAATCCGTGCCATCTGTGGTATCTGTGTGCCCTTTAATATTTCTGCGCTATCTGCAAGTCTTTTATTTGCAGTCCAAACTATAAAATTGCGAATATTTTTAAGGTTGAAAATATAAAAATCACAAAATATTTTGCAGTTTAAAATATAAATCGTATCTTTCTGAAAAACATCTATGATGACTATCCTGATATGAGCATCGTCTATACCAGTAGTTCACTCCTCATCATGGACAATGCCAAGGTTGATCTTTCCCGGCGTCAGACGGTGTATACACTCTACGGCATGTCGTTCCGCGAGTTTCTCTCCTACGAGGGAATTGCCACCCTTGATGCTATTACCTTCGACGATTTGCTCAGCAATCATGTTCGTCATGCCATGCGAATAACCAAGGAAGTGAAAATCGCACCTCTTTTCGAGGCTTACTTCGAGCACGGCTATTATCCCTTCTATCGTGAGTCCATCGAGGATTTCCCTATTCGTCTGCGTGAGACCATTTCTGTTGTAATAGAAAACGATCTTCCTGCAGTCGAGAATGTATCGTTCGAAACCATTCAGAAGGTCAAGCGACTGTTGATGATAATCAGCGAGCGTGTCCCCTTTGAGCCCAATATGTCTGAGTTATGGAGCCTGCTTGCAACCAACAACGAATTAGGCCTTCGCATGCTCTATGCTCTCGACAAAGCCCAGATACTCGGTCTGCTAACATCTAAGCCCAAGAATTATAAATACCTTTATAAGCCTGATAAGATTTTCCTTGGGAATCCCAATCTTATGCATGTTCTGTGTCCTCGCGTTGACAAAGGCAACGAACGCGAAACCTTCTTCTACAGCCAGGTCCGTGTAAGTAACGAGATTAAATATCCTAAGAAAGGCGACTTTTATGTCAACGACAAATACCTCTTTGAGGCTGGTGGCCGTCGAAAGACCTTCGAGCAAATCAAGGACATTCCCAACAGTTTCCTTGCCGTCGATGACACTGAGGTTGGTCATGACAGCCGCATTCCTCTTTGGATGTTCGGCTTACTTTATTAACCCTCCACCAGTATTCCTGCATGCCCTAATAAATCCGTGTCGTAACTGTTCGGTGAAGTCCGTAAAACTATTGATCTATAACCTTTAGCCCTGCCGATGGCTTTACCATCAGCAAGGTCTTCACCCTGATTTACAAATTAAAAGTTTATTGAATTCAGTTTATATCTTCCCAAAATTCAGGAAGCAGTTTATACAAATCCTCCTCCTTGGTATCCTTGATATGGTAAAGGACATATGTCAGCCATCGCTCGGGATTCTTCCCCTTCACCTTACATGATCCAAAGAATGGTTTGATCATCTCCTCCACGGCATAGATCTCCTGGAACAACAGCATTCCAGGCATCGCACCCTTCGGATTTTCCTTCATGGCTCGTTCATCTGCAAATTCGGACTCCACCTCTTCACGGATACGCTTCTCAGCTTCTGCCATCCTGCGTTCCACCTCTGCCCTGATGATATCCTCACGTGTCGCACGCTCCAAGTCGAGTTCGCGCTCAGTCTGATCCAGGCGGGAAGTTGCTCCCGCCAGCTGCTCATGCATATTGGAAAGTCTCTCTTCCAATGCCTGATTCGGACTGAGACAGATCTTTGCCATGGCTTTACACTTTTATACGGATATATTGCTCAAGTTGACTGGCGCTGATGTCACCGGGAAGGATCAGGGTCACTTCGTTGGGATATACCAACTTTAGGAATCGTGTGCGCTGCATGTGATTACTTGGAGACTGCCTGAACTCATCTCCTGTCAGGTTTACCTCTGCGAAAAGAGGTTTCTTGTCTTGTTTCTTGTTGTTCATTGTCGCTAAAATCTTAAAGTGAAATTCCAGCGGCAAAGGTACAAACATTATTTTATATGGCAATGACAGGGTTCACCGAACAGTTACACATTATTTTATATGGCAATGACAGGGTTCACCGAACAGTTACGTCCTGCTGGCAGGCACATACCGACTTTAAATATAGCCTCAGAAACACCATTGACGTATGCAGGAGCATCCTTATACACCGGCTGTTTGTGCATAGGTTTCCATACAGGGCGAGCCTCGATATTGGCTTTACCTATAGTTCACCGCCAGCAAGAATAGATTTCTCCCCTTCTGATAGAAGGAGTTGTAGATCATGATGTCAAGGCACTCATCTTCACCATGACGTTGGCAAGAGCACTATTCTATACAGAACAAATCTCTTCCCATGCAGGATATTCTTCTTTCTTACTCCACAGCACATAATCGAGCTTACGATCGATAAGAGCCTGAAGTAGTTCTTTGTTTACCGCCTTTTCCAAATCGTTTACAATGAGCATGCCACGAATATCCTTGTCTGACACAAATCGACGATAGTCTTTTACCTCATCTACACCAAGAATAAAAGATGCCAAATTGTTCTTGTCAAGGTTGCCTACTGCCTGTACCAAGAATTCTGTACTTGGGCGAGACACGACATAATCGAAGGTAAAGTCAATGCCAGAACGACCTTTGATTTGCATCTGAGGTACAGCATTTATCATCTTATCCATCATCAACTTCCTGACATTCTTCTGGAAGATATTATTTCCTTGTGAAGTCATGTCATTTATAGCAAACATGGTCATCAACATACTGTATTTGCCTTGCTCAAACTTGTCTTTTTCTACCTTCAAGTCTAGAACTCCGTCACCATTAATACTCACTCTATATTTGGACAGTATCACGTCCAAGAGGTGTTTCTGCTCAGGTGCCTTCATGTCCAGCCCTGTCGTCTCAGCATTCCAAATAGTCTGTCCATCATCCGACAAACATATATAATCGTCTTCTTCCTTTACAAACAATTCTATCAAATCGTTATAAAGCCCTAAAAAAGGTGTGGGCATGGAAGTCCAACCTGTTTTAGAATCACAAATCGGTGCAGGCTCAGCATGAAGCCATTTAGAATAATCACTAACCATACTATCTGTCCAAACCATAAATCTACCCTCCTATTTCATTTATATCAACTCTATTTCTGTTCCGACATTCAAATATTTGCAAAATCCCACAAAAGCCTCCTTAAACCCTTGAATAGAATTGGCTGCATCAATCGTTTTTGGATCTATATCCGTATCCTCGATTGGCAGAGCCCATTTAAGACCATAATTCTCAACGAACTGGTGCAAATGGCTTTCTGAATTAAAAACCTTGCCCTCATAAGGCTTGAATATTTCAGGCACATCGGCTGTATAAGGCGAAGGATTTGTATGAGGGCCATAATAGTCAAGCCTCGTAAGGCCCTGATCTCCACCGTCTCTAAGATTGAATGACATTTTTATACCTACCTTATCGCTATGAAAAACGTCAAGCACATATACGTTTGAATCTTCGTCTGCGAAATTAACTCGTATTTTTTGATTTGAAGTCAGGTTGAGCTTAACCTGCTCCAGTTTATTCCCTTGATTGTCTATGACTTTCTTGGGACTTTTTACATATGTTTGCGCTTCACTATACGTCATAACCTAGAAATCTGTGGCAAAGATAGAAATAATTTTTGGAATTAACAAGTAAAATGAAAAAATCTTTTGCCTGAGCAGTCATTACAGAATATTTTCCTTGATGGTCTCAACGATGTACCTCACATCATCATCGCTAACATATGGACCTGCGGGTAGACACATACCTACTTTAAATAAAGCTTCAGATACACCATTCACGTAGGCAGGTGCATCCTTATAGCAAGGTTGTTTGTGCATGGGTTTCCATA
>SUYI01000046.1 GCA_015060485.1 Prevotella sp. | reverse complement strand
ATCACATTTTCAAAGAACTCTTTGGCTGTGCGGCATAGCCGTTAGGCCATATATTGAATTTTTAACGAACTATTGTATTATCAATATCTTTATTTATTTCACCGACATCGTGCAAAAACATAGACAAAAATTCTGCAGTAATCGCATCTCTATAATAATGACTGTTGTGAGAATTGGAGAGATTAATGTTTTCTAAACTTAAGTCAGAACAACTTAACATTGTATTTCCCAAACAGTCCAGAACCTCTCCAAGTTGGATCATATGATTTGTTCTCATCGATTTTGCGCTTCCACCTATTATGATTTGTTCCAGAATGATAATGGCTTTGCTCGTTTTCGAATCATTATGCTGCTTGATTAGCTTCAATTTTTCCTTTTCAATATTAATTCCAAACAGATTTTTCATCATAATACGTAAACTGCGATTGTAGAACTTACATGAAAGGCATGGCATAGTCTGATTCTTAATCCATTTACATTTCCTATGTTTATTACATTCTCTTATATCATTAGGATTAAGTGATTTAATTTTCAATTTGATAATTTTCTCATTGAAAAATTGTTTCACCAATTGTTTGATATAATTTTGTTTGTCATTATCTGTTGCCGAGATAGAAATATCACTTTCTTTCACATCTATGTAAGTTCCTAGTTTCACATCTGTTTTTAATACAGAATCAGGTAAATTATTAATTGCCTTTAGCATCGGTTCGTAATATTCATAGCATTTGTTTTTATTGCAAAAATCGTGCAACTCTCTTCTTATGTCAAATGCAAAATAATAAAGGCTTTCAAAGAAACTTTCTTCTATATCTTTTGTCTGCTCATTCCTTATAAAATTAAAGCCGATAAGTCCATTCTTATAAAACATGATATCCCCTAATCTTCTGTAGAAATCGGTTGAAATGAGGAATTTTTCTTTGCTATTCGTTGTCCTGTGAATATATAAAAACTCATTCTCTATAATATCCAAATTAGTACGGGTTATTCCTCCTAATTCAATTTTCTCATTTATAAATAATTTTGCCAAAAGAGCCTGATAGATTGTTTGTGTATCTTCTATCATTGATAATTTTTGGATTGTATTATGTTTTAATGGAGTTAGATGATGCGAAAATTCGGAAATGAAGTCGTCACCATCTATTTTGTATTGGAGCTTTTTATTTGAGTTGTCTAATAGTGGGTAGTTTATTTCATTGAATGAAGTATCTTGTGAAGGCTCAGATTGTATTTTAGGCATAACATTTCCGGAGAACTTTTTTGTTCTTTTTTGTGTGGATAGTATTGCGCTATAGTTGGGCCATTCTTCCTTTTGTTCTATATTGAAATCCAAACCATACCTATTTTCATTGAGTTCGCGGAAATTAAATAATATATCTACGATTTCTCCGTAAATATTGTATGCTGAAGAGATTGTACGCCTTTTTTCGAAAGCAAGTCCTAATTTTAGCATGATTCTGATAGTTGCTAAAGTATAAGAAGCCATATGAATATTATCAGATTGCTTTGGAGAATCTTTACTGGAAACTCGTAAAGCAGTCTGATATTCAAAAATGGCATTATTGTAGTCTTCGTCTGCCATGTGAAGGTCTGCTAAAATATGATGGATACCTGCCAAAGAGTCCGGTGAAGTTGTTTTTTCATCTTTTAATGTTTTGATATGACTGTTTAATAGTTCATAATAATGGCTCTTGACTGTCTGAGATTCATCTAAGGTAAAATTGAAAATTGCAGAAACCTCTTCTGATATCTTTGAAGCAAGGGAGATTTCTTCAGAGATTTGTTTCCTAAACTTGTATTGAAATAAACCACAAGGAATCTGAATGATATGGGTCTGCGTCAGATAATTTAAAATGTAATTAATGAAACTTCTGAATTCCGGTATCTTATATACCTCTAACAATTCTGGAGTTTGTTCGATATTTCTCCATGAAAAGCCACCAGTGTGGTATTTATATATATGGTTTATCAAATATGAAGCAGAAATCAAAAGTTTATCACCAAATTGATCAGCATCTGTAATGATTTGGTTAACAGGGTATGATATATAATGAATAAAGCCAATTATTCTTTGTTCTTTTTCACTAAAAGACAAAAGATATTTACATGATGATGGAATATGAATATCCACATCGGTATTATCTAACGGTCTCCTTTTAAATACCGAAGTGGTTAATCTGAATTCTTTCTTGTTCCTCAATGGCCTCACATAACTCTCAAATGTTAATCTCATTTTTTTGGGTGAGCCATTGCTTACATGATACAGATATGCAGAAAAGTGATAAAGAAATACGATGATTTTATCAATACTGATACGGGCCTCGTCAAATACATCTTTCCTTTGTTCTATTCCATATTCTTTTGTGGCTAAAATCACCTCGGAATAAACAGAAATCAAATATTCATAATACAATTTCAAATTAATGTCAATGTTGAAATATGAAATGTCTTTCAATTTACATTCGACAAACTTGTCTACGACCTTCTCTTCAATATAATTCTGAGGAAGTAATTGCCTGGAAATAAATGTCTCCGTATTATACATAACATCTCTTTCACTTTTTTCGTTTTTACAAAAACTCTCCACGTAGATTACACCATTAAAAAGGCTTGAAACAGCAGATTCTCTGTCTGTCAAGTCTGCAAGGAAACCGTCATACATTTCTCGTCCTGCGATAAATATAAATTTGGCCTTCGCAGTAGTTGTGAAATATTTCATATTTGCGAGCAGATGCATAACTGTAAATTTTCTTTTTCGGGATGTTCCGCCACTCGTTAGATATTTTTCATTCGAGAATTCTGGGATATGATCCTTTTTCTCTATCGGAGTTTCAATTTTGTCCAGTTCGTCAAAAACAAAATAGAATTTTGGATGAAAAAGGTGTTTTTCTATACGATCAAGGATGTCAATAAGCTGGGACTCTATATCTCGTGTGTTTGCAAGTGAATAATTATATGCGGCCTTGTGGGCAAAAAAGCCAGAGATTATCTTATTATAATTAATATTACCCTTATTTTCTTGATAATAGTATGCGTCTAATCTCTTACTCAGTCTCCGAAGTTGGATGAAAATTCTAATTTGGTGGAAAAAGACAATATAGGCCAATATGAGGAAGCCTGTCAGTACTATAAGACTACTTATGCAAACGTCAACTTCTATTCCATTATAGTAAGGTATTATAGGAAGTTGTGATATGATATAATAAATTAATTGTTCAAGGTTTGAGAGTTCACAAGAATTGTCAAGACGATGAAAATTGTTGAATAATAATAATACAAAAGAAGACAATAGAATATATAAAACAAATAATTCAGCGTTAGCAATAGGAGATAGAATGTAATTACGATACTTCTTGTATAGCTGTGAAGTTAATACACACAAAATACTTCTTTCATCCAGAATTTCCTGTCCCAAATTAATATTTATACTAATATGAGAGTATTTTTTATATTTTTCATTAGATCCATAAATTAAGTTGTTTATTCTATCCCACTCCTTGGGTTCCAACTTTTTCCATACTGTTATAAGTGCTTTTACACAACTAATTATGCCATGAATATTATTTTTCCCTTGAATATATCTTTTCCCTGCAACTAACCTGAATTTGTATTTCTTGAACTTCTCTTTTATCTTATAATAATGGCATATACACCATAAAAACGACAAACTGATGGCCAATAATGGAATAACTGCAACAAAGTCTTTTGAGGGTGCAAATAGAATTGATGAAAATGCTATGATAAAAAAAATGAAACCGAAGGAATTCACCCAAAAACATGGTTCGCCAACGAGTTCAAACAGCACCCTGTTGACAAAACTCGTCTTTCCCATCCCTCGATATCCCGTTACAAGGTAGACACCTCCATTAGTTTTCTCCTTTGTGAGCCACGACTTTAACTTCTCAATTATCCTATCCCTACCAATAATATATCCTGGAGTTGAATTATTAAAGTGACCAGGGAACCATGATTTATGAACAAAAGTAAAAGAAGGAAGTGGTATATTGATCCTCTTTACTTTAGAGCTGTAGCGTCCAAAAGAATCTTTAGTCATATTTATTATATTGTTTTCAAATTTAATAGTTCCTTGATCATTATCATGTAATTATTTATTTTTTTCTCAATCTCGTCAATTTTTTCTTCGTATTTTTGTTTGTGAGGATTATTATAATCAAGAATGACCTTTTTCGCAATCTCTTCAAATTGGCCTAATAATTCGTCAATATTTGTATAATAAGAAAAACATGTAGAATGAGGAAAAGCAATTATCTTTATATGATTCGATTGAAATTTAAAATATTCATTCATAAAATCTCCCATCTTATTATTCATATTGTTACGACATGATTTTATATTACTTAGAATCACATTTATCAAAAAATACAATTTTATTAGGCTTTCATTATGGCTACATTGCCATTCGTCGCATTTGCTATTTTTCCTATAATACCCATCAAAAGTATTCCTTATAGAACTCTCAATAGATTTCTTAATACTTTGATTCAAATTGGAAAATTCACTGAATACCAAATCTTGATCCTTTCTGTATTTGTTTGCCATATTACAAAACAAACAAAGAATTATTCCTAACAAGATAAACAATAATACAATAATAGCAATTAAAATCCATATGCAGCAATGGGAATTTTCTGTAGAAGAATTTATTATTTTTTCCATTATAGAACAATAGCCATAATTATCCATATGACAAATGGAATCTACTTTACAACATGAGTTATACATAAAACATACAATTTAAATTATACTTTAAGACAAATCAAACATTCGCACATACCACTTGGTATTTTTGCGCAAATATACAAATAATAATATTATTATCTTGAATAAATGTGTTAAAAATTAAAAAACGCTGATATTTTATAGGAATTTTATAGGAATTATACAATTATAAGGTAGCCCATTAATAATATAAAACAAGTTTAGCATCTGTTTCTGACTTGCCTTTTCTTATTCAAATACTTTGGTGGATTGCCATCGTATATAAGATTCATCAGATCGTGGATTTCCTCATCACTTAAGTGTTCTTGCCTTTCATAAATGTCGGGCATGGTGATACGCATAAACCAGTGCCAGATTTTTTTTGAGAGTCCTGCCTAAGCAGTGCCAGAAAAAGGTGTGAATGCTGATATACACCAATAGGGCGACAATGGTGATGAGCATTATACACACGATTATGCCACAAATGATGATAGCAATGTCATAGTTGTTCAGGTAATAACCGTGAAACCACCGTTCAAACGATGTACAAATGATGTCAAAGTCCATATTTTTCTTTTTAATGATTATTTAACTGTTCATTATCGTCTCGTATTGCTAAAAACTCTTTTCAAAATTCTCTCATTAAAGTCAGGAGGCAGTGACGGCGTATTGGAATACATACGCCGGAGGGCTTCACGGATGTCGGAATCTTTAATCGTATTGTTCATTGACTTTTTGTTTTTAAGATTTGTTGTAATTGACGTTTCTTGTCTTTTTGTTTTTTGTTTGTAGATCCATACTTCATAAATATCGGCATAATAAATACTATGGCTATGACAGAAAACAGAAGTCCGCCAGCAGAGCCTACCGCAAATGAGAACCAAAAAGTTTCTTCATCGCCGTCAATGAAGAATGGTATTAGACCTAAGACTGTTGACAGAATAGTAAGCATCACAGCGATAATCTTATGATTATAGGCCCTTACATAAAGACGAATCAGGTCACTGCGTTTTTTTGCACCAAGTCGCATGTATGTATTCTTGTATTCATTGATAATGTAGATACCACCATTAACTGTCAGCCCACTCAGCAATACCAACGAGGCAAAACCACCCGTACCAAATTCCACGCCAGAGAAATAATAGGTCAGGAACGTTCCTATAAACGATACAGGGATCAGCGAAATAATAACCAAAGGCAAACGAAGTGACTCAAAAAGAATAGCACAGATGAAATAGATGATAATCACTATAAGCAGGATAAGCCAATACTGCGTACCGTCATCCTCATACCAACCGTACGACGTATTCAGACACCTGTAGCCCACAGGCATCTTGGCATTAAACTCTTTGGTAATCTTCTCGATATATTTACTGGTATAGGTATAAGAGCCTAGCACATTAAATGCCACCCTCAGCACATATTCCTGGTTTTTCTTGGGGATACAGTTCTTGGCTTCGCGCCGCTCTATCTGCATGAAATCAGATATTTTCGTGTCCGTACCATTTACCTTCAGATAGGCGTTCTGTAAGTGCCAGAGGTCGAACTTGTCCTTTGCAGATGATTTCAGATACATATCGGCAGACATATTCTTATCCTTATACTTTTCAATATCATAGCCAGAAAGAATCTCTTTCAGTGCCTGATGCGTAGAATTGAGGTCAAAGCCATAAAGTGCCATCCGCTCTTTGTCATACCTCATATAAAACTCGTCCTCCTGATTCTCATGCCCAGGTGTCTCGATGGTCAGGTCAACCACACAATTGTTCTGTTTCATCGTCTCGCACATGACATCGAGACAGGCATTTCTTTTAGTCGCAGAATATCTGAAAGTCAGGTTCTTGCAGCAGTCGGAAGCCGCACACACATCAAAGGACACTATTGCCCCCTTTCGGTCAAGCAGTACATACTTATCGTGAGACGCTCCCGCTTTATCAGACGCGGAGCAGTTATTCAACATAAGGGTTTCTGCCTCTAGTCTCCAGCCTCTTGTGCTGAGTATCTTGTTTTGATGCAACAAAGGAAACACTTGCCTAATGGTCTTTCTCCAATCGCTTTGTGGCTCGTCAAGCAGACGATATGGAAGTACATAGTCAAAGAAAAGTGAAGTGTTGTACTCTTTACTCCATGCTACCTCATGCCACAAATCACAGGCTTCGTTGATTACCTTGATAAGATAGTCAGCCTTAAGGGTTCTGATATCAATTTCTGGCCTGCCATTAAGAAGGTCTTTCGCTTTTAGCAATCCCTTAAACACGTTTTCCCTCTGCTCTATAGGATATTCAGACATGGCAAGATATACTGAGTCAACATAATCCACATTTTCACCTTTCGGAGCATAATGATAGGGCATATTCTCAACCAAAAATTTCGCCGCACTGTATTTCAATGTGTCAGGATCTTCCTTGAAGTGGTTCAAAACTTTCTCAAGTTCTTCACGATTGTCACCAGCTAGTTCCAAGGCATTGTCAAGTTGGTTGTGACATGAGCTCAGAAGTAAAACTAACAACAGGCTTAGTCCATATTGTAGTTCTTGCCTCCTATAAGTATGTATGATATGAATACCAAGTAGAATTAACGACAGAATAAACAGGGCAATATTCTTATAAAAGGAACTGGCTGGAGTAAAATGTATCAATTCGCCAAAGCAGCCACAAGATTCAATGCCACCATAAAGATCGGTATAATTAATATAAGTAATATAAGTGAAGAATCCCAAAACTATCGTATATATCCTATAATTCTCTGGAAACGTCTAATAAAAGCACACACACCAATTAGCAGTTCGAAAGCAATGATGACAATTGCCAAAGGGAAGCCATAACCATATAGGACATCCATTCCCAACAGACTGCAAAATGAATTGACGGTCTGTGAGAATGAATAGACACTGATTGTTTTCAGAATCGCAGATAGAATGAATGTCACTCCTAATCCTATAAGAAGTATTTTTTTCAGAGTTTCCACTTTGCTGTTATCTTAATGTTTGAGACATATTTTAATCGTTTGAACAAATTTGTCTGCAAAGTTATAAGGAATATATTAATAAAACAAATCTTCGGAGTCGTGTTGTTGCACGATTCCGGCATATTGTTGCTGATTATCAGAAGGTTAAAGATTGGAGCGATACGCTATTTGCAACAAAATTCCCGAAACATCAAATGTCGTAGTTATCTGATTTCGTGATATTTTTTTGTAACTGTTCAAATAACATTTCGTAGGCGATATTACGTAAAGGGCTTTTTACTGGATGCAATTTCTCTACCCCTTTACGTGCATAAATGACTTGTGCTATATAACCAGGATATTTACTAAGCAGATATTCACTTCGGAGGAACCATTCAAATTGTGCTGGGGTAATGGGACTGAATTTCTGAACTTTACGAACTTGTATCCATGAGCGATTCCCTTGAGAATCAATCTTCCAGAGAATATCTGTACGGTTAGTAAGAGTGCCACGTTCAAACTTCAAACCTTCTTCCTCAAATGCAATATATTCCCTTACGAACTGAATCATCTGAGTTTCAACTTCCCATGAAGACATTTCTATAAGGCTTGGCTGAATGTATCGGGCAGGAACTATGTTTTCTTCAGTTACGGCATGGCATAAGTTCCACCCTGTGACATCTATTGGCTGGTATGTACATGGATCATACTCAAACAGACATGGCACGAGCCGACTTCTTATACAATCATCAATGAACATTCTTCTTTCCAAATCCCATTTCCAGGGTTTATCGGCATATTGGTTTCGTAATAGGTTTTCTCCGATTCTAAGATAGGATTCAGGATACGTCAGTTGGACTGCAAATACCTGATTTCCGAAGATAATCGAAAAGTCCTCGAAGATTGTATCACTTTCATCACTGGTGAAAATATATGCATGTCCAAACAACTCCCCGTTGGGTCGCTCTGAAATACACTTCTCTATTCGTTGGATGGCAACATGTCGCAAATTACAGAAATGCTGATAACGCTTCCTTCTGTTTTCTTCACGAATCCGCTCCTCCTCTTCCCTTTTCTTACGTCTCTCTTCCCGCTGCTTTTTGTTTTTTTCCTTTCTTTGCCGTGCCAGTTCTTCTTGCTGTTGCATCCATCTCTCATGTTCGCGACGAATCTTATCCCTCTCTTCCATGAAAACGCGGTGACGTTCTTCGGACTCTCTCTGTTTTTGCTCAAACTCTTTCAGCCACTCTTGATATTCCTCTTCACCCTTTTTACGCTCTCTCTCGAAACGGAGATGCCACCTGATACGTCTGCGGCGATAAATCTCGTCACGATGTGCCGTCTGTTTCAAATCAAGCCATATAAAGGTAGAGAAAAATCCAATTATGGCTGTTACCGAAGGCAACATCCACGAATACATCTCCCTCTTTGTCGTACTATGATATTCCCAAAAGAAGTCAAAGAACCAATAATATAGCCAAGGAAAAATGAGATAATACCAAATGAACGGGAAAGCAATCCATAAAACCAGTCCCCAACCTGCCCAAGGATATTCACGCCATGCTTTATAGTGTTGTTTTCCCCAAGCATGTTTGAGAACTAATCTCCAATGTTTTCGTAGCATGAATACTTTTTTCTTCATACATGATATATCATATTTTCAAAGCCGATTTAATATCAGTAGATTTAGCGACTCAATTTATTTTGCAAAGATACCGATTAGTATTTAATTATTTGTAATATCGCATTAAAACCACATATTAATTATATATTCTTAACTATTGCCTCCTTTAGAAAACTTTTATAAGAAACTTATAGTCACGTATAACAGTATTTGGATCCGCTTGTTTGCCCAATGTTTGGTTGCGAAAGCGGGTGTTGCCGCCCGAAGCAGACATCAGACGAGCAGATGACATCTTCGGGCTGTCTGGGGAATAACCGCAATTCAGAGTGCCACCGCCTGATCGAACACGTTCGCTTCAGCCGACGCGCACACTGAATTGTGGTTGTCCCCTTTTTCTGTAGGTAGGCTTTCGCAATCTGCAACGTCAAGCCAAAGGAAGCATCAAGTAACCGTAAGCCTATTCATTTTATTGTCAATCGTCGGCCACTGACACCGTTATCTGATACTGAAAAGCACATCCGACCGTCGTAAAAGCGTTAATGTCGTCGGGCAAGTCTTATAGCCTTGTCGGTGTGCAAGACACTGATAAGGCTATAAGACACGCCCGACTGTCAGCGGACGAGAGAAAACGGCTGTCCTCACTTGCAAACTGGAAACCGCAAGGGCATTCAGTATTGCAGGTGGTGACAGCCGATTTCTTTTTCTCATCCGCTATGTTCTGGCTACTTTTACGAGCACTAATCCCAATCAGCCTAATTATCAGTTCGCCTTGGCGAAGAGGGGGGAACGGGAGTAGCCCGAATGAGCGAATCCGTTTTCCGAACGCACCGCTTTTGTCCCCTCTCGCCTGATGTTTGATTGTTCCTGTGGCAAAGGTAAAACGCAAATTGGAATGGCAAAGTTTCAAGCCCTGAAGGGTTTCGGGGAAATCTCCACACCCGCAAGGGGGTAGTATTTCGCCGAAAAAACTTTGCGAATCCAATTCTGCTACCTTTGATCGGGCCGCAGGAACAAACAAACGGCGATAGGAGACGCAAAAAAAACGGTGGATTCGAGGAAACGGATTGGTTCATTAGGAACTTCACTTCACAGCTCCTGGATCCACATAAAAATTAAAGATTATGGCATACAGCAGTACAACAACATTAGCGGTTATGGGTTACTCCCTCTTCCGCATCATCCTTTGGGCAGTCCGCATCCTGTGGCATTGCTTCAGGGTAGTCGTAAACCTCGTCCTATGGCTCATTGTAGCCGTATTTGGAATAGTGTTATTCCTTGCACGTATCATCCTCTAACCCCTTTCAGATATGTTCAAATACGCCATTATGCAGTACACTCCGCAGCGTTATATGCGCCGTGCAGACTTCGAGACGCAGGACACTATGCGCCACTTGCTCGACTTCAAGGCAGGTAGGAGGTATGCAACCAAGTGGGCAGCAGACCTTGTGGCAAAGACACTCGCATCGATGGACTTGACAAATACCATCATCGTGTGCATCCCCGCCAGTTGTGAGCAGACCAACAAACGCAGGTATAAGCGTTTCTCTGCCAGTGTTTGCGCCAAGTGTAATGCAATCAACGGCTTTGAGCATATCCAAGTTATCGGCAAGCGTGAGAAAGTGCATATCAGCAAGAAGCACGGACAAAGGAGCAATGTGCAGATAGACACTGACTATTTCAACGGCAAGCGTGTGTTGCTGATTGATGACATTTGCACCACTTGTGCCACCGCCAACGCCTTTATCGAACAGATGCAGGCAGCAGGGGCAGACGTGCGGATGACCCTCTTTCTCGCCAAGACAAAGAACTATCACAGAACATCAAATTATCAATACAACTGAATTATGAGCACAGCAGCAACAATGAAACTCCCCATTAGCAGATGGAGCATTGAGGACAGACCCACCGAGAAACTACAGCGTTTAGGCACTGACAGCCTTACGGATGCAGAGTTATTTGCCATCCTCATTGGCAGTGGTACGCAGCAGTATAGCGCAGTGGATATTGCCAAACACGTTATGGGCAAGTTCAACAACAACCTCAACACATTGGGCAAGGCACGTTTCGACGAGTTCGAGGACATTGAGGGTGTAGGCACTCAGACCGCATGTAAGATTATGGCAGCAGTGGAGTTGGGCAAGCGCAGACAAGCAGCAACCGCAGAACTCCGCCCCGACATGGGCACCGCTACCCGTATCTATAACTATATGCTTCCCCGAATGATGGATTTAGAGGTAGAGCAATTCCACATCCTGCTGATGAACAACAACTACCGCCTTATCAAGTCCGTGAAAATCAGCCAAGGAGGAATCACCGAGACAAGTGTAGATGTTCGTATCGTCATGCGTGAAGCCGTACTGAGTAACGCAACCATCCTTGCAGCCGTTCACAACCACCCAAGCGGAAGACTGACACCGAGCAGATATGACGATGAACTGACGAAGAGCATCCAACGGGCATGTGAGGTAATGCGCATCCACTTCCTCGACCATGTTATCGTTACGGACGGAGCATATTATTCATATCACGAGCAGGGCAAAATCTAATTATTCATCTAAATACTTATCAATATGGACGCAACAAGAGCATTTAAGGAGACCATTCAAGCATACCTTATGGAAATGGCAACCTATGACACCAACTTTGCAGAAAGGTATGCAGACCCGAAGAAGAACATCAACGACTGCGTGACCTACATTCTCAACCAAGTGCAGGAAAGCGGATGCAACGGATTTGAGGATGACGAGATTTACGGAATGGCAGTTCATTACTACCAAGAAGAGGACATCGAAGTCAACAAGTCTGTGGACTATCTACATGTGGTGGTTAATCATGTAGTAGAACTGACAGACGAGGAAAAGGCAGAGGCAAGACGCGAGGCAATGGCGCAGTACCAAAGGGATTGCTATAACCGCATTGCCAACCGCAAGAAGCCGACCGCCAAGAGAGAACGGACCGCACAAGTACAACCAATGCTATTCAATTTCTGACTATGAGACCCAAGAATGACTTTCAGCGCCAAGTTGTGGCAGCAATGAGAAAACTGCGCCC
This sequence comes from Prevotella sp., assembly GCA_015060485.1. GTDB lineage: Bacteria > Bacteroidota > Bacteroidia > Bacteroidales > Bacteroidaceae > Prevotella. Next base: position 14,032 of record SUYI01000046.1, on the reverse strand, counting down.
TACCACCAAGAGACAGATGCAGTGGGGCTACGGCAATTCCGTGTACTTCTATGCCTACCGGCTGAAAAGCGGTAAGACCACCTGCATGGAGTGTGGACATACCTTCGTCACTGAGGAAGGCACGGAAGAAGTCGTCTGCCCTCACTGCGGAAAACACCTCACCATCGAGGAAACGAAAAAGGAGAAACTTTCGCAAGTGGGCTATTTCAGCATCATCACCACGGCTGACGAATTGCAGGTACTCCGCTATTTCTTCATCCGTACCCACCAAAGGAAAGGAGAGAAAACGACTTACACTTGCACAGAGGTTATGCAAAGGTGGATAGACAAGGACGGGAACACCTGCACCACATCAAGGCTCCGCGCCCCCTATAGTTACTGCATAGATGACTGGCTCTGTGGTTCAAGCCTTGAAATCCGCACCCACTCAACGGCATTCCCCATTGTGGACGGATGCAGTGTCTATCCTCAGTTTGACACCATCCCCGAACTGAAACGCAACGGCTTTGACGGGAACTTCCACAACACCCTGCCGTCTGCCCTCTTCGAGTCCCTGCTGACAAATGCCAAGACCGAGACACTTGTAAAGGCAGGCTATCACGAACTTGCCCGAAAGTTCATCTACGACCAATATTGGGACATTGACCTCTATTGGGCATCCGTGAAAGTCTGCATCCGTAACCATTATGCCATCGATGACGCATCCGTTTGGTGTGACTATATAGACGCACTCCGCTATTTCGGCAAAGACCTGCATAATGCCAAGTATGTATGCCCGACAGACCTCAACGCAGAGCATGACCGATGGATAGAGAAGAAGGAGAGAAAGGAGATAGAAAAGAGTATCAATGACAAGATAGAACAATTCCAAAAAGATGAAGAGAAGTTCCGCAAACTCAAATCCCGCTACTTCGGCATACACTTCACTGACGGCTTAATCTGTGTCCATGTCCTTGAAAGTGTTGAGGAATACTTGCAGGAGGGCGAACACATGCACCACTGCGTTTACAGCAACAAATACTATCTGAAAAAGAACTCGCTTATCCTTTCCGCTACCATTAACGGCAAGCGTGTGGAGACAATAGAGGTATCGCTAAAGACCATGAAGGTTCTGCAATGCTATGGGGCATGCAACAAGTTTACGGAACACCATGCCCGTATTATAGACCTTGTGAACAAGAACGCATACCTAATCGGACAGCGAGTAAAGGCAGCATAATTCATTAACATAAAAATATCATTATGAAAGTACAGATTGAGAACCTAATTTGCGAGTGGGAAAGCGAAGCCACCGCAGAAGTATTCGTAAGATTCTGCAACCTTATCCTGCTGCAGAGCGACCGCCATGACCTCGAAATGGCATTGAAGTTCTGCCCCTATCGCAGCGTATTCGAGAAGAACTTCGTTTGGGGATTTGGCGCACACCACTTTTGGGTAAATCAGCGCAAGCCGTTCATTGGTGAGCCGATGGAGAAACGCTTACTTATTATCGAACTCTAACAAGAAAAGGATATGTGTTACGCAGGACGATTTATCATCCCCACATGGGCAATAGCACCCCTCTGCTATGGGGACTACAGCGGACTGAACGATTTGGATTCAGAGTTGGTAAATGCTTTTATCGACAGCAATTTCCCCAAGGGCTATAGTGTTGAATGGACGGGAATCAATGAGCCGTATATTTGCTCTCACCCCGATATTGGCGATATGACAAGCGAAGTGGTAGATGCAGACTTCTTTCACGCATAAGTATTTACTAAGGTGGGAGTGGGCAACCATTCCCACCACTAAAGACAAACAGACAATGGCAAGAATAAAAGCAATCAGCAGAACGAGAACCACCATAACAAGGCAACTGCAATTCGTTTGGAGGCACAAGTTAGTACCAAACGGAGAGACCACGGACGGAAAGGAAGTGGAAGTTTTGGACGCAGGACTATTCAACCGACGTGGCGACGCACCCGACTATTTCAATGTCAAGTTGAAGTTGAACGGAGTGCTTTGGGTGGGTAATGTCGTAGTGACCGAGAACGCATCCGACTGGTATCTGAACGGGATGGACAAGGACAAGACGTATGACAACGTTATCATCGCAGTGGTGGGCAATGCCGATACGGACATCATCAACTCCGAGGGACAGCCCGTCAGTGTCATGCCGATGGAGGTACCGCAGGAAGTTGCAAAGCGATACTTGATACTCGCATCCGACCAAGGGCAGACACTATGCCATCAGAACGTAAAAGAGAATATCACGCGTCTCACACTCCGTTCATGGCTCTGTGCCTTACAGACCGAGCGTTTGGAATGGCAGACCGAGGAAATAAGGCGCAGGGCAAAGGAGTTTGGCAGTTGGGAAGCAGCCTATTTCGTAACCCTCGCCCGCACTTTCGGGATGGGTGTCAATGGGGACTTGATGGAGCAGTGGGCGAAGTCTATTCCAATGTCGGTGATAGAACAACGTGCAGATGACCTCTTCCAGTTGGAAGCCCTCTTTTTCGGACAGGCAGGACTATTGGAACTCGACACCATTCCCGAACGCTTTCAGCACGATGCACTGAACGAAGGATATTTCGCCAAACTCCGCAACGAATATCTCTACCTTGCGCACCGATACACACTCCATCCCCTTGACGGCAAGCAATGGCAACCGATGGGCAACGGACGCAACCACACTCCACACCTTGCTTTCTCGTTCCTTGCCAACATGTACTATCAGCGCAAGACCTCGCTACACGCCATGCTCAAATGCGAGACAATGACGGGAGTGAGGAATCTGCTGAAAGTGTCCGCTACTCCCTATTGGCAGACACGCAGCCATTTCGGAGCAGAGTGCAAGACATGTGCAAAGCAACTGACCGCAGAACGGCTGAATCTGATAGTCATTAACGCAATCGTGCCCATGCTCTTCGCATATGGTCGTGAGATGTCGCAGGAAAAGTATTGTGACCAAGCCTTCGACCTCATTGAAGTGTGCAAGGCAGAGAAGAACGCCATCACCAAGCACTGGCAGCAGTACGGCATCAATGCCGACGGCGCAGGACAGACTCAGGCACTTATCCAACAGCAGCGTGAGTATTGTGACAAGCGCCAGTGCCTCCGCTGCCGTTTCGGTTATCAGTATCTCAAAGGCACCACGAAGTTGGAGGGCTACAGAAACATGGTGATAGAACCCGACCTATTCGCAGAATTGTATTAACCACGGGTGGGAGCCGAGGAAAGCAAAATCCTCGGCTTCCTTTTTCTTTCGGATTGCGGGAAAGAACAAGGAAGCGAAAAAGAAACCGCAGAAATGAGAGCCAATAGGTTAGTTGCCCAGCACTTTCACTGCAACGGCACCTAACAAAATCGCAATGGTGAAACTTGATAACGTGCCTATCATTACGTACTCCGTTATTTTCACTTCCTTTGCCTTTGTCAGTTCTCCGAAACGGAATACGGATTTAGCAGCAAGCAGGAACCCGATACCCTCCATACAGCCGACCAGCATAAATGTAAGTATCAAAACTCTTTCAAGATAGCCAATCCATGATCCAGCATTTGGAAGGCTGTTTTTCTCATTTTCCTTGGGAGTCCACTTCGCAATAAAAGTCCCCAACAGAATGGAAGAAGGCTTCAAAGCCAACAGGTAACAGACTGCCACCACCCAAATCCGATAGTCCGACAGCCAATCACCACTCAAGCATAATTGCGTGTCTGTTATCCATGCCCATAACAAAACGATAACCGTAATATGTGCCAACTGGTCTATAATGAATACCCAGGTATCTTTGCTATTCACACATGACTTCACATAATCTATTATATAATGAGTGACAAATACCACAACCGGAATCAGCCAGCACTCCCACATCCCGACAAGGAGATATGCAAGTGCAGCGTTTATTCCGCTATGAATGGCCAAATATATAAGACGCCTGACACCCGTAGAGTTTTTTCCTTTGCAAATCGTGTTTGTCTGGAGGAAGAAGTCGCCAATAATTTGAGCGACGAGGAGTTTAACAATAATCAGAATGTTCATAGTTCACTATATTTTGTGATTAACGTTTCAAAACGGTTAAGATAGCGAGAAAGTAGTGGCTCTTTGGCAGCATTCAAGGTTTTGCTGATATTTTGCTGAGACTTTCCTGTTTTTGCTTCAATCTCAACTTGCGGCAACTGTTCTGCAATAGCCAAATACAGCAACTGAGCCTGATTCGCACTAAGACAGGAAATTAGATTATCAACGAAACCAATACTCGCATTGACCTCTTCATTGACTTCATTCCAGCAGGTTGCTACGACCAATCTGTTTTTTTCTATACTATCAAGCCCACGACCAGACAATTTGAATGCCTCGCCATCAGATACGACAATACTCTCTCCGTTATAGTCAATGGAACCAATGCCAATAGATATCCGCGCATCCCATGTTCCTTTCTCCCCCTTCGGGGTGTTACCTATGAGGTAAGTACGTATCATGGAGGCTATCCTTAATGACTGTGCCGGGTTGCTGACGATAATCTGGAAACTGTCACCACGATAGATTTCCATTTTCATCGCACTCAAACTCTGCAACTCATTATGAATATGGCGAAGCATATTCAAAAGTAGGTCACGTTTATCCAGCCCGATTGATTCCGAACGGACAATATCTCCTGTAATTACTGCATGTATCTTCATACGCTTATAAACATTGTTCCTAAATCTGGGTACAAAGGTACAAAAACCAAATCAAAGTAACAACTAAAAATGGTTGTTTTTTCAAAAACAACTAAAAATGGTTGTTTTTCTAATAACAACCGAATTTGGTTGTGAATACGAAAAAGAGTGATTCTGATACGAGCATCACAATCACTCCCTTTACTATCAGCGCACAAAAAATAGGTCAAACTCCACTTGCCTACGGAACTTGATGGACTTCACTGGTCTGCCATGCCAACGGCAGAAGGCGATGTAGTCATTGTAGATGTTCCTGTCACCACGCTCTATCTTTCGCAGCAGTCGGCTCTTTGGACGCTTGGAGGTGCCGAGGATGGCGTGTGGCCCGACGTTGTAAGCCAGTACCGAGAGCAGCAGTGCATCCTTGCCGTAGCCACGGAACAGATAGAGATTGCGCATCAGGTCGAGACGGAGCAGCAAGTCACCCTGTTTCCTGGTCATCGTCCGTGCCGAGTACCGTTCACCCTTCTGAAGCTGATGTCCATAGCCGACATACGGCCATGCTTTCACCCCATGCCAGCCCTCGAAGTGCTTGATACAGGCGACGGCCATTTCAAACTGCTTCTCGGTATATGGCAGGTTATATGCCCTTGGTGTCGCCCTTGCATAGCCCACCGAGCAGAGGCATAGCAGGGAGAGTAACTTAATCCTTGTCTTCATTATCTTTCTTGTTCTCGTTGTTGAAGTTGAATGTCAGCGTCTGGCTGTTGCCGTTAGAGTCCTCCACGACCACGATGAACTTGTGCGCATCCGTACTGGCCGAGGTGTAGTAGAGCCGGAAGGTCTCGTTCTCCAACAGGTAGCGGTCGTTGGGCTGGAGAATCGTACCGTTCTCCATCCTCAGCGAACCCGTGCCGTCGTAGAGGAACCAACGGATGGTGTAGAGCGTGTTTTTGTAGTCGCCCTCCTTCGTCAGATGGCAACGGATTTCCACCGTCTGCCCACGCAGCACCTTCGTCGGTACAGGCATCACTTCCACCTCAAACGGGTAGTTGGTCTGAATATCCAGGTCGTCCTCGCAAGAAGTAAAACCTACCAGTGCGGCCATCATCGTGGCGCACATCATCACTTTCTTCAATAGTCTTTTCATAATTTCAGTTTCGATTTGGTTTGTTGTTTGTTCGTTAATTGCTGTTGCAGGTATTCGTTCACGTCCTTGCAGGGACGGAAAACGACGGAGAAATCCTTCACCCTGTCATCATATCGTTCTTGAAGGGCAGCGAGACATTTCTTTCCTGCATCATCATTGTCAAGCCAGCATTTTATCAGTTCATAATTGTCTAAATGCTTGTATGCCTTTTCCTTGTTAGCGACTGAGTTCAATACAAGATTGTCCTCCGTCCTGCCGTAGCCAAGCACCAGCCCCGAAAGGAAGTCCACGAATCCCTCATAGACGTTGACCGTAGCCGAGCCGTGCCTGATGAGCGACACGGCCTTTGGCGGGATGCTGCCCTTGAAGAACCTGTTGCGAATCTCGTAGCCCCCATCCTCATTGGGGAATCCGACGGCAAAGTACCGCTTGTCGTGCAGCCTGTAGTGAATCTCCACGCAGTTCGCCGTTGCGATGTCCGAGGGTATGCCCCTTTCCCGAAGGTAGGCCAGCAGTGCCGGATGTCCCAACGGCTTCACCTCCACATCCGTGAACTGGGGTACGACTGGCTCTGACTCATACTTCGGAGGCTCAGACCGCTCTATCGGGTTGTTCGTCACCTCGCCGATGTACCTCGCCTGTGCCATGAAATCGGTGGAGTTGATCATCAGCCCGGCAAGGGTAAAGATGTCACCGCCGACACCCGCGCCGAAGTCGTTAAAAATGTTCTTCTCCGTGTTCACGCAGAACGACGGCGTGCTGTCCGAGCGATAAGGCGCATGGAACCACACTTCCTTGCCCCGCTTCTTCGTTGACTTGCAGCCAAGTCGGTGCATGAAGTCCGTGATGGGCATGTCGCGTATTTCCTCTATCGTCATCGCCCGTCAGTTAATCATCAGTTTCAGCCCCACGCCGTACTGCGTATGGAAATGCCCCGTGTCGCTACCCCACAGACAACGCTCCCGCACACTGCCCGTCAGTGCCAGACGGTCTGACAGATACACCTCGATGTTCAGCGTCAGCGCACCGCCATAGACGAAAGCATCCCTGTCCTGTAGTGTGGCACCGTCAGGCAGCAGCATCTTTCCCCAGTTCACGCTTTCGTACCCGGCCAGTGCCGACACGCCGCCATATATAAACAATGTCTTACTGGCATCCGTGAGCAACTTCTGATAATAGCCGCCCTCCGCCGTAAACTGAGCAACGGGAATGGCCGTGTCCTCGTCGTAGCCGTACTCACGCTGCAGGTACTCGCCGCCGAACACCCACTTGCTGCCGTTCTTTGTGTAGGTGGACAGCGCCACGCCGCCACTGAATGCTGCACTCAACGGTTTCCCGTCCACGAAAGCACCGCTAACCTCAATGCCCTGCATCTTGGGCAGGCATCGCTGTGCGGAGGCTTGCCCCATAGTCAGGGCAAGCACTCCAATCATCAATAGTTTCTTCATCTTTTGTTCCTTTTTTGTTCCGCTTCTACTTCACTTTGAGTTCGCTGATTAACTTTGCACGTACCAGGTCTGAGTTCTCAATGACGAACTGCTGATTGCGCCCGCCGTTCTTCTCCGCCAGTTCCACCACCAGACACTTGTCATCGGGCAGCGTAAACTTATCCATCGTCCACACCGTGCGTTCCGACGAGTTGCCCGATACGTTCAGCACGAAGTTCTGTGTGCGCAGGGGCTGGATTACCTGCTCCTGAATGGCCGTGCGCTTCACCACCTTCTTATCTACTATCTTCCATGTCACGTAGTCCACGTCGAACGGCACATTACTGGAGTTCTTGATCTCCGTGTGGAAGTACAGCAGCCCGTTGTGCGTATAGATGCCCTTCAGCAAGAAGCGAATCCCCAAACCCTTGCTGCCGATGTGTTTTACTATTCGCTCGTTCTGCTTCCAGATGCTCTTCATCACCAACCGCACCAGTACAGGACTCTCCGAGCCGAGTTCTTTCAGATAAATATCCATCGAATTATTGGGCCTGTTCACCGCCGAACCGTCGTGGATGAAGTCCTTCATCTCGATGTTAAGTTTGTCCGGCTCCTTGGCATACTTCACGTTGAATGCGTAAAATGAGCCGTCTTCGGTTATCACGCTCATGTTCGTCTCGCCCTTGAACCAACGCTTTGTGGCTTTTACACGGATTACGTTCTCCGCACCGTCAGCCTTACCCGCCATGATGTTTGCTGAGCCCAAATCCACGTAGGTCACGGAGGCAGGGAAGATAATATGCACGGTCTTGTCGAAGGTCACCTGCAATCCGTGAGGCGGAATCATGCGGTCGTAGGTAATACTGCGCGTCAGTCCCTGAAACAAGTCGCCGTCCTGTGGCAATGTCGTTTCCAGTGCACTCACTGCGCTTGCGCCCACCATTAGGGCGCAAGCCATCATCAATACTTTCTTCATTCTCATTGTCGTTTGTCTGTTTGTTAATTAGTTATACACTTAGTTCTCCTTCTGGTACAGCAGCACCTGATACCCGTCCTTCAGATGCACCTTTACGGTTCGCATCTTCTTTGCCACATACTGGCTCGTTCCCTGTATTAGTCCCTTGCCGACATCAGAGACCAGTTGCGCCTTGGCATCCGACGAGATATTGATGCTGCTGCCCATCGACCCGCCCATATTGGCGGCAACCTCCTTGGCGGCACTCACCTCCATAGAGTTCGGAATGAAAATGCCCTCCTGTCCGTCTGTGTCATAGACCGACAACTCCACTGGAATGATCATCCTGCCGTTCTCTATCGAGGTAATGGTGATGCAGAGCCGTTCGCCCTGGATCTTCGTCGCGCCGACCACAATAGAGTTCTTCGGGATAATGCGCTCGTCCACCGCCATCGGCTCCAACAGCCGTAGTCTCACCGTCTGCCCATCTGTCACAGTCTGGTAGCCATAGACCGATGCCGAAATCGTGTTCTTGCGACAGACACCGCCATTGGCACCTACCGCAGTATTGAACGAATTGAAGGCAAAACCTCCATCGTCATCCCCACTGTCATACACCTGATTGCTCAGAGCCGAGACCACCGTCTTTGCCACCTGCTGCACGGGCGATACCTTGCGCTTCTTTCTCTGCTGGCCCGAAGTTCCCTGTTCACCTGCTCCTGCGTAGGCGACCTGACCGTTTCCACCCTGTGCCGCTGGCATATACTTGGCAGCGAGTTGATAGGACTTTTCCATCAAGGCCAACTGGTCATCAACGTTGTTCCCGCTTGATGCTGTCTGTGACGTCAGTTTCTGCTCCAGTTCCGCTATGCGGTTCTTCAGTTTCTCGTTGGCAGCGTCGCCCGACGGCTGGTAGAAACTGCCGAGCGTCTGGCTCAGTTCGTTGCATGCCGCCGCCGACTGCTGCACTCTCTGCTTTGCTGGCGACACCTCTTCGTCCTTATGTTCAGCCTTTGCCATCAGGTTCATGTCGTCAGTCACCGCGACGGAATCCGTCTCACTCACCGAGTACGCCCCCAGGTCGTGCCGTGCCTGCTGGCCCTTCTTCACGCCGTCCATCTCGTAGGCTTTGCTTTTGTCGGCAATGCCTATACTTCCCTTGTCTGCGTCAGGCATCTCGGTATTGAAACCGCTCCTAACCACAGCATCGTCACTACCGCCACCCAGAGAACAGAACAGCCAGAGCACGATGACCACCATGCCGATGACGGCAGCACCGAGTACCATCATCTTGTTGCGCTTCAACTTCTCTTCCTCCGTCAGTCCCTTCTTGGGCTTAGGTTCCGGCTCCTGTCTCTCATTCTTCTGCCTCTCCGGGGATGAGCTGTCCGAGACCCCGCCTTGCGACTGCTCCAGTTCCTTCTTTTCTTCCTGTTCCATTTACCATATCTTTAAGTTGTGAATAATCCTGTTTCCCATCCACGATGATGGGACTGTCAATGTGTTTAATCACGATGTTCGTGCTTTCTTTCCTGTCGGCAATGTCCATCATCGTCTGCCAGATGCAGTAGAGAAACAGCACCACAAGGATGCCGAACATCCCGATGACTACGTGCAGCCTCTGCTCTGGCGAGAGCGCATCAAGCCTTGCCTTGATGCCTCCCGCAATCCTTTCTTTTATCCTTCCAACTTCCTGTTTCATTTCTTCACCGTCCTGATGTCCTTGTTCTCGATGATCGTGAAATTCCGTATCTGGAAGCCGTTGGGGTTGTCGTCCGAGCGGCTGGAGTTCATCAGTCGGCACTCCGTCACCAGCGTCCTCTCCGTCACGTTACTCTCACGGATGATCGTCTGCCTTGCGAACGTCCTCACCTGATACGGATAGCTGTCGAAGTCGCACACCACGCTGTCCACCCTCACCGTCTGGTTGATGTTGCCCGCGATGATGCGGTTATAGAATCCCTGTTCCGCGAAGTCACGGTAGTAGTTGTAGGCGCTCTTGTCGGCCATCACCAGCGCACGCTGCACGTTGCTTTCAATGGCGCTCTTCTCAGGTGCCAGCGTAAAGAAGAGTTCGTGAAAGCGGCGGACATGTTCCCTCGCCTCTGCCGGACGGTTCTGTGACAGGTCCTGCGAGAGTGCCAGCATCAGCGACTTGCCGCCGTCGAGTACATAGATCTTCTCCCGCTGCTTCTCCGCGAAGCTGTACGAACTCCACACCGACCACACCGTGACCACCGTACATGCGACAAGGAAGATCATCCCGAACAGCCGAAGCTGCCGGAATGATGTTTCGATGTTTTTCAATGACTTGAATTCCATTTTCTGTTTCTTTCTTTTGTCGTTACTTTTTTCTGTTACACATTACTTGGCAAGCCAGATGGCACCGCTCTTCACGGCCCCGCCGCTCTTTGTCAGCGACTTGTTCACGTTGCGGTTGTAGTTGCCGATACCGCCCGCCTGGATCACCCATCCGGCCACCGTGGGCACGGTGAAGTAGCCGATGATGCCGATGAGCATCATGATGAGGTACACCCCGTCCGACGAGTCGAGCGAGAAGCCCGGGTCTGTCTGCATCTGCACGATGTCGTGCTCGATGCTCAACTGCTGGATTCTCGCCAGTATGCAGCTGAACAGGTCAGCGATGGGCAACCAGAGATATACCTGTATATACCGGCACATCCACCCCGTAAGCGTACTCTGGAATCCGTCATAGACTGCTATTCCGAACGCCAGTGGCCCGAGTATCGACAGCACGATGAGGAAGAACGTCCGCAGCACGTCGATCATCAGCGACACCGCCTCGAACACCAGTTCCAAGATGTAGCGGAAGCCGTCGCGTATCATCTTCTGCAGCTTGTACAGGCCGCGCTCCGCATACATCCCCGCCATCGTTGCCAGGTCCGACGGCGATATGCCGAGATTGTCCAGTTCCTTGTCAAACACCGCATCGTCCACCAGGTAGGCCGTCTCAGGGTTGCGCTTCATCATCTCCGTCTCCAGTTCGTCCTTCTGCTGTCGCAGTTCCTCCAAGTCCAGCTTCTGCCCTTCGAGCATCGTGCTCACGCCCTGCACTATCGGACTCATCACGCTGTTCATCGTGCCGAGCACCAGCGACGGGAAGAGCAGGATGCAGATGCCGATGGCGAACGGACGCAGCATCGGGAACACGTCTATCGGCTCAGCCCTCGCCAGCGACTGCCATACCCTGTAGGCGATATAGAAGAGCGCACCGAACCCGGCCACCGCCCTCGCCACGCCCGTCATCTGAGAGCAGAGCGGCATCATGTCGTCGTACAACTGGCGCAGGATGGTGTGGATGTTGTCCGTGTCGATGATTAGCAATAAGTCTGTCATCATTTCTCTCGCTCTTGATTTACCAGTATTTCTGCGTCCCTTTGCCGTAGAGCTTCAGCACACGGTCGAGGTCATGCTTCTTCTTGGCACGGAGGTACGAGACGCTGATGTTCTTGTTCGTATAGTACGACACGAGGTTTCGGTAGTGTTTCATGTCACGGTAGCACTTGTCCACTACGTCCATCCTGTCCTTGTCGGTCATCGAGAGTGTAGAGATATTCACAACTGTCTTCAGTTCGTTCAGTACGCCCGTCGATTCCTCCAGCAGCTTTGTGTAGCCCGTTGCAATCGCAGACAGTTCTTCCACGGAAAAGTTCTCGTCGTTCATCATCTTCTGGAACGAGTTCACGTAGATGTCGGTGATGTCACCCACCATGACGATGGTCTGCTGCACCTTTCGGGCATCGCGCACCAGATTGTTCACCGACTTCAGGGCGTCGTAGTACTTCTTGCCCTGCTCGTAGATCTTCACCGTTTCCTTGAAGTTGTTGATCATGTTTTCCGCGGTCGTGGAGGTCTGCACGATCTCACGGCAGGAGTTCACGATACCCTGTGCCAGATTGGTAGGGTCAACGACCGTCCACTGTGCACTGGCCTTGCCGACGAACAGCGTCATGCAAAGGCTCATCATTACTAATACTTTTGTTCTCATTGTTACTTTTGTTTTTTTGATTGGTTTATCACTTGGTGCATGGCTGCACCGTTTACTTACTCTCTTCACGCCGCTTGTCGGCAAGTTGCCTGATGGCGCCCTCGATGTCACCGCCAAGCTTCTCTGCCAGACGCTGCACTTCAATCTTCTCGGTCTCTTCCGTCGTGTATGCAAGATATTCCTCTGGGCTGACCTCGGTGGCATAGACCGCCGACTGCGTACCGCCCAGACCAATCCAAACCTCCTTGTAGAGTCGTGAGGGATTGTTGGCCTGGTTGATGCTCAGTATCTGCCCCTTTTCCTTCTCCGTCAGTCCGAGCAGGTTCTGTATCTGGTCGAACTTGTTCATGTACTTGCGTTGGTCGAGCAGAATCTTGCAGTCGGAGTTGTTGATGATGCTCTCCTTCACGATGGGCGATGATATGATGTCATCCACCTCCTGCGTCACCACCACAGCCTCGCCGAAGAACTTTCTCACCGTCTTGTACATGTAGAGCATATAGGAGGCCATGTTTGCCGAGGTCAGCGCCTTCCATGCCTCTTCCACCACCAGCATCTTCCGCACTCCCTTCAGGCGGCGCATCTTGTTGATGAATGCCTCCATGATGATGATGGTCACCACAGGAAATAGTTCCTTGTTGTCCTTGATGGAGTCAATTTCAAACACGATGAAGCGTTTGCCCAGCAGGTCAATGTTCTCCTTCGAGTTTAGCAGGAAGTCGTAGCGACCGCCCTTATAGTACTGGCGAAGAGTCGTCAGGAAGTTGTCGATATTAAAGTCATCCTTCCCGACCTTGATATCGCGCTCCTGCATCTGCTGGCGGTACACGTCGCGCATGTACTCATAGAAGGTGTCGAAGCACGGCACAATGGTATGGTCTGCCTGGATCATGCTGATGTATGCCGACACGGCACTGCCCAACTCTCCCGATTCGGTCTTTGTGACTTCCTCGTTCTCACTCTTCCAGAGTGTCAGCAGCAGTGTCACTATCGAATCCTTCTTCTCCACGTCGAAAACGTAGTCATCCGTATAGAACGGGTTGAATGAAATCGGATGTTCCTCGGTGTAGGTGTAATAGATGCCGTCCTGTCCGTGCGTCTTACGGTGGATCATGGCGCACAATCCTGCATACGAGTGTCCCGTGTCAATCAGTACGACGTGGGTTCCCTGCTCGTAGTACTGGCGCACGACGTGGTTCATGAAAAACGACTTTCCGCTGCCCGAAGGCCCCAGCACGAACTTGTTTCTATTCGTCGTGACACCCTTCTTCATCGGCAAATCGCTGATGTCGATGTGCAACGGCTTTCCCGTCAGCCTGTCCACCATCTTTATTCCAAATGGCGAGAGCGAACTGCGGTAGTTCGTTTCCTCCGTGAAGAGGCAGACTGCAGGCTCAATGAACGTATAAAACGATTCTTCCTCAGGGAAGTCGCCCTCGTTGCCGGGAATGCCTGACCAGTAGAGCGTCGGACAATCGACGGTGTTGTGCCTCGGCATACACTCCATGCTTGCCAACTGGCTTCCGATATCGTTCTTGGCATGCTTCAGTTCCTCGGCATCGTCGCTCCATGCAATCACGTTGTAGTGGGCACGGACGCTGATGAGTCCCTGAGAGTGTGCTTCGTTCAGGTACTGGTCTATCCACTCCTTGTTGATGGCGTTGCTTCGGCTGTAGCGGCTCAGCGACTGCATGTTCCGGGCCGTCTTCTCAAAGCGCTGAAGGTTGTCGTCGCTATTGTCGATAATCACATACTGGTTGTAGATGTGGTTGCAGGGCAGCAGCAGTCCCACGGGACTGGCAAACGACAGGCGGCAGTCGCTTCGGTCTGTGCTCAGACGCTCATAGCGGGTG
>SUYI01000045.1 GCA_015060485.1 Prevotella sp. | reverse complement strand
AATCACATTTTCAAAGAACTCTTTGGCTGTGCGGCATAGCCGTTAGGCCATATATTGAATTTTTAACGAACTATTGAAGTAACTTTCTCCTCATTTTATTCATTGTTTGTTTGTCTGTGGTTATTTAAAAGCTGTTCATCAGGTCGATGATGCGGCTTACGTCTTCGTCCGTCAGCGCCTGATTGCAGGGGATGCTGAGCTCCTGCGCGTGAATCTGCTCCGTGATGGGCAACGACAGCAACGACCATTCTGACAGCCAATTCTGCGCCCTCTTTGCATAGCAGCGTTGCCGGTGGGGCGGTATGGGATAGTGGATTTCCGTCCCTACACCGTTATCCAAGAGATAGCATTGCAGCTCGTCGCGACGAGCGCAGAGAACGGGGAAGATGTGGTAGACGGAGTCGCGAGCTACACGAGATGCATGATTGCCACCAGCGAAACGTACTTTCACAAGGTCGTTGTTTACTTCCCGTTCGTAGCGGGCGGCAATCTCGAGGCGGCGCTGATTGTTGGCATCCAAGTCGGGCAGCTTGGCCAAGAGAATGGCAGCCTGGATTTCGTCCATGCGCGAGTTGCGCCCCTGGTAGTCAAAGACGTAGTGGCGGGCAGAGCCGTAGTTGCCCAATGCACGGATGACGTCAGCCAGCTCGTCGTCGTCGGTGGTCACAGCCCCCGCGTCGCCAAAGGCGCCGAGGTTCTTCGTGGGGTAAAACGAGTGGCCGGCAGCATCGCCAAGGGAACCGGTTCTTGTGTGTCGCGATTCGGTCGCGGCAAACCGATGCGGCAAAACCGAATCGCACATACAACCGTGGGCTTGGGCGTTGTCCTCGATGAGCTTCAGGCGGTGCTGGCGGCAGAGGTCGCCAATGCGGTCGGTATAGGCACAGCAGCCGTAAAGGTGAACAATCATGATAGCTCGCGTGCGAGGCGTAATGACCTGCTCGATGAGCGCGTCGTCAATCTGCAGTGTTTCTATCGATGGTTCGACGAGCACGGGACGAAGGCGGTTCTCGGTGATGGCCAGTATCGAGGCGATGTAGGTGTTGGCAGGCACGATGACCTCGTCGCCGTCCTGCATCACGCCCATCTCCTTGTAGGCACGGAAGATGAGCGTCAGTGCATCCAGCCCATTGCCACAGCCGATACAATGGCGGGTGCCGATGTACTCCGCGTAAGCCTGCTCGAAGCGGCGCGTCCATTCGCCCTTCAAGTACCACCCGCTCCTAAGCACCTCGTCGGCAGCATGCTCGTAGGGTGCGTTAATCGCCTTCAAATCCAGATATTTTATCATAGGTCCCATTCGTATCGGTCGAAACAGATGCCGCGTCCGCCAAAGCCCTCCTTCTGGAATACCAGCGACTCGTTGATGGCGTTCGAATCAGCCATAGCCGACGTACCAAACTCGAAGTACGGCAGGTGACGGTAGTCGTGACAGATGACGCGGTCGTAGATGATGTCGATGGCTCCAAGCTCCTTGCCCAGCGGACTGGCCGAGCTGTATTGTGCACGGGCTACCTGCGTGCTGACATAGAGCACCATGCCTGCCAGTATCTCGTCGTCCTTGCGCGCCACGTAGAGCACGATGTTGTCAGGGAACCGCCCATGCAGCAGTTCGATTTCCGCCAGCGTATGGACGGGTTTCGAGTCGTAGGTACGTTTCAGATTGTCGCAGAGCACCGCCCAGAATCCAGCCATATCCTCGCTGCGCTCGACGACGATGCCGGCCTCCTGTGCCCGTTTCAGTGCACGACGACGGACGCGCTCCCAGCGCAGCGTGTTGCACTGGATGATGACCGTGCCGAGGTCGCGCTCCTGCAGTCGGGCATCACATGTACGGACAATGGCGTAGAGGTCCTCTTCGGCAGCCAACTGGTGATACATCCAGGGGATGCACTTGTAGAACACGCGACGGAACCCCTCACGGCGCAGATAGTCGTTCAGCTCGCGAAACAGCTCGACCGTTGCCGCAGCCGTTGTCTTCGCGTCCATCACCAGTCCGCCATAGGTCAGCCCGGCATGAGTCTGGAACACATCACTTTTGCGGTTGGCAGGCATCAGCCCATAAAGCCGTCCCTCGCGATAGAACATCAGCGAGCTATCCTCGAAGCGGTCAGCATGATAGTCCATGTAGTCGCGATTGAAGAGGAACGTGCCGTTCTTCGACCCAGCGACAAACGCGTTCCACTCGTCCTTGCGGTCAGGGGTATATCGGATAATCTCGAAATTCATTTCTTCGTTATAACGATATGACGTTATTTCGATAATCGGCCCACATAACTGACGAACTCCTCGTAATCGTAGATGTATTCATCCTCGTCAAACAGTTCAGAGGCCAGCACTAAGCAGACGGCACCCGAGGAAAAATCCTCCAGCGTACGCCACACGCCAGTGCCGATGTACAGCCCCTGATAGGGATGGTTCAGGTGGTAGACCTCCTTGCCTCCGCGTCCGTCGTCGACCGTCACGTCGAACGAGCCGCTGACGGCAATGACAATCTCCTCGCAGGTGCGATGGGCATGACCACCACGTCGTTCACCTGAGGGTACGTCGTAGGTCCAGTAGACGCGGGCGATGTCGAACGGGATGTTCTTCATCTGCTCGGCCACCGTCAGATTGCCTCGCGGGTCGACAATCTTGGGCAGGTCAATGAGTCCGTACTTATCTATCATTTCCAATTAGTGTTCAAACTTCGTGTAAGGGTCCGTTCCCAGCACGGTCTTAGCCAGTCGCTTGGCTTTGTCACGCAGGGCATTCACATCATCGCCCACCTCGCCATAGCACAGCACGACACCCATGCGGCGACCCTTGTGAGCCTCGGGTTTGCCGAAGATACGGACACGTGTGCGGTCTTCCTCCAGCGCGTCAACGAAGTTATAGTCGAGCAGCGAGCGGTCGACGGGCGTCGAAGCCTCCTTCGGCGAAAGAATCACAGCCGATGCGCCAGCATGCTCCAAATGGATGCCGGCAATGGGCAATCCGAGTACGGCACGCAGATGCAGTTCGAACTCAGAGAGGTTGATGGTGTGACCAAGCGTCACCATACCCGTATCGTGCGGACGCGGGCTCAACTCGGAAAAGATGACCTCGCCCTGCTTCGTCAGGAAGAACTCGACGCCCCAGATGCCAGCACCCGTCAAGGCCTTCGTCACCTTGTCGGCCATCATCTGCGCCTGTTTCAGGGCCTCGTCAGAAATCTTGTAAGGCTGCCACGACTCACGATAGTCGCCTGACTTCTGCACATGTCCGATAGGCGGACAGAACAGCGTAGGCCATCCGTGCTGCTGGGTGACAGTAAGCAGTGTGAACTCAGAATCGAAGTCGATAAACTCCTCGATGATGACTTCCTTCACGTCACCACGCGAACCCTCCATCGCCTCCTTGAAAGCCGTCTCGAGCTCGTCCTCGTTGTGCACATAGCTCTGGCCGTGACCAGAAGAAGACATCAGTGGCTTCACGACACAGGGGAAACCAATCTCCTCAGCGGCAGCCTTGAACTCATCGTAGGTCTTGGCATAGAAATACTTGGCGGTTCTCAGGCCGAGTTCCTTGGCAGCAAGGTCGCGAATGGCACGACGATTCATCGTGTAGTTGACGGCACGGGCACTCGGCACCACCTGAATGCCCTGTTCCTCGAACTTAAACAGGCGCTCCGTACGGATGGCTTCAATCTCAGGCACGATGATGTCGGGCTGGTGCTTCTTCACCACAGCCTCCAGCGCGTCGCCGTCGAGCATAGAGAACACTTCGCGCTCGTCGGCCACCTGCATGGCCGGCGCATTGTCATAACGGTCACAGGCAATGACATATTGTCCTGCACGCATGGCGGCAATCACAAACTCCTTACCCAGTTCGCCGCTTCCTAATAATAGTATTTTTTTCATAGTCAGGGAGGCTATGCGGCAAAACCGCATAGCACACGAATTTAGCGGTTGTTATACATCTTTTCGTAATACTTCTGATAGTCGCCAGAGGTCACGTTGTCGAGCCACTCCTGGTTGTCAAGATACCAGCGGACGGTTTTTTCTATTCCTTCCTCGAACTGCAGCGACGGCTCCCAACCGAGTTCTTTCTGCAGCTTCGAGCTGTCGATAGCGTAGCGCAGGTCGTGGCCAGCACGGTCTGTCACAAACGTGATGAGGTCCATGTCCTCGCCCTCCTTACGACCCAGCAGACGGTCGACGGTGCTGATGACCACCTTGATGATGTCGATGTTCTTCCACTCGTTGAAACCGCCGATGTTATACGTCTCGGCAATCATTCCCTTGTGGAAGATGAGGTCGATAGCACGGGCATGGTCCTCGACGAACAGCCAGTCGCGCACATTCTCACCCTTGCCATACACGGGCAACGGCTTGCGGTGGCGGATGTTGTTGATGAACAGCGGAATCAGTTTCTCAGGGAACTGGTAGGGGCCGTAGTTATTCGAGCAGTTGGTCACGATGACGGGCATATCGTACGTGTCGTGGTAGGCGCGGACAAAGTGGTCGGACGAAGCCTTGGCCGCTGAATACGGAGAGTGAGGATTGTACTTTGTGGTCTCCAGGAAGAACTTGTCACCGTATGCCAGATGATGCTCAGCGCTTGATGCCGTCGTGGTGAACGGAGGCTCGATGCCCTCGGGGTGAGTCAGCTCCAAAGCACCATACACCTCGTCCGTCGAGATATGATAGAAGCGCTTGCCCTCGTAACGCTCAGGCAGCGACTCCCAATAGAGCTTCGCAGCCTGGAGCAACGACAACGTACCCATCACGTTCGTCTTGGCGAAAGTAAAGGGGTCCTTGATCGAGCGGTCCACGTGACTCTCAGCAGCCAGATGGATAATACCATCCACCTTCTTGTCCTGCATCAGCTGGTAGAAGGCGTCGAAGTCGCAGATGTCCATCTTCACAAACTCATAGTTGGGCTTGTCCTCGATGTCCTTCAAGTTAGCGAGGTTGCCGGCATAGGTCAACTTATCCAAATTGATAATGTGGTAATCAGGATACTTGTTCACAAACAGGCGCACCACATGGCTTCCAATAAAGCCTGCGCCACCGGTAATTACAATTGTACGTTTCATATTGCTAATAATTATTTATCCAATTTTGTAAAGTGAACGATAACACTTATAACAAGACCAAAAACACACGCTAAAAGAAATCTTACTAAACGATTGATTTCCCAAAAATTTTCAAGCCAATCCGTAAAGATTGTAAACAGGAAATAACCTGCTATTAAAATCAAAGCAAATTTCAATTCCTTTGTTGAAATTTTATTCATATTCTTATCTCCCTAATGTAATAACTTCACAATCGCCGAATTTATTGCCCTCGATAGTCAATCTTATCAGTGTGCGTTCCTTGTGCCAGCCCTGCAAGCCCGCAGCCCCGGGGTTGATGTGCAGCATGTTCAATGTCTTGTCGAACTTCACTTTAAGGATGTGCGAATGGCCAGCCACAAAGAGCTGTGGCGGATTGGCATACAGCAAACCTCGCACGGAGTAGTCGTAGTTGCCCGGATAGCCACCGATATGCTTGATGAGCACATCCACATCCTCACACTTAAAGCGGTTCAGTTCGCGATACATCAGTCGCAGGTCGCCACCATCGCAGTTGCCGCAGACTGCCCTGAAAGGTCTGAAAGCCGCCAGCCGCTCAGCCACCTCCACACTACCGATGTCACCTGCGTGCCATATCTCGTCGCAGGGTTCGAAGTAGTGCAGGTATTTGTCGTCCCAATATGCGTGGGTGTCGCTGATGATTCCTATTTTCTTCATGAGCCAAATCTATATCCGATGCCCAGCATCAGGTTGTTCGTATAATTGTAATTGTAGAGGCAATAGCCGATGTTGAGGAAGGAATGACGCGCCACGTCGACCTTCAAGGCCAGCGTCTCATAGAATGTAGAGAAGCCCCCGACGTAATAGCCGATGCCTGCGCTGGCACGAAATACGGGCATTGTCAGTTCGGCACGAGCCTGAAGACCCAGTGCCACCTGCTTCGTCCAACGGGGCGATTCGTACTCCAGCTGCCTGTCGCCGTCGGCATCGTCAGTCTTGAGATTCACGCTATGATCGTAGACTCCGTCGAACGACGGCCCCATCGCAAAGGCACGATTGACGCGATACATGGGGCTGATCTGGAATCCGCCTAAGCCAAAGGTGGCAGGCAAGGCCAGACTCTTCTTCTTCCACGCACCATAGACGACCACATCGGTCACCCAGCGTTGGTTGCGAGGCAATGTACCAGCACTCAACAAAGAAGCGCGGCTGATGGACTCGTCGCGATTGAAATAGTAGGCTGCCGACAGACGGGCACCCAGATTGTTGATGCCCTCGTTGGGCATTTCCAGATTCGCATTCGAGAAGTGGGCAAACCCCGCACCTGCATTCAGGTCCCACCGACGACTCAGCATGAAGCGCAAGAAGACGTCGGCGCCGATATAGGCATTGACCTCAGAGCCAACCACGTGGTTGTCCTCGTTATCAACTTCCCTATAGGCCTTCCAACCGAACGACAAGCCCAGATGCAGTTCGTAGTTGAGCGACACCTTACGCGACAGGTTGACAATGGGCGCTCCCTGCACGACGTAAGCCATCAGCGGGGTGCCCAACTGGCGGTTCGTCAGCATCATGCCCACACCAAAGCCATGATAGGCTCCCACATCGTCTGGATTGCCCGCATGCTGTAAGGTATATTTCAGCTTTATGGGCATTGAAGTATTGATTTTCACCCCATCAGGATTCGCGCCACGCAGATAGCGGTTGCTCTGTATCACGTAACTCGGCACCACGTCGGCCTCCACACGATGAACCAAGGTCGAATCGCCCCATACGGACGACACGCCCACCAGCATGAGTAGTAGCAGCAACAGGTGTCGAAGTAAAATCATAGATTGAAGCGTTTACGAACGAAATCGGCAATGAAGCGCTCGGTGGCCTGCAAACCCAGCACGCTGGAATCGATGCAGAGATCGTACGACTCGGCACTGCCCCACTTCTTGCCAGTATAATAATTGTAGTAGGAAGCCCGCTGCGATTCACGTTGCTTGATATACTTGTTGGCCGTCGGAACATCCACATTCAGCTTGGCCATAATCTGGTCGATGCGGAAACGCTTGGAGGCAGAGACGAAGACGCTTACCACATCCGTCCGCTCGCGCAGGACATAGTCGGCACAACGTCCCACGAACACACACGAGCCCTCGTCGGCAGCCTTCAGGATGGCGTCACTCTGGAACTTAAACAGGTTCTCCTGCGAGAAATCGTTGTTGTAGAGATTGTTGTCGCCAACGTGCGAGGTTTGCATATGGAACAGCGAACGGAAGAAACCTCGACGCTCGTCGTTCTGCTCGAAGAATTTCTCGCTGATGCCACTCTCCTTAGCGGCCAGGTTAAGCAGTTCCTGGTCGTAGTATTTAGCGTTGAAGTCGAGTGCCAACATACGGGCGATGTCGTGTCCGCCACTTCCCAGCTGGCGACCCACACAGATAATGATGTGCTTATTATCGTTCATGCTTTCTTAACTCTTATTTCTTATCTTTTAATTTCTTCATATACCAAACGAGCAATGGTATCGTCATTGCAAACGAGCCGAAGTCGGAGGCAGGCATCGAGTACCACACACCGTCCAAATCCCAGAACATGGGGAACACGTAGGCCATCGGCAACAGCATAATCAGCTGACGTGACAACGAGAGGAAGATGCTGACCTTCACCTTGCCAATGCATTGGAAGAAGTTGGTGATGACAGCCTGCGAACCCACCACGAAAAACACCAGCATGTCGAGCTTGATGCCCCGTGCTGCCAATGCTATCAGCGTTTCGTCGGTGGTAAAGATACGGGCAATCTGTCGGGGGAACAGCATCGACAGCGACCAGCCCACCAGCAGGATGGTCGTAGCTGCAGCAATAGTCAGCCACAGACAGCGGAACATGCGGTCGTAATGCTCAGCACCGTAGTTGTAACCCACGATGGGCTGCATGCCTTGGTTCATGCCCATGACGAACATGAAGAACATCATGACCACCGAGTTGGCTATCGAGTAGGCACCCACCGCCATATCGCCGCCATAGCGTACGAACTGATTGTTCATGAAGATGACGATGATGCACGAGGTGACGTTCATCAGAAACGGCGAGATGCCAATAGCAATGATATTCTTGACCAATTGCGACTTCAGACGATAGATGCCACGCTTCAAGTGCAACAGCTCTTTCTTGTCAGAGAATATCCACATCTGCCAACACAAGGCCAGCGTCTGCGAGGTCACTGTCGCCAACGCAGCCCCTCGGATGCCCCAACGGAACCACCACACAAAGGCTATGACCAGCACGATGTTACACGCCACCGTAAACAGCGTCGCATACATCGCGTGACGGGGCTTTCCCGCAGCACGCAATACGGCATTCATACCGAAATACATGTGCGTCACCATATTGCCCAGCAGGATAACGATCATGAACTCGCGGGCATAGGGCAGCGTCACGTCGCTGGCTCCGAAAAAACGCAAGATGGGGTTGAGGAACAGCAGACAGATAACCATAAACAGGAAACCCACGATGAGGTTCAGCGTCACCGTATTGCCCAGCAACTGCTCGGCACGCTTGTAGTCATGCTGACCTAGTTTCACGCTGATGCATGTCGACGCACCCACCCCCACAGCAGCTCCGAATGCCGCACTCAAGTTCATAAAGGGAAACGTAATGCCCAAGCCGGCAATAGCCTCCGGGCCGACCACCTGTCCGATGAAGGCGCGGTCGATAATATTATATAGCGAAGAGGCAGACATAGCGACGATGGCCGGCAACGCATATTGCGTCAGCAGTTTACCCACGGGCTTCGTCCCCAGTTCCAATGCAGCTTGTTTGTTGTCCATATATATAAATAATGTGCAAAATTACTGCTTATTGTCCAAACTACCAAATGTTTTGACGTCTTTTATAAAGAAAAATGGATTTCGCTTGGAGTTGTGGAAATTTTCCATTAATTTTGCAGCCATGATTCAGCGACTACTGACCACTATCATACTGACGTGGATGGCTTGCGGTGCATGGGCCGAAGGGCAGCAGGAGACCACGCGACGGGTACGTTACAAGGACGGGCCGGCATTCATCTATCGTATATATCTGACTGACAAGAACGGGACAGGCTACAGCCTTGAACACCCCACACGTTTCCTGTCGCGCCGCAGCATAGAACGCCGCAAGCGTCAGGGGCTGAAGGTGGACTCTACCGATTTGCCCGTCAGCTATCGTTACGTGCGCCTCATCGAGCGCAACAACGTCAGCATCATTGGGCAGAGCCGTTGGCAGAACACCGTACTCGTTCGCGTGAAAGACTCTACGCTGATACACGCCATCGACGAACTGCCATGTATCAAAGGCAGACAACTGGTTTGGATAGCCCCCGATTCTGTATCACCCACCGCATTGAAGGCAAAGTATCGCGACCATTTCGAAGAACGCGACAGTGTGCTAGGAGAAGTGTATGGCACAGCGGCAACACAGATCAAAACCATCAAGGGCGAGCGGTTACACGACATCGGGCTGCGTGGCGAAACGATGATGATTGCCATCATCGACGGAGGGTTCAAAAACGTGAACAACATACCGGCATTCCAACGTGTCGACATTCGCGGCACAAGGGACTTCGTGTTTCCGCAGTCGCCCAGCATTTATGCTGAGACCGATCACGGCACCAAGGTGCTGTCGGCAATGGCCATTAACGTACCGTATTACTACATGGGCACAGCACCTAAGGCCTGCTATTGGCTGCTACGTTCAGAAGACCAGCAGACGGAACAAGCTGTAGAAGAGGACTACTGGACGATGGCAGCGGAATTTGCCGACTCCGTAGGCTGCGACCTCATCAATTCGTCGTTGGGATATCATGAATACGACCACAGATTCATGTCGTACCGCCAGTGGCAACTCGACGGGCAGACGGCATTCGTCAGCCAATCGGCATCTATGCTGGCAGGCAAAGGTATCGTACTCGTCAATTCAGCAGGCAACCTTGGAATGGGCACCTTCAAAAAGATTGGTGTACCCGCTGATGCCGACCACATCATGACCGTTGGTGCCGTGATGGATGATGAGCCACACAAGATAGCACCATTCAGCAGCGTAGGACCGACACAGGACCAGCGCGTAAAACCAGATGTCGTCGCGATGGGGGCACCTGCACGACTGGTCAATGGTCGAGGTGCCATCATGGACGACATGGGCACCTCGTTCTCTGCGCCCATCGTCTGCGGACTGATGGCTTGCCTGTGGCAGGCTATGCCCGGCAAGACTGCTGAGGAGATGATAGAACTCGTTCGGCAAACCAGTAGTAATGCCGACCACCCTGACAATATTTATGGCTATGGAATGCCTAACTTCTGGCGTGCCTACCAGATTGGCATGTATAGCACCCGCAGTTCCTCTGATTCCCATTAATCCGCTCTTATGAATACGCCCCACCTGTCACTCCGCCAACTGAACCTGATGGTTCGCGACGCCATAGAGTCGGCTCTGCCCGACGAATATTGGGTCGAGGCCGAGCTGTCGGAGTGTCGTGAAAATGGCGGGCACTGCTACATGGAACTGATTGAAAAGGACGAGCGGTCGAATACCCCTGTGGCCCGAGCCTCAGCCAAATGCTGGCGACAGACATGGACAATGGTCAAGCCGTACTTCGAGCGCGTGACAGGCCAACCGCTGAGAGCCGGAATGAAAGTGTTGCTGCAAGTCTATGCCCAATATCACGAGGCATATGGCTTCTCGTGGATTGTCACCGACATCGATCCCACATACACTATAGGCGACATGGCCCGCAAGCGCCAGGAAATCATCCGCCAGCTGAAGGAGGAGGGGGTCTTCGACCTGCAGCGCGAATTGCAACTGCCCATGTTCACCAAACACATCGCCGTCATCTCAGCAGAGTCAGCAGCTGGCTATGGAGACTTCTGCCATCAGCTGGAAGACAACGACTACGGTTTTCGTTTCGAAGTGACACTCTTCCCTGCCATCATGCAGGGCGAACAGGTCGAGCAAAGCATTGTCGCTGCTCTAAACCAGATATACGAGTTGCAAAGTAATCATACCTCTCATCTCTCATCTCGCACTTCTCATTTCGACTGCGTCGTCATTCTGCGCGGTGGAGGTGCTATTGCTGATTTGAGCGGTTTCGACACACTGGCCTTGGCCGAGAACGTAGCCCAATTCCCACTGCCTATTATCACGGGTATCGGACACGACCGCGACGAAAGCATTCTCGATATGGTCAGCCACACAAAGGTCAAGACGCCCACTGCTGCTGCGGCCTTCCTCATCGACCACATGTACCGCATCTGGAAACGTGTCACCGATGCCGAGACATTCATCAGCCAGTATGTGGGTGAACGTATTCGATATCAGCAGCAACTCATTAGCCAACTCTCGACACTCATCCCGACCATCGCCCTGCGGAAGTTGAGCGACACACGACATCGGACGGAGATGTTAGAAAGCCGCCTGCCCGTAGCCATCGAACGACAATTATCCGAACAGAGACATCTTTTAGAGCGCCTTTCCATCCGGTTGCAGGGCCTTGATCCACAACTGTTGCTGAAACGAGGCTACAGCATCACGCTGCTCAACGGGAAGGCCGTACGCGACCCCATGGAGTTGAAAGCTGGCGACGAGATAGAAACGCGGGTTGAAAAGGGAACCATCAAGTCAACGGTTAAAGGGTAAAAAAGTAAAAAGGTAAAAAATATGAACGAAGAACTGAAATACGAAGAGGCATTGGCCCAACTGGAGACCATCGTCCGCAAAATGGAGTCCAACGAGTATGATATAGACGAACTCGCTGTGCAGCTTAAGACTGCACAGCGACTTATCAAGTTCTGCAAGGACAAGTTGACCAAGACAGAAGAGGAAATCCAAAAGATTCAGGCCGAGCGGGAATAGAATACCTATCCCGAAAGGTCTATTCTGAAGGTATTAGAGGAAAATACCGACGGAAATCGAACGGAACTCCGGCCCCATATCCTTTTTCAGCACACTCATGGGCGAGTATTTGCAATAGAGGCCAATACCCTTGTATTGTAGCATACCCATGATATCAATCGTTACAGGACGATATTCTACACCTTTGGTATTTAACTCTATCTCGTCATCACCGATTGTGTATCCATTTTTGATACGGCCGTACAGGTTAAAGTTCACCACAGGACCCAGAGTGAATTTGAAATCGCTTTTACGGCCGAATTTCTGAGTGAACAACAAAGGAACCGAGAGACCGAAGACATAGATGCCCGAACGCTTGTCGCTGGCATTGGCGGGATAGTCGTACAATCCAATTACATTATTGGCATCCTTACCAAACATCTTGTCTGTATCAAGCGTATACTTTCGCCAATTGCACCAGAGTCCCACAGAATAGGACTGCAGCGCTTTTTTCGGCGTATACTTATATCTGAGACCCAGAATCCACTCATACGACTTGAACGGAGCAAAGCTCATGCCGCTGGGCACGTTAGTGGCAATGGGGATTCCAAAACCCAAGTCAAAATCCCAATCCTCGACCTCCGTGTCCACAATCTTTACTTTCTTTGAATAAGCAGAATCTTTCAGGACAATGGAATTCTCATAGAAATAAGTACTGTTACCCTCCTTGCCTCTCACCTTGATACGCTGTTCAGTATCGCTCGAGATAATCGTCACCTTCTTGGCGTTTTCAATGACCGTAGTGTCGCTCTTTTCCCCGGCATAGGCAACCAATCCTGTTGCCATAAATGCCATCATCATTAGTTTTCTCATTTTATGATACGTATTTAAATAATAATTTCATTACAAACCAGGTTTCACGGGTTGTATCTGTCCATTGGCATCAAACGTCAGCGGATCGATGCATACTTCACGGTTGTAGCCCGCGCTCCAGTCGAGTTTGGCTCCACGCGGACGCTGGAAACGATGATACACGATGTACCACTCGTCAGTACCTGGCTTTTGCAGAATAGCATGGTGACCTGTGCCGAATATCTGGTTCTCGTCGTCGCGTTGCAGGACGATGGCTTTCTCAGCAGCTGTTACAGGCTGTCCATTGCGAACCAACGACGTGGGTGAATCGCTGATGGCATAGCGGATACGGTAGTTCTTAGAACGCGTATCGTTTTCCGACCAGGTGAAATAATAGAGCCCGTTACGATAGAACACATAGGTTCCTTCGTTATAGTTATAGCGTGCCTTGTCCTTACGGGGCAGAATCACGGTAGGTTCACCCTTGAAACTGGTCATATTGTCATTCAGTTCGGCACAAACAATCGTGCCATTACCCCAATACAGATAGTATTTGCCTGTTCTGGGGTCCTGTAACACATCAGGATCTATCGTCGCACCGCCGTTCTTCATCACAGGCATATCCTTCGTACACAGCGGTTTACCCAGCGCGTCCTTGAAAGGCCCCGTAGGCTGATCGCTTACAGCTACACCAATCTGACCTTCGCCCACGAAATAATAGAAGTACTTATATTTTGCCTTCTTGCCTTTACCCATCTTTCGTTCAATGATACAGGGAGCCCACGCCTTGCGGTGTGCCCACTGGCAGTCGGTTTTCAGGTCGAAGATGACACCCTCGTATTTCCATTCCCTCAGGTCAGTACTCGAATAGCATTGGAAGTCGTGATTATCCCAATTCTCCTGACCGTCGGTCGTGGGATAGAGATAATACTTACCATCCTGCTCGGAGTAGAGCACTTCGGGATCGGCATAAAGGCCCTGAATGACCGGATTCTTCCTGTTAGGCTTCATGGTGGCCAGTTCATAGCCGTCGCTCCAAGCCTGCAAACGGTCGTATTCCTCCTTGGTGATACGCAGGAACGACCCGTGTTGTGGACGGTTGACGCCTTCGATGTTACGCGGCTTTTGGAAGTTTCGCATATATTTGTCTGCCAAGCAGAGACGATAATTGCGTGGGCGCGATGAATACTCGATATAGCCAATGACCCAGTCGTCGTGGCCTGCTAACTGGAAAGCAGACACACCTTCGCATTTCTTATTGCCTTCAAAATTGACATAGTCATCTTCAACGGGTTCACTCCAAGGACCTGTCAATTCTTTCGAAGTAGCTGTAAAGAGCCCTGGTTTGCCCCCCTCCTTCTTAATCATCATGTGCCACTGCTGGTCGCTGTCGAGCCAATTGATATCGGCATCAATGGTAGCATAGCCCCAATCGAAAAGTAGTTTGGGCTGCGTCAGTTGGGTAAACGTCTCGTCGGCATACGAATAATACATGCGGTCATACTTCTCTTCTTCCCTATTCCACATCGAATAATAGATGAAGTATCCACCCTTGCGACCATCAGGCCATACATAGTCGCCGTCCCACATAATCTGTGGCGCCCACACGCGGTTAATGGTCGTCCAATCCTTATAAACGCTTTCCGCATCAGGATTGCAGAAAATTCTCAGTCCCTTACGATAGTCGAAAGTCTTCGCCTCCCAATGAATCAGGTCGTCAGAGTGCAACAGATTGATGCCATAGTTATCCCATTCGGCATGTTTCTTCATATCCTTGAAGCGCCCTACATTCATATCGGTGGTTACCATCAGATAGCCACTGCCGTCGTGTTTTCGGCATATATAGGCATCGCGGGTAGCACCCTCTATCTTCGCCATTTCGAAATCGCTGAAAATGGAATCGCCATTCAACAGGTCGTGATAATGGAATCCGTCACGACTCAGCGCATAGGCCGTCCAAGCCCGTCCACGATCGTTCATGTGACAAAAAAGGTAACCATAATCACCCTTTTGGTAATTACCACGTTTAAGCTGTGCCACCAAGGTGGAAGGCACCAGTAATCCCATAAGGATTAAGGGAAAGAATAGTCGTTTCATGCTACCTCAGAACTAATTTTGGCTGCAAAATTAATAAGAAAAACGAGAAATAAGGCATTTTTAGCACGAAATTGTTGCATAAGCGCAATATTTTGATTACTTTTGCGCACAAAACGGAAACAAAAGGCATATAAAAATAAACATTATGAAGAATTTAGATTGGGGTAGCCTTTCTTTTGGCTACATGAAGACCGACTACAATGTACGTTGCTATTATCGCGACGGCAAATGGGGCGAAATCGAAGTATGCTCCGACGAGTATCTGAACCTGCATATGGCTGCTACCTGTCTGCATTATGGTCAGGAAGCTTTCGAGGGTCTGAAGGCCTATCGTTGCAAGGACGGCAAGGTGCGTGTTTTCCGTATGGAGGAAAATGCTGCTCGCTTGCAGAGCACCTGTCGTGGCATCATGATGCCCGAGGTAAGCACTGAGTTGTTCTGCGAGATGGTGAAGAAGGTGGTACGCTTGAATCAGGAGTGGATTCCTACTTATGAGAGTGGCGCTACGCTCTATATCCGTCCGTTGCTGATTGGTACATCAGCTCAGGTGGGTGTTCATCCCGCCAAGGAATATTGCTTCCTGATCTTCGTCACTCCCGTAGGCCCCTACTTCAAGGGTGGCTTCTCAAGCAATCCTTACGTAATTGTTCGCGACTACGACCGCTCTGCTCCTCTCGGAACCGGTAAGTATAAGGTCGGTGGTAACTACGCTGCCTCTCTATTTGCCAACAATCTCGCCCACGAGAAGGGTTACGCCTGCGAATTCTATCTCGACGCCAAGGAGAAGAAATACATGGACGAATGTGGTGCTGCCAACTTCTTCGGCATTAAGGACAACACCTATATCACTCCGAAGTCAACCTCTATCCTGCCCTCTATTACCAACAAGTCGCTGATGCAGGTAGCCGAGGATCTGGGCATGAAGGTGGAGCGCCGTCCTATTCCTGAGGAGGAACTCGAGACCTTCGAGGAGGCTGGTGCCTGTGGTACTGCTGCCGTCATCTCACCTATCTCTTATATCGACGACCTCGACACTGGCAAGCGCTATTCATTCGGCGACAAGCCCGGTCCGATGTCAAAGAAACTCTTCGATACGCTGCGCGGCATCCAGTACGGCGAGATTGAAGACAAGCACGGCTGGACAACCGTAGTCATTGAGTAATGTTTAGTATGTTGCGACTGAGTCGCAACAAACAATAACAACTATGGGCAAAGGTAAACTGGCGAAATTCGCCGATATGGAAACTTATGAGAACGTGTTCCAATACCCCTATTCGGTAGTGGAACACGTGCCATTTGACCTTAAAGGGCATTGGCATGAGGATTATTTCCATAACGACGGGCCTATCGTTCTGGAACTGGGCTGCGGTAAGGGCGAATACACCGTTGGACTGGCAAAGATGTTTCCCGACGTCAATTTCATCGGCGTCGACATCAAAGGAGCCCGTATGTGGAGTGGAGCTACGCAGGCGCTGAACGAAGGACTGAAGAATGTAGCCTTCCTGCGTACCAATATAGAGGTCATCGACCGTTTCTTCGCGCAAGACGAAGTCAGTGAGATATGGCTGACCTTCAGCGACCCTCAGATGAAGAACCCCCGCAAGCGTCTCACCTCAACTTGGTTTCTGGAACGCTACCGTAAGTTCCTCGTCGACGGCGGTTTTATTCATCTGAAGACCGATTCCAACTTCCTCTTCACCTACACCAGCTATCTGGTCGAGAGAAACCACCTGCCCATCGTATTCCGTACAGAAGACCTGTACGGAGACCATTCCTCATTTCTCACTTCTCATTCCTCATTTCTCGGAATACAAACGTATTACGAGTCGATGTGGATAGCCCGTGGTCTGAACATCAAATACATGAAGTTCTGCCTGCCTCGCGACGGACAGCTGGTAGAGCCTGACGTAGAAATCGAACTCGACGACTACCGCTCCTATCACCGCACCAAGCGCAGTTCACTCGACAAAGCGAAATAAACTAACGCTAAAAACTTATTGAATATGAAACGACACATCTTAATCCTATTGGCAATGCTTCCGATGTTCTTTACAGCGGCAGCAGAGACTATCACAGTCGACTCTGTCGGCAAGTTAGCAACCCAGCTCCCCGAATCTACCCGTTTTACTATTTCGGAGCTGAAAATCTGTGGCCCCCTCAACGGGCAAGATTTGAAACTGCTGCAACAGATTGTCACCCGTACAAAGACTAACAAGAAAAATCCTGATGAGTGTCTGGTGACATCCGTCGACCTTGCTGACGCCATCATTGTGGAAGGCAAGGACGGTTTGAAGACCAAGAATGGCGAACTGCCCGCCAACCTCTTTGCTGGTGCCAAGAATCTGCAGAAAGTAGTACTGCCGCAGACACTCATCACCATTGGTAAGTCGTGCTTTGAGGATTGTGAGAGTCTGACGGACTTCACCCTGCCCGAGAGTCTGAAGGCCATCGAGGCCAATGCCTTCGAAGATTGTAAGTCCATCACCACCGTGACATTACCCGCAGGCATCCGCCTACTGGAAGCCGACGTCTTTAAGGATTGTAAGAGTCTGACTTCCATCATCTTGTCGAAGGACCTCGCCGTCATCGGCAATGAGGCATTCTTTGGTTGTGAAGTTCTGAACAATGTGGTGATTCCCGAAGGTGTCACAGAGATAGGCAACGCTGCATTCAAGAAATGTGCTGCCCTCGCGAACATACAGATGGAAGAAGTCCGCAAGATCGGCAGCGACGCCTTCGAGGACTGCACCAGCCTCTCGAACGTTACGCTCAAGAGCATTAACAAATTAGGTGTCAACGCTTTCGAAGGCTGCAAGGCTTTGTCGACTGTTACCCTTGAAGGTTCCCTCGACGAGCTGAGCAATGATGCTTTCAAAGACTGCACCAGCCTCTCTTCCATTACCATTCCCGGCAGTGTAAAGGTTTTGGGCAACGAGGTTTTCAACGATTGCAAAAACCTGGCTGCCATCACGCTACCCGATGGACTGAAGAAGATTGGCTCTCATGCCTTCGAAGGATGTACGACTTTGAAGGAGATGATAATTCCCAACTTGGTAAGCAACATCGGCACCAGTGCTTTTGAGGACTGCACCTCACTGGACAGTGTGGTCATCAACGGCCTTATTACCGAAATCACCAATGACATGTTCCGCAATTGCAGCAGTCTGCGTTCTATTACCATCCCGAATACCGTCCGCAAGATTGGCCTCAAGTCCTTCCAGGGTTGTTCGACACTGTCTGAGATTTCATTACCTCCCGCGCTGACGAGCATTGGCGAGGCAGCATTCTCCAAGTGCGCCAGTCTCGTTTCTCTGACCTTCCCGGTTGCCGTCAAGGAAATCAGCAGTTCTGCCTTCGAGGAGTGCACGATGCTCTCCATCGTGGAACTGCCGGTAGCACTGAAGAGAATTGGCGGTTCAGCCTTTTCCAAGTGTCCGTCGCTGAAGACAGTGGTGCTCAACACCTCTGCTCCGCCCAGCATATCGAAGAGCACGTTTAAGGGATCTGCTCCCATCTTCCTCATCCCGCGTGGCAGTGCAGCAGTTTACATGTCTCACAAAGATTGGAAGAACATCTCAAGCTTCAAAGAAAGATAACTGTGAAATTATATCCGAAACTGATTATGGACGCGCTGGCAACAGTAACGTATGCCGGCACGAAGAAAAACCTCGTAGAGAGCGGCATGGTGGCCGAGACGCCCGCCATTGCTGCTCCCTCTGCAGAGGATGATTTCTGGAAGGTGACCGTCGTACTGGAATTTCCCCGCGACACCGACCCCTTTCTGAAATCTACTGTCAAGGCTGCCGAAGCGGCCATCAAATACCACTGTGCCAGTGTATTCGGTGGTTCTGCCACCGAAATTCCCATCAAGGTCGACATCAAGACTGAGTTTAAGTCGAAGCCGCGTCCTGAGGTGGGCAAGATGCTGCCGCAGGTGAAGAACATCATCGCCGTCAGCTCGGGTAAGGGTGGCGTGGGCAAAAGCACCGTTTCTGCCAACCTGGCCATTGCTCTGGCTCGTTTGGGATATAAGGTCGGCTTGCTCGACTGCGACATCTTTGGTCCGTCAATGCCCAAGATGTTTCATGTCGAGGACGAGCGCCCCTATGCTGTACATGTAGACGGGCGCGACCTGATTTGTCCCATCGAGGCCTATGGTATCAAGATGCTTTCCATAGGTTTCTTCGTCTCGCCCGATACGGCTACCCTCTGGCGTGGCGGAATGGCAACGAATGCCCTGAAGCAGCTGATTGCCGATGCCGATTGGGGAGAATTGGACTATTTTATTCTCGACACACCTCCAGGCACCAGCGACATTCACCTCACGCTGTTGCAGACGCTGGCCATTACGGGCGCCGTCATTGTCAGCACACCTCAACAGGTCGCATTGGCCGATGCCCGCAAGGGTATCGACATGTACCGTAACGAGAAGGTCAATGTACCCATTCTCGGTTTGGTGGAAAACATGGCATGGTTCACGCCCGCTGAACTGCCCGAGAACAAATACTATATCTTTGGCAAAGAGGGCTGCAAGCAACTGGCAGCAGAGATGAACGTGCCCCTGTTAGCTCAGATTCCTTTGGTACAAAGCATCTGTGAGAGTGGCGATGCCGGCGAGCCTGCTGCCACCAACAGCGAAACAGCCACAGGACTGGCCTTCATCAATCTGGCTCAGGCCGTTGTGACCGTTGTCAACAAGCGCAACCGCGAACTACCCAAGACGAACATTGTGGGAGTGAAATAACGGTTAATGGTTATTGGTTAACGGTTATTATTATTGGTCGGGGTTTTCTACAAAGCCCTGAAAAGCTGGTTCCAACGATGACATCACACTGTCGTAGGCTTGCTTCATGGTGGCTTGCACGTTGGCAGTCCCCTGGCCTACAGGATAGACTGGCTGATGGATGGTCAGCGACAGCGGATGCCACGTAGCAAAATGCCAGTCCTTCATACGTGGCATCACTTGGAACGAGCCGTTGATAGTCAATGGCACTACTGGCAGTTGCAACTCATCGGCCAACGCAAAGGCTCCCTTCTTAAAGGCTGCCATGTGACCAGTAAACGAACGTGCACCCTCAGGAAACACCACTACAGAACAGTTACCAGTTTCCAAGATATGGCGTGCTGACGTATAGGTCTGACGTACCTTCCCCACCCCACGCTTGTCGACCATAATCTGGTGCGACTTACGACAGGCATAGCCCACGAAGGGAATCTTGTTAATCTGGTGCTTCATCATCCACTTGAAGTTACGGCCCAGGAAACCGTAAATCAGGAAAATGTCGAAGGCACCCTGATGGTTCGATACAAAGACATAGGACTGATTGGGTTCCAGATGTTCACGTCCTTCCACCTTGACAGGCAACAGGAAGACACGAGTAATGGTTCGAGCCCACCAGCGTCCAGGGTAATAGCCCCAATAGTGGCCGTCGCCAATGGTGCATCCCACACCTACCAGCAATGCCGTCCAAATGGTCATCACGATGGTCACAGGAACAGCAATGAAAACCTGATAAACACAATATAGGAACCTCTTCATATCTAATTTTACCTTTTTACTCTTTTACTTTTTTACCTTTTTACTCTTTAACGTAATCTGCACTATTTCGCCCGGCATGCCCAAGCGGAAGGGGATAAGGGCTCCCAGTCCGGTCGACACAAACAGCGCACGGTCGTCCCGATAGGCCCAATCGTTCCACTCATTATACGACAATGATGCCGGCGACCATCCGAACAGTTTGAACTGTCCTCCATGAGTATGTCCGCTCAGCGTCAGCTGTGCCTCACATTCAGGCAAAATCTTCTCTTCCCAGGCAGTAGGGTCGTGCTGCAGCATGAGGATAAACGGCTGCTGTCCGTTGGTTGTTGGCTGTTGGCTGATACCTGCCAGTGTCTTCTTGACATCGCCCTTACGAGGCATACGCTTTACCTTTCCCCAATTCTCCATACCGGCAATGACGATACTGTCGGAGTCACGACGCACGATGCGATGCTCATTCAACAGCAGTTTCCACCCCAACGCCCGTTCATATTCTATAGTCTGGCACAGAAGGTCCTTTTTCGTGGCTTCGTCACAATCCAAATAGATAGGGTAATCGTGGTTTCCCAACACACTATAAACACCGTCTTTCGCGTGTAACTGACTCAGTATGGCCTTATGTTCATTCAACTCTTCAGGATGCAGGTTCAGGAGATCACCCGTAAAGACAATCACATCGGGTTTCAGGGCATTGATACTGTCTACGTCACGTTGCAGCAACCACTGACGCGACCCCGTCATCGTGCCCACATGGGCATCGCTGAACTGCACAATACGATAGCCGTCGAACGCTTCTGGCACATCGGCAGAAACGAAATCGTAGCGATGCACCTCCAGCTCCTGGTATCCGACGAAATGTCCATACAACACCAGTGCCCACACCATCAGCGTACACGCTATTGCGACCTTTCGCCAATGTCGTTTGGGCAAAAGCCAACGGCATAGCAATATCAGCAACAACGGAACAACGACGAGTCCCATAATCAGAAAGAAAGGAATGGCATAACGTGCTATCATGACTGCGAATGGTTAAAACGTATTTCTTCTCCGATGACGGTGTCATTTACCACCCCGTCGGCATAGACGGACTGACCGTTACACAGCGTACGCTCCACGCGCCACTGATACTCGTGACCTTCCATCGGACTCCACTTACACTTGCTCTCAATGATGTCTGTGGTGACTGTCCACGGTGCATGCGGACGCACGATGGTGATGTCGGCACGGTAGCCCTCGCGCAAAAAGCCGCGCTGCTGGACGCCAAACAGGCGTGCCGGATTGTGACACATCAACTCCACCAGCCGTTCTATCGTCAGCACACCCTCATCGACCAGTTCCAGCATGGTAACCAGCGAGAATTGTATCAAGGGCATACCCGAAGCGGCTTTCACGCAACCGCCCTGCTTCTGTTCCAGCAAATGGGGGGCATGATCGGTCGCCACCACGCTGATACGTCCGTCGTTCAGGGCTTCACGCAGCAGGAAACGGTCTACCGGTGTCTTGATAGCGGGGTTTACTTTGATCTTCGCCCCCAGCGACTCATGGTCAAGCTGGGTAAAATAGAGATGCCCCACACAAGCCTCAGCGGTTATGTTTGTTGAGACTGAATCACAACACGCTGTAAAAAGCTCCAGCTCTTCGGCAGTAGAGATATGGGCGATATGCAGTCGCGTACCATATTTCTTAGCCAGCTCGACGGCCTTAGCCGAGGACGCCAGACAGGCTTCCTCGCTACGTATCAGTGCATGCATACTCACCTGCGGATCTTCACCCCAAGCCTGCTGCACTTCCTTCATATTACGGTCGATGATGCCTGTATCCTCACAATGGGCCATCAGCGGCAGCTTGCATGTCTTGAAAATGCGCTCCAACGACTGCGGGCGGTCTACCAGCATGTTTCCCGTCGATGAACCCATAAAAAGTTTTATACCAGGAATGCGCGTTGCATCCAACTGCGCAAAGCTGTCGGCATTGTCGTTGGTGGCACCATAGAAGAACGAATAGTTCACATGGCTCTTCTGCGAGGCCAGCCGGAACTTCTCCTCCAAAGTCTCCGGCGTGGTGGTCTGCGGCACACAATTGGGCATGTCAAAATAGCTCGTCACACCCCCTGCTGCTGCCGCACGGCTCTCACTGTCTATATCTGCCTTTGCGGTCAGTCCGGGCTCACGAAAATGCACATGGTCGTCAATCAACCCCGGCAACACGTAACAGCCCGAGGCATCTATCGTTTCGTCAAACGATGCCTCGGGCTGTTGTTTCGTGATTGCTATGATGTTGCCGTTCTCGACGACGATGAAGCCGTCCGAGATGCGTCCTTCATTGACAAGATGTCCTCCCTTGATGAGCGTCTTCATGGCTGGGGGATGTTGGTCAGCGGTGCTGGAGCAGGTGCAGGAGTCTGTGGAGCCACTGTGTCGACAGGCAATGCAGCGGTGCCAGCCACTCCGGCAGGTTCCTTCAGACCGTTCATGCGTTCCTCGTTTTCCTGTGCGGTACTATAGTATTCCTTGACGTAAGGATCGTTCTTGAACGTGTTCGTTGCTTTCGACATGATATATTCTATCTGCGGGGTCAGAATGGGGAACCGGTACTGGCCGGTAATCATCTGGAACACGCCTGGACCCAACACATTGTCGTAGTTGTCCTCAATGAACTTCGTCACCAGCTCGTCTTCTTCCTGGGCTATCTGGGCTGCCTCGGCATTCAGCTGCTCGGCAATGGTCTCCTCGTCGATACCCTCCAAAATCATCTGGTTCTGCTTATGCCCCAGCTCGTTCATGCGGCTGATGAGTTGGTTGTGCTTGTCGATGAACTTATACAGGCTGTCGTTCAGCGGCGTACCCTCTACGCTGGGACCCATCGGACCTATCTTCACCCGGATGTCACCCTCCTCGAGCACGACAGGCAGCAGGCTCTCGTCGTCCATGAAGAGGTTCACCATGCGTACCGAGTCCAACAGACCGGCAAAATGGAACTCTCCGTGCACGACGTCGCAGGAGTCAATGTTCTTGACCTCTCCCGACTTCAAGGCTTTCAGGTACAACTTGCTGCCATCCAATGCCGACACCGACGACGAGCCAGTGACGTTATAAGAACTGGCACAGGAGGCAAACAAAGCCACCACAAGCGTTGCGTATAGTATTCTATTCATAGACAATCGACAGTATTCATAATCTAAAATCGATTGCAAATGTACTATGTTCTCGCGAAATAAGAAAATATATTTGCTCATTTTAAAACATTTGAGCAATTATTTAGCATTTTTTGCGTCTTTCTCCAGCTCGTTGGCTATTCTGTGGCTGGCATAAAGCTGCAGGATGGCTGCCACAAGCAACACCACAATCCAGTTATTATGTACATATTTTATATACGACAGATATTGCAGTCCCAGAAAGTTTCCCGCATTGGCAAACATCAGCAGGGCAGCCAACAGGAACAGCACGTCGCTCATGATCAGTATGCGGCGCAGACGACGGATGACAAAATTGTGGCCCTCGTAGCGCTGACGCAGCTGCATGGCCACAAACAACAGCGCACCCGGAGCATAGACATACGCCGCCCACGACTGCAGAAACAGGCTGGCACCCGAACCGGCCACCATCAGCAGACCTCCCAACAGCAGGAGCATCGTCTCCACATTACTCAGCTGCCGCATCCTTCACCTCCTTTGGCTGGTCATCACTGAGCACGAAGATGTCCTCCTCGTCAGTCTTCATGAAATATCGCTCGCGGGCTATCTTCTCAATGGCCTTCGGATTGCTGTCCAACTCACGGATTTGAGCCTGGTTCTTCTGGTTCAGCTCCTCGTAGCGCTCGATTTCGTCCTCCAACTCACCGATGTACTGCTTGTTGCGAATGTGGTGCCACACGCTGTTCTCGTCAACGAAACCTATCAGCACCACAGCCAGAACAGTCACAACGATATATTTCAGAGCCGGAATATGCCAGATGCGTAGCAATAGCGATTTTACTTTCTTCATAACATTTTTGCTTTTTCGCTTGCAAAGATACGATTTTTTTTCTAATTTTGCAGTCACAATCAAAAAATTATGGAAGAATATATTGTTTCTGCGCGAAAATACCGCCCGATGTCGTTCGATACCGTCGTCGGACAGCAGGCGCTGACCACCACGCTGAAGAATGCCGTCAAGAGCGGCAAGCTGGCCCACGCCTACCTGTTCTGCGGACCTCGCGGTGTGGGTAAGACCACCTGTGCGCGCATTTTTGCCAAAGCCATCAACTGCCAGTCGCCTACTGCCGACGGTGAAGCCTGCGGACAGTGTGAGTCGTGCCAGGCGTTCAACGAACAGCGCTCGTTCAACATCTTCGAGCTCGATGCCGCCTCGAACAACAGCGTCGAGCACATCAAGACGCTCATGGAACAGACGCGCATCCCGCCGCAGGTAGGCAAGTACAAGGTCTTCATCATCGACGAGGTACACATGCTCTCCACGGCGGCCTTCAACGCCTTTCTGAAGACCCTCGAGGAGCCCCCCGCACACGTTATCTTCATTCTCGCCACCACCGAGAAGCATAAGATTCTGCCCACCATCCTCTCGCGTTGCCAGATCTACGACTTCGAACGTATGACCGTCCGCGACACCATCGCCCATCTCAAGAACGTGGCTCGGCAGGAAGGCATCACCTACGAGGACGAGGCTTTGGCAGTCATTGCCGAGAAAGCCGACGGTGGCATGCGCGACGCCCTCAGCATCTTCGACCAGGCCGTATCGTTCTGTCAGGGCAACATCACCTACCAGAAAGTCATCGAGGACCTTAACGTGCTCGATGCCGAGAACTATTTCCAGATTGTCGACCTCGCTGTTGCCAACAAGGCTATGGACATCATGCTCCTGCTCAACAGCGTTATCAATAAGGGGTTCGACGGCGGACTGCTCGTTCAGGGACTTGCCAAACACGTGCGCAACGTGCTCATGGCCAAGGATCCGCAGACACTACCACTGCTCGAAGTCAGCGACCAGCAGCGCCAGCGCTATCAGGAACAGGCCAAGAAGTGCCCCGTGCCCTTCCTCTACAAGGCCCTGCAACTCATGAACCAGTGCGACATCAACTATCGCCAGTCCAGCAACAAACGCCTGCTCGTCGAGCTGACACTCATCGAGATTGCCCAGATTACGCAACCCGACGATGCCCCAGGCAGTGGGCGTCAGCCCAGACGATTAAAATCCCTGTTTAAGCAACTGATGCAACAGCCTCAGCCGAAACATGCAGTCCGACAGGTGGCTGCGGCTGAGCCTGTGGCATCAACCCCGCATAAAGAGGACGCTCCCAAAAGTACCAGTCCCCAAAGTGCCAGTCCCAAAAATGTCCGTTCACGCCAATTGGTGTCTTCCATCACCAACTCCTGGGATGTGCTGCGCGGAAAACTCAAAAACAAAAGCACTTCTCTTACTCCTGGCGACAATCCCACAAGCAGTGCCTCGGAAGGAAATAGGGCCTTCACCCAGGAAGACCTGCAAATCGAGTGGCTCTCCATGTGCAACCGCATGCCCCAGCAGCTCAGCGGCATCGCCACACGCATGAAGAACATGAACCCCGTCATCACCGAACTGCCTGCCATCGAGGTGACCGTCGACAACCAACTCGCCCTTGAACAGATGGAACAAATCAAGGGCAGCATCGTCAGCACGCTGAAGCGCGACCTCCAGAATGCCGCCATCACCCTTACCCTGCGCGTGGCAGAACAAAAGAAGGGCGAACGCATCCTGTCGCGCCGCGAACAATACGAACAAATGGCAAAAGAAAATCCCTCAATCGGAAAATTGAGGGACCTTCTGGATCTTAACTTAGCCTAAGTATATCACTTATCACTTCTTATATCAGCGTCATTCCAAGCTTTTTGCACTCCTGGCGCATATCGTCCGGCCATATCGAAGCCTGAATCTCGCCGATATGTCCCTTGTGCAGCAGCACCATACACAGACGGCTCTGACCGATACCGCCACCGATGCTAAGCGGCAACTCGTCGTTCAGCAGCTTCTGGTGAAAATACAGCTGCTCGCGTTCCTCCTTGCCTTCTAACCTCAGCTGGCGCAGCAGCGATGTCTTGTCCACACGGATACCCATCGACGACAGCTCAAAGCTTCTGCCCAAGACGGGATACCATATCAGAATGTCGCCGTTCAGACCCTCCAGGCCGTTCTCACCCACCGTCGACCAGTCGTCGTAGTCCGGCGCACGACCATCGTGCTTCTCACCATTCGACAGCTTGCCGCCTATACCTATTATAAATACGGCACCATAAGCCTCGCAGATGGCATCCTCGCGCTCCTTCGGCGTCTTGTCAGGATACATCTTCAGCAGTTCCTCGGCATGAATGAAGTGAATCTTCTCAGGCAGGAAGGGCTTAATCTGCGGATACGTCTCACACGTCAGATACTCCGTACGGCGAATGGCGGCATAAATGCGCTCCACCACGTTCTTCAGGTACGACACTGTGCGCTGCTCCTTCGTTATCACTGCCTCCCAGTCCCACTGGTCTACATATAGCGAATGCAGGTTGTCCAGCTCCTCGTCAGCGCGGATGGCGTTCATGTCGGTATAGATGCCGTAGCCCGGCTCTATATGGTATTCAGCCAGCGACAGGCGCTTCCACTTTGCCAGCGAGTGCACCACCTCGGCCTTGGCATCGCCCAGGTCCTTGATGGGGAACGACACGGCACGTTCCACACCGTTCAGGTCGTCGTTAATGCCCAGTCCCTTCAGCACAA
Source organism: Prevotella sp. (assembly GCA_015060485.1). Lineage (GTDB taxonomy): Bacteria > Bacteroidota > Bacteroidia > Bacteroidales > Bacteroidaceae > Prevotella. The sequence goes on along the minus strand of SUYI01000045.1, from coordinate 742 downwards.
ACAGCGGGGCCGTCACGCGGCGCAGACGCAGTTCCGTGGAGATATTCTGTTGGAAAAACTCTTTAATCAGTTTAATACCCTGCTCGGTCTGTTTCATGTCGAGCAGGGATTCGTAATCGATGGGTTTTATCAGTTGACTCATAACCTATTTTTTCTATTTCGACCGACAACCCGGTCATTTTGGCGGGCAAAGATACAAAGAAAATATTAAATTGCAAACAAAACAGCTGATTATTTTTGCAAAATGACAGAAATTCTTGATTTTTGCTAACTTTTTGCACCAAACCACCCTACTTATTAACAATCCCTGCGAGAGGCATACAAATAAAAAGGACTACTCGAGTAGTCCTTTTTTTGCTCACTTTGTCGAGCGGGAGCAGGCTCGAACATCGTTCAAGTCGGCATACTCGTGTGCTGCATCGAAGCACGGACAGTCCTTCTGCGGGTTTAGGTCGTGGTGACCGACTATCAGCGCGCGGGGGTAGCGCCGGTGCAGCTGTTCGAGCAACTGTCGCATGGCCTGCTTCTGTTCAGCGGTACGCGTGTCGGCGGGTTGACCGCGGATGTCCAGACCGCCCTCGTAGCAGACGCCAATGGAGTGGGCGTTGTGGTGCAGGCAGTGGGCGCCGACCATCCATTCCGGACGGCCTGGCTCAATCGCTCCATTACGACGGATGACGTAGTGATAACCGATACACTTCCAGTGGTTATCCTTTTTGTGCCACCTGTTGATATCTTTCGC